>NZ_FNYT01000043.1 GCF_900109135.1 Trichococcus ilyis | reverse complement strand
TAGCACCATAGTGCTCTTTCCCTTACTGACATCAAGCGCGATAACATGCTTCATTTTTTTGTCCTCCTTTTTAAGCCATTATAGAAGATCTCACAGCTCCTTATCGATTCCATTTTCTTATACACGGTCTCTTGGACCCAACATACTAAACTGATTCACATAAGGGTGTGAAATGAGCCGGTTTGTGATACGGACTCTAATTGGTCCCAGAGGCTGGTCGGCTTACCTTCACTTCTACTATAAAAAAATAGTAGCACAAACCATGGCCGTGGTTTGTACTACTAATCTTAGTATGTTTGTGGCGCAGGCTGCACGCGCGGCATCCCGTTTTCGGAAAAACCCGATGAATACAATAATTTGTTGCAAAATTGACAAAGGGATATCGGATTCATCTGTATAAAAAAACTTTCATTTAGCGTATAATGGAAGTATTAGAATCGTAGGGGTGTGCAAAGTGAGAGGGATTTTCATCACAATCGAAGGGCCGGATGGCTCAGGCAAGACAACTGCGCTGCAGCAAGTCGTGCCGCGTCTGCAACAAGAGATGAACCGGAAAGTGGTAGCGACGAGGGAACCGGGCGGGAGCCCGATTGCGGAAAAAATCCGATCGTTGATACTGGATCCTTCGCATACGGACATGGATTCTAGGACAGAAGCATTATTGTATGCGGCAAGCCGTCGCCAGCATCTGGTCGAAAAGGTGTTGCCCGTTTTGGAGAGTGGAGACGTCATTTTTTGCGATCGTTTTGTCGACAGCTCCATCGCTTATCAAGGCTACGCGAGAGGCATCGGGGAAGAAGGGATCCGTGCGATCAATCAATTTGCGACAGAAGGCATTGAGCCGGACCTGACGTTGTATATCGATGTCCCAGCGGAAGTGGGCATTCAAAGGATTCATGCGAATCTGGATGAACGGGAATACAATCGTTTGGACCGGGAGAAGCTCGACTTCCATGAAAAAGTCCGGGCCGGCTATCAGCAATTGGCGCAGGCGAATCCGGAAAGGATCGTGGTCGTCGACGGGACGATGAGCCGTGAAGCTGTGGCAGAAGCGTGCTATCACATCATCCAAAACAGGTATCCAAGCTATTTTTAAAAAAATCATTTTTCAATCATCACTGATCGACCTTTTTAATATAAAGAAAAGAGGGATTTGTTATGAAATTAATTATGGCTATCGTTCAAGATAAAGACAGTGCGATCCTATCCGATGAGTTGGTGGAAGCGAACGTCCGCGCGACGAAGTTGCCTTCGACAGGCGGCTTTTTGCGCGCCGGCAATACGACTTTCATGATCGGTGTGGAGGACGAACGGGTTGATCAAGTGCTGCAGATCATCAAGACCAATTGTGAAGCGCGCGAACAGTTCGTGGCGACTCCAGTAAGCATGGACGTGCCGATGGACAGTGCGATCGGTTTCCCGATGGAAGTGCATGTAGGCGGAGCCACTGTGTTTGTCCTCCCGGTAGATAGTTTTCATAGATTTTGATGACAAAGGAAAGGATGGATGGTGTGACACAGCTTTTGATGAAGCAACAGCCGGAACTGCTCGAAAGGTTCCAACGGACGATTCGGGAAAAACGGTTGGTCCATGCCTATTTGTTCGAAGGGGCACGGGGGACCGGCAAGGAAGAATTGGCACGTTGGATCGCGCAGGCGCTCTTTTGCGAAGACCTGCAGGATGATCAGCCTTGCGGGCGCTGCAGCCATTGCCTGCGGATTGCTGCAGGCGAATTTCCTGATGTGACGGAGATCAGCCCAGATGGCAACACCATTAAAGTCAATCAGGTCCGCGAACTGAAGGCGGACCTTTCCAAAAGCGGGATGGAAGGCAGCCGCAAAATCTATCTGATCTATGACGCGGAAAAGATGACGGTCAGCGCTTCGAACAGCCTGCTGACGTTTTTGGAGGAGCCGCAGCACGATACATATTTGATCCTGATGACCTCAGCAAAGGAGAACATCCTGCCGACCATCCGCTCGCGTTGCCAAATCGTCCATTTCCAGGTCGTCAACAAACAGGCTTTGGGGGAAACTTTGGAAGCGCAAGGGATCCAGCCGGAAAATGCGGCACTGTTGGCGGCCATCACGAATAACCAAGAAGAAGCCTTGTTGCTGAACCAGGAGGAAAGCTTCCACGAGTCCAAAAGACGGTCGTGGGCGTGGTTCCAGCTGATGACCGACAAAAATCCGCAGGCATTTGTGTTTGTCCAGACCGATTTGATGGACGGGCTGAAAGACAAAAATGATGGCCACTTCTTTTTGGACTTGCTATTATTCTGCTACCGTGATTTACTGTATACCAAGTACAGCAATCTGCAAGCTGTCGTCAACAAAAATCGCGGAAAAGAGTACGAGCGCATTGCAGAAAAACTGCATCCTCAGGAAATCACCCGGCAGATGGAAAATATCCTCAATGGAAAGAAACATCTGGAAGCAAATGTTCAGCTCCAAGGGGTACTGGAAGAAATTGCGCTCGGGAATAGCCTATAGATAAAGCTTCTGGAGGAGAAAGAAAATGAAAAACGTAATTGGTGTTCGTTTTATGCCTGTCGGGCCCATCTCTTATTATGAAGCGGCCCAGGCAAAGTACAGAATGGACGAAAAATTGATCATAAATAATGGGAATGCCGTCGATATTGGCCAAGTCGTCATTGTCGATAAAAAATGCAATGAAGAAGGCGGCATCCTTTCTCATAAACACATCATCCGCGTTGCGACCGAAAAAGATCTCGAGCAGGATGAGAAAAACCGCGCAGAGGCGAAAGAAGCCTTTGCCGTTTGCAAGGCGAAAATGAAACAGCTGAAACTGGACATGAAGCTGATCAAAGCGGAATACACTTTCGACCGCAGTCGTCTGACTTTCCATTTCAGTTCGGAAGGCCGGATCGATTTTCGGGAATTGGTCCGCGAGTTGGCGGCTGTGTTCCGCACGCGGATCGAATTGCATCAGATCGGCGTCCGCGATGAGGCCAAAATCCTTGGGGGGATCGGACCTTGCGGAAGAACGCTCTGCTGTTCGACCTTCTTGGGCGACTTTGTGCCGGTTTCGATCAAGATGGCGAAGGATCAGGGCTTGTCCTTGAATCCTACCAAAATATCCGGTCTGTGCGGGCGCTTGATGTGCTGCCTGAATTATGAGAACGATACGTACGTCTCGCTCAGAAAGGCGATGCCTGATTATGGGCAGGAAGTGATGACGCCTGAGGGCAAGGGAAAAGTTGTGGAATTGAATGTGCTCAGCCAAATCGTCAAAGTGCGTCTGTTCGAGCACAACAAAACGGTTGAGTTTGCCGCTTCAGAATTACAGAATGTTAGAGCTGCACGACAGGATTGAAAAATAAGTATGGAAAATGCGAGTGGATAAAATGGATAAACGTGCCTTGTATGACCAATTCCATCGGGTGGAAAGCCGTATTTCGTCGATGGGAGCAGATGTCAAAGAGATTCAAGAGAAGATGGATGACCTGATAGAAGAGAACGCAAATCTTCAAATCGAGAACCAGCATCTGCGCGATCGGATCGATTTCCTGACGAAGGAAAAAGAAGATGCGCAGAAGCAAGAGCCAGAAATGTCGAAGTCCCGTCTGAATTTACAGAAGCTGTACGAGGACGGTTTTCATGTCTGCAATGTTTATTATGGTTCCCGTCGTGTCAATGATGAGCCTTGTGTTTTCTGTATCGACGTCATTTATGGCGAAAGAGACCGGAAAAACTGAGAAATGTCCCGCGCTGCGGGTGCTTTAAGAAATGATGGATGTATGACTGGCAGAGGCGGGGACAGAGGTCCTGGCCTCTGTTTTGAGGATAAACACAATGGCTGTGTTGGCTGGCTATTTTGTCTGCTGCTGCAGGCCTGATGATAGATAAACAAAGGGGTAAACGAATGGAAAATGTATTGAAGGAAGGCGAACGCTTGGATGTGCTGAAAAGGGAAAACATCCGGATCATCCAAAGTTCAGCCGTGTTCTCTTTTTCGCTGGATGCGGTGCTGTTGGCGGATTTCGCGGAATTGCCGCGCGTGAAGCCGGCGAAGATAGTCGATCTCTGTGCCGGGAACGGGGCAGTCTCGTTCCTGCTGACAGGAAAAACCAAAAACCCGATCGTCGGGGTGGAACTGCAGGATCGGTTGGTGGATATGGCCCGCAGGACGGTCCAGCTGAACCGGTTGGAAGAGAAGGTCTCCTTCCTGCACGCGGATGTGAACGACGTGACCCGCTTCATCAAACCGGATTCCGTCGACGTCATCACCTGCAACCCGCCCTACTTTAAGTTGAGCGAATCCAGCTTCACGAACGAATTGGATGCTTTTGCGATTGCGCGGCACGAAATCCATCTGACGCTGGACCAATTGATGAAACAGACGAGCCATCTGCTGAAGATGAAAGGCAAGGCTTATTTCGTCCATCGCCCGGATCGTTTGATGGAGATCCTGGAAACGATGCGGAACAACCGGATCGCGCCGAAAAAGCTGCAGTTCATTTACCCGAAACAGAACAAGGAAGCGAACATGATCCTGATCGAAGGCATCAAGGACGGCAAGGAAGACGGCTTCCGTGTGTTGCCGCCGCTGGTTGTGTACAATGAAGAAGGGGAATACAGCCAGAAGGTAAAGGATGTCCTCTATGGCGAGCAGTGAGCACTACTTTTATGTGCTGCATTGTGGGGATGATTCTTTTTATGCCGGCTACACGACGGACACGCTCCGGCGTGAACAGGAGCACAACAGAGGCATCGGCAGCAAATACACCAAGGCCCGCCGCCCTGTCCAGATGATCTACAAGGAAGTATTCGGCTCCAGAGCGGAAGCGACCAAAGCGGAGGCGGCCTTCAAGAAGCTGAGCCGCAAGCAGAAAGAGCAGTTTTTGTCGGTGCGCGGGATCTGCATAGCCGGCCGCAAAAATGAATCGGAATCAGAGGAGAAAAAAGATGCAACTGCAAAAAAGTTATGAACATCACGAGAGCGGAACGCTTTATTTAGTGCCGACACCGATCGGCAACCTGGAGGATATGACCTTCCGTGCCGTAAAGATACTGCGGGAAGTGGATCTGATCGCTGCGGAGGACACGCGCAATACGCGGAAACTGTTGACGCATTTCGAAGTGGATACGCCCCAGGTCAGCTTCCACGAGCACAATACGCAGGAGCGCATTCCGCAATTGGTGGATAAGCTCCTCGGCGGGCAATCGATCGCCCAGGTGAGCGATGCGGGGATGCCTTCCATCAGCGATCCGGGCCATGATCTGGTGCGCGCCTGCATCAAGGCAAACGTGCCGGTTGTGCCGCTTCCGGGCGCGAATGCCGGTGTGACCGCATTGATCGCTTCCGGATTGGCGCCGCAGCCGTTCTATTTTTTCGGCTTCCTGGAGCGCAAGAAGAAGGATCAAGTGGCGCAATTGGAATCATTGAAGAACAGGGAAGAGACGATGATTTTCTACGAGTCGCCTTACCGCCTGAAGGAATTGCTGAAAAATATCGCAACTGTGATGGGGGCGGAGCGCCAAGTCGTCATCTGCCGCGAATTGACGAAACGCTTTGAGGAATTCATCCGCGGTTCGGCGGAGGAATTGGCTGTCTGGGCTGAAGACACGGAGATCAAAGGCGAAATCTGCCTGATGATAGCCGGCAACGACAACCCGGAAATGCCGGTTGAGCAGACCTTTGATGACCTCAGTATTGCCGAGTTGGTGGAGAAACTGATGTCGGAACAGGGACTCTCATCCAAAGATGCGATCAAAGAGGCCGCAAAAATCAGGGGTATGAAGAAACAGGAAGTGTATCAAGCTTTCCACGGGTTTTAAAGGAGGGATGACCGTTGCTGTTTTATTTATTGAGCGCATTCTCGTTAGGCGGGGTTCTGACGCTCCGAACGATGGGGAGGAACAGGCAATTCCAAAGCTACTTGCTGGTTGCCGCGCTGCTTTTTCTTTTCGTGGGAATGCTGCAGGGCAACGACTCGCCCCAAGTGGCGCTGATCCGTTACGCGGTGATGCTCTTCCGCGTCCTGTTTGGCTTGATTTCACCGTTTGCCTTCCTGTTTTTTGGCCTGGCGCTTGTCTTCAACGGGGTGCTGCTGCTCAAAAAAGAGGGCTGGGCCAAACGGTACGGCCTGCTGGTTGCGGTGGGCGCCTTCATTTTGTTGATGGATCTGCTGTTCCTGCTGAATTATTTTGTGTTCCATCATTACCTGATCTGGCGCTTCATGCGCTTGATGGGCTACTTCATCATCTATTTCGGTGTGGTGCTGATTTTGTTTTTTGTCGCGACAGCCTTTTACGGAATCGTTCCGGTTTCCCTCGATAAGGATTTCGTCATTGTTCTGGGGGCGGGCTTGCTGCCGGATGGCGGCATCAGTCCTTTGTTGCGGAGGCGCTTGGACAGAGCGATCCGGTTTTTCCGGCACCAGACCGAGCGCGCGCAGAAGCGGCCTTGCCGTCTGATCGTGAGCGGCGGGACAGGGGTGGATGAACCTTTTTCCGAAGCGTACGCCATGAAACGCTATCTGGTCGAGAAAGGCATCCCGGAAGAAGTGATCCTTGAGGAAGACAAGTCCGTCAACACGTACCAGAATTTCCTTTACTCGAAGGGCATAATGGACGCGTACAAAGAAAGCTACAAGTGCCTTTTCATCACGAACAATTTCCATGTTGTCCGCAGCAGTCTCTACGCCCACCGGGTGGGATTGGAAACGGACGGCTTGGGCGCCTGGACACCGCTTTATTTTCTGCCTTATGCGTTTCTGCGCGAATTCATCGCGCTCATCTTTCTGCAGATCAAAGCGCATACGCTGCTGTTGGCGGGCGTGCTGGTGTTTGGGGTGTGGAGGATCTACTTGTAAGAGTAAATAAAATTTATTTTTTGGCGGGGAATTGATTTTATCCTCAGAGTTTCCCCGCCAAAAACCGTTTGGCGGGGAAAAATGCCCGCGGACAGCACGAGATAACCCGCCAAAACCGTTTTGGCGGGGAAAAATGTCCGCGGCCAACACGAGATTCCCCGCCGAAAACCGTTTTGGCGGGGAATTCCGCCACGAATTCGAATACTCAATCGCAAAGAAGGGGCCGTCTCTCAGCAGACGGCCCCTTCTTTTTAACATATAGGAATTCATAAGATTTTTCAAACTTAAAAGCGCATCACCGCAGGTGTTTCACGGATTTGCAAATTGTTTCATGCATCCCAAATCTTTGGCCAGCTTCACGGGTTAGCCCTTCGGAAATTAGATAAATCTGACCCATTGCGCTCTACGATGCTCATTCAGGGCCAGATTTCCTAAATTTCTTTCAGGGCTGAGCGAACCCGTTCAGCTTTTCTTATTCGTTTACAGCAAACCTTCTGCCATCAATTGCTTCAAGCCGTGATAGACGCCTTCGTCATCGTTGGAAGGCGTTGCATATTTTGCCGCGCTCTTGGCGTTGGGCAGTGCGTTGTCCATCGCGAAGGAATAGGGTCTGCCGGCGAGCATGGAGATATCATTTTCGCTGTCGCCGAAGACAGCCACTTCCTCATTGGAAACACCAAGTTTTTCCAGCAAGGTATCCAAGGCATTGCCTTTGCTGATGCCTTTTTTGGTGATCTCCAGTTTCCTTTCATCGGAGAAGACCAGCTCGTAATCGTCATGCAGCCCCAAATGAGGCAAGGACTGCGTCACGGCCTCCATGAAATGCGGGTCCTGGCTAATCGAAATTTTGTTGCAGAAAGCGGGCGCTTCCTTCAGATCAAGGATCAGCTTTTGTTCCGGATAGCCGTCGCGCATATCGCACAGCCAGCCGTACATGCCGCTGGCCCAAGGATAATCGTCTGGCAGTCTCATTTCCCCGCGGATCTTCTTCTTCAATGTATAGAGCGAGTCCGGCAAATAGGTGTACAGGCCGGCATCCTGGGAGAATTGCATCTCCACATTGAAGCTGCGGAAAGCGGAAGTGACCTTCTGGATATCTTCTGAGTCCATCACACCCAATCTTTCCCGGCTTTGGGAGCTGAAGTCATAAATGGAACTGCCGTTTACATCGATCAAGTAGCCTTGATGGAAATCCATCTTCAGTTTCAGGGCGTCCGGCATCAAACGCAGGTAACTTCTCCCGCTTGCCAATACCAACGTGATGCCTTTTTGCTGGAGTGACAGGAGCAGTTCCAAGGTTTTGGGGCTGATGTCATGGTCAGCAGTCAATAAGGTGCCGTCCATGTCGCAAACGATTGCTTTGATGGGCATTAGCTATTCCACTTCCTTTTTAGAAATTTCGATCACTGTCTCCAAAGACGTGAAGTTCTGAAAACCATTTCGAATAGAATAGCATAATTTCGTCGGTAAATACATAGCGCTTGATACCCATTTGAAAGATAAAAGTACCTAGTTTGGATATACTCCGAGAGGCAAACGCGAGTAGGTGGATATGATTGGGAAAAACTTAAAAGTGTTGGAGCGCAAAAAAAGCCGCATACGCCACGATTCAGTTCGTGCGTATGCGGCTTTTTTCGTATACTGGAAGGTTGAAGCTGAACGGATGCGCTGCGCACTCGAGTCCCGGAACAGACAATCCTGTCGCCAAAGCAAAAAGCAGGGGCAGTCTCTATTCGGGACTGCCCCTGTGCCTTTCTTACTCGGCTTTTTTGCTTTGTTCCGCCATCATATCGCGGATTTCTTTCAGATAAAGTTCGACAACCGGCACTTCGGCTTCCACTTCCACGGGTTCCTCGGCAGGCATTTTGCTTTTCAGCTTGTTGACCGCTTTGATCATCAGGAAGAGGACGAGTGCGATCAGCAGGAAGTTCACAACAGCCTGCAGGAAATTACCGTACGTGAAGTCCGCCTGGCCGATTTTGAAAGAAAGGCCTGTCAGGTCCGCGTTGCCGGTGATGGCCACGATGATCGGTGTGATGATATCCGCTACTAATGAATTGACGATTGCTGTAAATGCACCCCCGATGACAACCCCGACGGCAAGATCAAGCACGTTGCCGCGCATGATGAATGTTTTAAACTCTTTCCACATATTTTCCACCTCCGTTTAAGATAATTATATTGCAACTGTATCGGGATGGCAAAAAATAAGAGTTTCAGCGGACAATATTTTTACTAGTTTTGTCGAGCTGTCAATTTAATGTAAGCGGCGGCCGGATAATCCTCGATCGGTAAACTGCTTTCTTTCCCTTGCGCCAACTCAGCCAGCAGATAGCCGATCAGCGGACCGGAAGTCAATCCGGACGAGCCGAGCCCGCTTGCCGCGAAGCAGTTTTGCAGACCGGGTACACCGCCGAAGCAGGGACTGAAGTCGGATGTGTAGGCCCTTGTGCCGACCCGGATATCCGCGGCCGCTGTTTCTTTCAGATGGGGAAGCCACGTGCAGGCTTGTTCCAGCATTGGATCCGTTACGGAAGCGTCAGGCTCCAGGTCATAGCCTTTGTCGTTCTCGTGGCTTGCGCCGATGGCTGTTTTTCCGTTCCCGAACGGCAGCAGATCGATTTCGCCCTGGGGCATGATGACCGGGTAGGTTTGCGGATCGCTGTCTTCATCTTGATGGAGGACGACCAGTTGCCCTTTTTGCCCGCGGACATCGACCGTGTATCCAAGCGGTTGGAGGAGTTGGGGCAGCCAGGCGCCGGCCGCCAGGATGACCGCATCTAATCTTTGCGGTGGTCCGTCCGGTGTCAGGACGGACAGGTTGCCGTCGTTGTCCTTAGCGAGAGAGATCGTTTCGTTGTGGATAGTGGCTCCGAAGTGGCTTGCCGCCTGCAGCAACGTCTTCGTCAACTCCCGGCCGTCCACGCGGGCGCCGCCGCCTACGTAAAGGGCTTGTTCGGCATTGGTGAGGGGCGGGAAGGCCTGTTTGAGCTCGCTGCCTTTCAGGATCGCGACGTCGCCGATGAGCGGTGCCTGTTCGCGGCGTTCCAGCGCGCGGTCGTGGACCTCTTGAAGGTAGTCGGGCGTCTGTCCCAGGATCAGGGCGCCGCAGCGTGCGTAGGCGTCGGTCTTGAAGCCGTCGGAAGCCAAGTCAGCCAGCAGTTTGTCGTAAAAAGCGGCGCCTTCGGAAACGAGCCGGTACCATTTTTTGTTGCGGCGTCTGGACAGCCAAGGGCAGATGATCCCTGCCGCGGCAGCGGTGGCCTGACCGGTGCCGCTGTCGAACACGCTGACGCTTTGACCTGATCTTGCCAAATAATAGCTGGCGGTGGCGCCGACGATTCCGCCGCCGATGACCGCGATTTTCTTATTCATTGATGAATCTTCCTTTCTCCTGCAAACGTGGTTGCGTTCCGGACGGAAAAAGCCGGGAACGGTGTCCCGGCTCTAAGCATTTTTGATGTGGATCCCGCTCAGGATCTGATTTGGCCTTCGCCGTAGATGATGTATTTGTAGGAAGTCAATTCCTTCAATCCC
The DNA here is from genome assembly GCF_900109135.1 of Trichococcus ilyis. Lineage (GTDB taxonomy): Bacteria > Bacillota > Bacilli > Lactobacillales > Aerococcaceae > Trichococcus > Trichococcus ilyis. The sequence continues at coordinate 3,638 of NZ_FNYT01000043.1, read as the reverse complement.
ATCGGTCCGCGGGCATGGAGTTTTTGCGTGCTGATGCCGATTTCGCCGCCTAGGCCGAAACAACCGCCATCCGTGAAGCGGGACGAAGCATTGACGTAAACGGCTGCCGCATCGATATCGTTCAGGAAGTTCTGTGCCGTTTGGTAATGAGCGGTGACAATCACTTCGGAATGGCCGGTGCTGTATTTTTGGATATGCGCAATGGCTTCGTCATAGGAGGAAACCACTTTTACAGCCAAGATGAAGTCCAGGAATTCCGCAGTATAATCTTCCTCTGTTGCCGGTACAGCTTCAGGCAGGATGCTGCAGGTCTTCGCATCGCCGCGCAATTCCACTTTGTAAGGCGCCAAGGCTTCCGCGAAAACAGGCAGGAAGGCATCCGCGACCGCTTCGTGGACAACCAGCGTCTCGATGGAATTGCAGACGGAAGGGCGGGAACATTTCGCATTGACGAGGATGCGTGTGGCCATCTCCAATTCGGCAGCCTGATCGATGTACAGGTGGCAATTGCCGACGCCTGTTTCGATGACCGGGACGGTCGCATTCTTCAGCACGTTCTGGATCAGCCCGGCACCGCCGCGAGGGATCAGGCAATCCAGGTAGTCATTCAGCTTCATGAATTCACCGGCCAGTTCGCGGGATGGATCCGGGATCAACTGCAGCGTATCCTTGGCGAAGCCGGCTTCCGCAAGTCCGGACTGCAAGGCAGTCATGATGGCTTTGTTGGATTCCAATGCCTCTTTTCCGCCGCGCAGTATGACGGCATTCCCGGATTTGAAGCAGAGGGCGCTGGCGTCTGCTGTCACGTTCGGGCGCGATTCGTAGATGATTCCGATGACGCCCAGCGGAACACGCTGTTTGCCGATCATCAAACCATCTGCAGATTTCGTCATTTCTTCGACGTAGCCGACCGGATCAGCCAGTTGAGCGATTTCCTTGAAACTGTCCGCCATCCCTTTGATCCGTTGCGGGTTCAAAGTCAAGCGTTCGATCATCGGCGTCGGCAAGCCATTGGCCTCGGCGGCTGCGATATCCTTCGCATTGGCGGCCAAAATGGCATCCTGGTGCGCGTAAAGGGCGGCTTCCATCGCCAGGAGCCCCGCGTTCTTCTGATTGGTTGATGCTTTTCTCAGGCTGTTGGCGGCGGCTTTCGCGGCAATGCCCATTTCTTGCAATAAACTGTTCATTGAATATCCTCCTCTACTTGTCTTCCTTCACGAAATAGGTTCCAATTTCTTTGCCGGCCAGTATATCGAACAATACGGTCGGGTCGGCTGCTTGCGTCAATACCATCTGTTGCTTATTCTTCAGGATGCGTTTCGCCGCTTTCAGTTTCGTTGCCATTCCGCCGGTCCCGAATTTCGAACCGTTCCCGCCGGCCAAAGCCATTTCCTTATCGGTGACGGCATGGAGGGTATGGAAAAGGACGGCATCCGGATTGGTCGTCGGATTTTTGTCGTAAAAGCCCGGCACATCGGACAGCATGATCAGCAGATCAGCGGAGATGATTTCGGCTACAGTTGCGGACAAACGGTCATTGTCGCCGAATTTGGTCTGGTGATCCAATTCCTCTACGGAAACGGCGTCGTTTTCGTTTACGATCGGGATGATGCCCATCTTCAGCAATTGCTCGAAGGCGTTTACGGCATTCCTGCGGCTTTCCGGAAATTGCACGATATCCAGCGTCATCAATATTTGTCCGACGATCTGATTGTAGTGCGAGAAAAAGCGCGTGTAGAGATTCATCAACTCGGCCTGGCCGACGGAAGCGACTGCCTGTTGCTCCGGAATGGACTTCGGACGATGCGGCAGGTTCAGGCGGTTCAGCCCGACTCCGATCGCGCCGGAAGACACCAGGACGATTTCTTTGCCTTGGTTGCGCAGAACGGTCAAGACATAAGCAAGCCGGTCGATCGTCTGGTAGTTGACGGATCCGTCCGCCAGCATCAAAGAACTCGTGCCGATTTTGATGACGATCCTTTTGCAGTCCAAGATTTTATTGCGGATAGGTTCCATGTGCACATCCCCGTTTACGATTTGATTTTTTGCATCTATATTATAGAGTGTTTTTTTGAATGGTGCAGAGCTTGCGCCCGGCGAGATATTAATACCTATAGTATCATGGAATGGCGAAAAAATTAAGATATAGCCAAAAAAAGCTGCCTGAAGTTATCAGGCAGCCCTAAAGGAGTTGCTCTTTACTTTGGAGGAGTAAAGAAATTGAAAAAGATTGTTTGTGATTGGCCTGTAACCATAGTAAATCCCAAGTGTGAAGAAACTATGAAGATAATTTTATGAAATGGATAAGATTTTTAGCCGCCTTTATCAGATGAGTCCGAAAGTGCGGAAGGCTTGATGCAAGCCTTCCTCGTCCACCGAACTCGTGACATGATCCGCGACCGCCTTCAATTCTTCCTTGGCATTCCCCATGGCGATGCCGATTTCGCAATAGTCGAACATCTCCAGGTCATTCAAGCCGTCACCGATTGCAATCGTCCGTTCCTTGGAGATGCCTAGGTGTGTCAGCAACGCTTCGATGGCGGTCGCTTTGTGTATGCCCGGTACCATCAATTCGCCGCTGTCATCCCCAAACTGAGGCACGGTGCATTGGATCGTATCAAAGGCATTTTCGAATTCCGCTTTTATCTGTGCGAAAGAAAGTTTGTCGCTCTGAAGGAAGCAAGCCTTATTAACGTCAGATTTATACAGATCCTCTTCGCCGTAGATCAATCCCGCGATGAAGGGATGCGGCGTCTCTTCCTTGCGTTTTTTGGCTTCCGGATCGTTGTCGATGTCGCCGTAGATGCAGCGTTCCACATGCGGCAGGAAATTCTTGCTGGCAAACAGGCCACCGTTTGATTCCAGGTAAAAATCAACACCATGCTGATTGAAGAAATCCACCATCCGCCTGACTTCGCTGGCCGGAACTGTCTTATGGTATAGCATGCCGTCATGCAGCTCAACGAAGCCGCCGCCAGCGCCGATGATGCCATCAAAACCGATCTCCATGATGAAATCATAGATTTCCGGTTTTGAGCGGCCGGTGCATAAATAAATTTCGTGCCCGTTCAGGCGGGCCTGTCTGCATGCCTCCGCAGCAGAAGCGGGTACCCAACCGTCGTCAGTCACCAAAGTGCCATCAATATCCAAAAAAATGATTTTTTTATCCAATCATTATCCTCGCTCTCTGCCTTTAAAGGCTATGTCCGAATTTCAATTCCGTTTCTACTATATAATGGAATTTCCGGAAATGCCAGTCCCAGGTGTTTCGTGCAGCCCTGAAGACGGCGATTTTAGGAAAAATTAAAAAATCGTTGACAGCATTCGGCTGCGGTGATAGTATATAGAAGTTGTCCGCGGGAATCGGCTTTGAAATGATTTGAAAAAATTGTTGACATGCGATTTTGAGCGTGGTAATATATAAAAGTTGCTGGTCAACGCATCTGCAAGCAGCTAACGCTTCTGAAAAACTTTCAGAAAAGGCTTGACGGAGAGCCGAACCCATGCTATTATGAATAAGCAATCACGTAATACGTGATGTGTGATTGACCTTTGAAAACTGAACAAAGAATGAACGAACCAAATGTGCAGGGAGCTTCGATTTCGGTCGAGGCAAACGAAGGCGATACTTAGTATCG
>NZ_FNYT01000038.1 GCF_900109135.1 Trichococcus ilyis | reverse complement strand
CCGAGCATCTGATTTAGTGATTATTGATGATTTGATGTATATGGCAATGGACCAAAGGGAAGCTACCCTGTTTTTTCATTTGATCAATCATCTATATGAACGGAGTTCAATCATCTTGACCTCCAATAAGAGCCCCGACCAATGGGGAGAATTATTGGGCGATGAGGGAGTCGCAATGGCTATCTTAGACCGTATTCTGCATCGAGCGGAGGTCGTTCACATGAATGAAGCCAGCTACCGTATGAAGCATCGCCAGAGCATGTTTGTGAGCGAAAGTGTTCAAAATTAATTGGCGTTAACTGTTCAATTCTACTTGACGCTGACAACGCTTCCTAGTTGAATTAGCTTAACTTCTTCCTTTTCGGTCATGTTCTCTGATAATATCCAATCACCATTTCGCAAGGTTTCACTATTTGTGATGTTTTCTAATGTAGTCCAAACCCAATTTTCTGGAATTTTATATTGTTGTGAAAATGATATAAACTCTCGATCTTGGGTTTTATTTTTAAGGAGAGATACATTTGGTATCACTTCTTCAGGATGTTGTTCAACCAACTTGCCGCGAATAGCCATATCCAGCACCCGTTTGCGCATCAGTTCAATTGTATCCGCCATTTACTTATCCCCCTTCAGTACAGAGGATAGCTCTTCTAATAGGCTCTCAATTTCAAGTGCTTTCTCGTTCAATTCTTCCATCAATTCGTCCAACGTATACACTTCTTCGTCTTTAATATTTAGCGGATTGCGAATATCAATGTTAAAGTTTCGTTTTTCAATTTCTTCGATGGTTGCTGAATAGGCATTCTCATCCCCATTTTCACGGTGTAGAAACCATTCCTGCGCTCCTTCAATATGTTTTTTCATAAACGGTCGTGTTTTCGTAAACCCATTTTTCAAACCATCAGGCAGTGGAATTTCATAAAAATCTATTTTCTCTGTAGCGCCTTTGTTTTCAAAGAATAAGATATTGGTTTTAATAGACGTATATGGTGCAAATACCCCAGCTGGCAAACGTACAATCGTATGTAAGTTAAATTCTTTTAATAGTTTTTTCTTAATATTTACCTTTGCCCCATCTGTTCCAAATAGGAAACCATCAGGTAGGATAACCCCTGCACGCCCATTCTTTTTCAGGTGGTACATCATCGTCGCTATAAATAGATCGGCAGTTTCTTTCGTTTGCATATCGTTCGGGAAGTTCGCTTGAATTCCGGGTCCCTCAACACCTCCATAGGGTGGATTCATGGCAAAAACATCTACTTTATTCTTATCAGACACTTCGCGCACATTGTCTGCCAATGAGTTTCCGCGTTTTATACCTGGTTCATCAATGTCATGCAAAATGAGATTTGTCATGGCCAGCATATAAGGAAGACCTTTTTTCTCAATACCGACAATGCTTGTATTGATAGTTTCACGGTCTTCCGGGGTTTCTTCTTTTAGACGCAAGTGCTCCAATGCGCTGGTTAAAAAACCGCCTGTCCCTGCAGCATAGTCTGCTACAACCTCACCAATTCTTGGATCTAGCATTTCTATTATGAAGTCAGTTAACACACGGCTCGTGTAAAATTCACCTGAGCTCCCTGCACTTTGCAGACTCTTTAAGAATGTTTCATACACATCATTAAACGCATGGCGTTCTTGGTAGTCATTAAAATCTACTTCGTTTAAGATATTTATGATTTGACGAAGTAAAACGCCATCTCGCATGTAATTATAGGCATCTTCAAAGACTGTTTTTACGATTGCTGCTCGTTGTGGCGTATATTCATCTACCTCCAAGTCTTTCAAAATCGGGAATAGTCGATTGTTCACAAAATCGAGTAGGGCTCCACCAGTCAATGCTTTTCCATCTTTATTATCCGGTGCCCATGACCGCCATTTTAGTTCTTCTGGAATAATCGATTCATAGTTATCATCCATAAATTCCCATTCTTCCTCTTTGGCATCATATACCTTTAAAAATAATAGCCAAACTAATTGGGAAATACGTTGGGCATCGCCATCTACACCGGCATCTTGTCGCATAATATCTTGAATTCTTTTGACTAAATTTTCTATTGTCATGTTATTTCTCCTTCAACTCTGGTTATATTTGTGATATTTTTTAATTTGTATTTTAGTATGCTCCAAACACTTAAGCATCAGAATAACCCTATCAGAACTATTCTGGTACTTTTTTAAGCATAAAGAGAATCTTCCAACTCTCTCATTGTTTCAATAAACGAGGCTTTGCCACCAAAAGCTTGCGCAATACTCATAGGGTTTCCAAATTGATTTAGTGGCTCCAATTTTAACACATGAATATCATCAAAATCAGCATATCCTGTATCTTGGTACTTTTGAACCAATGCATCAATGACCTCACGGGCAACACCCGAATAGCTAGCTATTTTTTCAGAATGTTTCGCTCGCTGCGCACGTTCCGAACGTGTCATCATCTTTTGCCCATAAGCAACATGAAGAATAAGATCAAAGGCATCGTACTCGGAACCAAACTCTTCTTCCAACTCTTCCATTAAGACGCCTTTATCCAAAAGTTCTTCAATAATAGCATCTTTTCGTTCTTCTTCCGACCAACGCTTAATGAAATCATCCATGGTCGCAAACTCTGATCTGATGGCTTTTTCGTTGTATTCACGCATACCTTCAGCGACAATTTTCCCGTCTTTATCATAATAATAAACGGTTTCGTTTAAAACGCGCACAGGAACATGATTTATATAATACTTTATGTGCCCTTGTCCTCCTCCAGTCGGTGCGGGTGGAACATTTCCAGGCTTCGGTTTGTTGTCGGTATCGTCCCCTTCACCATTTGTCAATACCTCTTCATCCTCACCAATTTCCCCCTCATTACCCGTATCATGGTCGTCGCTAGGCATCTCCTCACCGTCAGTCACGTCAATAACTGATTCTGCAGGCCCATCGAAGTTCGGGTCCGCAAAGAGGTTGGTTGCATTCCGGAAGTCCATGATCGTAAAATAGTATTTTCCAACATCTGTACGCAAACGGGTACCGCGACCGATTATTTGCTTAAATTCGGTCACAGAAGCAATATTCGCATCTAATACAATAAGTTGGACCGTTTTTGCGTCCACGCCAGTTGTTAGGAGTTTGCTGGTTGTTACAATGGTCGGATAAGGGCTGTTTACATCGATAAAATTGTCCAATTGTGCTAATCCTTCGATGTCGTCCCCTGTCATTTTCATGATGTAGCGAGAATCTTTTTGCATCATATCTTCATTTAGTGCAACAAGCTCTTTTCGCATCCGTTCCGCATGTTCGATATCCACACAAAAGATAATTGTTTTGGCCATTCGATCATTTTTCTTCAGATATTCAGTTACACGCTTAGCTACCAGCTTAGTACGTGCCTCAATGACCATACTTCGATCAAAATCTTTTCCGGTATAGATCCCATCTTTAATTGCCAAACCGTGGATATCTGTTTCGCCTTTTACGGGACGATACCCTTCCAAATCTTTGTCCATGGATACGCGAACGATTTTATAAGGTGCTAAAAAACCATCATCGATTCCTTGTTTGAGAGAATAGGTGTACAGTGGATTACCAAAATAGTCAAACGTATCAACGTTATCATCTTTTTTAGGCGTCGCAGTCATGCCTAATTGGATTGCTGAATCAAAATAAGTTAAGATTTTCCGCCAATTTGATTCTTCACGAGCACTACCACGATGGGCTTCATCTACAATGATCATGTCGAAGAAATCAGGAGAAAATTGCTTAAATGCTTCTACCCCATCATCTCCAGATAACTGTTGATACAGAGACATATAAATCTCAAAAGAACTATCGAGGTTTCTTTTCTCAATTTTAGTCATTACGTCAGACAATGGTCCAAAATCATTCGCCATTGTTTGATCAATCAAAATGTTTCGGTCAGCTAGGTATAACACTTTTTTTATCTTACCAGCTTTCCAGGCACGCCAAATAATTTGGAAAGCAGTATATGTTTTTCCCGTGCCGGTGGCCATAACTAACAACATGCGTTTTTTCCCATTCGCTATTGCTTCAATCGTACGATTGATTGCGATACGTTGATAGTAACGTGGCGTTTTATCCCCTTTTACATAATGGTATTTTTCTGTAATAAGTTCTTCTTTTGCTGGATTATTTGCAAAACCTTTTCCAACACGGTATCTTTGCCACAATTCTTCAGGAGATGGAAAATCTTGAAGACGTAGTTCTCTTTCTTTTCCTGTGAAGAAATCATATTCTACAAATCCGTCACCGTTACTAGAATATACAAAAGGAATATCAAGCTGACGTGCGTAACCCATCCCCTGCTGCAGCCCAGCTGTAAGTGTATGTTTATTATCTTTTGCCTCCACTACTGCTAAAGGAATGTTGGATATGTGGTTTAGGACGTAGTCCGCAAACTTAGGGTTCGCACGCGTGACCACTTTTCCCCGTGTAATGATACGACCATCCGTAATTCTAAACTCTTCCCGAATTTGTTGCAGTTTATCCCAACCTGCATGAACTATTGCTGGGGTGATAAAGTTAGTCCGAATTTCAGTTTCATTCATTTCTTTTTTTGAACGATTCATGTATTTTTCCTCCTCTCATTATCTCGTTTTACAACGAGCAAAACAAATTTACATTTAAATCAATTTATTGTATGTGACAAATTGATTGATACGCTTCTTATGCTACTGCATCTAAATTTTGATTAAATGACATTAACTTTTGTAAATAGAAGTTCTTTTCTTCCGCTTCTTTTCCTGCACAATATTCTCTATAATCGACTTTTTTAGCTGAATTAACGCCTCGTGCACTTTTTACTCCGGGCATATTTTTGGCAGAATCATAGACATCAAGCAAAGTAACCCCTTCATCAAATGCTAGATACCTAGCAACATGCACTTCATTTCGATGTCCTACATGACCATAACGCAACACAACCTTCCAATAACTTTGTTTTAACATGGTTTTCTTCCTCCTTATTTTTTTTCTATTAATTCGAAGGTCTCTTCTAGCCCCATTTTTTGAAGAGAATTTTTTTTAAATTCAGATAATTGATTCTCTAATTGCCTTATTTCTTTTTCTATATAGGATTTCTTGTTGTTATATGATTGTACAATTTCTGTCTGTAATTGCTTGTCTATCAAAGGAATCTTTAATTTTTGTATTGCTGTTATAGGGAGCCTCAGTACAGTTTCTCCCTTCAATTCAAGCTTCAATTGTGCTTGACCTACGGGGCTGTCTAAATAGAATTTTAGCCAGTCTATATCGATAGTATTTTTTGCTCGGATTGAAACAAGATTTTGGGATAGTAGCGTATTTTTTACATCCTTTTTAATCACAGCAGTTTTTATATTCTCTCCTCTTGTAGAGATTAGCAGATCACCCTTTTGGATAAGGTAATTTTCAATCTTTGTATTCTCTGCTACATCGCTGCGATCCAGTTTCTTGAAATCAATTTCTCCCCCAATTACATCGGATATTTTTATCACGTTATATATGCCAGTACTTGTTCCTTGTTTGCTTGGTAGATTAACTCCTCTAGTTATAGTAGCTATGTCTTGTACTTCTATCATGTCTAGGTTATTTAATTTATCGGCGTATATAATTACATCTCCCATAATCTGGTCGAAAATAATTTGATCTTCTTTCACATACCTTTCGACAGTTAGGCTACCGTCTTCGATCGCCTCTTTTGCTACTATCTTAGATTTACCTGGTATATCGTTCTCATTGTTAAGCAATTCCAAGATGTTATCTATGTCTATTTTGGATAAAGTTTTTTGTCTACCTTTTGAAAAAATATTCTCCGCGTTAATAAATATCACTTTATTCTTTCGGGTGTCCCTTTTGTTTTTATTTATAAGTAGCAGTGCAGTGGGGATTGCAGTATTAGGGAGTAATCCCGGAGATAATTTGATGATAGCTTCAATCAAATCCAATTCCAAAAACCTTTCCCTAATTCTCTTTTCCTTACCGCCTCTATACAATACACCCAGAGAAGTAATGTATATGGCTCTACCATCATCTTTTAGCGAACTAGTTCCGTTACTTATGAAGGCCCAATCGGCGCGAGATTTTGGTGGACTACCATACATGAAACGATTATAGGGATCGTTCTCATAGAAATGTTCAGATAGCGTATTTCCCCCTAGAAGAGTATCTGAATAGACTACATCAAATTTTTGAAGTTTGTTATCTTTCGCATATTTTGGATATTTCAAAACATCTTCTGTTTCTATAATGGTTCGTCTAGCACCTAATAATATGGTTCGCACTTGAGCTATTTCACTCGCGAATGGATTAATATCCTGTCCAAATATTTCTTGATCAGAATTTTTAGTCAATATAGAAGCTATAGAATTTCCATATCCACAGGTAGGATCTAAAAAGCTTTCTTCTTTCTGAATTTCAAGAATTTTTAATGCTAAGTCATTAACACCAAATGGAGTTAAATGCTCACCACCAATTTTCCCTATACTGTTCTCGATGGAATGAAAATAGCCTTCCAGGAATTCGCTAGGAGTTAAATTTTTAAATATTTCTAGTGTATAGAATTGAAAGTTTTGCAAAACTGGGGTGGTCATTAATTTTAAAGACCTATTCAATCTAGCGAGTAAAGTAGGAAGCTGAAGGTGTAAAGCGTCTGCAGCGGCTTGTGTAGCAGCATAGAAACCACTATGGGTATTATTTCCTGATTGTAAAAGTGTTTGAATTGTATTCGGATTATAAAACTGAACTAGTGCAGTAGAAGTAATTACGGTAATGTAATCACTTGATGGAATAGAGCTACGAAGAAAATCAAGACCTCCCCATAATTTATTCATATCCATGTACGTTACCTCTTTTCTATTATTTTTAATCTTAAATATAATATACTACCTAAAAAGAGTATGGTCAATACCTTTTTTTAATATTGTTAATTTTAAAAAAAAAACTCCAAAATACCCTTTGGGAGATATTAGGAGCCTTATATATTATATATACATTTATAATATAATTAGCCATTTCCGCGTAGGTTTTACATATCATTGTAAGTATCCCTCATAAATCGCACTACTGGTGTGGCCGAACCAATAGCAAGTTTATCATAGTGTGAAGGAGTATTATTAAAAATTAAAATCGCGTATCTCGTACTTTAGTTCATTGATAGGGCAGCTTATATCAATCGTAATCATGGGGCTAAGAAAATTAATTGGATAAATTCTACCTAATAAGAATCATATCCGTCGTAGTCATCGTATTCGTCTTCGTAGGTATCGTCATAGAGTGAGTCTTCCTGATCCCATTCAGCCTCTTCAAATCCATTTTCATAACCTTCTTGATAGGAGTTGTCTAAGCTATCATAACTGAATCCATAACTGTCCGTGGCGCCATCTTCATACCCAGCTTGGAATCCTTGCTGATAATCGTTAAGTCCATTATCTATAGATTGAATATAAGTATCCTCTGTATAGTCGTCCGTGTATGTAGCTTCATCATCATAGTCTTTGTTTTCGAATTCCGTAGATACCGCTGCATCCTTTTGCTGCTGATGTGATGTCCACATATCATTAATATTTAACCCAATCACCCAAATAGGGATTATTAAACTAAGTAAGCAACCTGGAAAACAGCCGCAACCTTTTAGGAAATCTTTCATATTTATACTCCCTTTAGTAGTGTATTTTTTATGAAACGCAATAGTTATCCTGTATTTCACAACAATGAGCTGTTTTTGTACTAATTATTAATTTTTTAAATCAAATCCTCTAGGTATCTCTTCTTGCACTGTTCGAATAGCTGATATCGTTGATTTATTCATGATTTAATATATGTCTTTCCATTAAAAACAATATTATCAGCGTTATAATAACTAAAAAATATTATCTATATCACCTAAGTGATAGTCTTATCTTCCATACTTATTCATATAACTAATGATTTTTTCGGCGTTGTTTTAACGATTTATATGGGGATTTCTATTCAAATTTCCACGGTTTGATAAAAATTGTTAATGATACCATCTTTATTTTATACCTCAGTGTAGGGTGGGTACTCAAGAGTATCATGGCCAGTTCTTTACCTTCCTGCATTCGTTTCGTACTCAGGTCGCGCTGAAAGTAGTAAAGATTAATCTTCCAGTGGACGTATTTTCGATTTATGTTTTTTCAAGAATGCGGGGTGGACATACATATCTTGCATATCCAAAATTATTCCCCGACTTGACCATCCCCGTCTCGGTCATCCATATACTGATATAACCAATGATCACTATAAATCGGCATGGCGTACCCAGCGTTCTTCGCTTCTTGGATCGTGACCTGGCCATTACCGTTAATGTCTATAGCGGACACGTCTCCTCCTGCTGTCTCGGAGGGCGCAGCGAATGCTGCTATTCCAGAACTGCCAGAAGGCGAGCTACTTTCTCCTGTTAAGCCTTGTGCTGCATTGTATTCATCTGGGTTAACATTTTGGAACTCATCTACTACTTGATAGCCATTGATCGTATACGTGTATTTATAAGAACTTGGAACTTGTGTAGTTGTATCTGGGTAGGTAATAAGAGCCTCAAAATTAGTGGCACCACCTGCTTGTACAATGTTTCGTTCCATATAAGCCTGGTCCCCGTGACGATTCAGCACACTGTCTTGTGGCGTAATATTATAGGCATTAGCCACACCTCCTAAGGAATCGGCAATGACATGCCCTTGATCAAGATTTGAATTCTCTGTGCCCGGCACTTTTGCTTCGTCATCATAATAGCGTCCGTTGGAATTAACCGGTTCAGTGGCATCATCTTGCAAAATGATTTCTGCTGCAACAACTCGAACCAATTGCCCATATTCATTTGTATAGGCCCAGTATTCCCTGTCACCAAAACCGATATCAACGACAACATTTGCTGCACGATAGCCTGACAATTCCCCTCCATAGACTTCGATTAATGCATAGCCATCAAGAGATACCGAATATTGGGGTTCGGTACTTTCAGAATACGCTGAGGAACCGGCTGATTCTAAAGAAACTTCCTTGGATTCTTTACTTTCTTCCTTATCGGTAGCCACTGGAGCGACTTCAGCGCTAGATTCGATCAAACTGGACGCTGTTATTTCTTCTTCAGTTACTGCTTCGGTTGGGGTACAAGCGCTAAGCAACAGTATACTGCTCATAGCCCACAATAACTTTTTTCCTGTTATCATGCGATTCACTCCCTTTTTAAGTTGAATTTAAAAAGGATCCTATTTTACTAGGATTCCAGATACGGACGGTATAGAAGAGCATACGCCGATAGCATAGCGTTTACTAACGCGTCGTTCTCTTAGTACTTGTTGAATCGAATTTTTATGGCTTGGATTACTAGGTTGAAGTTTTTATCATCAAGACCAGCAAAAGTATCAAATATATCGGCTTCGTAGTGACCATTGTATAAGTTAAACGCCGCCATAACTAATTTGCGTGAACTACTGCTTAAGTACACTTCTCCGTTTTCTAGGGATTCCGGTTTAATAGAGTGTTCCTTAAAATCATACAAGTGAGTTACTTTCCTGTATAAGTCGTCAGTTGATAAGATTCGAAATAAGGCTTTACGCTCGACATCGGTTTCAGCGGTGTTATCTTTAGTGAGTAATGCTATGTAATTTTTAGTATACATATTTCTCCCTCATTTCTAATCAATAATCATCCTGTATTTCACAACAAGGACCTATTTTGGCATTTATTGCTTCAATCAGTTCCTCTATTTTCCTTTTAGCAGTATCTGAATAGGTAGGGCTAAATATGGATTCATAGTCAAATATATATGTTTCTTGGTCATATACCACATTATCTGCATAATAATCCCCTAAATAGACATCTTCACGGGTAAATGGATCGAACCCCTCTAACTGTTCAATGACTATCTGTTGCATGATTTGTTCAGCTTCCGTAGCTTTGACAATTTTGTATGGGGACTCCCCTATCCATATTTCCACAATGGCATACTGATCGCTGATAATACCTTCTGCTTGTAGCACGGACCATAAGGTGCTATTGCTATATATATGATTGTTGTATTGAACGTCCATCTTGTTATTGCCTCCTTATCACCTTCGAGCTAGATTCTATGCTAGTATTATACCGCATCTTGTTAAACAAAAATGTCAATAATGACGAAAGTCAGTTTATTTTGAATACTCAGGCGTTATTTGCTTGCTAGTTGTCGTAACAAATCATCAATGTGATCATTGATGATGACTAAACGGCTTTTCAGTAATTGGCCCTTCTTCGTCAGCACCAAATTCCCGCCCTGATTCTGGAATAATTTAACCTCCAGATCCGCTTCGAGATATTGGATATGCTGCATGATTGTTGGTTTGGACAAGCAGAGTTCTTGTGCAGTCTTTGCATAGTCTAAGGTATCAGCTAAAACCAGGAAGGTTTGGTAATGATAATCGATCATGAAATCATCCTTTCGTTTCTTAATGATGACTTACCGGCAAATCAGGTCTGAAATCGCCTCAAAATGCGTTATTTCGGAAGTGTTTTTTCTGAACAGAAGGATAAAACGTCCCAAAACCCTTTTTTTTTTCTGATCGATGGAAGTATTTCTTACTTTACTTTACCCGAGGTTAGATAGTAAAGATAAAGGTGCGCGAAAACATCAGAAAGGCTGACACCTTCCAAATCCATCTCTTTCATGAAATCAGACAATTCTTTTTTACTGACGATCAGATTGGCCAGTTTATAATAGTCCCCCAAAGGATAGACATAGATGATGTTCTCCGGTGTCTTCCGTCCGAAGGGGTGAAAGAGATTCTTGATCGCGGTTTGGTAGAAGGGATTGTTCTTCCCGGTGCTGAAATTTCTTGCCGCCATTTCCTTGAAATCCGCTAAATGGATCGGAATACTGGCATTTTTCCTGAAAAGAAAAAGGTCTCCGGACCCACTCACCATAGCTTTCTCCAACAGATCTTTTATGGCTGCCTGGTAGCCTGCATGATAGTCGTCGGTTGTCTGTTCATCGGATTCGGTGCTTGCATCTGCTTCTTTTTTCCTGGCGATAAAGTCAGCGAGGTCTGGTTGCGCCACCTGATAGCCTTCTTTTCGGGTCTTTTGTATAGCTGGCAGGTCTCCTTGACGGATCCAACGCAATACAACTTGTCTAGAACTCGTAAGGCCTTCTTTTTCTAGGATCGTGAGCACTTCAGATACGTTTAACATATGGCTCCCCTTCCTTTTATCTTTACTTTACTATATCATACAGTAAAGTAAAGATAAAAGGAAGACAGACGGCCTCTGAAAAAGCTTTATCTGTCGTTGAATTTGTCTGAATCGATGGAAGTATTTCTTACTTTACTTTATCTGAACCTGAATTATTCATACCACCCCAAATCTTGAAATGAACAACTCTATTTCATCTGCAATATTGGATTTTTGGCAGAGCTATTATTTTTTCCCTTTCAAAACGTCTCTTAGAGACGAAAAGAAGCACGGAATGCGATTGTTATTGTGTTTTTGGGCATACTAATCCCTTTGTTCGAACGTTTTTTTTAAATTTGCGGGGTCTCCTCACCAAGACAAGGATTGAATTTGCCGTAGGATATGAAAAAATTCATCTTGGTAGACATGATGGGTGCTGAGTTTTAGCATCATGCGTCTTCCGCTGTGGATCAGTTTCCCAGCGATCTTGAAAAACCGAAGACGAATACTTTGTATCTGTAGGCCTTTGGCCTTTTCCGGGAAAGCTAGTGTGCGTATAAAATTGTTGATGTTATAGGAAAGGACGCTGACCATCATGCGGACGGCATTCTCCAAGATATATGAAATCACCTTTGTTTATTATGTTTTCTGAATTAAAAAAGCCAGAGAAGAAATCCTTGTTTGCTGTTATACCTTGAACCGTAACGACTGGAATTGCTTTGTTTTTAGTTTCTAATTTAGACATTTTGTCTTTTCCTACATTTAAAAAAAGTGTATAGATGCTGATTACAAGACTGACTATAGGAACACCAAAAAGTATAAAAATATTAATGTTATTAATTTGAATTCACCTCTATTAAAACCTAAAGGGCCGCGTTTCTAAATTCTTTCATAAGTTAGCTACGCCTTATTATACTTTTATTTGTCTAGCTTAATTTGACAAATAAAAGTATAATAAACATAATTATTATTGATTAATTATGTTTTGTACTCGATTCCCGTCAAAAAATGCTGGTGCACCCAACAGTGAAAGCAAAAACAAGTTTGATTTAGTAGTAATGTCATACATTACATTATCAATTGTTTTCTTTATAGCTTCGGTATATACAGGAGGATTGATGCCTATGTTAAGTAGTTTATTAGTTGGTTTCAGTAATCACTTTGCTATAACTGCTGGGGGTCGGGTAGAGAACATAATTTTATAGGTTCTCTGTCCCACAATTAGGGCACTGTAGTGCCTCATACGTTAAGGTAGCAGAGAATAATTTTGAAAGGTGACCCTTAATGAAGGCGTTTTGGCAACACGCTTCTCTAAACTGAATATTCTGGTCTTTTATATTTAATACATTTCGCATATAATGTGATAGGGACAAATGAAATCACTCCTTAAAATAGTTGGCTTAAGCACCTTTATTTTAACAGATTTTTTTATTTGTCCTTTTTTTATTTTCACAAAAAAGTGCTTCTGACAATTGAGCCATCAACACTATATATCACCACTTTACAAGTAATTAAAAATTGTGGTTTTCTTCAATCCATTGTTCATAAGCCTTTAGGAGCGCCAACGATTTAATCCTATTTTCGATGGAAAGCACGAAAGTATAGAAAAATACTTCGTGCTGGATCGCCATTCCAATGAGTTGTTTCTTCACTTGAGAATTTTCCGCTTTCAAATGGGTATACTTTTTCTGTTTGAATGGAAGAAGCTGAACGCCGCTGTAGGCGATGACTAAGAAATTGACGTAACTTTCAATCCCGTTTTTACTTCTGACCATATATTTACCGAATGACCAAAAGGTCTTCTGTTCATAAAAGATAACCTCGATTGCCCAACGAAATCCATACAGGCTATAAGGCAACAGGCGGTTTCTGTCCGCTTCAGGTATTTCTGGGCAGAGTGTTTCCAGTTCTTGGTCATCGAGTAAAATATCTTCGGGTATAATCGTGCTGATGAAAATGCGGTAGCTGGAGGAGTTCTCCGGATTGTGTGTTGTGACTGTTGCATCATACAAAAAATTTGGGGTTGTTTGTATTTTTATGCCCTGAGGGGCGTGAAAAGTTGTAAAGTGGTGATTAGTTGTTTCGTCAGTTAAATCTTTACTAGCGATAGTAGTATCTCCATCGTGCAAAGGACAGAATTTTGATTTTATGTCTTTGTTATAGAGAATAGTAAAAAACGAATAAAAAACAACCTCAATTTAATAAGATTCTGGATACATTCTATGTAGTTTAAGGTATCTTTTTTTTTATAAAAGGTTAAACATATTTATTAGAAATAAGATAAGTAAATTATTGGATCATAAGTAGTATATGTTAAAATAACTAGAGTACTTTTCAATTAGTTTTGAGATATGGGAGGTTCAATATGAATAAATACCGAAAGAATTCAATTTCTATGTCAGTCGTAATTCTAGGTTCGTTCTTAGTATTATCTATAGTAACACAAAATTGGTTATTCTTTTTATGGAGCTTAATACCTGCCTTTTTAGTAATAATGACTACATTTTTTACTAAAAAGGATAAGTAAGAGAGTTTATAGAATATGAAGGAATATTCTATAAACTGGTGCGATTGTAGAATAAAAATGATACAAAAGAACCTCGATAAATCAAGATCCATGATACACGATTATAAGCATTTCCATGTATCGAAAGACTGAAAAAGACCTTTATTAAGACTTTTATTAAGGTCTTTTTTATGTTATACTAAGACTACAAATAAAAAAGTGAGGTGCTTCGTATGTTGAAAATGTTGGATGTAAAAACAAAATCGATCACAGAAGCTAAGAAAGACTTTTCAAAAATTATAAAAGACATAAGTAAAACAGGAGAACCAACCTTTATTTTTAACCATAATAAACCTGAAGCTGTTATTCTCAGTAATGCGGTGTATGAAAAACTAGTGAAAGATTATAACGAACTGGAAAATAAACTATTTTATAGTTACTTAAATGATCGAGTAACAGCCGGATCAGGCGAACTCATTTCAGCCACTGAAGTGATCGAATCAAATCAAGAGCATAACCCATTTGCTGCTTTAGCCGATAAGGATCTATTTGATTAATGGCGAAAGTATTTTTTTGGAAAGAAGCAGAAAAAGACTATAAAAAATTAGACGGCATGTTAAAACAATGGGTAGATGCTGCTGGAGAAAGGTTAAGGATCCGAGGATCTGAAATTGGGAAAGATCTTGGGAATACAACTTATTCGAAATTAGCTGGTTTTAAAGAATTAAAGAACCAAAAATTAGGCATTCGTCTCATCTTTAAACCAACAACAGACAATCAGATAGAAATTATTGAGATTGTGGCCATTGGTAAAAGAGAAGAAGAAAAAATATTTTTAACCGCTGAAAAAAGACGGAAAAAGCATCTCTGAAATTGAAATCTATTGTGCATAAAATTAGAAACAAAAAATACAGTGTCCAGAAAATGGTTCATTTCTGGACACTGTTTTTTTGTATTGTTTTTCTCTAAATGATCTGAAATGTGTGTCCATAAACCCGTAAAAAATTCTATGTCCACTTAATCACCCTTGATAAAGTTATGGTACAATGAAATAAAAAAAGAAGGTGATTTTTTGAAAATTGGATACGCACGTGTTTCTACTGGATTACAGAATTTGGATCTCCAAGAAGATAGTTTGGAAAAATTTGGCTGTGAGAAAGTTTTTACAGATCACATGAGTGGCGCAAAGAGCAATCGCCCAGGATTAGAAACAGCGATTGAA
Organism: Trichococcus ilyis; assembly: GCF_900109135.1. GTDB lineage: Bacteria > Bacillota > Bacilli > Lactobacillales > Aerococcaceae > Trichococcus > Trichococcus ilyis. The sequence continues at coordinate 6,023 of NZ_FNYT01000038.1, read as the reverse complement.
TTTGTTCGTTCAGGGGATACACTCGTTGTGTGGCGATTAGATCGGCTGGGGCGGAATATGGAAGACTTGATTACGATCGTCAATCGTTTGAATAATCGTGGCGTGAGTTTTCACAGCTTACAAGAAAATATCACGATGGATAAATCAAGCTCAACTGGTCAATTAATGTTCCATCTATTTGCGGCATTTGCAGAATTTGAGCGGAATCTGATCCTGGAACGATCTGCAGCCGGACGTGCCGCTGCACGCGCCAGAGGTAGATTTGGTGGACGCCCAGAAAAGTTAAGCAAGAGTGACTTGGAACTTATGAAAACGTTGGTCGATAATGGAACGCCCATTAAAACAATTGCCGAAAGATGGAATGTGTCGCGTACAACCATTTATCGTTACCTCAATAAATTAGAGGAAATGAATACTGAACCAAATTTATCGACAGATTAAATAAGTAGGTATAAAAAAATCACTCCCGATGTAAGATTAGGAGTGATTTTTCAATTTAAATGATTCCAAACGATAGCCGTGAGATATGAGACTATGCTAAAATCTCATTTTACTAGCAATAGAGACTATATCCAGCAATCTCGAGTCACTACTATAAAAGTTCTATCCCGTTTTACTATATTCAATTTGCTTTCAGCTTCCTTCAGATTCCACCTCACGGTGGACACCCTTGCCTTCAGCTAACAGTTCCTACTGCCAAGCCTGTAGTGGACTTTCACCACCAAGTTATCGCCCATGCTGGGCGCACAACAAAAACCAGTTAAGCACTCTGCCTAACTGGTTATGACTAAATTTTCAGTTGTATCTTTCTCTACCAACACTAAATGTCGAAGAGCCAAAAAAGGAGATCTATCAAGCAATCTCCTTCCTAATAAATCTCCTCTTACATAAAGTTATTTATGATCACTGATTTAAGCTAAGCTGCCGATATCACAATCTCATCATCCACTAAATCAGCCTTCAAGTTTTTGACATCTAAGTGGTCAAGGTAGAAATCCGTTACCTTATCACGAATTTGTTGTTCAATTACTCGCCGTAACGGCCGCGCACCCATTGCTTCATCATAGCCTTGTTCCATCAGCCAATCTTTGGCCGCTTTAGTTACCTCAAGTTTGATGGATTTTTTGGCTAAAGTTTTTTGTACATCCGCCAACATCAAATCGACAATTTGACTTAAGTCTTGCTTAGTCAGATGTGAAAATTCCACGATTCCATTAAAACGGTTCAGAAATTCTGGGCGGAAAAATGGTGCTAACTTATCCATTAATGACTGATCTCGTTCCTTGTCACCACTTAATGCTTCATTACCAAAGCCAGCATTAGAAGTAGCAATAATAATCGTATTTTTGAAATTAATGACATTGCCTTGTCCATCCGTTAAGCGCCCATCATCCATCACTTGTAACAGTAACGTTAATACTTGTGGATCAGCCTTTTCAATTTCATCTAATAATACAATGGAATATGGATTACGCCGAACCCGTTCAGTTAGAGTATTAGCATTATCTTCATAGCCTACGTATCCAGCCGAGGTACCAATTAATTTCGACACAGCTGTACGATCAGCATATTCACTCATATCTAGCCGAATAATCGCATTTTCATTTCCAAACATATCTAAGGCTAATTGCTTAGCTAATTCAGTCTTTCCTACGCCAGTTGGGCCCACAAACAGAAAACTTCCAATCGGCTGATCACCCTCTGAAAAGCCCGCACGGTTACGCCGAATTGCTTTTGCTACCATTTCAACCGCTTCATCTTGACCGATTACCTTACTTTTCAGACGCTTATCAAGATTTTTCAAGCGCTCAATATCATTAGCGCCCATATCAGAAACTGGTATACCAGTTAAACGTTCAACCGATTGTGCCACATCATCAATCGTGGCAGTGATTTTTTCTTTTTGATCCGTTTCTTTAATTTTTTGCTTGGTTTCCTCGATCGACTTCTTGATATCAGCGGCTTTTGTAAAGTCCTCCGATTTAATGGCGGCCTCCTTAGCTGCCTCTAATTTTTTAAGGCGTTGATCCAATGTCTCAACATCAGTTTGCGAATTTTTAGCCGCTAAATGAGCCGCAGTCATGTCGATCAAATCGATAGCTTTATCTGGCAAAGTGCGTTGTGGTATATATTGGATTGAATAATCCACAGCCGCCTTCAAAACATCATCTGGTAATACAACATGATGATGTTTTTCGTACAGCTCTTTAATACCTTGTAATATACGTAAAGTGTCAGCGGCCGTCGGTTCATTAATCACAACATCATTGAATCGCCGTGCCAAAGCCGCATTTTTCAAAATAGTATTGCGATATTCATCTTGAGTCGTAGCCCCGATTACACTCAACTCGCCACGTGACAAAGCAGGTTTAATGATATCAGCCAATCCTTTGCCACCATCTTCACCACCAGTGGCACCCGTGCCGAGAATCTGATGAATTTCATCGAAGAATAGAATAATATTACCAGCTGCTTTAACTTCCTCTACCAGCTGTTTAATATTTTCTTCAAAAGAACCGCGATATTGAGTTCCTGCTTCCAAAGACGATAAATCAATCGAATAGATTTCTTTATCTTGAATCGTTTCTGGAACTTTACCAGCCACAATTGCTTGTGCCAGACCTTCGACGACTGCAGTTTTACCTACACCGGCATCACCAACTAAGATTGCATTATTTTTCGTTCTACGACACAAAATTTCTGCAGTTTCTTGAATCTCCTTCTCACGTCCAATCACTGGATCTAGTAAGCCATCACGAGCCTGTTCCGTCAAATTAGTCCCTAACTTTTCTAAAATCCCTCCTTTTTTAACAGCCTGTTTACCATCTTTAGATACTTCTATTGTTTTATTATTTTGAGGTAGCTTACCAGTTGCTCGGTATTGAGTAAACTCATCCGGTGTCAACGATTGTCCATTAACTAAATACCGTGCACGCTCCGAATTTTGAGTACCCATGCGCCGAAATAATTGATTGAAAACATCATCCATATCATTGTTGAAAAAAGGATCATTTCCGTAAAAATTTGCCATATTACAACACCTCCATAAAATTTTATATGTGTAACTTAGTGACCATAATATCCTTTAAAACTACAACTGTATTATAACACAATTTTTATGTATCGCTAAGTAAAGTGCTTATAGAATCAATTAGAAATAATTAGGATAATTTTGTTTAAACAAAAGAGAAATCAATTTCATAAAATGAATTGATTTCCCTACAAGGTTCCCTATTTAATAGCCCTTGATAAAGAACTTGAATTGACAAGTTACTTTCCAGACCAATTTTAATTTAAGAGACTAATACTCATACGCGTGGTGCTAGTTAAATTTAGACAGTAAAAAAGCCTGACGGTTTACACTTAGAGCAATCTATAGTAAAGAAGTGTTAAGCAAACGGAATGCACGTGTAGACGAAGAAATACTAGAATTGGCTACAGAAGAATTTGGTGAAGAATATATATTTGATCATAAAATTTCTTTAATGGAGCGAGTTAAGCGTATGGACATGACTGGCATCACAGATAATCCTAAAGATCCGCACGATAAAAAGGTGCATAGTATTTTTACTTTGGTAGGGGAAGAAATATTAGAGAGGATTGATGGCTAATGGGAATGCTCAATCGGAGTAATAAAAAGAAATTGGAATGGAAGCCTAATCCTGTTATAAATCAACAAATAGATCGGAATGAATTAAATATTGGCAGGATACTTTCCAATTCGGAATCCGAACCTTCTAAATTAGGAATAAGAAGCACGACTGAACGCGCTACTATAAAAGTGGATAATCACGTTCGAAATATGCTGACATCTCTAGTAAATATCGGAATGTTTGATTCTCAAAAAGATGCTGTTGAAAAAATGTGCTTTTCAACGCTAGATAGCTTATCTGACGACGAACGAAAAAGATTTGATTTTATTTTAGATTCTTTAGAGCTAAAAGATGACAACAAACAACAACGTGCAAAAAAGATTTAAAAGGAGGAACGGGCTGACGAAATAATGTTCAGTATTTCTAATAGTTCATAGTCATTACCCTTGAATTATGACTATATTAATAATCTTTTACCCTTATTTTTAAAGTGAATCGAGTAGGAGATAAATAATTATTTTATTTATCGTCCTCTCACACCACCGTACGTACCGTTCGGTATACGGCGGTTCAATTTTATATAACATGCTTTTGTTTTAAATAGTAACTATCTGGAGATACTAGTCCTTTTATGGCTAGTATCTTGTTTGTTACTGTGGTTGTCATTACCCAGGACAGGGCTATTCGGGCAGTTCCCTTGGAACTGTGACTGTTCACGTATGCATTGTAGTCGCTCATCCCTAGTTTGGTGAGTGATTTCCTTCGATTCTTGGCTGTTTTCCATTGGTGCCAGATACACATCCTAAGTCGATAACGAAGATGACTCGCTATTTTCTTGAGTTTTGCCGACATATCTCCTATTTTGAAATAATTAACCCACCCTCTGATGACTTGATTCAGTTTAATTATCCGGTAAGCCATATCAATTCCCCAACTTTTCTTGCTTAGCTGATGAAGCTTATATTTAAACGTCTCGATTGATATGGCATGGGGCTTTGCTTGATAGCCTTTGGCTACTCTAGACCAATAAAATCCAAACCCCAGAAATTCAAATGTTGAGTCACTTGGTTTAGTGACTTTCGATTTAGTCGCGTTAACGGTTAAACCCAGAGTTTCCTCAATATATCGTGTAACTGAACGCATCACGCGCCTTGCTGCGAATTCGCTCTTAACGAAAATAAGACAGTCATCTGCGTATCGCACAAAGCGTAGACCTCTTTTCTCTAGTTCATGGTCGAGTTCATTTAAGAGGATATTACTCAGTAACGGCGAGAGGTTCCCCCCTTGGGGAGTGCCCGCTGGGCTTTCCTCATATTTTCCGTTTACCATAATACCACTCACGAGATATTTCCGAATGAGCGATATAACATCACCATCGGTTACTTTCCGCGAAACCAGATTCATCAGCCGATCGTGGTTCACTGTGTCAAAGAACTTCTCTAAATCAATGTCGACAACCCAATCATAACCTTCGTTCATATCTTTTAGCGCTTGTGCTATCGCCATATGAGCGTTACGTTTTGGACGAAAGCCATAGCTCCTGTCATGGAAGAGTTCGTCAAAAACGGGTGTTAGAATTTGCGCAATTGCTTGTTGAATAACCCGGTCGATAACGGTCGGTATACCCAGAAGTCTCACGCCACCTGATGGTTTAGGTATTTCTACTCTTCTTACGGGTTTAGGTTGGTATTTACGTTGGCGAATGGCATGAAAAATTTCTTCTTTGTGTTGACGAAGATAGTCTTTCGCCTCTTCGATAGACATACCATCAATGCCTTCGGCACCTTTGTTCCGTTTCACTTGTCGGAATGCTTCGTTTAAATTGTTTTTGGATAGGATTTTATCCAGTGTCCTGTTTTCATGCATGCTTGTTACTCCTTTTCTGTTCTCGTAAGGTGACTATCTACTTTAACGCTATTTGTTGCCAGTAGTCTTCAGTAACCTCCAATAGAGCTGTTTGTAACGATAAAATTGTTCGGTCCTTCGCTCTTTCTAGCTTTCACTAGCTGTCTTCACTACTACGACCTCTGCTGACTTCTCATGAGTCAAGCACTTATCACTAAGTGTATTTGGTGTAACACCATGAGACCTCCCCAGTGTCAGCGTCAAGTAGAATTGAACAGTTAACGCCAATTAATTTTGAACACTTTCGCTCACAAACATGCTCTGGCGATGCTTCATACGGTAGCTGGCTTCATTCATGTGAACGACCTCCGCTCGATGCAGAATACGGTCTAAGATAGCCATTGCGACTCCCTCATCGCCCAATAATTCTCCCCATTGGTCGGGGCTCTTATTGGAGGTCAAGATGATTGAACTCCGTTCATATAGATGATTGATCAAATGAAAAAACAGGGTAGCTTCCCTTTGGTCCATTGCCATATACATCAAATCATCAATAATCACTAAATCAGATGCTCGGATCCGATT
>NZ_FNYT01000042.1 GCF_900109135.1 Trichococcus ilyis | reverse complement strand
ACCGGTTTGTGGATCCGGCATTCGTGGGTTCAATTCCCATCAGTCGCCCTCTTTATTGGGCTATCGCCAAGCGGTAAGGCAACAGACTTTGACTCTGTCATTCGTTGGTTCGAATCCAGCTAGCCCAGTTTTTTCAAATAGCAACATCTCGGCGGTATAGCCAAGTGGTAAGGCACAGGTCTGCAAAACCTCTATCACCGGTTCAAATCCGGTTACCGCCTTTCCATGGAAACATCAAGATGGAAACTTGCAACATTCATAATCATGCCGGCGTGGCGGAATTGGCAGACGCGCTGGACTCAAAATCCAGTGCCCGCGAGGGCGTGCCGGTTCGACCCCGGCCGCCGGTATCACACAAAAAACAAGCTCAGAAAGATGATTTTCATCTCTCCGGGCTTGTTTTTTTGCATGTTCAAATCTTTATTGTTGGTTTCGCGCATATCGGTAAGGAATACCCTGTCATTCCAAAACGGTATTTCAGTTATGGCTGACCACCCTGTATAATAAGCAGTTAATCAAAGGTACGTAAATAGTTCGGTGGAAAAAGGATGGTAATGCAAATGAGAGCTTTTAAAACAGTCTATATGCGCGGGGGCACGAGCAAAGGGTGCATGTTCAAACGGGACGATTTGCCTACGGATAAGAAAGAATGGGACGAAATATTTCTGAAGGTGATGGGGAATCCCGATCCGAAACAAATAGATGGCATGGGCGGGACGGTTTCTTCAAACAATAAGATTGTGGTTGTGTGGGAAAGTGACTTGCCGGAGGTTGACATCGAATATTTGGTGGGTCAAGTGATAGTAGGCGAGGACCGGATCGATTACAAAGCCAATTGCGGCAATATGACCGCGGCAGTCGGACCGTTTGCTGTCGAAGAAAAGATGGTTACCGTCAGTCAACCCGTTACAACGGTAAGGTTGCTGAATCAAAATACGGGGAAACATATCAACATCGAAGTTCCGATCGATCCGGAAACGAATACATTTGCGGATAAAGGCGATTGCCGGATAGCCGGCATCGATGGGACGGCCGCGGAAGTCTTGGTGAATTTCGTGAATCCGACCGGTGCCAAAACCGGAAAGCTCTTTCCGACTGGAGAACGCAAGGAATCCTTTGTTCTTCCTGACGGGCGTGTAATCGATATTTCTGTTTTGGATGTTGGCGGTCCGCTTGTGATCGTACATGCGGGCGACGTCGGGAGTTCCGGTACAGAAATGCCGGAGGTGCTCAGCGGGAATGCCGAACTATCCGACTTGGTCGAATATATCCGGGGAAGCGTCAGCATCATGTTGGGTTTTGCCAAAGACTTGGAAGACGCGGTTGTGAACAGTCCAGGCGTGCCGAAAATAGCGTTGGTGAGCAATCCACAAACTTATGTGGATATTGCCAAACAGCCTGTCACTGAGTCAGAAATGGATATTTGCGCTCGCGTCTACTCCATTTTTAAGTGCCATAAAGCCATACCGGTGACGGCTGCCTGCGGAATCAGTGTCGCTGCCTTGTTCGAAGCGACGATTGTGCAAGCAATTACCGGAAAAGTTGAAGCAACAAATGGCGTGCGCATCGGCCACCCTAGCGGAGTGATGAAGATATTTCCGAAGGTAGACTTGGAAAAGAATGACGTGCAAGAGGTAGGAGTTCAGCGTACCGCGCGCAGGATAATGGATGGAAGGGTGTATATTCCCGATTGAAAGCAAGCAGGGCGATTTGCCCTCAAAAAAAGGATTAAGAGAGAGCCACAAGGGTCTATCTTAATCCTTTTTTATGTTCATTATTAAACCAAGCATGTTTGCAGAAATACAAAAGTGCAGGAATAGGAATCAAAGAGATCGACATCCAATAATTGAGATAATTTTTTGATGCGGTAATAGACTGTATTTTTATGGATGAACATTTTTTCGGCAGTCCTTTTTGTATCCATACTATTTTTGAAGAAGTGTACCAATGTCTCAATCAGTTCTTCGTTGGTCTGTTTGATCTCTTGGAGCCGCTCTCTTTGGTTCTTAGCGAAGAATGCTTTGGTTTCTTGGTCCACATCCAGCAACAATAATTCAATTTCGTGATCGTCGACATGGTATAAGGGATTCTGAAGACGGTGGCGCGGGAAATTTTGATGCAACTCAGTCATCTTCTTGAATTCGTTTCTGTAATCTTCCAACCTAGAGCAAGTTCGCCCGATTACGAACTGGGTAGTCAAGGATAATTGCGATTGAATTTTCTCTCGGATCGCCATCAATTCCGAATCTAAGTCGCTGTCTTTTATTTTAAAGAGGATAAACTTGTCATCATATAGATAAGCGGAGTGTTCGTTGAAATTTGAAATGCTATTCTTCAGAATGCGGTGAATACGGTTCAACTTATCCTGCACTTCCTCCTTATCCGAGCTGTGCCGAACAATACTCTTAAAGTGAACAATATCCACCAATACAACCGATCGAGGGATAGTATGGTCGAATTGGAGCAGGTTTGCTCGCTCAACCAAATTATTGGTCTGTCCGTAAGGTTCCCGTATCAGCAGTTCAACCAGAAAATCATCCAGCATGTCAATATTGGACGGACGTGTTGTATGTTGGACGTATTTGAGGCTTTCTTCAAGCATACTTTTTAAAGAAACGGCCAGGGGCTCCAAATAGTCGCTGGAAGATGTATTGCGGATACGTAAATAAAAGAATATTTTATCTTGACGTTCAATCGGCGCATAAATGTAATTGTTTGAAGTAATGACTTGATTAATCGTATTTTCCTGAATGACTTTATCAACTTCTTTTGAAGCATAACTTTTGCCGTTGATATTGAACATCTCCACATCTGCGATTGTGACAGAGGACAAAAATTTCTTTATAAAAAGGAAATCAATCTTTGATATCTCCACGCATGAGCCCTCCTTCTTTGTTTAAAATTCCAAAAAAACGACCTATTCCAAAACAATTTATGTATCCGCAAACATATCAGCGCAAGCCGTTTTATTTTAGAATGAATTAAGTAGGCAATCCTTTATGCACTTCTGATTATAGCTTATTTCCTCTCTTTGTGGATGTGAAATAACGATTTTCTTCGGATTCTCTTTGCATTACCCAAATGGTCGGAATGAATTTGAATGGAAGTATATAAGGGGAAGGCAACGGATACATCAAAAGAAGGGGGAAGCGAGGCGTGTTTTTTTTTAGAAAACATAGGAAAGAAATTGTAGAAGAACGCAGCGTTGTGGGGCCATCCGACGAAGGACAGAACCAGTGGATGGAGTTGCCTCTGTATGTGCGGCCGTCAGCGGCTGAAGAGCAACTCTTGTCAATCATTGTCACAGCGATTGCTGCGGGAAATTCGTTTAAAAGCCAATTTGAGATAAAAAAAATATGGGTCAGAAATCCTGAAGTCATCCGGGTTTCTGCCATAGCGGCTGCAGTGGCTGATAACGGAAAACCATTAAAGATTACGTGTATATCCGAAAAGAAATAGTGCACTCAAGAACTGAAAGGATAGTCACCATTACAACAACTTAGGAGGAAATAACATGTTACGAAAATTCAAGATAAACATCGACGGGAAAGAGTATCTTGTGGAAATGGAAGAAATCGGCGGGGCACCTCAATCGGTTGTTCCGGCGCCCATGCATGCTGCATCAGCTGTTGTTGCACCTCAACCAGAAGCACCAACTCCCGTAGTTGGGCCGACGGCGGGAAACGCTCCAGGTGCTGATGCCATGACTGCTCCGATGCCAGGGAAAATCCTGAAAGTTTTGGTCAATGTCGGCGAAAAAGTGACGGAAAACCAGCCCTTGATGATCCTGGAAGCAATGAAGATGGAAAATGAAGTCGTTGCAGCATCTGCCGGAACCGTAACCGGCATCCATGTCATGACTGGTGAAGTAGTGAATGCCGGCGACGCTTTGATCACAATCGGATAAAAAAGACTAGGAGGAAGTGAAACAGTGGAAGCATTATTAACAGGAATCACATCCATTACAATTGGACAGATCACCATGATGATCATCGGGGCTGTGCTGATGTATCTGGGGATCAAAAAAGAATACGAACCGACTTTGTTGGTGCCGATGGGATTGGGGACGATCCTCGTCAACTTCCCGGGGACCGGCGTTCTGACGCAGATGGTCAACGGCAGCGAAGCGGAGGGTGTCCTGGATGTCCTTTTTGAAGCCGGCATCAGCACCGAGCTGTTCCCGTTATTGATCTTCATCGGCATCGGGGCCATGATCGACTTCGGTCCGCTGCTGCAGAACCCGTTCATGCTCTTATTCGGTGCTGCCGCCCAGTTCGGGATCTTCTTCACGATTGCGGTAGCCGTCTTTTTCGGATTCGACATCCGGGAAGCCGCTTCGATCGGCATCATCGGCGCCGCTGATGGCCCGACGGCCATCTTCGTATCGAACCAGTTGGCGCCGAATCTGTTGGGACCGATCACGGTCGCGGCCTATTCTTACATGGCTTTGGTGCCGATTATCCAACCGATCGCGATCAAAGCCGTCACGACCAAGGCCGAACGCCGCATCCGCATGACCTACAAGGCGGAAGGCGTTTCGAAGATGACGAAGATCCTCTTCCCGATCATCATCACGTTGATCTCAGGTTTCATCGCACCGATTTCTTTGCCGCTTGTCGGCTTCCTGATGTTCGGCAATCTGCTGCGCGAGTGCGGTGTTTTGGACAGACTGTCCTTGACTGCCCAAAACGAATTGGTCAACATCATCAGCATCCTATTGGGTCTGACGATTTCCGTCAAGATGCAAGCTGATCTGTTCCTGAACCTGCAGACGCTGATGATCATCGCCTTCGGTCTGGTCGCCTTCATCATGGATTCCGTCGGCGGCGTGCTGTTCGCGAAACTGCTGAACCTGTTCCGCACCCAGAAAGTCAATCCGATGATTGGCGCTGCCGGCATTTCGGCTTTCCCGATGTCCAGCCGGGTCATCCAGAAGATGGCGACGGATGAGGATCCGCAGAACTTCGTTCTGATGTATGCGGTCGGCGCGAACGTTTCCGGCCAGATCGCCTCCGTCATCGCCGGCGGCCTGTTGTTGGGCTTCTTCAGCTGACCCACTATTCATTTGAAAGGAGATTGACATGAGCACTTTTGAAAATTTTCAGATCGCCCTGGAACTGATGCTGTTTGGGATGGGCGGGATCTTTCTCGTCCTCTTCCTACTGTATCTTGTTTCGATTGTACTGATCAAACGGTTCCCGGCCGAGAAATGATGGAGTTGATGAACATGAAGAAAAAAATCCGTTTTATGGAGACAGTCCTGCGCGACGGTCAACAAAGTTTGATTGCAACACGTATGCCACTATCAGATATGTTGCCGATCATCAAAACCATGGATGAAGCCGGCTACCACTCCATCGAAATGTGGGGCGGGGCTACCTTCGACTCTTGCATCCGTTATTTGAACGAGGATCCTTGGGAACGTCTGCGCACGATCCGCAAAGAAGTCAAAAACGCAAAACTGCAGATGCTTTTGCGCGGCCAAAACTTGTTGGGATACAAACACTATTCCGATGATGTCGTCAGCGCGTTCGTCGAAAAATCGATCGAAAACGGCATCGACATCGTCCGCATTTTCGATGCCTTGAACGACACGCGCAACCTGACGACCGCCATTGAAGCCGTCAAAAATGCGGGCGGGCATTGCCAAGCCGCGATTTCCTACACGACGAGCGCCTTTCACACCATCGACTACTTCGTCGGTTTGGCCAAAGAGTACACCCAAATCGGGGCGGATTCCATCTGTGTCAAGGACATGGCTGGCGTATTGACGCCGGACGCAGCCTATGAATTGGTTAGCCGCATCAAAGCTGCCGTTGATCTGCCCTTGGAAGTTCATACCCATGCGACGAGCGGCATCTCGGAGATGACCTACCTGAAGGCGGTGGAAGCCGGTGCGGACATCATCGATACCGCGATTTCGCCGTTCGCTGGCGGCACGAGCCAACCGGCGACGGAAGCGATGGCCATCGCCTTGGAAGGTTTGGGTTATGATACCGGGTTGGATCTGACGCAACTGGCTGAGATCGCCGACTATTTTGCGCCGATCCGCGACCGCTTCCGCGAAGAAGGCATCCTGAATCCGAAAGTCAAGGACGTCGAGCCGAAGACATTGATCTATCAAGTGCCCGGTGGCATGTTATCCAATCTGTTGAGCCAACTGACCGAACAAGGGCTGCAGGCCCGCTATGACGAAGTTTTGGCGGAGGTGCCGAAAGTGCGCGCTGACCTGGGCTACCCGCCGCTCGTCACACCGCTTTCCCAGATGGTGGGCACGCAAGCATTGATGAACGTCCTCGCCGGTGAACGCTACAAAATGGTACCGAACGAGGTCAAGGATTATGTGCGCGGCCTGTACGGCAAATCGCCGGTTCCGATTGCCGCTGACATCAAAGAAAAAATCATCGGCAAGGAAGCGCTTGTCACGGTCCGGCCGGCGGATCTTATCCCGCCGCAGTTGCCAATATTTGAGGCAGAGATTTCCAAATATGCCAAAACACCTGAGGATGTCCTGTTATATGCGGCTTTCCCACAGCAGGCTATGGATTTCCTGGGGAAACGGGAAGACCGATTCTATGGAATACCCGTGCAGATAGTCGACGTAAGCATCGCAATCGATTGATCAACGAAGAATTTACTGACTACAAAGAGAGGTGTGCGAGATGACCTTCAACCTTTTTAGAACTGGAAAGGCGGTTCAATTGGATGAAATACTTAGAGCCCGTGATAAGCGAGCCGCAAAGCAGCGTGAGCTGTTAACGCTTTATCCAACCCATTCGCTTCTGGTTGCGACATTGAATATCCCGGGTCCGATCAAAGATGTGCCGATTCTCGACGAAGTGTTCCAAAATATCCGCAATGCGATTCATACCGTCTTGACTGAGGTGAACCCTTTAAGCTCTCATTATTCACATGTGCGCACAGGGCAAGAATACTTCCTGACCGTACCGATAGCTCCGGAAAGTTTGAAGCAGTTGATGGTGGAAATTGAAGAAAACCACCCATATGGTCGAGTTGTGGACTTAGATGTGCTCTTTTTGGAGGATGGACACTTGCGGAGCATCAGCCGTAACGATTTGGAAATGCCGATGCGCAAATGTTATTTATGTGGAGAAGACGCCAAAATCTGTGGGAGAAGCCGTGCCCACTCTATTGAGGAAATCCAGCAGAAAATTTCCAGGATTATTTTGTTTAACCAATGAAAATTAGTTATTAAAGTCCGGTCTAGCAATCCGCTGTAACAGACAGTGCATACTAGACCGAACTTTTTTTGTATTCAATCCAGAAAGTGATAAATCAGGATTTTTTAGGTTTGTGCGAACCTACAAAAAAACGTTTTCAACGCAGCCCTTTCTTGTATTCTCATACATATTATTTACCTTGTTAAGAATATATCATATGTATGAGCTTAATGTTAAAGCGTTGAAAGGAGCCTATTCCCAACAAACTTCCTTTGAAGGCTACTTTTGATGTGATGATAGGTAAGTAATTGTTTAGTCATGAAAAGGGGGAGTGAGATTTAGTAGGATATCCGTAACGGAGGGCAAAGTTGTCTCTGGTTAGTATTTGGTGAAAGGGTTTTCTTTTTGGATGAACATACACTGATTCGTTCATATGCAATAAAACTTTTATGATTTCCGATCTAAAGGAATCATGAAAAATAATAAAAAGGAGTTGTATCTATGTTATTGACCATTTTAGCGTATTTAATGATTATTATCTTTATGTTTGTGATTATGAAAAAAATGCTTTCCCCATTCACTTCGTTAGTGCTGGTTCCGTTGGTGTTTACTCTGGTTGCTATGTTAGCTGGTGTTTCCAATGAAGGAAACATTGGGGAATTCTTACTTGAAGGTGTGACCACTACTTCCAAAACAGGTATCATGCTATTGTTCGCAATTCTCTTTTTCTCGATCATGTTGGACGCAGGCCTGTTCGATCCGATTACGAAAAAAATGATTCTTTTCGCAAAAGGCGATCCTATGAAAGTATTGATTGCGACAGCTGTGGTCGCAGGGGCCGTTTCTTTCAACGGTGACGGAACCACTACAACATTGATCTGCTGCTCTGCGTTTATTCCTATCTACAAGAAATTGAACATGAGAATGATGAACTTCGGAGTATTGGTCATTTTGCAGAATACAATCATGAATCTGCTGCCTTGGGGCGGCCCGACTGCGCGAGCAATGGCGGTATTCGATGTGGATGCCAGCATCCTTTCTTATCTGATGCCAGGCATGATTCTTTCTGTCATTTATGTAATCTTTTTTGTGGCACCGCACATGGGACGTAAGGAACGCGCTCGTTTAGGGGTTACCTCTTTGACTGAAGCAGAAATCGAAGAAATGACTTCAGTGACAGATCCAGAGACGCTGGAACTACGCCGTCCGCAGAACTTTTTGTTCAATGCCATCCTTACCATTGGCCTGATTGCTTGGCTGGTTGCCGGATCCTTCATTGAAGCCATCTCCATCCCGCCGTTGTTCCTATTCTTGGTCGGTACTTGTATCGCATTGATGGTGAACTATCCTAATCTGAAAGATCAATCAGCTCGTATCGGCGCAAATGGCGGGGATGCTGTCCAAGTCGTAATACTGGTATTCGCGGCAGGAGTATTCATGGGCTTGTTCCAAGGCTCCGGCATGGCGGATGCTTTGGCACAAAGTTTCATTACCATCATTCCGGAACAATTAGGTAAATATTGGGCAATCGTAATCTCATTTATTTCTGCGCCGGGTACATTCTTCATTTCCAATGATGGCTTCTATTTCGGAGTGATGCCTGTATTAGCTGAAGCTGGTAGAGCCTATGGATTCACCAATATGCAGATGGCTTTGGCATCGTTGATGGGGCAAGCGTTCCACAATATAAGCCCATTGGTTGCCTTCATCTATTTACTGCTTCGCCTGACCGGTTTGGACATGGGTCAATGGCAAAAGGAATCCGCAACTTATGCTTTAGGGATTTTTGCGATATTTATGGTTACGGCAGTCGTTCTTGGGTATATACCTTTGAGCATATAGTTAACACGCGATAGACAATAATAATTGAAAACGAATAGGAGCTCCCAACATGCATGATTTGTTGGGAGCTTAACGTACTAATTAAGATGAGGAGCATTAAGATGGAAAGGATGACGCAACATAAACTGGTCATCGACTGGGCTGAAAAAGCACTCTTGTATGAAGTTGCCGCCACGCCCAAGCCGGGGCTAGTCGATCGTAGGGACAATGGCGCCCATGAGGATATGGATTTTTTTACTTTTCTTGACAGCATTCGGGCTTTAGCGCCTTTTTTTGACGACTACTTTTATGCGGGGTATTTCCATAATGACACTATGCCGGAACTGTTCAGGAGAATAAGGACAATCGGCAAAAAGGCAGAGCAAGCGATGATGACTGCCACTAAAGGCATCAACACGCATAAAGGCGCAAATTTTTCATTTGCAATCATTTTGAGTGCAACTGGCTACTTTCTGCGGGGGAAATCAGCATGTGATAACTGCAGCGTGCTATTCACCAAAGACGACACGAATAGCATCCTGGAAATCGCAGCCGAGATGTGCCATGGCCTGGTGACAAAGGATTTCGCCGGCCTGGAAGCGAAAACGGATTTGACCTATGGGGAAAAATTATACCTGGACCACGGTTTGACCGGCATCCGGGGCGAGGCGGAGGCGGGCTATCCGGCGTTGGATAGGGTAGTACTGCCATATTTCAGGGAAAACAGGCATCAGAGCCGGGAAGAGTTGTGTTTGAACGGCTTGGTTCTGTTGATGAGCACGGTGGAGGATGGCAACATCATTCACCGCGGAGGTATCGAGGCCTGGCAACAAGTGAAGACAGAGACGCGGCTGATGACCCAGTGTTGCTTGTCCGAGGAGCCTTTGCGGGCATGGCTGACGGAGTACAACCGTGAAATGATCAAAAGAAGATTAAGCCCGGGAGGCGCAGCGGATTTATTGGCATTAGCCATCTTTTTCGCCTTGTTGGAAGGGCTATTTTGAAAAAATACAGCAGGAGGTGCAAAACATGCGTTATGCAAAACAATTTTTATTGCTTCTGGTGCTCACGCTCGTGGGAGAAATGTTCAACGACTTGGTTCCGCTTAAGATTCCGGCAAGCATTTGGGGGCTGCTGCTGTTGCTGACGATGTTAAAACTAAAAATCATCCGTTTGGAGCAGATAGAAGAAACAAGCCATTTTCTGATCACGATTTTGCCGATACTGTTCATTCCGCCAACATTGGGCATCGCTGGAGAATGGGGAAATGTGAAGGGCTTGTTGCCCGAAATTTTTTTGGTCGTTATTGCGACCACAACACTGACGATGGTCGTATCAGGTAAGCTGACCGAGCTTATCCTCGTGCGGAGAAGAGAAGATGATTGATCTGGGGGCGTTCGGCGGCATTACTGTCTGCATGGCATGTTTCTTCTTGGGGAAGAAGATACAGAAGCGGACGAAATCGGTCCTCGCCAATCCGATTATTCTGGCCGTATGTTTCATATTGTTGGGTTTATCGCTCATTCAGGTCGAATATGAGGCGTTCATCAGGAGCACGCAGCCGCTTACGGCCTTGTTGACACCGGCGACCATTGCTTTGGCGGTACCTTTGTACAAAAACCTGGCAAAATTGCGGACCGATATCATCCCGATCCTGGTGGGCGTGTCCAGCGGGGTCTTCACCAATCTGTTGAGCATCTTGCTGGTGGCCAAATTACTGCGTTTTTCCTATTCTGAGTACATCACTTTTTTGCCGAAATCGATCACGACCGCAATCGGTATCACGATTGCCGAAGATTTCGGCGGGCTGGTGGGGATTGCGTCGCCGATCATCATCTTTACGGGCATCTACGGGAGTATCATTTCCGAGTCTGTCATCCGCAAATGCCGGCTGACGCACAAAGTAGCAAAAGGGGTTTGCATAGGCACTGCTGCCCATGCCATCGGTACGGCAAAGGCGATGGAATTGGGGGAAACAGCGGGCGCGGCAAGCAGCTTTTCGCTGATCGCATCTGGGATCCTTACGGTTTTGCTGGCCCCCATTTTTGCGGGGCTGTTCTGAATCGGAACCGACTGGGGCGTTTTGTTGGTGCTCGTTTTTTGTAAAAAATGGAAGGTTTACCTGTTGACAATAATGAGAAAAGGATTATAATGGATTAAAATTACACTAATAAAATCTGTGATGAGAAGTAGTATCCAGCGGAAATTGGTCAAAGCGAGTTCGGGGCAGTGAAAGCCGAGCACTGTAGCTGCTGGTGAATGGATCTCTGAGACGTGATGCGAAAATAGAGTAGCAAAAACCGGGAGTCCGCCGTTAAAAGGACGGGGTATCGAGTAACATCCGTACCCGCAGAGAGAGTTTTGTACTGAGGTGGCATAACGAATGGAAACATTTCGTCCTTTTAGAGGAGGAAGTGTTTTTTTCTGTCTGATCAGCGCGCAGCAGCGATACAGCCCGGATAAAGGGGAAGTATCCTGTTCTTTGCTTACGCAAGCAAGGGATGCCCAGCGCCAAGATCGACAGATCCGTTTGCTGACTTACGGTACAGAACTAATATGGGTGGCACCGCGGCTACATCGTCCCATTATAGGGGATGTTGTGGCTTTTTTTGTACCCAAAATCCCCTGAATCAGTCAAAAATAATGAAAAAATCTCATTAGGGGTGAACAGAATGTTTAATCTGACAGCAACAGAATTCGCAGCAGCAAAAAAGCATAACAAAGTATTTCCGCTACATTTGACGGTCAATGCGGACCAATTGACGCCCATCGGTATGTATTACAATCTCCAAGGGGAGCATAAATTTTTGTTCGAGAGCGTCTTTTCCGAGCGGGAAATCGGCAGATACTCCTTTATGGGGGCGAATCCTTACAAGAGCATCACAAGCATGGGCGAAGACGTGACGATCATCACAGACGGACAAGCCGTGCACAAAAAAGGCAAGGTGCTCGATTACGTCAAGGAGCATGTGTCGATCCCTTATCTGGAAACTGACATCCCGTTGCCTTTTGTCGGCGGCGCGATCGGATATGTAGGCTATGATGTCATCCGCCAATACGAAAAGCTGCCGCATGTGAACCCGGATGAATTGCAGGCGCCCGAAGCCTACCTGATGTTCTACAGGCAATTCATCAGTTACGATCACTATCAGCACAAAATGACGCTCGTCCATAATGTTTTCCCCGAGGACACGGAGGATTACGCAACAATCACCGCCAATTTGGAACGATTGGCCGAAACGATGAACCAGACGAACGGCATCCGGCCTTTCCAGGAGGTGAAGCCGGATCAGGAGGTTTCCGCAAACGTCAGCGAAACGGAATTTTGTGCAATGGTCGAAAAGGCGAAGGAATACATCAAAGCCGGCGACATCTTTCAGGTCGTCCTCTCGCAGCGCTTGACCATCAAGTCCGAATCGGAACCGTTCGATATCTACAGAAGACTGCGCACGAAGAATCCGTCGCCGTATCTCTTCTATATCGATCTGGGCGATTTCCAGGTGGTCGGCTCATCCCCGGAAAGTCTCGTCACCGTCCAGGACGGCGAAGTCATGACGAATCCGATTGCCGGAACGCGCAGAAGAGGGAAGGACGAAGCAGAAGACAACTTATTGAAGCAGGAGCTGCTTGCCGACGAAAAGGAACGGGCGGAGCATGTGATGCTGGTGGATCTGGGCCGCAACGACATCGGCAGGATCAGTGAGTTCGGCAGCGTCAAGCTGGATAAATTCATGGAAGTGGATCTCTACTCCCACGTGATGCACATCGTTTCGAAAGTGACCGGCAAGCTGAAACCAGGTCTGACCTGTTTCGAAGCTTTGAGCGCTTGTCTGCCGGTAGGGACCGTTTCCGGTGCGCCGAAAATCAGGGCGATGGGCATCATCGACGAATTGGAAAAGACGAAGCGGGGCATCTATGCCGGGGCGGTCGGCTATTTCTCCTATAACGGCAACATGGACACGTGCATAGCCATCCGCACCATCATTCTGAAGGACGGGTTCGCCTATCTCCAAGCCGGCGCCGGGATTGTGCATGATTCCGTTCCGCAATCGGAATACACCGAGACACTGAACAAAGCCATGGCCTTGAAGGAGGTAATCTGAATGATTCTGTTGATCGATAATTATGATTCCTTTACTTATAACCTTTACCAATACATCGGAGAAATAGATCCGGATGTGCTGGTCGTGCGGAATGATGCCCTGACGCTGGATGAGATGAAGACGATGGATTTGGACTGCATCATCCTTTCCCCAGGGCCGGGAGTGCCTGAGGATGCCGGCATCTGCGTCGATGTGGTCAGGGAGTTTGCCGGTAAAGTACCTCTGCTTGGGATCTGCCTCGGGCATCAGGCCATCGGTTATGCCTATGGCGGCAATGTTATCCGTGCAGAAACGCTGAAGCACGGCAAAACATCCATGGTCACGCATAACGGGGACCCTCTTTTCCAAGGGATACCTTCCCCATTCGAAGTGATGCGTTACCATTCACTGGTTGTCGAAGAAAAGGGCCTGCCTGAAGAACTGGAAATACTCTCCAAAAGCGTGGATGATGGCGTCATCATGGCGATGAAGCACAAAGAGCATGCCGTCTATGGTCTGCAGTTCCACCCCGAGTCCATCTTTACAAAAGATGGTCAGGCACTCATCCGCAATTTCTTGGAAGGAATTGCCAAAAAAACTGCGCTGCCAACGGACTGAGCGGAAAAATCCATCAGAGCTTCCGACTGCGAATTTCGGAAGCTTTTGTTGGAATAACAAGGATTTGGACCGCCGATTTGCAATCCGGATAGGGAAAGAGGCCAGTGTTTTTTTGGTGTAAGTCGAAGCCTATTAAAAAAACAAAAAAATTCGTTGACAGCAATCGGATGCGATGATAGTATATAGAAGTTGTCCGCGGGAATCGGATGTGAAATGATTTAAAAAATTGTTGACATGTGATTTTGAGCGTGCTATTATATAAAAGTTGCTGCTCAACGCATCTGCAAGCCGATAACGCTTCTGAAAAAACTTCAGAAAAGGCTTGACGGAGAGCCGGAGCCGTGATAATATGAATAAGCTATCACGTAACGAGTGATAACGATTGACCTTTGAAAACTGAACAAAGAATGAACGAACCAAATGTGCAGGGAGCTTCGATTTCGGTCGAGGCAAACGAAGGCGATACGCAGTATCGCAAACATAAAGTCAGCAAGAAATTAAGAGCTATTCAGCTTAACATGTAGGATTTCTGTACAAGAGTCCAACTTTTACATGAGAGTTTGATCCTGGCTCAGGACGAACGCTGGCGGCGTGCCTAATACATGCAAGTCGAACGGTCTTTTCTATGGAAGCTTGCTTCCGCTGAGAAGATAGTGGCGAACGGGTGAGTAACACGTGGGTAACCTGCCCATAAGAGGGGGATAACATCCGGAAACGGGTGCTAATACCGCATAGGTTTCTTGGTCG
>NZ_FNYT01000041.1 GCF_900109135.1 Trichococcus ilyis | reverse complement strand
GCAATCGAGGTTATCTTTTATGAACAGAAGACCTTTTGGTCATTCGGCAAATATATGGTCAGAAGTAAAAACGGGATTGAAAGCTACGTCAACTTCTTAGCCATTGCCTATAGCGGCGTTCAGCTTCTTCCCTTCAAACAGAAGAAGTATGCTCATTTGAAAACGGAAAGTTCTCAAGTGAAGAAACAACTCGTTGGAATGGCGATCCAGCAAGAAGTATTTTTCTATACTTTCGTGCTTTCCATCGAAAATAGGATTAAATCGTTGGCAATCCTAAAGGCTTATGAGCAATGGGTTGAAGAAAAACACAATTTTTAATTACTTGTAAAGTGGTATTTATAGATTTAGACTCGGGAAAACGGCTGATTTGGGTACACCCTAAATAGCCATTTGTAGAAAATAACCTCCATTCATTGCCTGCAACAAAAAATAGACCAAGAATGAAATCTTTGTGTGATTTCATTTTTGGTCTATTTTTAATTTTCACATCTATAGCATCAAAATGGGGAATTGCCACACCAATGGTACCACTTTGTAAGTCCGTCGGAAATTGTTTTGCTCTCTCAAATAATAGTGTCTCGTTTCCTTATTTTTTATTTTCATTCGATGCTTTTACAGTCGCCTCAACCATATCCCTTAGCATTTTTTGGGGGTCTGTTGCCTTCACTATACCACTGGTACATCCGACTCCATCAGCTTGCAGCAAGATTGTTCTATAGGCATCATCTGCCGTGCTGATTCCAGCAGCTTGCATAACTAACACATTCGGATTAAGACTCTTAACAGCTTCGATTGTTTCTTTAACATAGCTCGCATCACTTGTTTTACCGGTTCCAATTAACTCGGAAGGTTCGCACAGAACAATATCGGGACTTAGCATTGTGATTGCCTTTGCCTCTGCAATTGAATCTGCACATACAATTGTTATTATTTCAAGTTCAGCTGCGCGTTTAATTGCTTTAGCTAAACCATTCAGACTCACCGGTCGTTCAGCGTGATTTAGAAATACAGCACGTGCACCTGCTTCATAAAGTGATTCTGGTAAGACATGACCCATTCCTTTGTCCGGGTAAATGCCATCCAAATGCTGAGCTGTCACAATAATATTTTTGGAATTTGATGAAACAGCTGCAATATCGGCGAAGGGAGCGGTTACGAAAATTGAGATTGGAAATTCTTCCGCTAGTGTATCTGCTTCTCTAACCAGTTCCAATAAGTTTTCTCCAAACAAATAGGATTTGGGGTTAAAAACAAAGAATGGTGTGCGGATATTCGTTTTTTCCATGATTATCTCCCTTCATTTTATCAAAAATGCGCCATTTTAAGCCAGGAAGGTAACTCATTTAATTTGCTGATAATTCATCTTCCGTTACCCATTTATGGTTCCTGACTATTTCTTCGCCAGTTGTCGGTTTAAAGTCAATCATATAGATGGTAGTGGCTTCTGCTGATTCTATCGTTGCAAGTGCCCCTTTCATGCCCTCCATATGACTTGCTTCCAGCGTTACTTCCGTTCCAGGTTCAAGTGGCTCTTCAACATCTTTTGCTTCAGTTATTTCTTCCTTGATTACCCACTTATGGTTTGTTACTCGTGGATCGCCATTTGTTGGATTGAAGGATACTTCGTAGACTGTCGTGTCGAATGCCCCTACAACAGTACCCTCTGCCCCCAGCATTCCTGCCATATGGTCTGAGTTGACGATAACGCTGTCTCCTATCTGATATGCTGGATTTTCTGATGCGAGTAATCCTTCTGGTATTTCTCCTGAATCATCGTGCATCATTTCACCCATAGTCGTCGATGCATTTTCAACAGATTCAACTACAGATTCAACAGTTGAAATGGATTCAGAATCGCTATCTCCACTTTGATCAGTAGAACAAGCAGCCAAAAGCACCAGTGTGGAAAGACCTAATATACTTTGTATCAATCGTTTTTTTTCCATGGTTCATTCTCCTCCTTTATGGACTATTAATCGAAAGTACTCTACATTACACATTCTGTCCTTCCTCTTTTCAATAGTCAAATGATTAGTCTTACAATCCGTTGACCTGATCAGGGCTATAGGCTCATTTTAATATTCAAGTACCGCACAATTAATTTTGAGCTTATTTCAAGCTTCCCCACTAAAACCCGGTTACTCTTCTGTCACAGTATCACTTTCTTTTTTCGAACAACAGTTTTCCTTTTTCTTACCACCTAACATCGAGAGCATCATTCCCCCCATCATAATTGGGCATATAAATGGCGCGATGACTCCTAAAAAAGTCGCAAGGCCTATATTATACTTAGCAATAAATGGTATGGATACTATAATCAGTATTGGTAGGCCACAACAAATAATCATATGCAGCATATGATGTAATGGACTGTGTTTGTGCGTTCCTGATTTATCTTTATTTTCAACTTCATGGTGGTTCATAATTTATCCCCTTATTTTATATTTATTGTTTTTGACTTTAATCATTGCGATATGTGTGTGTTGATGTAAGGAAGAATTAACCTATATTGGACTTTATCTCCCTTAATAACTCAACTTTCGCACTTAAAAAATCTATTTGCCTATTTTCTTTTTTTTTGGTCTGAAATCATTTACTCTGTTGTGGGAATTACAAGATATTTCCATTCCCCAATAGGATTTCCATGTCTTTTTTATAAATAAAAATACTTTTTTAAACAACGCAGTCGCATCCTTTCTTTTCTATTAAGATACAAAATGAAAATAATCGTTTTCTCGTTGCATATTATTGTATTTTGACCTTATGAGATAGCTGAAACCTACAAATCACGAGGATGGGAGTAGCCCTATCTGATATTCGGTAGGACTGCATGTATCTACGGATTATTATTCCTTCAAGTACGACTAAATGTAAGATCAATCTTATTGGCAATTATCCTCAAACTAATCCTCCTTTATTTCCCTCTGTTTACAATTTTACAATACAGCATAATTATGTAGATTAAATGTAGTTTCGTTATCTAGACAAATCCCACATAATCCGCTGATATTATCTGCTTACAGAAATTTTTTCCTACCAGAGATAGAGTGAATATCGATACTGTACTTTCTAACCGTTTAAATTTTAAATTTTGGTGAATAAGTACTATGATTGAACTAAATAAAATGGTATCACTGCGAATTTTAAAAAAGCTTTCCAACATAGAAATAGGAGGCCCCAATATGCTTGAAAAGTCAGATTCGGAGCAAATTGCAAAGCGCGTCGATGGTGAGGAATTTACGAATGAAACGAAGGGCATCGCGATACCTACTGATCATATCAATGGTTTTTACATGAGACCGGGATTGTATCGGAATTTTGGAGTAGTCGTGACCCCTGGTGGTGTCAGCTTCACGGTTCATTCAAGAAAGGCCTCTTCCATTCAATTGGCCCTTTTTAAACCAAATGCCAGTGAACCTTATGTTCTCATTCCCTTTCCAGAGAATTACCGTATTGGAAATGTCCACTCGATGATTGTCTTCGGGTTGGACATTGAAACATTCGAATATGCTTATTTGGTCGATGGTCCGTACAATCCTAAAAAAGGCTTGATTTTTGATGCCACCCGATACCTTTTGGATCCATATGCAAAGGCAATAACTGGACAAAAACTCTATGTGGACCAAAAGAAAAATAGAAAAGGTTATCGGGCTCTAGTTTCGATAAATGATTTTGATTGGGGAAATCAGAGGTCTCCTATGATTTCGATGGGTGATTTGATTATCTATGAGATACATGTCCGAGGATTTACAAAAGACACTTCTTCGGGTGTGCAGGCTCCTGGAACTTTTTCCGGATTAGCCGAAAAAATTCCGTATTTGAAAGAATTGGGGATTAATGCGGTAGAATTGATGCCAATTTTTGAATTTGATGAAATTAGCGATCGGTTGGTGGAAGGCAAAGGCCTGGCAGACTATTGGGGTTATAACACAGTGGGTTTTTTTGCACCCCATACAAGTTATATCCATGATAAGGGAATCAACCGTACAGGTGATGACTTGAAGGAATTGATCCGGAAACTGCATGAGAACAACATAGAGGTCATCCTGGATGTTGTTTTCAATCACACTGCAGAGGGTAATGAGGAAGGTCCGTTTCTTTCCTTTAAAGGTTTCGATAATGCAGTGTATTATATGCTACCGCCAGATGGGAAATACTACAATTTCAGTGGTTGTGGGAACACCTTCAATTGTAATCATCCCATTGTGCAAAATCTGATTATGGATTGCCTCCGTTACTGGGTAACGGAATACCGTGTGGATGGTTTTCGGTTTGATTTAGCTTCTATTTTAGGAAGAGATCAGAACGGAGAGCCTATGTGTCATCCTCCCTTATTGAGAAATTTGGCGTTTGATCCGATTTTGGCCCATGTAAAACTAATTGCGGAAGCTTGGGATGCAGGCGGTCTTTATCAAGTCGGAAAATTTTCGTCCCACAACCGCTGGTCGGAGTGGAACGGGAAGTATCGGGACGATCTTCGTCGTTTTTTGAAAGGGGATACCGGCATGGCAC
The DNA here is from genome assembly GCF_900109135.1 of Trichococcus ilyis. Taxonomy (GTDB): domain Bacteria; phylum Bacillota; class Bacilli; order Lactobacillales; family Aerococcaceae; genus Trichococcus; species Trichococcus ilyis. The sequence goes on along the minus strand of NZ_FNYT01000041.1, from coordinate 12,109 downwards.
ATATCGTGGCAGAGCGCATTTCCGGTTCTCATGACTTGTATGACCCCGTCCGTAGGGGGCATGAAGCTTCAGTAAATTTCATTACCTGCCACGATGGGTTTACTTTACGGGATTTGTTCGCTTATAATCAAAAACACAACGAAGCCAATGGCTGGAACAATATGGACGGCGAGAACAACAATAACAGTTGGAGCTGTGGTGTGGAAGGTGATACAGACGACCCCGATATTCAAGCTTTGCGTAATCGGATGGCTCGGAATGCTTGTACCATCCTGTTAGCCAGTCAAGGAACACCGCTATTGTTGGCAGGTGATGAATTTGGCCGTTCCCAAGGTGGGAACAACAATCCGTATTGTCAAGATAATGAGATTTCCTGGCTAAATTGGAAGCTACTGGAAGAGAACAGAAATCTCTTCGAATTTTTCAAAAAAATGATTGCATTGCGTAAAAAACATCAGGTATTGCGCAACAGCAAGCTCCCAGCAAGCTGTGGATTGCCTGCATCTAGCAAACACGGAACGGAACCTTGGTATCTGGATCCTGCACCGGAAACGAGTTTTTTAGGTGTCATGCTCGCAAGTCGGAATGCACAGGATAGTCAGGATGAAATCGCCTATGTAGGAGTAAATTCCCATTGGATGTCGCAAATTATCCGTTTACCGGATTTACCTTCCGGACTATTCTGGAAATTGGCAGTCGATACCGGGTTACCCTCCGGCCAGGATTGTGAAACCCAAATGGATAAAATGAAAAAAGTTGGACCAACAATGGAACTGCAGCCTAGATCGGTAATTCTCTTGTTTGCAGCAGAATCCTGCACGACAGACCCCGAAATTGAACAAGCATTCCATGTCCAGGAAAGATAAATAAAAGAGTAAAATCGCATGAAATCAAACTAAAAACGTTGATTTCATGCGATTTATTTAAATTTTTATCTAATTTACTTAACGGGACCTAATCCTTTAGCATGTGAATAAAATTTGACGCATATCGTTGACAGCTCCGTCATCAAGAATTATCACTTTTGGTTGTAAATTCGAAACATCCCCCAACCGTGAAGGAGAATACCAATAACCAGTATTCCTATACCAAGCCCTGCTTCAACATAATCATCTATTAATGTACCTATACCAAACCCAGCAATACCCGCCCCAATCATCCAAATGAACAACTCAAGCGGGGTTGCTTTTGTTAGTTTCTGAAATTGATTCATCAGGATTTCACCCTTCCAGCATAAATGGGTAAACAGCAAATTACATTTTTTCGTAATCATCATTTTTTTTCATAAACTCGTGATTTCTAACCACTCTACTCACCAACTGGTCCTACTATTGTTTCAATATTTTCTTCTTTTGTTGGTATTCTTCGTCCGATATTTCTCCTTTTACATACCGCTGATTAAGGATTTCAAGTGCCTCATCTCGGCTATTTGAAGTTGTGCTATTATTATTGCCTCCCTGGACTAGTTTCATCACCGCATAAACGATGATAACTATTAAAATCACCAGGACAATCATCATGAAAATTCCCCAGCTACCCATCATGCCATATCCGTTATAATTCATCATTTTTTCCACTCTCCTTTTTGCTAATGTTCAGAAATCACTTGTTCCAAATCGCCATGCCAATCATGGTACCAGACTTCCCCTGTAAGGTCATTTACACTGAGCATCCCGATTACTTTGTCATCTTCCATGATATGAAAAGTGTAATAACCATAAAATGCATGCCCTTCACCCGGAACCGAAAAACTTTCTCCTAGCTGGCTCTTCACGAAATCATCCGCAATTTTGACTGCTTCTGTCCGATTCACTGTTGCCGTATACGTTTCGTTCGCATTGTAGCGTAAGAAGCCGCCCATCATCATGCTGTATTTCTCGTTCCACATCATGTTGGGTCCCGGCTCAGGATAAATCTGCCCCGTATAAGGATTGATCAAGAGTTCCATTGCCCCTCTACCGGTATCTTTCTCTTCCACCGAAACGTAGTAATCTGCATCGGTGAAGATAAAAATATCCGCCACTTGAAGGTTATTCCCATAAGCCTTCAAATAATTTTCGACATCCGTCAGAATTTGGTCCGGCGCCAATTTCTCATTACTGCTGTTCTGGTTGCTGTTGACTCTGCCACCCATCATGCCGCTGTTGTAATAACCTTGATTGTAAACGACTGTTTCAGCACTTTTTGCGAACAAAAACAACCAAATGCTGTACCCAATAAGTATTGCAATTGCACCAAACAGAATTACACCCCACACCAATTGCTGCTTGTTTTTCATAGCCTTGCCTTCTTTCTCCAAAAAGTCTTTAAAGCAATTTTGGGTCGGCACCTCATCTGATAAAATATACTTACTGAAATCCGTGGCATCAATGCACACCTCTACAATTTTAATTATAGTACCCTCGATTATTAAAAGCCAATTCTTACTACTTAAGCAAATTGAGAACTTTCGCCATGTTTCACCATGTTGAACGTGAAACGTACGAAGGATTCATCAGCTCCGCTGTGGGTATCCTCCTTCTGGAAGTACAGGTAATTCCATTTGCTAACACTAATATACCTGAGCAATATGTAGATTTGATGGAGATTCGTTTCTTCATACAGTCTACACAATTAACCAGTATTCTATGACTATGAAATCCAAAAAAAACAATCCGGAAAGAAGGATATAGACTATGCAAACAACTTTATTTTTCGTTTTAACACTACTGGTTCCTGTTTTGACGGTGGTAATCGTAAGTGCAGTTCGTAAACATAATTCTGTTTTAAGAGCAGATGTAAAAAGATTGCGGGTAGAAAATGAAGCCTTGAGAAAAGAGCTTCTAAAACGCGGTATCATCGAATATGTTTAACAGTGGCAAAAAACTATAACGCGAGAGAAAAAGCATGGAGAAAACTGTCTCCATGCTTTTTTGCCATTGATCGCAGAGGACCTAATTGAGAAGATTTTCTCGTGGGTTAGAAAGAACCACCATTAAGAATGAAATTGAAGGACTTCTTGTATTTTTCCGAATACAATGTCGGGCTCTTGCTCGCCATTAACCATAGAAACGATTCCCGCTTCCTGGTAGAAACTCATCAGTGCCTCCATTTCAACCGCACTCACTTGTAGTCGTCTTTCTATGACTTCTGATTTATCCTCCAACCGGGGTGAATCGCTCCTCTGTTCTAATCTTTTCCGCAAAACTTCTTTTCCAACGGCAAGATAGAGAACAGCATCCAACGACAGTCTTTTGCTTTCCAGATACGCATCTAAAGCTTCCGCTTGCTGTCGTGTCCGTGGATACCCCTCCAAAATGAAACCCGCTTTAATATCATCATCCCCCATACGATCCCAGAGCAGTTTGTTGACCAATCTATCAGGGACTAGTTTTCCCATATCCATGAAGGTTTTGACTTCTAGACCGATGGGGCTACCAATCTCAGCGTAGGATCGGAAAATTTCGCCTGTAGAGATATACGGAATATGATAGGCAGCTGCGATTTCCCTCGCTTGAGTTCCCAATCCCGCGCCGGGCATTCCTATTATAATGATATTCACTTTCCAACACTCCTTATCTGCATTATATCTTTATCGGATCACTCCCTACTAAGATAACGCATGATTGTGTAGGGGATATGGAGAAAACAGAAAATAAAAAATTCACCTAGTCCTGAAGGACTCAATAGGCCGACAGAACTTATCCTACTGCCACTTTAAAAGCAATAAGAATCTTCTTCTCCATAATACCCACACAATGAAAAGGTAAACTCAGTTCAGTAATATTGGAAAAATGCTGTTGTTCATTGCCCATAAGAGCAGTTACCGTGGGAAACGTTTTAGTGGTGTGTAATGACTAGCGCGAATGATGGAGGGAAACCCTATGAAGATTTTGATTGTTGATGACGAAACAAATATTTTAGATATTATGGAGGCGTACTTGATCGCTAAAAATTACGAAGTATTCAGAGCTCTGGACGGAGGTGAAGCACTCTGGAAAACCGAAACCATCCGGCCTGATCTCATCGTCCTGGATCTCATGCTGCCAGATATTTCCGGTCTCGAAGTCTGTCGAAAAATAAGAGAATCCTCCGACGTTCCTGTGATTATGCTGACAGCGAAAACAGCGGAACAGGACATCTTAATGGGATTACAAATCGGAGCGGACCACTACATGACGAAACCCTTCAGCCCTAAAGAACTGGTAGCACGTGTAGGGACCGTGCTACGGCGCACACACCCGGAACCCCAAGAAGTGAAATGGTCCTTCGAGGGAGGCCTATTGGAAATCTACCCCGATAACAAACAAGTATTCAAAAAAGGGCTGGAAGTGGACCTGACTTCAACGGAGTATGGTCTGTTGACCCTTCTGGCATCACATCCTCAGCAGGTATTTTCTCGGGAGCAGCTCCTGCATGCTGTAAAAGGACTAGATTTTAGCGGGACAGATCGAGTCATTGATGTCCACATTAAGAACTTGCGACAAAAGATAGAGGATGATACGCGAATTCCCCACTATATCCTGACGATATATGGGGCGGGATACCGATTTGGTGCTCAAAAATGAAAAGAACAATAAAGTGGCAACTCTTGCTTTCCTTTGTTTCGCTCTCCTTTATTCTGGTAGGCGCATTCAGTTGGATAACGCTGAATTTAATAGAAAGCCATTTTGCAGACTATGTTAAGGAGAGACAGGAGTCAGAGTTGGAGGAACACAGCTCTGACTTAGAGGCTCTCTATCAAGAAAACGGTACCTGGGAAGAAAATTCACAAGCGATCCAACGTATTGGGCAAAATGCTCTTCAACAGACCGTGATTGTAAGGATATATGACGAGGACGGGCAACTGTTATGGAGTCCGTCCGCTTCTGAGGAAGAAGAGGTCAAGAAAAAAGTTCAGAATCATCTCCTGCATATGGAACAAATGGTGGGAGATATAGATAGCGACTACTTACAAACCATTATTCCCCTCTATGATGGTACCGAAGAAATCGGTATGATAGAGGTTCAATCCCTGGGTCCTTATGCTTATACAGAACATGACGCACTATTCATTTCTGATATGAAAAGTAACTTGGTTCTGGTAGCCTTTATCTCTCTCCTCATTCCCCTCTTTTTTGCGGTATTGGTAGCCAAAAAGCTAAGTTCCCCCATCGTCACAATAAATAATTTCACCACGGAGATTGCCAAAGGTCGTTACAGCAGTCTTTCTCTGGAAGAAACGGGAATCCGGGAGATTGATGACCTTCTGGATTCAGTGAATGAGCTTTCGCTGCAGCTTCAACGCCAGCAGAAGATCCGAAACCGTTTGTCTTCCGATATTGCCCATGAAATCAGAACGCCCCTGACGACCTTGAAGGGGAATATTGAAGCCATGATAGATGGTGTCTGGGAGGTATCAGGAGAGCGTCTCTATCGTTGTTACGAAGAGGTGACCCGGATCACGCGTCTGATTGGGGAAATCGATCGGATCAATGAAATAGAAAGTCAGGAGACTCAGCTACAGAAAACTACCTTTGATCTTACAGAGCTTGCTCAACAAGTCGTGGACAATTTTCAGCCTATGCTGGTTGAAAATAAACTGAATTGCTCAGTTGGCGGCAATCGTATTTTTATTTCTGCGGACCGGGACAAGATCCATCAAGTCATAACCAATCTGTTGGCAAATGCCATTAAGTTTACCCCTTTGGGAGGGAAAATCGACCTTTACGTTTCGCAAGTCAAAAGCACCGTTTCCTTTCGGATTACGGACAATGGACAAGGAATCCCTCCGGACGAGGTGAGCCAAATCTTTGAACGGTTCTATATGGCAGAGCCATCCCGAAACAGTAAACTGGGTGGGCAAGGAATAGGCCTGTCCATTGTAAAAGGTATTGTGAATGCGCATCGGGGTACTATTTCCGTAGATAGTATTTATGGGAAGGGCACCACGTTTACCATTCATCTTCCCGTGAGCAAATAAAACAGAATCTGCAAAAAAAGTACTCCAACTAAGTAAAATTGGAGTACTTTTTTCAGTGGTATATTTGCTTATTGTGCAAGAACATCAATCTCTGCCTCATCCGGAGTATCAGATACAATCTCGATAAGCAAGCGATGGGGCAAATTTAGGCTGGTTTGGCCAGGGAATTGAATCCAACCTGTCCTCACGGCGATTTGCTGGGGGCTGTTATCTTCCTTGTCACGAATCCGTTCCCTATCAATTTCGATAATATTATACTGCCCGGGCGCAGGATAGTAGGTAATAAGCTTCTGTTCCTCATTTCCTGTGAGGAGAAAGCGGTCCACTTCGTCTCCATTGATTGAGATTACCGCATACAACTTACTCGTTTCATTATGCGTAGTTTGAACAGCGAAGATTATTGTTGGTATAACAGAAAAAACAATGAGAATGGTGACAATAATGATATCAAAAGGCTTCACTATTTTCAGATACTTCTTAATCATAGGGGCTCCTTCGCCAGTTTGACTACCTTCAATTTCTTTTTCCGTTGAAGTTCCATCCGTCCAGATAGTAGGTTTTGGCTGGATAATCTCTTCTACGGTAAATCCAAATGCCAATGGCACCTGCAAACAAGAGCAAGGATAAGCTCTGGGATACCCGCAGGAAATCACCAAGCCACAAACTATCGGTACGCAGGCCCTCTATGAAGAACCTGCCTGCTGAATACCAGATGGTATAGCTGAGGGCCACTTCCCCTTGCCGCAATAAACCCTTGCGGTTTCTTAGGGCAAAGATTACGCCAAATCCAAGCAGACTCCATAATGACTCATATAGGAAGGTAGGTTGGTAGTACACGCCGTTAATTTGCATCTGATCAATGATAAATTTTGGAAGGTACAAGTTCTCCAGAAAGGTTCGAGTCACTTCCCCACCATGGGCTTCCTGGTTGGTGAAATTGCCCCACCGGCCAATGGACTGGGCCAAAAGGACATAGGGAGCCAGCACATCCAACATCAAGGCTGCCGGTATCCCCTTTTTCTTCGTGTACCAATAGACGGTAAATCCCCCTGCAATCAATCCCCCATAAATGGCAATTCCACCATTCCAGATTTGGATGATTTCACCCGGATTTTGCAAATAGTATTGCCATTCAAATAGAACGTAATAGATTCTGGCTCCAATAAGTCCAATGGGAATAGCCCACATTGTCATATCTGTAACGGTATCTTCTCCCAGACCTCTTTTCCTACCCTCCCTGGACGCCAAGGAGATTGCCAAGAGCATAGCCGCCCCAATGATGATTCCATACCAATAGACGGTGAATGGGCCAAACGAGAAAGCTACGCGATCAATTGTTCCTGCTGTCGTTTCCATATTTTCCTCCTCAAATATAAAATTATGTGTTTATTCCTGCTTTTATAATCCCAAATAGGGTTCTGGATCAACCTGAACGCCATTCTCATAGACCTCGAAATGCAAGTGGACACCGGTAGAATCCCCCGTTGTTCCCATTATGCCCAATTGCTGCCCTTGGGATACTTTTTGACCGGGAGCAACCCGAAGACTGCCCGCTTCCATATGGGCGTATAAAGTTTGGAGCCCGTTTCCATGGTCGATTTTCACGTAGTATCCCCATGAATTATGGTACCCGGCCACCAGAACGGTTCCCTCTTTGGCTGCGACAATTGGTCCCGATCCAGCAAAATCCATGCCTGCATGCAATTTCCAGTCCCCTGTAATGGGATGGACTCGGTATCCAAACGGATCTGTTACGACTCCATTGCTGGGACGAATGAATCCAGATGCGGTGCTGGTCTTCACTTCAGGTAAATTTTCTCCCGCAGAGGCATACTCCACTACGTTACTTTCCTCAAAAAAGGTTTCTGGAACAATTTCCCCCGCCATTGTAACAGCGGCATCTTGCGCAGCTTGTTGTCGGGCTGCTTCTTCATCAGCGATCCGGCGTTGCTCCTCCTTCAGTTCATCGGAGAGGGTGCTCACGGATCCTGCAAGATTCTGCTGCTCCTGTGCAATCGCTTCTTTTTGTTCTAATGTAAGCTCATATTCTTGACCCAACTGCTCGATTTGGTTCTCCAGTCCTGCTTTCTGCGTCACCAAATTGGTTTTGGCTACTTGGATTTCCATATTCAGCGTTTCGAGCTTTTCCTGTTCTTTCTCTGCTGCTTGCTTTTTCTCCACGAGATCTACTTTATCCTTTTTCTGTTGGACAAGTGTTTCCTTGTTGATGTTCATAATGCGATTGACTAAGCTCATGTTTCCTATCATCTCTACAAGGTTCTCCGAGTTGATAACTGTTTCCAGAAGCGTACGTGGACTTGCATCTGTTTGGACGGCTCTGGCTTGCACTTCAAGCTTTTCTCCTCTTAGTTCAATCTGTTCTTCCAGTATTTCTGTCTCTTTACCCAATTCCTCTATTTTTTTCTCAGAAATTTGCAACTCCCCTTGCTGCTCAACTAATTGCAGGGTGAGCTTGTCGATTTCCTTTTGAAGGGTGATTGTTCCAACCCCAAGTTGCTCTTTCTTTGCATCCAATGTGTCCAATAGCTCTTGTTGCCCTGCAGAATTCTCATCCAACTCTTGGATTCTGCTTTCCAATTCCGTTTTTTGTTGATTCAGTTCTTCCACCGTATCAGCTTTCACATCCACAGGTATCACCAATAAACTTAAAAGAGAGGGAATTACTAAAATCTTGAGCATCTGTTTCCTGTTCATGTATCCTCCTTAAGTGTCGGCAAAATTTGCCCTTTTCTTTTGCTTATTTGACTGTACCAATGAATTATGTAGATTTTATGGAGTTGTTAATCTCCATAAAATCCACATAGTTTTACTCTATTCTTGTCTTAGAAAGTTATCCTGAATCTTATTTGCTTCATTTTTGGAATTGGATTCTTCGTAATTTTTAAATTTATCGTCTATTGCGATCCTCATTTGTTGGTTGTACTGTTGGCGAAAAAAAAGGAGAGTTGAACATGGAATCAATCTTATTTATTGTTTTGATGGTGGCAGGGCACATACTCATGATGTTTGTTATGCCGGGTATGCATGGCGGGCATAATCATAAAGGACATGGTCATGTGGATTCCGAATCGGAAGATAAGAAAAAGTTGGAAATTGAGAACAAGCAGTTAAAAGAAGAATTGAACGTAGTAAAAGCAAAAATAAATCAAAATGAATTGTGAGGTCCATTACACTTTGAAGCAGAAAATCATTCAAATCTCAGGGTTTATTTTCATTACCTTTTTCCTCTTATCTCTTTCAATAGCAGCAACCATCAACTTTTCCTTCCTTTATTCATTTGACATTGGTTACTTGAATATATCCGAATATGTAGGCATGCCGAAAGAACAAATCTTGACGAACTATCGTATCCTGCTTAATTACCTGAATACCCCTTGGATAGCTAACCTGGATATGCCGGATTTCCCCAGCTCAGCTAGTGGGTTATTCCACTTCACTGAAGTGAAGAAGTTGTTTATGTTGGACTACTTGGTTATGATTACTTCAGGGCTAGGCGCCTTCAGGTTTATGCAGTATTTAAAAAGAGAAGAGCAATACTGGCGGCTTCTTCGGTACTTCCAGTGGGGAGTGCTGCTTCCGTTGGGTGTTCTTACGGCTCTATTGATCAGTTTTGATACGCTTTTTGTGCTGTTCCACCAAGTATTTTTTAACAATGACGCTTGGCTATTTAATCCCGCAACTGATCCCATCATCTTAGCGCTGCCGGCGGAGTTCTTTATGCACAGCTTCCTCATGGCCTTTGGATTAATTGAAGTCCTTCTCGTGCTTGGGTACTTCATTACAAAAAAACGAATCGCTAATTCCTAGACTTTGAACATCCGGTTTTTTCTTATACCGCTTTCTGGCTGGTTTGAATCCGAAATTAAAATCGGGTCAACCCGGCCAGTTTTTTTATCCCCTCACAGTTCAGTGACACCGGTAACTATTCGATTCCTGCACACTCATTTTTTTGAAACAATCGCTGTACTTCACCATATTGAAACACCCCCAAAATTAGATTCCAATTTTGGGGGTGTTTCATATCATTCGCATTCATTTTGTATCTGTTTTGGTGCTAATCAATCTTCAAGAGTCTGGCATTCACGGCACATACCACGGTGCTGACGGACATCACGACCGCTGCCATTGCGGGTGTGACCAGGAAACCTTGGTTTGCCAACACGCCGGCAGCCAGTGGAATGGCAATCACATTATAGCCTACCGCCCAGACCAAATTCTCCACCATTTTGCGGTAGCTTGCCTTGGAAAGTTTGATAATGCTCAGTACATCTTTTGGATTGCTGTTCACCAGGATTACATCCGCAGTCTCAATCGCCACGTCCGTACCGGCCCCAATCGCGATACCCAAGTCGGCTTCCGCCAAAGCAGGGGCATCATTGATTCCATCTCCTACCATAGCCACTTTTTTGTTATCGGCTTTCAGGGAGCGGACGTTCTTGGATTTTTCATCCGGTAGAACCTCTGCGAATACTTGTGCCAATCCCAGTTTCTCGCCCACATAATTGGCGACACGTTTGTTGTCCCCTGTCATCATGATGGACTCAATCCCTTGCTTCTTCAATTCTTGAACGACCTCATAGGAAGTATCCCGGACCATGTCAGCGATGGCAATGACCCCTTGCAACACATTGTCCTTCAGAACAAAAACGACTGTCTTCCCTTGTTGAGCGAGATGATCAAAGCTTCCGTGGTTATACTCCAGGCCTCGTTTCTTCATACCGCCTGGGCTTACTACCGCCACTTCTGAACCATCCACTGTTGCTTGTAACCCTTCTCCCGTCAAATTCTTGTAGTCATTGATGGGCCTTAAAGTGACGCTCCGCTTCTCCCCTTCTCGAACAATCCCTTTCGCGATGGGGTGATCCGATTGACTCTCCACCGAATAGGCCAAGGAGAGGAGTTCATCTTCCGTTGTTCCTTCAGCAGCAAGGATATCCGTTACTCCGAAATTCCCTTCGGTCAAGGTACCAGTCTTATCAAAGACAATCCGGTCAATTCTACGAGCATCCTCAAATTGGGTCCGATTACGGATAAGTAAGCCTTTACGGGCTGCAATAGAGGTAGAGACAGCATTCACCAACGGAACGGCCAACCCCAGCGCGTGCGGGCAGGCAATGACAAATACGGTCACCATTCGAGCTAAGGCAAACTGTAGGTCCGCAACAAAGATCCAGTAGATAAAAGTAATGATCCCAATCACCAAAGCGATATAGAAGAGCCATTTTGCGGCTGTATCGGCAAGTCCTTGGGAACGGCTCTTTTGTTGTTGGGCATCATTAACCATTTGAATGACTTGGGCCAGATACGTTTCTCCACCTGTTTTTTCCACTTCAATTTTCAGAACGCCGCTACCATTAATGGATCCACCGATGGCATCTAGGCCCGGTACCTTTTCAACAGGAACGGATTCTCCTGTCAGCATGGATTCATCTACGGTAGATTGTCCCTCGTAAATCTTTCCATCCAAGGGAACTTTTTCTCCTGATTTTACTAAAATACGATCGCCGGGAACCAAATCTTCGACTGACACTTCGACAATGTTTCCTTCATCATCTAACTTGTGTGCCTCTTTCGGCATCAGTTTAATGAGCTCCTCCAATGCTCGGGAAGCTCCCATCTGGGACTTCATTTCAATCCAGTGCCCCAGCAGCATAATCAAGATTAAAGTAGCCAACTCGAAGTAGAAGTCCATTCCTTGAATGAAGAAGGTCGTCAAAGTACTGTAGATATAAGCGGAAATGATGGCTAAGGAAATCAGCATCATCATCCCCGGTGTGCGCGACTTCAACTCACTCCAGGCACCCGTAAGGAATGGTTTCCCCCCATAAAAGAAGACGAAAGAGGACATGAGGAACAGCAGGATACTATCTCCCGGGAAGTTTATTTCGTAATTGAAGAGCATCATCATAAATTCAGAAAGAATCGTGATTGGAATGGTGAAGACCAAGGCTACCCAGAATCGTTTCCGGAAATCAGCCACCATGTGCTCGTGGTGACCGGAATGGCCCATCTTGCTGTGATCCATTTGACTATGGTCCATCTGACTATGGTCCATCTGATTGTGGTCCATCTTGCTGTGGTCCATCTTGCTGTGATCCATTTGACTGTGGTCCATCTGACTGTGATCCATCTGACTGTGATCCATCT
>NZ_FNYT01000037.1 GCF_900109135.1 Trichococcus ilyis | reverse complement strand
TCCATCTGACTGTGATCCATCTTGCTGTGGTCCATCTTGCTGTGGTCCATTTGGCTATGGTCCGTTGATTTATTCGAACCTGGCTGTTGCTTGTTGTTCATAAACTTATCCTCCTCTTACCTCGACTAAAGAGTGAGCCTCAGCTGTTCTCCCTGTTTTTTAATGAAGGATAAAAACTGAGGCTACCGGATAGAATCTGACTGCAAAGAACTACCTAACTTACAGAATTTATAAACTACCTTACTCCACCACGGAATACTTTGTGCCCTCTAAAACTGCGTCAAATGTTGCTTTATCAACAATAGACTGTGCATTTACGGTGACTTTTTTACTTTTCAAATCAACGGAAACTGATTCCACTCCCTTTACGGATTCGAATTTTTCTTTTACTCCTTTGGCGCAGCCCTCGCATTTTATGCCTTCTACGAATATTTCTTGTTTCATAAATTTTTCCTCTTTTCTTTTTTATTTCTTCCCTATCTCTTTTTGAAGGGAATGTTTCAACCGTCATTCAAATATTAATGAAAACTAAAATGGAGTTGTGTGCAACAGCGACAGTTTTCCGATTCATTTATCTCCCTTAAAAAATAGGGAGTATCGGACAGTGCCCCCAGAAACTCATCCTGATTCATTTTATTACATTGAACTAGCGCAATTTTCTTGTTTGTATCAATAGACACGCTCTCCACTGCAGGGATTCTTTTTATTTTTCCTACTATTAGATTTAAGCACTTGAGACAAGATAAACCGCCTAAAGTTAATTCCATTCTCATTCTAACATCTCCATTTTTTATTTCATAACAGAAGGTTTAAATCCCTTTAAACGCAACGCATTCAACAAAACAGAAATGGAACTGAAACTCATTGCCGCTGCTGCAATGACTGGGCTGAGCAGAGGACCGCCTAGCGCATAAACAATACCCATCGCGAAGGGGATACCAAATATATTGTACGCGAATGCCCAGAACAGATTCTCTTTAATGTTTCGAATGGTCGATTTACTCAGTTCAACCGCAGTAGGTACATCCATGAGATCACTCCGCATTAAGACAAGGTCGGCTGATTCTATGGCTACATCAGTACCCGAACCGATTGCAATCCCAACATCTGCTTGGGCAAGTGCTGGAGCGTCATTGATTCCGTCGCCAACCATCCCAACTTTTTTGCCTTCATCCTGTAGCTTCTTCACTTCATTGGCTTTATCTTCCGGCAGGACTTCGCTCAAGACGCGGTCGATTCCCACTTGTTTGGCAATAGCCTCAGCGGTCCGTTTGTTGTCTCCGGTGATCATGGCTACTTCGATGCCCATCTTGTGCAACTTCTCGATGGCACGTAAACTGCTCTCTTTTACAGTATCCGCTACCGCAATGATTCCAGCGATTTTACCATCCTTTGCAATGTACATAGGAGTCTTCCCTTGGCTTGCCAACTCATCTGAGGCAGAGGCCAAATTCCCCAATCCAATATGACCTTCGTCCATCAGCTTCTTATTTCCGAGCAAGAGGTGTTGGCCATTGATCGTTACTTCAATCCCATGGCCTGGAATAGCATTAAACATTTCTGTTTTCAAGAATGCAATGCCCTTCTCTTCTGCGCTGTTCACGATTGCCTCACCAAGCGGGTGTTCCGAGCCTTTTTCGGCAGATGCGGAAAGCGTCAGTAATTCCGTTTCGGAAATCCCTTCGGCGGTGAGAATATCCGTTACTTTGGGCTTCCCTTCTGTTATCGTACCCGTTTTGTCGAACACAATGGTATTCAGCTTATGAGTCGTCTCCAACGCCGTCCCGCTCTTGAATAGCACACCATGCTCGGCCCCTTTTCCGGTCCCAATCATAATCGCTGTGGGGGTAGCCAGACCCAACGCACATGGGCACGCAATCACCAGTACCGAAATAGCTATAGTCAAGGCGAATACACCTGTTTGACCGGCAAAATACCATACTACCGCGGAAAGAAATGCAATCGCAATGACGATCGGAACAAAATACCCGGAAATGATGTCAGCCAGCTTGGCTATAGGGGCTTTGGAACCTTGGGCATCTTCCACCAACTTGATAATTTGAGATAATGCTGTGTCTTTTCCCACTTTTGTCGCCTGATAACGAATCGTACCATTTTTATTGATACTCGCACCGATAATGGCGTCTCCGACCGATTTTTCCACAGGGATACTTTCGCCTGTGAGCATCGATTCGTCCACTGATGTCAACCCTTCGGTAACCACTCCATCTACCGGCATTTTTCCACCTGGCCTCACAACGATCATGTCGCCAACCACCACTTCATCAATGGCAATCTCTGACTCTTTTCCGTTTCTTATCACAAGGGCGGTTTTAGGTGCAAGCCCCATAAGTTTTTTTATGGCCTCAGAAGTTTTGCCTTTTGTTAATGTCTCGAGATATTTTCCTAGAACGATTAAAGCTAAGATGACGGCTGCCGTTTCATAGTACAATTCATTGGCATAGGTTACCTCTCCAAGGAAGATCATAATGGTTGCAAATACGCCGTAAAGAAAAGCCGCACTAGTTCCCAAGGAGATTAACGAGTCCATATTAGGGTGGCCTTTAAATAGCGCCTTGTATCCGTTGCGATAAATTTTACTGTTGACCACAACCACAGGGATCGTCAGCACCAGTTGAACGATAGCAAAGGCTTCCGGATTCATCATCGGATTAATGAAATCAGGCAGGGGCGCTTTTACCAAATGCCCCATCGCGATATAGAGTAACGGAACTGTAAATAGCGCGGAAATTAGAAACCTGTTCCAGAGACTCTTGATTTCTTTCTGTTTCTTTTCTTTGTCCTGATCTATCGTATCAGCGGTTGCTGCTTCTTCATGCGCCTCATACCCAGAATCCATAACTGCCTTCGTGATATCGGAAATATTCACCATACCGGGATCATACTCTATTACCATTTTCTCTGTGGCCAGATTTACGGAGGCCAGTTTTACGCCACGTAGGTTCTGGGTTGCTTTCTCAATCGTCTGGGCGCATGAAGCGCAAGTCATACCCTCAATATTGAATGTTTTCTTAACCGTATTTGAAATTGCGAGATAGCCTGCTTCTGCCACTGCCTTTTGGATATCCGCTTCCGTCAATGCTGAACTGTCAAATTGAATATTCAATTTTTCAGTTGCGAGATTCACGTTCGCAGTCTTTACTCCTGATAATTTCTGAGCAGCCTTTTCTACAGTTTGCGCACAGGACGCACAAGTCATACCTTCTATATTGAATACTTTATTCTCCATTCTTGCTTTTCCTCCCTATTTTCCATGGTGGTTTACACTGCACTGACATTGTCTTGGTAGACATTGACAGCTCACCGCTTCTACAGCTGAGACCTTCTTCTTTTCTAATATCTCTTCCAAGTAGCGGATATCATTAAAGCTCAATACCTTATCCTTGATGATTTCCCCAATCACATGCCCTACTTCCTTTTTGCAAATGCGGCTGAAAATATCGCCTGTATAGTTGCGGACAGTATCTTCCTCTGCAACGCGGGCCGTATAGATAAACTTTTTACCCTCTTGCTCTGTAGATAATGCACCCTTTTCAACCAAACGGCCCAGTAAAGTTTTGATGGTGGTTGCCTTCCAGCTCATCTTCTCTTCCAGGATCGAAATAACTTCCTTACTTGTGACATGATGGTTTGCCCAAACAACACGCATGACTTCCCATTCGGCATCAGTTATATGGGGAGTTAACGTTCCTGACTTCATTTTTACCCCTTCTCTCCTCAATATCGTTTACAAACGTAAACGTATTTATATTTACAATTTACACTTGTAAACGATAATTGTCAATTGTTTTTCCTCAAATTATAAAAAAATAGGCCAAGACTGAAATCATTGTGATTTCGTCCTGTCCTATTTTTATTTGCTGCAAATCTTTATAAGTTGCCCTCGCAATTACGTTATTGGGCGTACGAATTTAATTTGCGCGCTTCTTGTTTTATTTGCCTGTGCCAAATGTAGAAAAGCGATCCGGTGTAGAGATATTGCATAATAAATTGAAGGATTTCCGGTTTGGAATACCATCCGAACAGGACATACATAGGCAAGCCAAGCAGCCCTTCTTTATGGTAAAAAATGGTCTCGGACAGGTCAAAAGCCTTTATGAACAGCGGATTCTCGCTGGACAACAGGTTCAACGATCCCAGAGCGGATAAGCCTTCATGGATGCCGTAGCCAAGCAAAAAGCCGGCTTGCAGGATAAGATACGCCAAGGTGATGTTGAACAGCATCCTTAAATTGACTTTCACCAGCGAATGATTGATCAGGACTGCCAAAACCAAAGCCGCAGCGATACCTGTAAACAAGGCTGCGATGCCGTACTGTCCGGCAAAAGTGAAGATCGCAACCTCTACGCCCTCACGCGCCACCATGATGAACGCAACACTGGCAATCCCGAAGGCAGACAGATTTTGGCTGACGCTGCTTTCCACGGTCGATACCATGTTGCGGCCGTGCTTGATCATCCAATAAATGAACGTCGTCACCAATGCCAACGCAACGAAGCTTGAGCCGCTCTCCCATAATTTTGCCACTTGATCCATCCTGTCGATCGCTTTGGACAGAATGTAAAGAATGCCCCCGATACCGAGAGAAGCAACAATACCGCCAATTGTCCCGTAATAAACATATTTCCGCAAAGATTCATTTTTGCTTTTCCTTAGGTATTGAAGAATGATGCCGACGATAAGGAATGCTTCCAAGCCTTCCCGAAAACCCATAACAAACGCGGGCAGAAATGTATCCATAGTGATTCTCCTTTAAATGTATTAGTCCAGTCCGCAACAACCACAGCCTAATTGAGAACAATTCTCATTTACATCATTATGGGGGCATCCGTTCAACTTGTCAATGAGAAATTTCTAATTTTATAGGATATCTTTCTGTCCGGGCAAAAAAAGTCCCTGACGTTGTATAGCTAGAACAATACTCCAAAAAAGATGACCCCGATTGCTTATCGGGATCATCCTTTTTTGTGGCGTTATGTGTTTATTCCCAAACGGGTATGGACGACTTGTTGGTGACTTCATCGATGATTGCTTTGACTTCATCGGTTTGATAGTAATCGACGATGATCTGGAAATCAGGATCGTCGGCTTCGTCTTCTCGAGAAGCGATCACATTGTAGTAAGGCTTGGACGAGTCGGCGACAGGTTCAAGGAAAATGGCGTCCTGAGTCGGCACCAAGCCTGCATCGGCAGCCATGTCATTATTGACAACGGAGGCATCGACGTCCGTCATGGCGCGGGCGGTTTGGTTGGCGGCCATGAGCGTAATTTCAAGATTTTTCGGATTCGAAATGATGTCGTTCACTGTAGGCAGTTGACCCTTTTCCGGATCGACTTCGATCAGGCCGGCCGTTTGCAGCAGCAGCAAGGCTCTGGATTCGTTCGAAACATCATCCGGTATCGCAATTTGTCCCCCATCCGGTATTTCATCTGCGGACGCGTACTTCTCGGAAAAAAGACCCATCGGATTCAGTGTCGTATAGGCGATAGTCGTGTTGCTGTATCCAGCGTCTTCGTTGATTTGCTCCATGTAGATTTCGGTCAAAGCCGCATGAAGATCAATGTCGCCGTCCTCTAAAGCCTGGATGGGCGCGACATACTCCGTGAATTTGACCAATTCGATCCTTACCGGTTCGTTGTTTTCTTCAAGCTGTTCCTGAACGTGCTCCCACGCCTCATTGCGTTCCCCGATGACGCCGATTTTTACCGTCCGGATCTCTTCCTGAGCTGCTTCCTGGCCGCAGGCAGCGAGAAACAATGCCGCAGCCCCGACCGTCACCAAACTTTTAAACAATTTTTTCATATTTATCTCCATCTCCCCATACTTCATTTAAACGATTTTGTCTGTCTTCCTCCAAAGGGATCATGCGCTCGTGATTGCCCTCTTTTTTATAAAAATCCTGATGGTACTCTTCAGCAGGATAGAAGATGCTTGCCGGCGAAATTTGCGTGACGATCGGCGCCGCGATTGCCAGCTTGCCTTTCAATTCCGCTTTTGAGCGCTCCGCAATTTCTTTCTGTGTTTCCGAATGATAAAAGATTTCCGGACGGTACGATGAACCGCGATCCATGAATTGTCCCATGGCATCTGTCGGATCCGTTTGTTGCCAATAAATATCCAGCAATTCCGCATAAGAAATCACACTGTTGTCAAAAGTGATTTGGATCGCTTCCGTGTGTCCGGTTTCCCCGGCCTTCACTTCCTCATACGTCGGATTCTCTTTGAAACCTCCGGTATAGCCTGAGACAACGGCTTCGATTCCTGGTCTTTCATCAAACGGTTCAAGCATACACCAGAAACAACCTCCGGCAAGTGTTGCAATTTCTTTGGACATGTTTTTTTCTCCCCCAAATGGCTGTGCGCCAATTCATAACGTCTTATCATTATATAGTAAAAAGCTGATTTTAAATAAGTATATAAAATCGATCAATATCGATCGTTTTTTCCGAACACATCAGGTTATCCATTTTGAAAAAGATTGACTTTTCGTGTAATTAAATTATCCTATGATTATACAAATTTTTTTAAAAAAAAGATGGATGAATTTTCGCCGAGTGTGCATTGTTCATCCAAGAAAGTGGGGGAAAATGCCAAAGACAAAAAATCAGGCGCAACTATACGCGTTTGTCACCGTGCTGCTGTGGGCATCGGCATTCGTTTTCACCAAAATCGCGCTGGATTACTTTACAGCAGAAGCGTTAGGCGTTCTTCGTTATGTGATTGCTTCGCTTTTGTTTGCTGCAATCGGACTGTTCCAAAAAATTGGCTTTCCGGGAAAAAAGGATCTCCCGAAATTCCTGTTGGCTGGCCTTTCAGGGTTCGCGCTGTATATGATCACCTTCAACCAGGCGTCCAAATCGCTGACAGCAGCGACAGGCAGCGTTGTGATTGCATCCGCCCCGATCCTGACTGCCCTGTTCGCCCGGGTCCTGTTCAAAGAAAAGATCCGGGCCTTGGGATGGCTGGCGATCCTGATAGAATTTGCCGGTATTCTGGTTTTGACATTATGGAACGGGAGCCTTTCCGTGAATGCAGGCATCGTGTGGATGTTTGGCGCCGCCGTCTGCATCAGCGGCTACAATCTGCTGCAGCGTGTTTTGCTGAAGGAATATTCTCCGCTGCAGGCTACAGCTTACAGTGTCTTTGCCGGAACGCTTTTTCTGCTGTTTTACTTGCCGGGTGCGGCACCACAATTCGGCAATGCGCCGCTCCGGCAGTTGCTTGTCATCGGCTTTTTGGGCGTATTCCCGAGTGCGCTTGCGTACATGTTGTGGGCAAAAGCCTTGCAGCTTGCGGAAAAAACAAGCGATGTGACGAATTTCATGTTTATTACCCCCTTGTTGGCCGCTCTGATGGGATTTCTCATCATGGGAGAAGTGCCTACCTTGTCTACCTGCGCAGGCGGGCTGCTGATATTTATGGGCTTGCTGTTGTATAAGAAATCGAATACGGATTGATCAGATAATAAAACTAGGACGAGGCTGTCTCATAATTCAATGGCCCCCTTTGAGGGTTATCGGTAGGACTGATTGATCCTGGGTTCAAATTCAAAGCAAAATAGCCCGCCAAAATGGGTTTGGCGGGCTATTCCGTGTTGTCTGTGGTCGTTTTTCCCCGTCAAATTGATGTTGGCGGGGAATATCTTGTTGTCCGCGGACATTTTTCCCCGCCAAATGGGTGTTGACGGGCTATTTCTTAACATAATAAAGGTGGGGCTTTCTCAAATCCAGAAAATACTGCTCTGTTTTTCAGGCAGCCCTCCTATTTTCTTTATAGATCTTCACCATTCGACGCGATCACTTTTTTGTACCAAAGGAATCTTTTCGGCTTCTTGCAAAGGTTCCCTTGCCTTCATCATCGACATCAACATAGATGAAGCCATAGCGTTTGCTCATTTCGCCGGTTCCGGCAGACACAATATCGATGCAGCCCCAGGTAGTGTAGCCGATCAGATCAACGCCATCGATGTTGATGGCCTTGTCCATTTCTTTGATGTGCTCCCGCAAATAATCAATGCGATAATCATCATGGATGGCGCCATCCGCTTCCACTAGGTCGTGTGCGCCCAGCCCATTCTCAACAATCATCAACGGGATTTGATAGCGATCATAGAACAGGTTCAAGGAATACCTTAAGCCTTGCGGATCGATCGCCCATCCCCACTTTGTTTTCTTCAGATACGGATTTTCATAACCCGTTTCAGGACTTCCAAACTCGACATTCAGGTTCGTTTTCTCGCCAAAAACCATAGTGAAATAGTATGAATAGGCTAAGAAATCCACTTTGCCTTCCAGCAACAATTCCTTGTCGCCGTCCTCAACCGGCAAAACAATCCCTTCGCGTTCGAACTCTTTCAGTTTGTAGTTTGGATAATAACCACGGCACTGCACGTCGCAGTAGAACAAAAAGTCTCTCATGGCGTTATTGCACGCGATGACATCATTTGGGTTGCATGAATTAGGATAGGCGAACATCCCTCCGTACATCATCCCAACTTTCATGGCAGGATATTTTTCATGCGCCAATTTAACCGCCTTCGCGCTGGCCAAGAACTGGTGATATGCCGCAGTCATGCGTTCTTGTTCAGTTGAAGCTTCAACAGCGCCCGCCATCCAAGGCATCATCGACATGCAATTGATTTCATTGAACGTCATCCAATACTTTACTTTGCCGTTGTAGCGGTCAAAAAGCACCGAGACATAGTTATAGTAGAAATCAATTACTTTCCGATTTTTCCAAGAGCCATATTTTGTCAATCCCAGCGGTGTTTCATAATGGGAAATCGTAACAACTGGCTCAATGCCATATTTTATGCACTCATCAAAAACATCGTCATAATGTTTTAATCCCGCTTCATTGGGTTCGCTGTCGTCCCCATTCGGAAAAATTCTGGCCCAGTTTATGGACATGCGGTAGGCTTTAAAGCCCATTTCAGCGAACATCGCGATGTCTTCTTTAAAATAGTCATAATGTTTGATGGCATCATGGCTGGGATAGTATTTCCCCTCAATTATACCGTCAGTCCGTTCACGTTCGACAGTTGCACTTCCCGCGGTCATCACATCCGCTGAATTCAGTCCTTTTCCATCCGTTAAATACGCACCCTCGCATTGATTCGCGGCGGTCGCGCCACCCCATAAAAAATTCTTCGGAAAACCCATCCTTGCTCCCTCCTCGTTCACGTTATAGCCGTATTATATAGAAGGATTCCGCTTATAAATACAGCTGCGGACGACAAAAAAACATCGTCACGAAAAAGCTGCCGAAACGCAGCCTTTTTTGTGACAATGTCCACATCAGAAGGGGTCGTTGTAGAAAGACTTCAGGTAGTTTTCCTGGATCGCAATAATGTCGTCGTAGTGCTCCGATAAGAGCAGCCTGTACAGCGTCAGCAAAAGATAGTTGACGGAAATCGAGAACATCACATTGCCCAGCTCGGCAACTTCCATTTTGAACAAGCCGAGCAGCACGATATCGCTGTTTTTGGCCAACAGGGTATCTTTGGAAGAGGTGATGGCGATGGTGGATATGTGCCGTTTCCGCAATTCCTTGGCGGTTTCGACTATTCTGCTGTTGAGGTCCGTTTTGCTGATGAGGATCACAACATGGTCCTTGTCCGCGTATTTCCCCAGAAGCAATTGCTGCGTGTCTTCCGTGTACACATGGCAGATCTTGCCTTGGCGGAAAAACAGCTGCGCGACCCAGTTGGCAATGGCGGCATTCTCTTCCGTAGCTATGAAATCGATGTATTTGCTCCGCTCAATGATGCGGTACAGGTCCGCCATCAGCGACAGATCCATGTTCTTGCGGGTCTCATTGATGACATTCGTGTACAGGGAAGCGATATTGCTGTTCACGGTAAGCAGATCGTCCTTCTTCTTTATCGTGCTGTCCCCCGCCTCCATCGTTTTGAGCTTGAACAGGAGGTTGACCTTCAAGTCGTTGAAACCGTCAAACCCCAACTTTTTCGAAAGCCTCAAAATAGTTGTCGGATGCGTATACGTCAAACGCGCCAGTTCCCGCGAAGACAGCTTGGGAATGTCCTCCAGATGGGTGATGATATATTCCCATATCGATTTCTCGCTCTCATTCAGTTTCACATTCTCGAACATGCTCTCAAAATCCATCTTTATCATCCTATCAGCCTGTATTTAATCAAATTATACCATCAAATCCGGCGCGAGCGGAAAACAGCCTAGCTATTCCGGCCACTCAAATAAACAAAAAGCCAGCAGCACCAACCAAGTCCATGGTCAATGCTGCTGATCTTAGCAGATTAGTTGTTTCGCTTATTCACTTTAGTCGTTCAGTACAGATACTGTTTCAGGCATGACTTCTGGAGTTACTCCAGCATCATCATTAGAATCTTGTTTCATTGTTGCGATTTTGATTTGAATTTTTTCCATCGCTTCTTTGTCCAATGGGTAGAATTTCATGAACGCCAACGCGATAAGTGTGCCGACCAAAGGCAACACGGAAATCATAACGATACCCGCCATACGCAATTGTGGTGACAGTGGTGTATCAGCTGTTGGATAGGCCTGCGCAAATCCTACAGCGGCCAGGATCCAACCGATCGACATCGGCGCAAAGGATGATGCGACTGAGTCGGTCAATGAGAACATGGTGCTCAACATCCCGGAAACATAACGTCCGGAAACGCTTGTTTCGTAGTCGGATACGTCGGCTGCCATCGTCAAGGCCAAGCCTGATGGTGTGGATGTGAAGCCTTTCGCACAAGCAAAAACAATTGTGAAGGCAACTGTCCATAATGACAAGTTAGAGAAGCTCAAGTCGCCTGGGTTTGCAAAGAACAGCAAGCCGCCCAGCAGCGCCAAGGAGATCACGGCACCTTGCAAGTAACGGACATAGGAGTAACGCAACCCTCTTTTTTGAGCGATTGTGGCTGCAAGCGTTGTAAACAAAAGGTTAGGCAAAATCAGCACTAACGAGATTGTCCCGGACAGGCCAAAGTTACCGAAGATGATACCGAACAGGATCATCAAGACAACTTGGTCGCCGAACATTTGCGCATTGAATTTCACAAAAGCTGCCGCCATGGTCAGCATTTGCAAAGGTTTGTTGCCTTTGACGATTGCCCAATAGTCTTTAAACGATGTTTTGGTCGTTTTTTCGCCGATACCGAAGAATTGTTTGTTGTCTTTTTGGGCAATACCAATGATCGCCAAAATGCCGAGGACCGCTGAGATGACCATGACTCCCGGAATGAATACTTTGAAGAATTCCGGTGTGAAGCCGCCGTATTTTGGCACCATCAGGTTCGCTACTACAATTTGACCACCCGTGAACAGCAAAGTCGTTACCCAGCCATCAACGATATTGAAGATCGGACGTTGTTTAGGATCGCTTGTCAAAGCAGCTTGCCCGGCTTTCGTAACCGTCGCCTGCAAAGAATAACCGATCTTATGCACAACCAACGCCAGCAAGAACACCGGAATTTTCATGCCTTCGCCCAAGCCGTGAATATTGAATAACACCAAGAATGAAAGAACAGTAATAAGATTGCCTAAAACCATAATAGGACGATACTTGCCGAATTTAGTGTCTGTTTTATCGATCAAAACGCCGATAGCCGGGTCGATAACCCCGTCAAAGATACGGATGTAACCCATGATTTGGCTTACGAACAAAGCGGTCAAACCTACAAGACCTGTGGAATAATAGGTTACAAAACCAAAGGCGAACAAATAAATATTTGTTGATGAGTTATTCAGGGTGAATAACACGATCTGCCATAGTTTAGCACGGTTGTGTTGCGTTTCGCTTAGAGCCGTTGAAGCATTCTTTGACATAAAAATCCCCTCCATGATATGAAATTTTGAACTTATCGCGCCAAGCTTTATATCGGATTGTGAAACCGCGTTACCTACATAAGTAATCGCAATCATTAAAATAAAACTCGGTTGTAAGAACTAAAGAAAGAATACCATCAAACGGTAACCGGTTACAATCTTTTTATTGTTAATACTTTGTGAACGCTGTCATGTTTTTTGGGATAAGCGCGCCAGGACAGCATTTGTCGAAGATTTCGCTACCCTTCGGAGAATTGTTGGACCCCGTTCGGAACCGTTTTGGTAAATTTATTTAAATCTGGTGTTGACAAATCCGCTTTCACAACTTTTTTCGGAAAATGGGCCGCTATGAGCGTAAAAAAAGACGGTTTTTCAAAAAGTCAGCACATGGCTTCCTGTATCTGTCTTTGCTAAAATAAGCTGGTATGAAGCGCTTACTGACTTATTTTCCATTTTTTGGCGATAAGTGCGCAGGATTAGAAGGAGGAGTTCCATTTGAAAAAAACGCTCTACACCGTTCCCGGCAACAAAAAAATCAGGGTAATCATCGATACGGATGCCTATGCAGAAGCCGACGACCAATTTGCTATCGTTCACGCATTGCTTACGCCGAAATTTGATGTGGTCGGGATTGTTGCTGAACAGTTCGGGACAGGCACATTCCCGAACAGCATGGAGAAAAGCTACGAGGAAATCAATAAAATCGTCCAGTTGATGGGGCTGGAAGAGCAAGTACCTGTTTTCAGGGGCGAGGAACAGGCTTTGCGGGATGAGAAAACCGCCGGCCATTCGGAAGGCGCACAATTCATCGTGGAAGAGGCCCTGAAACAGGACGATCGGCCCTTATTCGTCCTTAACATCGGGGCGATCACCAATCTGGCTGCGGCCTACTTGCTGAATCCCGAAATTGCCGACAAGTTGCTGGCCGTTTGGGTAGGCGGCGGCCCTTATCCCACCGGGCATATGGATTTCAATTCGGGCAACGACTTGAATGCGGTGAATGTTATCCTGTCTTCGGAAATGGAATTGTGGCAGATTCCGCTCAGTGCGTACACGATGATGGAAGTGTCCTTCCATGAACTGTTTGACCGGGTGAAGCCCTGTGGCGAACTGGGCAATTATCTGGTGGAGAATCTGCTGCGGGTGAATGAATTGGAATGCGGATTGAACCTGGATTTCCTTCCGTTTGCCCAGAACCTCAGCAAGGCCGGTAAGACCATGCTGATCCGCTCCGGAGAAGGCTGGTCTTTGGGCGACAATCCGGCAATCGGCGTCCTGATCTCACCCCAAACGAAATTTACCGAAGAACGCCGGGCCCAAAGACTGAACGCGGATGGTAGTTACGGGGAATACGTCAGCGAAAACCGAACCATCCGGGTGTATCACAGCATCAACAGTAGAGTCATTTTGGAGGATTTGTTCGCCAAAATCCGCTATCACTTCGGGGAATGATTTAAGAGCTTCCCAGGCATAAAGCATAAGAAAAAAGCATGCAGACAACAGGTCTCCATGCTTTTTCTTATGCTGCATAATTTTTTCATTTTACATCGTTGCATTTAATTTGCGCGCTTCTTTGTTTATCTCTCTGTGCCAAATGTAAAAAAGCGAACCGGTATAGGCGTATTGCAGAACAAATTGCAGTATTTCCGGTTTGGAATACCATCCGAACAGGACATACATCGGCAAGCCGATTAGTCCCTCTTTATGGTAAAACACGGTCTCAGAGAGATCAAAAGCTTTTATGAACAGCGGATTCCCGCTGGATAACAGGTTCATTGACCCCAGCGCGGATAAGCCTTCGTGGATGCCGTAACCAAGCAAAAAGCCGGCTTGCAGGATAAGATAGGCCAAGGTGATGTTAAACAGAAGCTTTAAATTGACCTTCACCAGCGAATGGTTGATCAGCACTGCCAACACCAACGCTGCTGCAATTCCCGCAAACAGGGCTGTAAGTGCGTACTGTCCGGCGAAAGTGAAGATTGCGACCTCTACCCCCTCACGCGCCACCATTATGAAGGCAACGCCGGCAATCCCAAGCGCAGACAGGTTTTGGCTGACACTGCTTTCCACAGTCGAAACCATGTTCCTGCCGTGCTGAATCATCCAGTAAATGAACGTAGTCACCAATGCTAGCGCAACAAAGCTTGCTCCGCTCTCCCATAATTTCGCCACTTGATCCATTCTGTCGATTGCTTTGGAGAGAATATAAAGGACGCCCCCGATGCCCAATGAAGCCGCAATGCCGCCGATCGTCCCGTAGTAAACATATTTTCGCAACTGCTCATTTTTGCTTTTTCTTAAATACTGAAGAATGATGCTGACGATAAGAAATGCCTCCAGGCCTTCCCTGAAACCCATGATAAATGCAGGCAGAAATGTATCCATATTGATTCTCCTTTAAATGTATTAGTCCAGGCCGTATCAACCCATAAGCTAATTGAGAATAATTCTCATTTACATCATTATGGGGGCATCTGCTCAACTTGTCAATGAGAAAATTCTAATTTTCAAGGAAATGAATTGCCTTTTAACTTTTTCGTCGCGTTTAAAAAAAGGGGGTGTCTCATAATAGAGACAGCTCTTCACTTATTTGTGGTTTAGTGGAACAGAGATTTGTTACTGGGTCCAAGCTCACCACGAAATAACCCGCCAAAATGGTTTTGGCGGGTTATTTCGTGGTGTCTGTGGATTTTTCCCCGCCAAGGCAGTTTTGGCGGGTTTTCTGACTGTAATTCCAACTGATTTTCCCCGCCAAAGGGGTCTCGGCGGGTTATTTCTGAGCATCGATTCAATTACCTTTTAAAGCCAAAGGGAGATTTTTTTTCATTACAGCGTAGTAATGATCGGTCCTTCTTTCGTCACGATGATCGTATGCTCGTATTGGGCCACCATGCTTTCTTCTGTGAAGAAGGTCCAGTCGTCGTCTTCAACTTGGAAAACTTCCTCTTCAAATGTGGAGATGAACGGCTCGAAGGCGATGACCATGCCGTCTTTCAGAATTTCGTCATCCCAGCGCGAATAGTAATTGAAAATATGGTCGGGTGCCTCGTGGATCGCGCGCCCGACACCGTGTCCGGTCAGGTTTTTGATGACCGTCAAGCCATGGCGTTTCGCCACATTGTGCACCGCTTTTCCGAGGTTGCTTGTTTTTGCGCCCGGTTTTACCTTCGCAAGCCCCGCATCGAATGCTTCTTTGGCAACGTCACAGATTTTCTGCAGCACGACATGGCCCTCCCCGACTACAAAGGAAATGCCGGTATCCGCAAAATAGCCGTTTTTGGATCCTGAAACATCGATGTTCACAAGGTCGCCTTCCTCGATGATCCGATCGCTCGGAATCCCGTGCGCCACTTCTTCATTGACGCTGATGCACGTGTACCCGGGAAAATTGTATTCGCCTTTTGGTGCCGATTCTGCTCCCGCCTTTTCAAAGAGCGCCTTCGCAATGTCATCAAGTTCTTTTGTAGTGATTCCCGGTTTCGTGGATCGGACCATTTCATCCCTGATCGCCCCGCAAATCCCGCCGATTTCCTTTAATCCGTTAAAATCCTCTTCCGTCTTTGCAATCATCCTGTATCCTCACTTCTTAAAGCATTATTCGATTATCTTTCCAGATAGATTCTAACACAAATAGGATGGATTTTTCTGAAAGCAACCCGCTTGTAAGCAAAGATATTTTTGCAAGGCGCACATTTTGTTCTGTCGAACGTATTATTTGTGCACTTTGGCAATGTTGACTCCCGCAAATACAGGCTACAATCTAATCAAAATACCAAATTATTGAGGAGGCTTCATCCATGAAAAGACAAGCACACACTGCAAAAGACGTCATGAGCTCAGGACCTTATTCGCATGCGGTTGATACAGGCGAATATATCTATCTTTCGGGACAGACCGCTAAGAATTCTTTGACGTCGGAAAAACAGCATTTGACTATCCAAGAACAAACGGAAGCCTGCTTCGAGAATATCGACAGGGTTTTGAATGAATTGGGGCTCACAGAAGCTCATGTCGTGAAGGCAAATGTCTATCTGACGAGCATGAAATATTTCGAAGCGATGAACGATGTGTACCAGACTAAATTTACCGAACCCTATCCCGCCAGAACTTGTGTTGCCGTCCTTGAACTGCCGCTTGGTGCAGACGTAGAGATAGAAGTTGTGGCAAAAAGATAATTGTGTCTGCAGCTGCAAACACCTTCCAGCATTTGCTCGGTCAGCTCTTTTTGAAGTGCACAAATTTTTTCATAATCCATTTTGCGCTGGAAAATCCTATCGCAAAAGATCCAAATAGTAAGAGCAGAGAAGGAATCACCTGATTGAGTCCCTCGCCATAGAAGTAATCGCGAAAAATCTGCATGCCTGCGAATATTAACAAGGCGGAAAGGATGCTGCCGACTGCGTAATAGATGACTGTGGCTAGGGAACTGCTACCCTGGTTCACCCGCTCATCGGGATTATTCATGCTTCCTCCCGAATGCGCGAGGTTCGGGCCATCAAACTTATTGTTTGCCCCCTGGCCGATGTTCACTCTGGAATAAATGGAACTGTCCACATTGCTTTTGTCATCGTACTTTTTCTGATTGTCTCGCGTACTCATTCATCCACCCGCTTTCTTTCAAATACAAAGATTCAGTTGTGGAGACCCGTCTAATTCAAACGAATAAGGCTGTTGCGTATTTTGGAAATGATAGCTGTCGTTACAAAGAGCATAACACCAACCTTGTTGAACAGTAGAAATACATGGAAAATAGCTCCAAAAGAGTTGGTCTTATGATACCCACTCAGCAACAGAAATGGAAAAACCGTAACCAGCATCGTTAAGTAATGAACAATAACTTGCTTGCGGAAACTCCACTGCTTTAGCTCGTATATGATGCTTGCCAACCCCAAAAACAAGGCCATGAGTCCATAAAAAAGAAAAACCTTCGCGTCAGCTGCTCTTCCCTGAAAATTATTCCATGCATACATCGACAACATAACAGCAAAGGGAAGAGTTCCCCTGATCAATCCTTTTAAGAAAAGCTTCATTTTGATCCCCTTTCGTAAGTACCGCTTGAATCAATTCACTACTATGAAAAATATCGGAATCCAGAATAGTGTTGCTATGATGATGGCTCCGATCAAAGCTACCAAAACCAGCCGTGCTTGCTGCACATTTTGTGTTGCTTTGACTTTTTTGTAAAGAAAAAAGAGCAGACCGACTATGGCCAGCAAAAAAATACCATAAATCAAAAAGCCTGCGGGTTGGTTAGTGGCTGACATAATAGTTCATCTCCTCTTGTATCATCCTTGATTTTGAGTATTCCGTGTTTCTATGCTGGTCTCAATCTTACTTTTGGCAAAAAGCAGCAAAATCACGATCAGCAGAACTATTGCATTCAGGAGCAAGCCTATATGAGAAGGCAAAGTATTAACGAGTATGGCCAGCACGACCAAGTTAAAAACATCTATACCCAGAGAAACCAATTTTTTCTCAGTCGCTTTGCTGCTGTGAATAAACAATAGAGCACTACCAAGTCCGATAACAAACCACCAGATCAAAGGAACGCTTGGGTATTGGACCGCTCCAATTAATGAAGTGCAAGCTAATATGTATGCAAAAAGGTTGTATTTATTAGTATTCAAGGAGCACCTCCTCATGAAATGTAAATATGTTTTTTTAAAATAATTTATGTATGATACGATTGTATCAAATAATTTGTCATTTCTACAGTGAGACCTTCACTAAAAGTGCGCACCGGCTTGTAGATCGCTATCTCTTTTTGAAGAAATAACGGATAATCCAACCTAGAATAACGATAATTGCTAGTGCGCTTATTAACGTCCACCCAGCATCGAAATCTTCAGTCATGGCCCCCGCTCTTTTGAAAGAAAAGGTTTGGAGTTTATGGCATTCGAAGGCAGGACCTATACTTTTCCGACTGATCGGCCTTCCTCATATCATTTGCACTCTTATTGGATTGCTTTTATGATGCAAGATATCTTCTCTGTCTAAGAGGTTTTCTATTTTTCATTGACCATGATAAGAGCGCAATTCTTCATATTTGACCATAGTCATTTCAGGAAGCTTAAAGACATTCTGTACTGCAAGGTCGTAAGAATCTTTCGACTCCATATAGCGATTGTATAAGTCCGCTTTAGAGACAGGCGTAGAGTCCACCTCAACATCCCAATATCCAGACATACCCATATACACTAAACCTTGAATAGGTGTGACTGTGTCTAAATCATCACGAATGACAAACCATGGATGCCCCACACCCGCTCCGGAGTGGACATTCACCAGTAAATATTCTTCATCAAAATTATAAGCTAAAGTATAACCTAGCAACCCTGGACTCATTGCCCTCTCATCCACGATTGTCGTTACCAACAGCACTCTTAGTGGCAACGACAGTTCATTATATGCATTTATGGTGCGATCCGCACTTTCTTGAAGCAGGGCTTCCTCTTCTGCTTTTGCTTTAGTTGCTTCATCCATCGCTAATTCATTTTGCTTATTCTGTATATCCGCTAATAGCTGTTCTCCTGCTGTCTTAAATTCAGCAAAATACGCATTGCTCAGTTCTTCTGAATTTAGCAAAGTTTCGATGACCGGAAGGGCTTCATCCAGCTTGCCGTTGTCGTATGCGGCTTTTGCCTTGTCCATTTCCGCGTCTATATGGTCTTTCTCGGCATCAACTTCCTCTATAATAGCGGATGCCTTTGTAATTAATCTCTCTAAACCGTTCTCTGCCTCAACAACTTGTTGTGCCTTCTCCAAGGCTTCGGAATATTCCTTGCTGTCATAGAGCCCCTTCGCTTCCTTATATGTTTGGGTTTGCTCTAAATAGGCTTTTGCCTTCTCGTCATCGGGCTGATTTTCGAGCGCTGTCTCAAAATAAGCTTCCGCTTTTTCATATTGTTCGGCACTCAGGATATCCAGTCCTTTTTGAATAGCCTCGTTATAAGCCTCTTGGTCTGCGTTGCCGCACCCAGCCAATAGCAGCAGCCCTGCGAGCGTTAGATACCTCTTTCCAATCTTTCCCATACCCATAACACTTCCTCGACCGCCCTTTCAATTTCCCCGAACTATTAATCATTTATAATTATATATCAAAAAATTGTAATTTAGCCCAATAAAAATATATAAGTTTGCTCCTTAGCCTGTGCTTTATCATTTTTTCAAAATATCTTCCCCTGTTCGCTTTACAAAAGCAAACATACGTTCGTATAATAGAGACATAGAGATTGGAGACGATTTTTATGTACGAAACGGAATTGGTTTTTGATTATGCGAAGGAGCCCAGCCGCGATATTCTTTGCATCGACTGCAAATCGTTCTATGCGAGCGTGGAATGCGTGCGGCGCGGGCTGCATCCGCTCGAAACGAAGTTGGTTGTCATGAGCTATCCCTCAGCCGATCCGAAAGAGCGCGGCAGCGGGCTGATTCTGGCTTCCTCCCCCGCCGCCAAGAAGGCCTACGGAATCTCGAACATCAGCCGGGCCAGGGACTTGCCCTTCCCTTATCCGCCGGGCTTGGTGATCGCCCCGCCGCAGATGCGGCTGTACATGCAGAAGAATACGGAAATCAACAACATCTACAAGAAGTACGCGGACGAAGCCAACCACCACGTCTATTCGGTCGACGAGAGTTTCGTGGACATTACCGGTGCCCAGAAGCTTTTCGGCAAAAAATCGGCCTACGAAATGGCCAAACTCATCCAGGCGGACGTGTTGCAGACGACCGGCATCTACACAACCATCGGCATCGGCGACAATCCGCTTCTGGCAAAGCTGGCGCTCGATAATGCAGCCAAGCACCAGCCGGACATGATCGCGGAATGGCGTTATCCGGATATCCCCGAAACCGTCTGGAAGATCCCCGATATGACCGATTTTTGGGGCATCGGCAAACGGACCCAGCTGCGGCTCAACCGGTTGGGCATCTCCTCGATTTATGACTTGGCGCACACCAATTACTATGACTTGAAGAGCCGGCTCGGCATCATCGGCGCGCAGCTCTATGCCCACAGTTGGGGCATAGACCGCAGTTTTCTGGGGGAAAAGG
Source organism: Trichococcus ilyis (assembly GCF_900109135.1). Taxonomy (GTDB): domain Bacteria; phylum Bacillota; class Bacilli; order Lactobacillales; family Aerococcaceae; genus Trichococcus; species Trichococcus ilyis. The sequence continues at coordinate 9,149 of NZ_FNYT01000037.1, read as the reverse complement.
TAACAATCAGCTCCAAATCGATCGGCAATTCGCAAGTGCTCAACAAGGACTATACGGTGCGCTCGGAAATCGAGATTGTCCTGATCGAGATGGCCGACCAGGTGGCGACGCGCTTGCGCAAAGCCGGCGCCAAAGCCCAGCTTATCAGCCTGGGCATCGGCTACAGCATCAACTATATCGATCAGCTGGGCCGGACCGGCTTCCATCAGCAGCTGAAGATTCCGCCCACCAACGCATCCAGCGAAATCGTGGCCCACATCCTGATGCTTTTCGACCAACACTACAAAGACCAGTCGATCCGCAATGTCGGCGTGGGCGCCGGAAATCTGATCTACACCGATTTCCTGCAGCTGGACCTGTTCCAAGAACCGGATGAACAAGTAAAAGAACAAAAAAAGGATCTGATTGTCGATTCGATCCGCAAAAAATACGGGTTCCGCTCACTGGTGCGGGCGGTCAGCCTGCTGGAGGGCGGCCGCGCCATCGCGCGCAGCTCGTTGGTGGGCGGACACGCGGGCGGCATGGCCGGATTGGAGGAAGGTGAAAACAATGCTGAAAGAACCAAGAAGACGGACGGATAAGGTGTTCGAGGACTACAACGACTACCATGACCGCGGCATGATCAAATGGGTAACGGCCTACGCGATGGACGAACTTGTGAAGTCCATCTCTGCGGGGAAAGAAGAAGCTCTGAAGGATATCCCAATTCTGCCGCAGATGAGCCCTACCGAAATCGATGCGGCCTTGGCGGAGGCCCTGAAAAAAAATCGCCGGCTATCGGTCCAATTGAACCAGAAAGACAGCTTCGGACGCCAAACCGAGTCCATCGAAGGCTTTTTCAAGGGCTATTGCGGTGAGGATGAAATCCTGATCGGCGAAGAATGGGTTGCGCTCGACAGCATCCGCAATGTGCAGGTGCTGCAGGCGGACAAATGGTCCAGCGTGGCGGTGTTCAAGCAGCAGCCATACTGATCCGAAAGGCAAGCGGCTCGCGAATGGTGCCAACAGTGCGATTGTTGTCTTTTTTTGGCTGAAGGCTTATACTCAAGAAAAGAGAACGCTTTCTTTTCTCTTGGAAAGGGGGACAGCAATCATGACGCATATCATCCAAACCAGCGTCCATTCCATCGAGGAGTGCAAACAGGCAGTGGAGGAACTGCATAAAAAGGGCTACACGAAAGAACAGATCACTTTGGTGACGAACACCGCCTATCAGGAAGCCATCTTGGAGAATTGGGACCTCCGCGGTGCGGACGGTGCGATTATCTCGAGCCATTCGCTGCTGGAAAAGGTCAACGACCTGTTCAACCTGAAGCAATACGAATATTTCCAGGAAAAAACCGGTACTTTCCCCGACGGCATGGACTTTCTTGCCGACCACCGCGCTGCCATCGAAAACGGCAGCATCGTCATCATTACGGAAGAACCGGCTGCTTAAGACTTTCCGTAACAGCAATCATCTCTGCGAAACAAGAAAGGACTGAGACTGCATGGCAAAATTTGTGGCAGGTTCGTACGCAACCGTCGAAGCTGTGGAGGCAGCCGTCAAAGCGCTGCTCGAAAAAGGGCACAAGGAAACCGATCTCCTGCTGGTCACCAACGCAACTGCCAAAAGGGAGCGGCTGGCAAAGGAAACCGGCCTTGACGTCATCGCCGAAACCGGACACGATGAGAACTTCGACTGGAAGGAACTCGCACCGCTCTACCCGACTTTTGACGAGGAGGCCCTTTATGAGCCGTCCCCTCAGCACCCTTATCCGCAGTTGACACCGGAACAGGCAGACGATCAGGAACGCAAAATGCAAGGCTACTTCTCCGAATTGAAGGAAGGCAATATTTTGATCATCGTTGAAGCTGCGGAACAGCCGCGTCCGGCTTAGCGCAAAAACACAAAACCGCAACAAAAAAAGAAGCAGGGGAACCGTCGGACGGTTTTTCCTGCTTCTTTGCATAAGTCATATTAACTTACAGCACATGGCGATACCTATTTATAGCTGCTTCCTTCCGGATCTGACTCGATTCATAAGACCGCCATTGCCATAAGGCCTTTCGGCATTTCTTATCATATCACAGTCAAAAAGAAAAAGCTAGCCTTTGTTTTCTTCCTGCACGTGTGCGCGGAGATGCTTGCGGCTGTTTTCCTTGCGTTCTTTGCGCAGTGCCCGGAAAAAATTCTGCAATAGCGCCCGGCACTCATCCTCCAACACACCCCGTTCCACTTCGCTCTGATGATTGAAGCGTTCATCCTGAAGCAGGTTCATCAGCGTACCGGCTGTCCCGCCTTTCAGGTCGGCTGCGCCATAGTAGACTTTCTTGATCCGCGACAGCAGGATCGCCCCGCAGCACATCGGACACGGCTCCAGCGTCACATAAAGCTCCGCTTCCTCGAGCCGCCAGTTCTGCTTATAGGCATTGGCCTGCCGGATCGCCGTCATTTCCGCATGCGTCGTCGCATCATTCGTCGCTTCGCGTTCATTGTGGCCGCGCCCGATGATTTCGCCCCTCCAGACGATCACCGCTCCGATCGGCACTTCCCCGATCGCCGCCGCTTTTTCCGCCTCCTTGATGGCTTCCCGCATGTACTGTTCCTTCAACTCATCCATTTTCAACTACCTCGTCCCTTTTTACTCCTCGATCACGCTGAGCACAACATCGCTTGCCTGTTTCTTCTTCAGCAAAGCCTCGTGCATCCCGACCATAATGACCAGCATGGCTCCCAGGAAAACAGGGAACAACGCGACGCTGATATAGTTAGCGATCAACCCGAACAAGGGCGGCATCATCAGAGTCCCGACATAAGCCGCTGCCATCTGCACGCCGATGATCGCTTGTGATCTGTCTGCCCCGAAAAGCTCAGGTGTGGAGTGGATGATGCACGGATAGATGGGCGCACAGCCCAGGCCAACCAGCACAAGACCCAACAGTGCCGTCGTTTCGCCAAACGGCAACACCAAAGCCAGCACGCCCGCTAATATCAGGACCTGCCCCAGCCGGATCATCTGCGAATCCGTGAACCGCATCGTCAAGAAGCCGCTGATTGCGCGTCCGACCGTGATTCCGATGAAGAATAAACTTGCGAACCCGGCAGCCGTTTCAGTCGCTAAGCCCCGATGCAGGACAAGGTAGCTGCTTGCCCAGAGTGCCGTCGTCTGTTCCAAAGCGGAATAGCAAAAGAACGTGATCAGGATTTCCTTCGCTCCGGCAATCCGGATGACCTGTTGTAGAGACAGAGCCTTTCCATTCGTTCCATGCGCACTGTTTTCTTCCGCCGCAAGAGGAATATTTTTGTTTTTCCAAAGCGGCAAACTGAACAGAAGAACGGCTGTCAGCACAACCTGGATCAATGCGATATAATTGTAGCCCATATTCCAGAGGTTGCCTCCGCTCAAAGCATAGGCCAACACGTAAGGTCCGAGCGAAGCCCCGACTCCCCACATGCAGTGAAGCCAACTCATGTGCCGGCTGGAATAATGCAAAGCAACATAGTTATTCAATGACGCATCCACTCCGCCTGCACCTAATCCGTACGGAATTGCCCATAAGCAAAGCATCCAAAAGGAATGGCTCATTGAAAAACCAAACAAAGCCGTCGCGGTCAAGGCAACACTGATCGCTGTCACTTTCCCTGTCCCGAACTTGCGCGTAAGGCGATCACTTTGCAGGCTGGAGACAATCGTTCCTGCCGCGATGATCATCGAAATGCCCCCCGCGTAAGAAACCGGCACACCGAATTCGCCGTACATCGTCGGCCAAGCGGATCCCAACAGCGCATCCGGCAGGCCCAAACTGATAAAGGCAAAGTAAATGATTGCCAAAAGCAAACTGAACATATCTCAATATCTCCTCCTTCATAGTGAAAATCAATCCTTATCCGAAGTCATCAAGGGTAATTATAGCATTTTTCATATTTTTTTCGCAAATTAATGACAATAATGCTAGAATGTATGAAAAGCCTTGCATGATGAAGGCAGCCCATCCAAAAACGAGGTGAAAGTTTGAATCCAAACGAACTCCAACAACTATTCCCTGAAGCCAAAATCACGGCTGCGCCCAGTCTCGGACCGGCCTACTTCACCCTGCCGTACAAAAATCAGTGGGTACATATCCCCGAACATACCTTGAACGGCCGGGAAAAGCTCCTCTTGAAGCAACTGCTGCTCAACGAGGCGCACTCGACTGCCGAAGCCCCGAGGAATCCTTGGGCCCAGTTTCTGTTGGGCCATACGCCGGAGGTTCCGGCCGGATTGGTCCAGGCTCAGCTGCTCCAATTCAGCCTCTCCTATCGGGAAGAAGAAGCGGGATCTTTCGATCAGACGCTCTGGCTCGATGCCTTGAGCCAGACCTTGCCGCTCGTGCGGGAAAGCTTCTTTCTGGACAGCAAAAATGGTGTCTTCATTCTCGACAGTCCGGAACCCTACCGCATCGATGAAGAGCTTGCGGCGATGCTCGATGTTTTGGATGACGACTTCAGCTTGCGCACCGCCTTATATCTCGGCCAACGCTGGCCGGTCGATTCCCGGCTGCCGCTCCTTTTCGAGGAGGAAAGGAAAATCTTTGCGGCCACCCGCACGATGGCCAAAGGCAACAAAATCACGACCCTGGCAGCCATAGCGCTTCCTTACTTCCTATCCGGATCAGGCAGCCAAAATCCGGTGCTGCAGGCCCTTCAGAACATGATCGGTTCCGTCGACGGCACGCACGAGCTGATTTCAGCGATGTGGCGGAACCAGGGCAATCTGTCGAAAGCGGCAGCCGATCTCTACCTGCACCGCAACACGCTCCAGTACCGGATCGACCGCTTTTTCGATGCGACAGGCCTAGCTCTGAAGAGCATGGACGACCTGGCTTTGGCTTATCTCGCGGTGACCGCAGCAAGCGTATCTCATAGCACCTAAAACGGGACCGTCCCAACTGGGAGGTCCCTTTCTGCATGGAATAATATGTTTTCTCTGGAGGTTGTCCGATTTTCCCCGGTTATCGGACAACCCTCAACAAACAGGCGAAAAAAACAAGGATTGTCCCATCCGCAGATGAGAAAATCCTTGTTTTGAAATACTTATTTATGCAATCTGTCGCCTACGCTGTCTTTCACATCGCCTGCTTTTTCCTTCAGATCGGAGAACAGATCCAGAGCCGTTTCTTTCCAATCTCCCGCTCTATCCACGACGCGCAGGAAACCGTCGATCTCGTCATCGGTCAAATCATCGATTGTCCGCAAAAGCTTTTGGCTGCCTTTCAGATGGTCCTTCACGAAGTTCTTCATGCGCTGACGGTTCAAATAGGAGCTGATTTTGTCCACTGCTTCTTCTTCATATGCCAAGGCTGCTGCAATCGCGGCAATCGCTGCTGTCGCACCCAAACCGACCAACAATGCCTTTCTGGAATTCTTCATCTTCTTTGTTCCCTCCTCAAACTTCTGTAGCTATATTTTAGCACAAACGCCAGCGATAGCCGAACAATAACTCTGTCTTCCAGATGCCTGCATGCAGCTGTTAGGAATTTACCGGCACTTTTTTGTCTTTGTTTTCTTCCTTGGCGGACTTCACGGCGATCCGGATGGTGCCTTTTTGGGCGCCGATCGTGACGGTGTCGCCGAATTTGATCAAGCCGCTCAGCATTTCTTCGCTCAGCTTGTCTTCGATCTCTTTCTGGATCGCGCGTCTGATCGGACGTGCGCCGTATTCCGGATCGAAGCCGGCCTTGGCGATGACATCGATGGCTGCTGGCGTGATGCGCACATGGATATCGAGATCCTTCAGTCGTTTCACGATGCCGTTTGCCATCAGTTTGACGATCTCATGCAACTCGTCTTTCTCCAGTGAGTGGAAGACGATCGTTTCGTCGATACGGTTCAGGAATTCCGGGCGGAAACTGTTCTTCAGCTCTTCGCGGATGCGTTTCTCCATCGCCTTGTAATCATGTTTGATGTTCTTGGCCGCAAATCCGACCGATTTCTCGTCGCGCAAGGCTGTCGCGCCCAAGTTTGAGGTCATGATCATGATCGTGTTGCGGAAGTCGACCTTGCGTCCTTTGGAGTCGGTCAAGTGGCCGTCATCCAAAACCTGCAGCAGGATATTGAAGACATCCGGATGGGCTTTTTCCACCTCGTCCAAGAGAATGACCGAGTACGGTTTCTGTCTGATTTTTTCCGTCAACTGACCGCCTTCATCATAGCCGACATAGCCAGGAGGCGAGCCGATCAGACGGCTGGTGCTGTATTTTTCCATGTATTCGGACATATCCAGACGGACCAGTGCATCTTCCGTCCCGAACATCGCTTCAGCCAACGTTTTCGCCAGCTCCGTTTTCCCGACGCCGGTAGGGCCGAGGAACAGGAACGAACCGATCGGGCGATTCGGATCTTTCAATCCGGAACGTGCCCGTCTGATGGCGCGGGCCACGGCACTGACTGCTTCAGATTGGCCGATGACGCGTTCATGTAGCACTTTTTCCAGCTTCATCAAACGGTCGCTTTCCTTCTGCTCCATCTGGTTGACCGGAATCCCGGTCCACAGCGCCACGACTTCGGCTACGTCCTGTTCGGTCACCTTCAGGTCGTAGTGCGTGATCGTCTGGGCTTGCTGCTCGACCATTTTTTGGAACTTCTGCTTCTTCGTCATTTCGCGTTTGCGGATGCGTGCAGCTTTGTCGAAGTCCTGATTCAGGATGGCTTCCTCTTTTTCCTTCGACAATTTCGCGATTTCCATCTCCAGTTTTCCGATCGGCGTATCGCCATGCGTGACATCCAGACGGACTTTGGCAGCGGACTCGTCGATCAGATCGATGGCTTTGTCCGGCAATCTACGGGAAGTGATGTAGCGCACGGACAGCTGGACGGCCGCCTTCAGCGCCTCGTCGGTGATTTCCACGCCATGGTGCTCCTCGTAACGGGAACGCAAGCCGCGCATGATTTCGACGGATTCTTCAGGTGTAGGCTCATCGATATGGATCGGCGCGAAACGTCTTTCCAACGCCGCATCCTTTTCGATGTATTTTTGGTATTCGTCAAGAGTGGTGGCGCCGATTGTCTGCAATTCACCCCTTGCCAGTGCCGGTTTCAGGATATTCGAGGCATCGATCGCCCCTTCCGCTCCGCCAGCACCGATCAAGGTGTGCAGCTCATCGATGAAGAGGATGACGTTGCCGTCATTGTAGATTTCGTCGATGATTTTTTTCATTCTTTCCTCGAATTCACCGCGGTATTTCGTGCCGGCCACCAGTGAACCCATATCCAGCATCATGATGCGTTTGTTCGCCAACGTATCCGGAACATCGCCGGCCACGATTTTCTGCGCCAAGCCTTCCACGATGGCGGTCTTGCCGACACCCGGCTCGCCTACCAATACCGGATTGTTCTTCGTTCTGCGGGAAACGATCTGCATGATGCGGCGGACTTCCTTGTCGCGTCCTACGATCGGATCCATCCGATTTTCCCGGGCCAGATCAGTCAGATTGCGGGCCAAGGAATCCAAAGTAGGCGTTCCTTCTTCCACTTTATCATTCTTCTTATTGGTGGAGCGCATATCCGGTTTTGCCGGTTGTTTGATGCCCAACTTCTCGTAGAGCGACTTACGCAGCAAATTCGGATCGATCTGCAGATTTTTGATGATTTTGACTGCCAGAATTTCTTCTTTCAATAAGCCCAGCAAGAGGTGCTCGGTTCCGACCAAAGGAACCCCCAATTTGTGCGCTTCATTTGTCGCATACATGATGACTTTCTTTGCCCGAGGAGAAAATGGTAACGGTGCGCTGAAGTCTTCCGAATCCATTTGGCCGAAGCCAGTCAGATGGACAATCTCTTCACGGACTCCTTCCTCATCAATATCGTAGCCGCGCAGCACCTTTCCGGCAATGCCTTCCTGCTCCCGGACTAATCCGAGGAGCATGTGCTCCGTTCCGATGGATTGATGCTTAAACTTATGCGCTTCTTCTGTTGCCAACAACAATACTTGGCTGGCTTTGTCTGTAAATAATTCATCCATTTTTAACGCCTCCTCTACGGGCTTTCATCTATTCAAAACGCAAGCTGTTCAAGAAATTCCTCAACAGCAGGGCTCGTATTCTTTCTTCATATTCGCCTGTGTATGGGGCAAGTGACTTATCCAACACCGACAACATCAGGTTTCCTTCGCGCTTGGTGATGATACCGCGATTGTACAGATTTTGGGTTACCGCAAAAGCATCCTTCTGGCTGATGCTTTCACCTACTATCGCGATCAGCTTATCCAACAATTCCGCTTGATCAAGGATCTTTACCTTCATGATGCGTATGTAGCCGCCTCCACCGCGTTTGCTTTCGACCGAGTAGCCTTGCTGCTCCGTAAAACGGGTGTTGATGACGTAATTGATCTGTGAAGGTACACAATTGAAACGATCTGCCATTTCATTCCTTCTGATTTCGATCTGCTCTTCTGCATTCAGAATCTTTTTGATATACGCTTCGATGATATCGGACATATTCTGACTCTGCATGGAATGGACGCCTCCCTTCCCCTGACTAATTTTGACTATTATATATTTATATTATGCTATTCTGGCATAACTGTCAAATACAAAGGGCTCTCCGACGGCATTTGCGGCAAAGTAGCCAAGAAAACCCAAAAGGCTTCCGTAACGCTCTCATGTCTCCCGATAACAGCGTGTTCCTCCGACATCTTCAATCGGATTATTAAGAATGTTCCTCATTATATACCGAAAGAAAAAAAACGGCAATATTCCCAAAAAAATAGACGCAACAATCATCGGAATGATTTCTGCGTCTATTTTTTGTTTATCGGGAAGACAGGATTCGAACCTGCGACCCCTTGGTCCCAAACCAAGTGCTCTACCAAGCTGAGCTACTTCCCGTTCATATTATTAAAAAAATGCACCCAACAGGAGTCGAACCTGTAACCGCTTGATTCGTAGTCAAGTACTCTATCCAATTGAGCTATGGGTGCTTCATGAATGCCGGCAATCAGAAGCGAACCGACTGATCATAAAATAAAAAAAAAGCGGAAGACGGGGTTCGAACCCGCGACCCCCACCTTGGCAAGGTGATGTTCTACCACTGAACTACTTCCGCGTTTTTTGGATGCCGGCTAAAGGACTTGAACCCTCGACCCTCTGATTACAAATCAGATGCTCTACCAACTGAGCTAAGCCGGCGT
>NZ_FNYT01000040.1 GCF_900109135.1 Trichococcus ilyis | reverse complement strand
TTAAGCTACTGCAAACAATTAGGCATTCGCTTATCTGGACCGTCGCTCGGCAGGCCCAAGAAGGATCAAAAAGTAGACAAAAAACAAGAATACATCGATAACTGCAATCGAGTGGAGGTCGAAAGAGGCTTCAGCCTGGCGAAAAGAAAGTACGGGCTCAGGCTTATTCGAACACGCCTTGAAGAGACCAGTCTATGTGTGATTGCTTTATCCATCCTTACAATGAACCTGTCCAAGGTTTCATTGCGCATTTTTTTGACTATCATCCGATGGATGAGATTACCAAGAATGGAACCCTTGGTAATCCCGTAAGCTAACAATTAGGGATTTATTCAGCAGACATTATTTATTATTTTTACCAGTTTTCTTAGGGATTTTCAACGTAATGACATTTACAGTGTTTCCCTTAACAGGCTTATTAAAAATTGTTGTATGTCTGGTTTGTTACATGGCTGTTGGTACTTTATATACAGCAATCAGTAATGCGTACAGTGCTTTAGTAAATGTTATCGCTAAGGATTCTCAAGTCAGAATGAATTATTCATCTGCTCGATCAGTTGGTTCATCAATAATCAGCATGATTTTATCAGCGGTAGCGATGCCAATGATCCTCTTTTTTGGTAAAAGCGATACAGCGAATGCAACGGGTTTTTTCTGGACGACAGTTGTTTGTTCCATCGCAATGATTCCTATGCTGATGTTGTGTGGCTGGAAGTGTAAAGAAATCGTTGAGGTTAAATCCTATGGGCATGCTGTAAAACAAAAACAGTCAATAGGGGAATCAATTAAGCTGCTTGGACAAAATAAAATGTTATTAATAGTTGTTCTGACAACGTTCTTCGGAGCGATGGCCACTATGCTTAGAATGTCAATGTTAGCCTACTATATCATTTATGTAGTTGGTTCATATACAATGGTTGCCCCAATTATGACAATCATGACTTTTATGCAACTAGCTGGTTCTATGGCTTTGCCAATAGGCACTAAATTATTCGGAAAAAAAATGTATATGCTCTATAACAACTTTGCGCAAATTATTTGTATGGTTTTATTGTTTATTTTACCGGTTTCAAATACGTTCATTTTGATTGGATTGAGTGCGGTAATCGGCTTTACAAATGCTTCGGCAAATATCACATTTGGTATGATGTCAGATTGCATTGAGTATGGTGATTGGAAGTTTAAGGTTAGAAATGAAGGACTATCTGTATCTACTTTAATGCTTGCAGTTAGTGCTGCTACTGCACTTACTGGTTCCATTGGTGTTTTGTTACTTTCTGCAACTGGATATGTTGCTAATGCGACTCAATCTGTCAGTACGATCAACGGCATTGACGTTTTAGTCAATATTATTCCGGCAGGTCTGACCTTATTGTCAGTAATCGTTTTACTCTTTTACAAGATCGATAATAAAATGATGGACACTATAAGCAATGATTTAGAAGCCCGCAACAAATTAGCTATTAAAGGAGATTTATGATGACAAAATTATACGATTTAAAAGTTGTTTCTGGAATCGAGGTACGATTTTCTTGGAAATTAGCAGGCACAATAGATCAAGTCTCGTATCAAATTGAGGTAAATGATGCTCAAAATAATTTACTTTGGGATAGTGGTAAGGTTATTTCAGAGGAGAGGCACAATATATTGGCACCAAGCTTTCCGGCTGAGAAAAAACTATTTTGGAATCTTGTTGTTGAACAGCGTGATGGAAGCTTACTGACAGCTAGAGGACCAGAATTTTTTTCACCTATTAGTGATTGGCAAGCGCAATGGCTTGAACCAGAACGTAATAGAAAACCATTGATTGATAAGAAGAAAGCCTGGGAAGTGAAAAAATTTGAAAAAGATCCGATTGAAAGACTGGATGCACCGATATATTTCAGAAAAGAGTTTGAGCTTAAGCAGCTACCTATGGAAGCATTAATATACATGAGTGCACGTGGTATTTACGAGGTTTGGATTAACAATCATAAAGTTTCGTCCCTGTTTGCTCCAGGTTACACTTCCTATCAAAAACACATTGACTATCAAGTAGCTTCAGTCGCGAACTTTTTGAATGTAGGGAAAAATGTAATCGGCTTAGTTTTAGCAGATGGTTGGTATACTGGGAAAATTGAATATATCGGAGTAGGGCAACAATATGGAACGGAGAATTCGATTATTTCTGAATTGAAATTGAACTATTCCGATGGTTCCAAAAGCAGTATTTTTACCGATGACTCTTTCAGGTGGACAGATCAAGGCCCTCAAAAATATGCTGATTTATATGTAGGTGAATATTATAAGCAAGCAGATGAATTACAAAAATGGCTAGAACCAGGTTTTGATGACTCTCGTTGGGAAAAACCTGTAATAAAACAATATGGTTATTCAGAATTAACCTTGCAAACAATCCCAGAAATTATTGAAAGCAGAACGATTCGACCAACAATCATACGGACCCCAAAAGGGGAACTAGTCTTGGATGCTGGAGAAGTCATTGTTGGTTATACATCGTTTAATAATCTTTTACTGGCAAAAAATAATATTGTTTCTCTTGAGCACAGCGAGACTTTGGACGAGAATGGAAATTTCCTGCAAAACATTCTAGGCCAAAATAAGGAGCAAAAAGATTATTATGAGAGCGGTCAAGATGGTGCACACTCATGGAAAGCAAGTTTAACTTTCCATGGATTTAGATATGTAAAGATCGAGGGAACGATGGATTGTGATCCGGAACATTATTTGATTCATGTCATTGCCACACCAATGAAGCGCACAGGATTTTTCCGAACCTCTGATGAGCGACTGAATAAATTACAAGAAAATATTATTCGTTCTCAAGAAGGGAATATGATCAGCATTCCCACAGATTGTCCGCAACGTGAAAGAACTGGGTGGACAGGAGACATGCAAGTGTATGCTCCAACAGCTTGTTATGAAATGGATGTTGAGCAATTTTTATGGCATTGGCTAGAAGATATGAAGAACGAGCAACATGAAGACGGCCAAATTCCTCAAGTTATTCCTTGTCCGCCATCACATGACTATATGAAACCGGAGGGCGAAGATGCAGTGAATACTGCAGGCTGGTCTGATGCAGCAATCATTGTTCCTTGGCGTTTGTATGAATTCTATGGTGATATCAAAATTTTGGATGATTGCTATGATATGATGTCTCGTTACATGAAGTCTGTCGAGAACAGATTAAGCCTTCTCCCAGAAAACTACAATGAAATGAGTCCAGAAAAACAAGCCTACCAAAAATATTTGTGGAATACCGATTTTCAATTTGGGGATTGGTTAATGCCAAGTGCGGGCCATGAGAGTGCCAACATTACTGGAAATGAAGTAGCAACATTAATGGTGGTTATGAGTACTGACTTGATGAGCAAAATTTGTGGAGTAATCGGAAAATTAAAAGAGCAAAGATACTATCAAGAATTAAATCAAAATGTGAAAGATGCCTTCGTTCAGGAATACATGAATACAGATGGGACAATGACTAGCGATTATCAAGGTGTATATATTCTAGCCTTAGCCACAGAAACTATTCCCGAAAGTTTAAAGAAAAAAAGTGTTGCACGTTTGAAAGAATTGATTGTTAATAACGGGGATCGTTTGGATACCGGCTTCCTCTCAGTTCCATATCTTTTGCCCGTTTTACAAAAATTGGGTGAACTTGAACTTGCTCATCGACTTTTATTCCAAGACAAGTGTCCTTCTTGGCTTTATGAAATAAAGATGGGAGCTACAACAATATGGGAAGTTTGGGACGCGTATTCGGAAAACGGTGTACCAAAAGCCGATTCAATGAATCACTTTGCTTTCGGATGTGTTGGTGAGTATCTGTTTAGAACGATTTTGGGAATTGATCAAAGAGGAGTAGGGTTTAAAAATGTCGTTATTAAGCCTGATTTTACTTCGGGGTTACGATATGCCGAGGGTCAATTTGACTCAATCTGGGGACCGATTAAAGTGTTTTGGGAAATTGTAGCTGATGAAGTTACTTTGTCTGTGGAATTGCCACCTAATGTCAGTGCAGATATTTTTATTCATGACCAAGTTTTTGAAAATATTACCCATAATTTTAATCACGTTAGTAATTTTCAAACAAAGGAGCTAGAAATTACTTATAAGTAAGCAATAAGATTATGCCTAATGAAATAAAAACGATGAGCCCAGATTTCAACGGGTTCATCGTTTTTGCATTCGTAAGCGCCAAATAATCAGGTATACACTGCAATACGAATAACCCTGTTGCCTACAATATGGCTATCATATCGTAGGTAGTAGGGCTTATTTGCAGTTGGCCTAGACTTGCTGCAATCCTTTTAATGCTACTCCAAAGGACAAGTTTTCTGTTATGATCCCAACTTTCAACTTAAGCCCCTTCCCATGCGGAAGCAGTGTACAAATGGGGTTGCTCGCTTTGATAATATGACTTTTGTCAATTTACATATGTGACAAAAGTCTATAAACTGTGAGGTGGGAGTGATGATAGGATGCCAAAAGTAAACAAAATGATGGTTATGATAGTCTCTGTTTGTGTCATCGCAGTTTCCGCAATCTATTACAATTACAAATTTGTCCGGTACGACAGCGACAAAATCATTTTTGGCGCTACCTACATGACGATGAATAACAGCTTTTATAAAGCCATAACTGATGAAATCGAAAAACAAATCAATGATCGTGGGGATATTTTGTACACCCGTGATCCGGCTTTGGATGCCGCGAAGCAAAACGAGCAGATCGACGATTTGATGGAGCTCGGAATTGATGTCCTGATCATCAATCCCGTTGATTATTCCAAAGTGAACGACTCCTTGAAAAGAGCCAAGGAGAAAGGCATCAAGATCATCGTCATTGATGCGCAGCTCGATGATGACACGATCGCGGATACGACGGTTTTGTCCAATAATTACGATGCGGGCGTGCAATGCGCCAAGGACATGATGCGCAATCTGGCTTCGGCGAAGATCGTGCTTTTGCAGCACAGCGCAGCCTTATCGTCCGTCGATCGGATCAATGGGTTTCTGGACACCATCAAGTATAATGAGAATTACACAGTGGTTGCAAAGGAAGAGTGTCTGGGCCAAACGGAAGTTGCGATGCCCGTGTTGATGGATATCATCGATAAAGAAATCGAATTCGATGTTGTGATGGCCCTGAATGACCCGAGTGCGTTGGGCGCTTTGGCGGCGATCAAGGATAAACAGATCGCTCATAAAGTGCTGGTTTACGGTGTCGACGGTTCCCCGGATATGAAAAAACTGTTGATCGACAGCAATGAGGTCCAAGGAACGGCAGCGCAATCGCCGAGCACGATGGGCGCCAAGGCGATCGAAGCGGCCTATGCAATCGTGAATGAGCAAGCGCACGAAAAGTCGATTGTCGTGCCGGTCGCCTTAATCACCAAGAACAACATCGGCGAATATGATATTTCGAGGTGGCAGTGATGATAAATTTAGGGGCCAAGCACATCAGTTTTCTGCATAATGCCTTGCTGCTGCTGAATTTCATTATCGTTTTGTTCAATGCTTCGATTTTTTTGCTTTCGACAAAATATTTGCAGGCCCATGGGTACGCGTCGGCTTTTTTGGATAATTTGTCCTATGTGCCTACCGCGCCGGAAAAGACTTTTTTTGAAGCGATCCTTTTGTTTCTTGTGTTGCTGGCCAGCATGTACTTCCGCACGAAAGACAGTTACATCGTTTATTGGCTGATCTATTTGGAAGTTGTGGCCATGATTACGCTAATCATCGTTTTGAACGGCAGCTACAACGGCATTGTTTTGCTGGTGTTCGCGGATATTCTCTATAATACGAAAAACATCAAATATTGGCCGGCACTGTTGGTCATCAGCTTCGGCCTGCTGATCATCTCCGATTATGACATCCTTTCGATCCTGGTCAGAATGCCGTCCATCGAAACGTACATCAATTTTTATCCAAGCGGCGCCCGCACGCTGATCTTGTTTTTCAGGAACATCCTGGCTTCCCTGAACATAGTAGGCTTCATTTCTTTTCTGGCGACCTATCTGTTCGTCCAACAAAGGGAAAAGCAGCGTGTCGGGGAACAATTGGCGATGGTCTCGCGGGTGAACGTAGAATTGAAGAATTACGCCAACCTGACCGAAAAAATCGGCGAAGACAATGAACGCAAGCGGATCTCCAGGGAAATACACGATACGCTCGGCCATGCTTTGACCGGCATATCGGCTGGCGTGGATGCCTGCATCGCCCTGATCGATATTGATCCGGAAAAGGCAAAAAAGCAATTGCTGCTGGTCAGCGACGTCGTCCGGGTCGGGATCAAAGATGTGCGGCGTTCCTTGTACAAGTTGCGTCCAGGCGCTCTAGAGGACAGCACGCTGAAAGACGGTTTGACGAAAATGATTTCCGAATATGAAGGCGTGTCCAATCTGAAAATAGACCTCCATTACAATTGGGACAAGGTGGACATGGACAACACGAAAGAGGACATCATTTTCAGGATGATCCAAGAGTCCATCACGAATTCTTTGCGGCATGGGCATGCCTCAGAGATCGAAGTCAATCTATTCGTCCATGATGACGAGTACATCATCATCATCCAGGACAACGGCACGGGTTGTGAAAGCATCAAATATGGCTACGGTTTGAAGCAGATGCGGGAACGGGTATCGATTTTGAATGGTACGATCAATTTTTCCGGGGAGAACGGCTTCAGGACAGCCATACAAATACCGATCGAAAAAGGAGCAAATTATGATTAAAGTAATGATTGCCGATGATCAAGAGTTGATAAGACAGTCCTTGGAAATTGTCTTGTCGACCAAGCCCGATCTTGAAGTGGTTTCGACTGTAGCGGATGGTTTTGAAGTGCTGGAAAGCATCAAAAAAAGCCGTCCTGATCTGATTCTGATGGACATCCGAATGCCGAAAATGGATGGCGTATACTGCACCAAGATGGTCAAGGAACAGTATCCGGATATCAAGATCATTATCCTGACCACTTTTGATGACAATGAATTTGTATTCAGTGCTTTGAAATATGGCGCCAGCGGCTATCTGCTGAAAGGCGTCAGCATGGATGGTCTGCACCAGGCCATCCTGACCGTTGTGAACGGGGGAGCGATGATCAACCCGGACATCGCGACGAAAGTGTTCAAGAAATTTTCGCAGATGGCGACCAGCAATTATGCGATCCAAGTGGATGACCGCAACGCTGCCGAAATATCCAACCGCGAAATGCGCGTGATCCAGCAGGTGGGGTTCGGCCTGTCCAATAAGGAAATCGCGCAAAAGCTGTTCTTGTCGGAAGGGACGGTCCGCAATTACCTAAGCAACATCCTCTCGAAACTGGATCTGAGGGACCGGACGCAACTGGCCATTTGGGCGGTCCAGACGGGTCAGACCACACGGGATTTGGGCGATGCGGATGACTAAAACGAAAAAGCTGCTGCTCGCTTTGATCGGCTGCAGTCTGTTGCTGATCGGGCTGTTTATCGGCCGCGCGCAAAGGGAAATCACGCTCACGCTGGGGATGTTCACCGGCAGCAATTGGGATGTCTACAATGCGGAAAGCTACAAGGTGATCGACGACGCAATCGCGAAATTCGAGAAGGCGCATCCTAATGTGACCATAGAATATAAAAGCGGCATTCTGAAACAGGATTATTCGGCCTGGCTGGCTTCCGATATCGCTGATGGGGAGCAACCGGATGTATTTATGGTTCTGTCGGAAGACTTCAATCGCTTGTCTTCTCTGGGGGCGCTGTTGCCGTTGGATGATTTGATTGGCGAAAATGAAATAAGTACGGACATTTTTTATGAAAGCGCTCTTAGCTCGGGCAGTTACCAGAGTACGCAATATGCCTTGCCGTACGAAATCAACCCGACCATGATGTGCGTGAACCGGGATCTGCTGGAAAGGGAAGGCATCGCTGTGCCTGAGGGCAATTGGACCATCGAGCAATTTTATCAAATATGCGCCCAGGTGACGAAAGACACCAACGGGGACGGCACAATCGACCAATATGGCTCTTATGGTTTCGAATGGCAAGATGCCGTTAATGGTTATGGGATCCGTTTGTTTGATGATGAAGGTGCGACAAGCAATTTGAACCGGAGCGATGTAAGGGAAGCCTTGTCCTATATCCAAAAGCTGAAGGATCTGAATGGCGGCTACCAAGTGTCTTCGGAGGACTTCGACAAAGGCAATGTCGCTTTTTGCCCGTTGACCTTTGCGCAATACCGTACGTACCAGCCTTATCCTTACCGCGTCAGCAAGTATTCCACGTTCAAATGGAGCTGCTTGGCGATGCCCGGGACAACCGACAATCAAAAGACTTCCCAGATCGCCACCTCCTTGATCGCCATCAATTCCAAAACGACCCAGCGCCAATTGGCTTTCGAGTTCCTGGAAACATTGACCATCGATCAGGAGATCCAGCAGGAATTGTTTGAAAATTCGCAAGGGGCTTCGGCCTTGAAGAGCGTGATGGCAAGCGACAGCACTAAAGCGCTGTTGGATCAGGATGCCCTGAACAATTATTCCCTGAAGCAAGACGTGCTGGATGCCATCATGGAGAATGCGGTCATCGAACCGAAATTCAAAAAGTACAACAATGTCATCGAAAGATGCGATTATCTGATCACGAATGCGCTGAATGAGAACAAAATTGATGATCAGCTCGTGGACATCGAAAGAGAGATCGACAACCAATTGAAATAAGCGGCATGACAAATGTCATTCGGATGATGCGGACTGTCAAATACCGCATCCGCAATATGAATAGCAGGCTGTATCACAACCAGAACGGGATTTTCTGGCTGTGATACAGCCTTTTTTGTGTGGAAAATGAATTTGCGCGCAGAGATTCCCCGCCAAAACCCCTTCGGCGGGGCAGAATGTTCAAGGGCAACGCGAGATGCCCCGCCAAACCAAATTTGGCGGGCTAAAACGCCCGCGGACAACCCGATATTCCCCGCAAAAGCCAGTTTGGCGGGGAATATCACCGTCGAACTCGGCCCCTGGACCGGGCAATGCTGCCGCCAAACAATTTTTATTATTTTGTGCCAAAAGTCACCTGAATGTGTTGACACTTGACACAGTGCAAGCGCTTCAGTGGGTGCTATTCTATAGAGGTAAATTGATATGACGAGATGGAGGAAAACAGTGTGAAATATGTGGTTCTGGTAAGCCATGGCGAATTTGCGGCCGGCTTGAAAACATCATTGGATATGCTGGCCGGCAAACGCGAGGATGTCCTGGCAGTCGGGTTGCCCGATGGAAAAACAGCAGATGAGTTTGCTGGGATGTTCAAGGAATGTATCCAAGCGATTACGGATGAGGATGAGATCATCCTGCTTGCGGATATTGTCGGGGGTTCACCTTTGACGACGGCATTAAATGTTCTGGCAAATGCAGGCAAACTCGCCTCTACAATCACTATGGGGGGCATGAACTTGCCGTTAGCCTTGACTGCGGTTCTGATGAAGGACACCGCAGATAAAGAAACATTTGCTGACACCGTGTTAGCCGAAGCAAGAACGGCATTGCAGGAATTCAAACTGGAAACAGCTGAAGACGAGGAAATTTAGAGGAGGAAAGAAAATGACAATATCATTTATCCGGATTGATGACCGCATGATCCATGGTCAAACGTGCACGCGTTGGGCTAGAGAGTTCCCTTGTGATGGGCTAGTTGCCGTAAACGACAAAGCAGCCCAGAGTGACGTTTTAAAAGCGGCCTATAAGAGTGCCAGTGGTTTAAAAACGTTCATTTGGACCAATGAGGAATGGCAACAAAAAAATCAAAAAGTATTGGACAGCAAAGATCAATATTTCCTGATCACCAAAGATCCATTGGATATGAAAAAGATTTTGGTGGACCAGAAATTCAAACCCGGCATCGATACCGTGGTCGTAGGGCCGTGCAATGACCGTGAAGGCACCACTAAATTAGGGAACAACCAATCGATCACACAAGCAGAAGCAGAAGCTTTTGAAGCGATGTATCAAGCTGGTTATAAAATCAAATTTGCTTTGTTGCCTGATGTTTCGATCGGGACATGGGAAAACTTCAGAAGCAAATTTGGATTTAAATAAAAAATAAAAGGGGAGAAAGAAGTTATGACAATCAGTTGGATTCAAGCAGCTATACTAGGGCTGTTCGCGTGCTTATCAAGTATGCCTGGTTTGGGCGGTACATCATTCGGCAATTATACATTAGGTCGTCCGTTAATCGGTGGTTTGGTAGCCGGTATTATTTTAGGCGATATCCAAACGGGTATTTTGGTAGGGGCAGCGATGCAGATTGTCTATATCGCATTGGTAACTCCAGGCGGAACGGTCTCGGCTGACGTCCGCGCAGTCAGTTATATCGGTATTCCGCTTGCGATGGTAGCGTTGAAAAGCTATGGCTTGACGGCTGCCAGCATTGAAGGTGCAGCTTTGGCTACATCATTCGGTACAATGGTCGGAACGTTGGGTACCGTCTTGTTTTATGGAACGGCAACGGCTAACTTGGCGTGGCAACACATTGGGTGGAAAGCGGTGGAAAAAGGCGAATTCCAGAAGCTGTATGCAGTCAACATGGGCTTGCCTTGGATTTCCCATTTCTTCTTCTCGTTTATCCCAACCTTGATCATGTGTAAATTAGGTGCAGATGTTGTAGAAATGATCAAAACAACCTTGCCGATGGATGGCTTGGCGATGAAAACATTGTTTACGGTCGGATCGTTGCTTCCCTGCGTCGGGATTGCGATTCTGTTGAAACAAATTGTTACTAAAGCGGTAGACTTTATTCCATTCTTCTTCGGCTTTACTTTGGCTGCTTCATTGGGGATCAACTTGGTTTCAGCAACGGTAGTCGCAGCTATGTTTGCATTATTCAACTATCGCATCAAAATGTTGTCATTGCAAAAAACGGTAGCGGTGAGCGGCGACGAAGAGGAGGACATATAATATGGAAAAAGAGGTAAGCAAAAAAGCGTTAAATAAATCTTTCCACAATTGGTACTACGGAAACCTGACTTGTTTCTCGCAAGAGCACATGCAAACATTCGGCTATCTTTGCTCGATGTTACCGATCGTCGAAGAACTGTATGACAAAAAAGAAGATCAAGAAAAATCGATGAAAACATATACTGCCTTCTTCAACACGGAGCCGCAAATCGGTACAGTGGTGGTCGGTATCACCGCCGGCTTGGAAAAGGCGCGTGCCAACGGGGCAGCGGATGTTGATGATGAAACCATCAATGGTCTGCGGGCTGGTTTGATGGGACCTTTGGCGGGTATCGGCGATTCCCTGATTGTCGGAACGTTGATCCCTATTCTGCTGGGTGTCGCACTGGGGCTGTCCACTGATGGTTCACCGCTGGGAGCGATCTTCTACATGATCGTGTGGAACCTCATCGCCTACTTCGGCATGAAATTGCTTTATTTCAAAGGGTTTGAATTGGGCGGCAAAGCTGTCGATTTCCTGGTCGGACCGCAAGGATTGGCATTGCGTGAATCCATCACTTTGTTGGGCGGAATGGTCATCGGCGCTGTTGCTGCGACTTGGATAAGCGTCAAAACTTCCTTCACGTTAGTCGGAGAAGATGGCATTGCCTTCTTGACCCTGCAGGAAAAATTTGATGCAGTATACCCTGGTTTGTTGACTGCCACCTTTGTGGTAGGCTGCTGGTACTTGTTGTCCAAAAAGAATATGTCACCGATCAAAGTGATGTTGCTGTTAGTGGTTGTCGCATTTGTCGGCGTTCTGCTTGGATTCTTCAACCCAGGCTTGACTTATTAGTCCAAAGAATTAGTGTGGGGCCGTCTCTTGCGAGGCGGCTCTTTTTGCGGAGAAAAGAGCGGATGGTGCCGGGTGGCCGGAGGAGCGCGGAGGAGTGGGTCGTCAGCTCCGGTTAAGCGTCCGCTCCCCGGAGAAGAACGGTAACTTCCGGACGCAACTTCGACGAGGCCAACCTCATCGGAGGACGGAGATGAAATGTGGGGCGAACTCCGGCGAGACCGCGTTCGCCGGAGAAGAGCAGATGGTGCCGGTTCACCGGAGGAGCGCGGGGGGACTGGGTCGTCAACTCCGGTAAGCGTCCGCTCCCCGGAGGACATCGGTAACTTTCGGCCTCAACTTCGGCGAGGCCGGCCTCATCGGAGGACGGAGACGAAATGTGGGGCGAACTCCGGCGAAGCCGCGTTCACCGGAGGAGAGCAGATGGTGCCTGGTGGCCGGAGGAGCGCGACGGGACTGGGTCGTCAGCTCCGGTAAGCGTCCGCTCCCCGGAGGACAGCGGTAATTTTCGGCCTCAACTTCGACGAAGCCAGACACATCGGAGGACGGAGATGGAATGTGGGGCGAACTCCGGCGAAGCCTGCGTTCACCGGAGAAAAAAACCAGGAGCCGCCTCTTGCGAGGCAGCCCCTGGTTCTGATAGTGAAGTCATACATTCTGTAGGTCCGAGTGTTGGTCGGAATCAATTGTTTTGCTTGAGACCTTCCACGATTTGGCGCAGCCCTTCAGTAATCGGCGTTGCCGGGCGGCCGAGCAGTTTTTCGAAATCATCGCTCGCGACGTCCAGCGAGCCTACGCGGATGCTTTTTTGGATTTCGACAAGGATCGGGACCACGAAATCCGGCACACCGGCGCCCGCCATGACTTCGGCATAGGCAGCGTCATCAAGCTGGTGCACCTGCACCTCTTTGCCCAGCACATCGCCAAGCGCCGACGCCAGCTCTTCCTGAGTCAGCGGTTTGCCTGACAGTTCGTAGATGGTGTTTTCATGTCCCTCGCCAGCAAGGACGGCCGCCGCGGCTTCGGCAAAATCCTGTTGCAATGCCCAGCCGACTTTGCCGTCCGCTGCTGAAGTCACCCAAGGAGCGCCAGCCCAGACACCTTGGATGCCTGAAATTTCATTCTCCAGGTACCAGTTGTTGCGCAGGAAGGAATAGGAGATGCCCGTTTTCAGGATGGCTGCTTCGGTAGCCTGGTGCGTCGGTGCGAATAAGTTTTCGCTTTCCTGTGCATTCGCCAAGCTGGTATAGGCGATGAAGGAAACGCCGGCGCGTTCGGCTGCAGCCACCGCATTGGCGTGCTGGCGGATCCTTGTTTCGTTATCGCCATCCGCAGAAATGAGCAACAAACGGTCGACGCCTGCAAAAGCGGTGTCCAAGCTTTCCGGGTGATCAAAATCCCCCTGGCGGACGTCCACGCCGCGCGCCCGTAAAGCTTCCGCCTTTTCCGGGTTGCGGACGCTGACGGCCAGTTGCTCGGCCGGTACAGTCTTCAATAGAATCTCCATCACTTTGGTGCCAAATTTCCCTGTTGCTCCAGTCACTAATAATTTCATTTGTCATCTCTCCCTTTTTGTGTTTACTTTTTTTAAGTAACCTAATAATATAGCAGTAGGTATTTTTTTGAAAGTAGGCACATTAATATAACCTAGTCACAAAAACAGGACTATTGTGAAAGAGAGGCGTTTATCATGGCAAGAAGTCGGTTCGGGGACCTCGCAGACGAGAAATTGGAAGCGACGGTTTGTCCCGT
Organism: Trichococcus ilyis; assembly: GCF_900109135.1. Taxonomy (GTDB): domain Bacteria; phylum Bacillota; class Bacilli; order Lactobacillales; family Aerococcaceae; genus Trichococcus; species Trichococcus ilyis. The sequence goes on along the minus strand of NZ_FNYT01000040.1, from coordinate 3,247 downwards.
CACGCAGACGCAGGACATCATCGCAGGCAAATGGAAAATCATCATTTTGTGGAATCTGGGTGAGCAGACAAGAAGGTTCAACGAACTCCAACGCCTGCTGCCGAATATTTCAAAAGGGATTTTGACGCGACAACTGCGGGAGTTGGAAGAAGACAACATGGTTCACCGGGAAGTCTACAAAGAAGTCCCGCCCAAAGTCGAATACTCGCTGACGCCATTGGGGCAGAGCTTCATCCCGATCCTGCAGAGCATGGGGGAGTGGAGCAAAAAGAATCTGGCCGGGAAATAGGCTGAAGGAGTTGGGTGGTGCTGGTTGGCCGGAGGAGCGCGACAGGATTGGGTCGTCAGCTCCGGTTAAACTCCGCTCCCCGGAGGACAGCGGTAATTTCACGCCCTAACTTCGAGGAAGCCAGCCTCATCGGAGGACAGAGATGAAATGTTGGGCGAACTCCGGCGAAGCCTGCGTTCGCCGGAGAAGAGCATAGAATCCAACAAAAACAGGGGCTGTCTCACCGCGGCAGCCCCTGTTTATTATTCCGAATCGTTATCCTGGACATCATCCAGCCGGTCTTCCAAAACGTCTCTGTCTTCAGCACCAAGCGCGATCTTGGCAAGGCCCCTCGCATAAATTTGCGTTGCCTTATTCAAATCCTCGGTTGGTTCATGGAGGAAGTACATGTCTCCCCAGCCGACATAGCCCCATACGTTCATTGGATAATCCTGCACGATGCTTTTATATTCAGCTTCCGCCCGGCTAAGGTCATCCAAATAAAGATAGGCATCGGCGATGGTTCTTCGCTGATTGATCAGCGTATTTTCATCTTCATCCGAAAACAAGGCAAGGAATTCAGTGCAGTAGGTTATTGCCTTGCGGAGGTAGGAGGGGTCCTTCATTCCGGCATCCAGAAGGTCGGAACCAAGGGACAACAGAATGGATTTGACTGAGAACTCGCCGCTGCAACGATCATCCAAGTAAGTCAGGTACTTGGTTGTAGTTGGATGATGCGGCTTCAAGGCATCCCAGGCTATCAGCCAAGCATCGCAAGCTTCAGCAAAATTTCCTTCACCCTCCGCAAGGACACCGTTGTCAAACCAATCGCCGATGGTCTCAAAAGGCCAAGGTCCTTCTTTGGCCCAGCGTTCCCATAATATCCATACCGCAAAGAAGAGGAAATCCTCATCGTAGCCTTCTGCGCGGACATCATAAATTTCGAACCACTGCTCAGATATTTCGTTGGCAGAATCAAACACTTGAATATCAGCCAAGAAACGTTCCTTATCGAAGGGAATGTTCAAGTTTTCGAGCTTGGAAATGATTTCCGAATCGCTCATCTCGTTCACTTTGTCGTAGGACCACATTTTTGCCAGATTAATCCGCAGACGATTCAGAAGTAGGGTTTCCTCGGGTTCACCCAAACAACAATTCTTGTATTTCTTGCCACTGCCGCAAGGGCAAGGTTCATTTCTGCCGATTTTTGTCATGGTCGATCGCTCCTTTATGAATCCGGTATCATTAGTAGGCGTTGTTCTTATTTTAGCACTTGAAGGGCCGGCAAGGAAGGACGGGGCATGCATTCCGAACAGCTTGGTTAAAAGTCAGTACTTAGTCCGATGCCTATCCGCTTCCTAAGCGTTATAATGTAAGGGAAAGAGAGGGGAAAGGCCATGAATTTTCTGATGAATCTGATTTGGTTTGTATTGGGCGGTTTTATCAGCTTTGCTTCCTGGGTCGTGATCGGTGTTCTGTGGTGCTTGACCATCGTCGGGATCCCGATCGGCATGCAGTGCTTCAAGTTCGCGGTGATGGCGGCGGTTCCGTTCGGTCGGGAGATCCGCATCAGCGAGAGCGGCACATCCTTCGTGATCAATGTCATCTGGATGCTGTTGGGTGGTGTGGCGTTGGCCGCCGAAGAAGTCATCCTGGGCATTGCGTTCTGTCTGACGATCGTCGGCATTCCGTTCGGGCTGCAGCACTTCAAGCACGCCAAGTTGGCATTGTTCCCGTTCGGGGCGGAAATCTACCGTGTTTAGTTGATGGGTTTTTGTAAATATATTTATCGGTTTGCACGGGGGATTGGTTGGCGCTGTGGGGTCCGTTTTTATCGGACTTGCTGCAGACAGATCAGTTCCCATTTTTTTTAGTACTGGATGCGAATGTGCAACAAACGTTAATGGTGAAGGTTTTTCTGACACAGAAATGCAGATGGGAAGTGCATCCACTCCATTAATGAAAGCGAAATCATTTGCGGATCGGGTGAATAAGCGTGGACGGCGTCTGTAAGCCGGGAGACGGAGTGTAAAATAATTGACTCTCTGGCTTATCCGTTGACAAGGCCAATTTTATTGCGTAAGCTTTGAACTAAATTTGAGCCAAAGAAAATCGATGGCCGAAATGCAGACGAAAGGGATGGGGACATGAAAGCGGTACTATTTGATTTGGACGGTGTGATCACCGATACGGCGAAATTTCATTTTTTGGCTTGGCGCGATTTGGGTGCGGAGCTGGGCATCGAGGTGGATGAGGCCTTCAACGAGGAGCTGAAGGGCGTGAGTCGCATCGATTCGCTGGAGCGGATTTTGGCGCAGGGCGGGGTTGCGGACAACTATTCCTCGGCCGAAAAAGACGAACTGTGCGTCAAAAAGAACGCGCATTACCTGGAACTGATCAAGGAAATGACGCCGGCGGACATTTTGCCGGGCATCATTCCGCTGCTGGAGGAACTGAAGGCTGCCGGCATCAAAATGATCGTGACTTCCGCGAGCAAGAACGCTCCGGGAATCCTCGACCTGCTGCAGGTGCGCGCCTACTTCGACGGCATCGTCGACCCGGCGACCATCACGGCGGGCAAACCGGCACCGGACATTTTTCTGGCGGGCGCCCAACTGGCTGGAGCCGATCCGGCTGATTGCGTCGGAGTCGAGGATGCGGCTTCCGGCGTTGAAGCCATCAAATCGGCCGGCATCGTGGCGGTCGCGGTGGGCGATGCGCAGGTTTTGGCTCTGGCTGACCGCGTGCTGCCGAGCACTGCCGATCTGTCGCTTGCCGTTTTGCAGGAAGCGTGGGAAAACAGCAAAAAATGACGGATCAGAACTTCTAAGAAATTGATAAAAGTGGACTTGCCAAGCGGTAAGTCTATTTTTATGTCTTTTTTTGGTTTGGGTTTGCTGGGGTGTCTTCGCCGGAGCAGAGGCGAGCGCAACACTCTCACCTCCGCCGAGCCCTTGTTCGTCGGAGGACAGCCTCGAT
>NZ_FNYT01000039.1 GCF_900109135.1 Trichococcus ilyis | reverse complement strand
CAGGCGCACCGCAAGGTGGGGTAATCTCACCCCTTCTCAGCAATGTTTACTTGCATGAACTGGATAAGGAGTTGGAACAACGAGGGCACCGTTTCGTTCGCTTCGCCGATGACTTCGTAATCTTTGTAAAAACAAAGAGAGCAGGCGAGCGGGTGCTCCTGAGTGTCACCCGCTTTATCGAGAAAGACCTGAAGCTAATCGTCAACAAAGACAAAAGCGAAGTGGGGTCACCTACCCGTTTAAAGTTCTTGGGTTGTCTGATAACTACTGTGAATGGGGTCTGTCGCTACAGACCAACTATTGCCGCCAAAAAGAAATTGATCGACAAATTGAGACAGCTGACGAAACGAAACCGCCCCGGCGATTTCAAGCAGATTTCTAAAGAAATCAACAGTGTCACAAGGGGATGGATCAACTATTTTGGTCTTGGATTTATTAAGAAATTTATCCGAAGGACAGAACAATGGCTGAACCGCAGAATCAGACAACTTATCCTCAAACGTTGGAAAAGAACTCGCACGAAGATTAATAGACTAATCAACCTAGGTCTCGATAAGGAAAGTGCCAAGCGTATCGGTTTCTCCAGAAAGAAATATTGGAGACTTTCCAAAACGCCTGAAGTTCATCGGGTACTTACAACGAAAAGACTCCGCCAATTGGGCTTAATTTCATTAATCCCTCTGGCAGAGTCTGCTCACTTAAGATATTGAACCGCCGTGTACGGAACCGTACGCACGGTGGTGTGAGAGGTCGGAGCCGCAAGGCTCCTCCTACTCGATTTTTCTGCAAAGTTCCCTATCGACTCTTTTCATCCCTGACTTATCTGTTATAATGGCGGGGATATCTTTTTCCTGAAAGGTATCCAACTGCTTAAATCGCAGAAAAAGGAGTGACATTTTTGAAGCTATTGCATACTTTAAAACCGATTGCGGCGGTCGTCGCCGGGAACATCCTCGTCGCGTTTGCGATTGCTGCATTCATCCTGCCGAAGAATCTGATCGCCGGAGGGACGACGGGTCTTGCCATCATTTTGAATCATTTCTTTGCATTGAACATCTCTCTGGTCGTGCTGGTTTTCAACAGCCTCATGTTTTTCGTCGGTGCCGCTTTGCTGGGCAGGAAGTTCGCTTTGACGACGATCTTGAGCACGCTCATTTTTCCGACTTTCTTGACTTTTTTCCGGACGCTGCCAGCGTTGCAGGACATGACTGATGATATCCTGCTGTCGGCGATTTATGCGGGCATCCTCTGCGGGTTGGGTGTGGGCTTGGTGTTCAGGGCCGGCGCTTCCACGGGCGGGATGGACATTCCGCCGTTGTTGATGAACAAGCATTTCCACATTCCGGTTGCGGTGGGGATGTATGCGTTCGACGTCATTTTCCTGCTGGTCCAGGCTTTCTTTTCCAACATGGAACAGATCCTTTACGGGCTCATCATGGTGTTCCTGACGTCCATGGTCATCAACAAAGTCATGGTCACCGGAACGAATAAGATGCAGCTTTTCATCATTTCCAAAAAATACGAGGAAATCAAAGAGGCGCTGCTGTTTGTCCAGGATGTCGGCCTGACGATGGTGAACATCGAAACGGCCTTCGAAGGGGTGCAGCAGCAAGCCGTCCTTTGTGTCGTCGAACAGCGCAAATTGCCGGCCATCAATGAACTGGTCAACCAGATTGATCCTTTTGCCTTCGTAATCATCGGCCAAGTCCATGAAGTCGCCGGGAAGGGCTTCACCTTGGAGCGCACTCACAGCCAAGCCGATTGAACGATCAGCTGCCCAACGGATTACATGATTAATAAAGAAGCGCGGATTCAGACCTGAAAATCAGAATCCGCGCTTCTTTGTCATGTTGCGAGTCAGCGCCCATTTCACCTATCAGGGGGAAATTTTTTGGTTTGTCCGGGGGAAAAAAGGCAGCTATAATGGGTATAGCAAGCTCGGCCTACGGAATCGGTTTACCCGGAAACGGATTAGCGATAGAATAGTATTCATAAGATCAGCTTCTGATCCCATAATCGAGTTCTGTTAGGTGGTTTGATAGTGAATCGAAGGTACAGGGAAATTTTGAACAGTATTCTGAATACGGAGGGCTGCATCACCGGAGCGGAATTGGCTAAACATTGCGATGTAAGCGTGCGCACCATCAGGGAAGACGTCAAGGGGCTCAATGAGCTTCTCAAGGGACATAACATCCAGATAGACGCCATCATCAAAAAAGGCTATTGCCTGAACGAGGAAAGCAAGCGGCTCATCAAGCAACACAGCATTATGAAGAGCGTGCTCGATCATGAGGATATCATGGGTGCACCGGATTCGCCGCTGGACCGGCAAATGTACATTTTAGCGAAGCTGACCGGCGGGAACCGGTTTCACGTGGACGAACTGGCGGATGCGCTGCATGTATCGCAGTCGACCATAAACAAGGATGTCGCGTCGGTGAAAAAGTGGCTGAAAACGAAGCCGAAAACAGATCTGCAGTCTTCCCTGAATGACGGCATCAGCCTGAAAGCCGATGAGAACACCAGACGGAACATCATCAGCTGGATTCTGGGCGCAAGGCTGAACACCAGCACGATTTCGAAATACTGGCAATATCTGTTCGGGGAAAAGGAAATCGGCCAAAGCACGGCCGCTCTCTACCGGATCGTCAGAGCGAAAACGAATGAAAATGGCTATTATTTATCCGGCCACAGTTCGCAGAGCTTTTGCCTGGAAATATTGGCAGCGGCGAAGCGCCAGCAGGCAGGCCATACGGTCTCGGAGGCTCCCGGCAGTGCTCTTTCGAAGGTGATGGCGGGCATAAGGGAGGCTGCGGAGGTGTTTTTGGGTGTGCCTTTGCCTGATGCGGCTTGGCAACTGTTGCAGCAGCAGTTCGAGGCGAAGCAATTTCTTTTCGGTACGGACACGGCGAGACTGGTTGACCAGGAAACGATCACCGTTGTGGATGATTTTTTGGGAACGATAGCCGACAAATTCAACATCAGGCTGGACCTGCACGAAGAGGCACGGGAAAAGCTGTTGTTGTATGTTGGGCCGATGCTGAGACGCGTGAGATTCAGCTACTGCCTTCCCAATCCGATAAACGAAAGCAACATCAAAACCCGGCAATTGGAATACAAACTGGCTAAAGAAATGGCAACAATCATTAAGCGGGAACTTGGTTTGCCTATCGGCAGAATCGAAATCGTTTATCTGACGGTTCTCCTGGAGTCCATGAACAAGTTCTGGAAACAAAAGCTGCGCACCGCCATCGTCAGCGATTTTGATGAAAGCGTGAACAGTCTCCTCAGAGAGAATGTTGCAGCCCGATTTGGGGACAGCCTATCGATAGCCAGGCTTTACACCTATCAGGATTTTATGTATGCACCTGAAGAAGCCTTGGCGGAAACTGACTTTGTGATCTCGACTTCAACAATCGCCGCTATTACCGACATAGCTTTCGTTGTGGTGCATCCTATCATGGGCAAAAAGGATTTCGACAGCATTTCCGACTGCTTGGAAAAGCTGAAAATGTTCAAGCGATAAAATGAATATTAGTACGGAGGAAAACTGCGCAAGGCCATCGTCGTGCTGAGGGCAATGAATTGCAAAAAATAATCGGGAGAGTGTGATATGGAAAAGATCAAATTCGGAATAATCGGGTTAGGTTTCATCGCAAATAAATTTGCGGAGACCGTGAACGCCATGGATTCGGTGGAACTTGCCGCCGTGGCCGACAGGGATAAGGACTCTGCGGAGGCGTTCGGCAAACGTTACGATGTTCCGACCGACAAATGCTACGCCAGCCCAGAGGAACTGGTGCGGGACGAAAGTGTTGATGTGGTCTATGTTGCGGTGCCGCATGTCTTCCACAAGGACATTTCGCTGATCTGCCTTGAAAACGGCAAAGGCGTACTCTGCGAAAAGCCGGTCGCCATTACCGCTGCCGAAATCAAGGAAATGATCGCAGCCGCCGAGAGAAACCAAGTCTTCTTCATGGAAGCGATGAAAACCCGCTTTTTGCCGGTCAATCAAAAAGTGAAGCAATGGATCGATGCCGGGGAAATCGGGGAGGTCCGTTTGCTGCAGGCCGATTTCGGCTTCAAGGCGCCTTTGGACCCCGAAAGTAGGCTGTTCAACAAGGAACTGGGCGGCGGCGCGCTATTGGATGTGGGCGTCTACAACCTGTCCTACAGCACATTTATTCTGGGCAATGCGCCGGAATTCATCACCGCTAACCTTTACATCGGGGAGACCGGGGTGGACGAGAATGTTGGGATCAACTTGGCTTATCCGGGCGGGAAACAGGCGCAGCTTTATGGCGCCATCAACCTGAACACCGTCCGCGATGCCACAATCGTCGGGACAAAAGGCCGGATAACCGTCCCGAGGTTCTCGAATGCGGAGACTGCCACTCTGTTCAAGGACGGCAAAGAGGAGACCTTCCACCTGCCTTTCGGGATCACCGGCTTCGAATACCAGATCGAAGAAGTCGTGAACTGCCTGAACAACGGGAAGCTGCAAAGCGAAATCATGAGCTGGGAAGACTCCATCAAAACGATGGAGATTTTGGACAGCGTAAGAAATGACGGCAATCAATCTTTCTATCGAAAATAACCAGAACCATATATTGGTTGCTCCCAAGAAATAGGGCTGCCTTAGAGAATACCCATCTGTCGGCTGAACGCTATTCCTAGTCATTCCAACAACCGACAGCCAGCTATTCAGTTGGCTGCAAAAAAAGAAGGAGCTGCTTCAACGTCTAACATGGACGTTGAAGCAGCTCCTCTATATTGAAGCGCAAATCATTCGGAGCACTCGTTCAGTACCCGCGCACGGATTTTTTCGGCACGAACAACTGCGGGTTCGTCTTGGCGATGACGGCCAGGACCATGATCGTGAATGCGCCGGTCGCCAAGGCGCTGACGCCGTTCATGACGATCGAGTAGAACCAGGCACTCCAGCCTGCTGGCGCGTAGGCTCCCCAGAAATAATAGCCGGCGATTGTGTGCCAGAAGTAGCGTCCGACCGTGCCGACGATGGTGCCCAGCGTGACTTGCCACACAAGCGCTTTTTGGTTTTGGTCAGCGATCGCTTGCTGGACTTTCGGCGTGAAGAAGCCGGCCAAGCCGGTGAAACCGAAGGCGATGAAGTATTCGATGAAACCTTGCAGCGGTGTCAGGATGTAGGCTGTCCCGATCAGGATATGCAGCACACCCCACAGGAAACTGGCGAAGAACCCGGGAACCAGGCCGCGGCGCAGGCAGTAAAGCATCATGACCGGCGCCCCCACCGTCACGGAAAAACTCGGGCCGATATTGAAAGGAACCAAGGACAACACGGTCGCCAAGGCAGCGAGGATGGTTCCTTCGATCCAGATGTTCAGATTTTTTGACATAAAAAAACTCCTCCTTTTTGGGCATAACACACCATCAACAAAGGAGGAGAATGATTTTCATTTCTCAATCACAATCCCTACGCTCGTGCTAACGAACAGGTTCGAAGGGTCAGAATCTAGGTTCAATCTCAGCCGGTTACGGCGCCCCTTTGTGAAACGGTCTATTCAGTTACAGCTAACTTTACTACAGTTTATTTCGATATGCAAGGAACACGCTGCCCAAAAGCACATCGGAGAAAGCGGCGGCCAGGACTATCATTTGTGAAAATGGACCTATTTCTTTTCTTTTTCAGCCTGGGCCTTCAGGATGGCTTCGCGCTTCTTTTTCTTCTGGGAATTCAGGTAGGAATCGATTACGCCGCCGATCAACGTACCGATACCGAAGCCGAGCGTCAGGTTGCCCGCGAAGTAACCGATCGAAGCGCCGATCAGCATGCCATACATCGTGTAATTAAAGGAGTTCTGCAGGGCTGGATCTTCATCCACCGGCAGATTTTTCTTTGCCGTTGCTTGTTTATTTTTGTGCAGTTCCGGTACTTTCGCGGTCACGTTTTTGCGTTGGATCTGGTTTCCTTTGTTCTTTTTAGCCATTTATTGTACATCCTTCCGTCTGTCTGAAACATTTTTTGTCTCCAATAAACATCATATCAGTTCGTTTCAGGCCGTTCAACAGCTTTTGGAGGCGGATGCAGGCGAAACCGTCCAAAAACGGAAATTTGTTCACAAATCGGGTTGTTGATGACCGTCTTCCGCCAGTTCGACGGGATCGCCGTTATCATCCTTAAAGAAACCCTTCAGCACAAAAGCGTCGTCGATTGGCCGATACCCGATGGCGGTGCGGGCCTGCGAGATGTCCAGACGCCGTTCACCAACAGGAACGGCTCAATCATCTTGGCTTTGAGGGCGCAGTCGACCAAGTGGCACAGGTCCCGAGGCGACAAGTATTCGGCCATGCCCGCTTCATCGACGATCGGGTCATCGAGGTTTTCATCGAAGTTGCCGATGCGGATGCCGATCGATTCCTGGCCTTCGGTGAAGGCGAAGTGGCTGGCCAGGCCCTCGAGGTAGACTTTCGAAACGCCGTAGAGGTCGCCGGGGCGGACCGGGGCATCGACCGGAACCTGGACGTTTTTAGGGTAGGCGCTGACGGCATGGATTGAGCTGGCGAAGATGATGCGTTTGACGAAGTTTTCGTATTTCGAAGCCTCCGTGAACAGGTAGTAAGGCATCTTGTAGTTCAACCCGATCAGCGCTTCGTCGAAGACGGCATCGGGCGATGGGTTTCCGGCCAGGTGGATGACGTAATCGATCCCCTCCAGCAGCCCGTCCCAGTTGCCGACGACACTGAGGTCCAATTCCTTGACGATGGTGCCCTCCAAAAGGGCCGGCGCGACGTCGTGGAAATGGACATCAACCAAAGTCAGTTCGTGGCTCTTTTTCAGGTGTTCAACCAAAACGCTGCCTATATTTCCGCTTGCTCCGGTGATCATGATGGTGGTCATTGTAGGTACCTCCTTGTTCCTGTGCAACAAATCGTGCTGTCATTCCAGTGGGTGGCTTTGCTTTAACTGTATGCAAGCCGCGGGGAAATGTCAAAGGATAGCCCTTGCAAAACCGGCGATTCGGCAGGGAAAAAGGGATTGTTTTATTTGTGTAAGGAAGGGGTAAATGATTTGAGTGCGGCGGATCAACCTTGTATAATGAGGGTAAGGTGATAGGCAAGGGCAAGCTGCTTTTCAATCGAAAACGAAGGGGTGAGTCGGATGGACTTGTTGAATTTGCAAATGCGCGCTTCGCAAGGTCAGTGCGGATTTGTTGTGCAACCATCTTTGCATTCATTCTATTGCCCGACAGAGCACGTGCTTCCGCATGTGTTTTTTTGTTGGTCCTGACCGGGATCGGCAAAGGCTTATCATCAGGAACGCGAGCATCAAACGGGGGTGATGACCATTTTACTTTCACAATCCAAGTCAAAACGGAAAGGAACGGTGATCCGACGCATATCTCCTAGCTGTCAGGGGTGACAGCCATCGTACAGATGAAAGGCGTGAGGCCGGATAGCATGGTAACGAATCACCCGATTAAGTGTGAATATAGAAAAAACTGGCGAGGCCCCCGTTTCGGGTTCCTCGCCAGTTTTCTTCGTTTTGGATCGGTATTAGGCTTTTTTGACGAACTCGGATTTCAGCTTCATCGCGCCGAAGCCGTCGATCTTGCAGTCGATATTGTGGTCGCCTTCGACCAAACGGATGCCTTTGACTTTTGTGCCGACTTTCAAAGCGCTCGAGCTGCCTTTGACTTTCAGGTCCTTGATGACTGTGACAGTGTCGCCGTCCTGCAGCAGGTTGCCGTTCGCGTCTTTGACGATCAGTTGGTCCGCGTTCGTTTCTTCAGCCGCATCCGCGCTCCATTCGTACGCGCACTCGGGGCAGACCAGCATCGAGCCGTCTTCGTAAGTGTAAGGGGAGCCGCATTTCGGGCAATTCGGTAATTCCATCATGATTGTTATTCCTCCGTTGTTATGATTAAATGTCTGCTGACTTTTCATTTCCGGCCTTTTTTCCCAGGCGGAAGATGCTTCTATACTGCCACATTTTCGCCTTGTTGACAATAGAATCCGGACAATATAAGAATAATAACCAATAATCAGAAAGAGCGGAATGTTCGAAGGGAAGCAATAGGGAATCTTGGTCTGGATGTTGGCCTTGAGATTGTCGGATAAACGCGGGACATCCGACAATCTGCTGTTGGTTTCGGCCGAAATTGTCGAATGCTGAATGACATCCGACAATTTCGGCCCGGACAACGTTGGAGTAGTCGAATGCGGAACCGGCATTCGACTATTTCGCACATATGCTGTTGCGGATTGCCGGATATGCTCCAGTTATCCGACAACCCCGGATCTGCACAAAAACAAGCCCCACCAGCAAATGACGATCGCTGGTGCGGCTTGTTTCAACTGGATCAGATTGTGCCGCTCAAAACAGCATCTTTCTGAACAGACATTTTCGCTCTTTGTTCTTTGATCGCGACCTGCGCGGAAGCCAAGCGGGCGATCGGCACGCGGTATGGTGAGCAGGAAACATAATCCAGGCCGATGCTTGAGAAGAACGCGATCGATTCCGGATCGCCGCCGTGTTCGCCGCAGATGCCCAACATCAAGCCGGGATTGGTTTCGCGACCCAATTTGGCGGACAATTTGACGAGTTTGCCGATGCCTTTCACATCCAAAGTATGGAACGGGTTCGGCTTCAGCAAGCCTTTGTCTTCGTACTCCTGCAGGAATTTGCCGGCGTCGTCGCGGGAGAAGCCGAAGCCCATCTGCGTCATGTCGTTCGTGCCGAAGCTGAAGAAGTCGGCTTCCAGGGCGATTTCGTCGGAAGTGACGGCCGCGCGCGGAATTTCGATCATCGTTCCGATCAGGTAAGGGAGGCTCATCCCGCTTTCAGAGAAGACTTCCTCGATCTCCGCCACGATCTCCGCTTTGACGTAGCGCAGTTCGTCGACATCGCAGACTAGCGGAATCATGATTTCCGGTGTGATCGTGTTGCCGGACTCAATGGAAGCTGCGATGGCGCCTTCGATGATGGCGCGCGCCTGCATCCGGTAGATTTCCGGGTAAGTGACGGCCAGTCGGCAACCGCGGTGGCCAAGCATCGGATTGACTTCATGCAGGGAATCGATGTGCGCCTCCAGGCCAGCCAAGCCGGTACCCATCGCTTCCGCCAAGGCGACTTTATCCGCATGTGCAGTTGGCAGGAATTCATGCAGCGGCGGGTCCAGCAAGCGGACGGTCATCGGGCGCTCCTGCAGCAGGGTGAACATTTCGCTGAAATCCTGGCGCTGCATTTCCAACAGCTCTGCCAAGTATTTTTTGCGTTCATCCAGCGTGCGCGAAAGGATCATCTGGCGGACAACCGGAATCCGGTCCTTATGGAAGAACATGTGCTCGGTGCGGCACAGTCCGACGCCTTCCGCGCCCAGCGACAAGGCTTGCTTGACGTCGGTCGGGGAGTCCGCGTTGGCTTTGACGTGCAGCACTTTCATTTCGTTCACCCAGTCCATGAAGGTGCTGAATTTGCCGCCCAAAGTCGGGTTCTGCTTGGCGATGGTGCCGGCGTAGACTCTGCCGGTTGCGCCGTCGATCGAAAGCAGGTCGCCTTCATGCAAGGTGACATCATCGATGACGATGGTTTTGTTGTCTTCGTCGATCACAGCTGCCGTGCAGCCGGCCACGCAGCATTTGCCCAAACCGCGGGCCACGACTGCCGCGTGCGAAGTCATGCCGCCGCGTGCCGTCAGGATGCCTTCCGAACTCATCATGCCGGCCAGATCCTCAGGCGATGTTTCGCGGCGGACGAGGATGACCGGCAGGCCGTCCTTCTGGGCCGCTTCGGCAGCGGCTGTAGAGAAGTAGATATGCCCGGATGCCGCTCCTGGCGAAGCGCCAAGCCCGGTAGCCAACAGGGCAGCCTCATCCAAGGCTTTTGTGTCGAAAGTCGGGTGCAGCAGCTGGTCGAGTTGGCCGGTTTCGATGCGCATCACGGCTTCCTCTTTCGTGATCAGGCCTTCATCGGCCAAATCAACGGCCACTGCGACGGCTGCGGCTGCTGTCCGTTTCCCGTTGCGCGTCTGCAGCAGGTACAGTTTGCCTTTTTCGATAGTGAACTCGATGTCCTGCATATCGGCGTAGTGGTCCTCCAGTTTCTCAGCAATCGCCTTGAATTCGTTGTAGACGGCTGGCATCACTTCCTCCAGTGTATCGATGTCCAAAGGGGTGCGGATGCCGGCTACGACGTCTTCGCCTTGCGCGTTCATCAGGAATTCGCCGAACAGTTTTTTCTCGCCGGTCGCCGGGTTGCGCGTGAAGGCCACGCCGGTGCCGGAATCGTTGCCGCGGTTGCCGAACACCATGCTTTGGACGGTGACGGCAGTGCCGAGGTCATGCGAAAGGTTGTGGATGTCGCGGTACAGGATAGCCCTTTCATTGTTCCAGGAAGCGAAGACGGCCTGGACAGCCTGGTGCAATTGGTCAAGCGGTTCCTGCGGGAAAGATTCCCCGGTTTCGCGTTGGTAGACGGCTTTGTACTGCGCGACCAGATCGGTAAGGTCAGCCAAACTCAATTGGTTGTCGAACTGGTAACCGTTCTCATTTTTGACGGTATCCAGGATCGCTTCGAAATGGATGCGCGGAACGGATTTCACGACATCGGCGAACATCTGGATAAAACGGCGGTAGCTGTCGAAAGCGAAAGTCGGATTCTGCGTCTGTTCGGCCAGTCCCGCCACTGAAGCATCGTTCAGCCCCAAGTTCAGGATCGTGTCCATCATGCCGGGCATCGAGAAGGCGGCCCCGGAACGGACCGACACCAGCAACGGGTTGGCAGGGTCATGGAAAGATTTCCCGACCGCGTTTTCCAGGTCGATGAGGGCGGATTCGATCTGCTGCTGGAGAGCAGTCCAAAGTGTCCGGCCTTCATCGAAGTAATGGATGCAGGATTCCGTCGTGATCGTGAATCCTGGAGGGATCGGCAGGCCGAGATTGGTCATTTCGGCGAGGTTGGCTCCTTTTCCTCCCAACAACATCTTCTGTTCTTTCTTTCCTTCTGAAAAACGGTATACCCATTGCTTTGTCATATGCTTTTCCTCCTTGTGAGTGGTCTATAGTTGCTTGCGGCTGATGTTCATGACATCCATGTAGTGCAGGATGTGGTCGGCGGTTTCTTCGATCGCTTTGTTCGAAACATCGATGACTTCACAGCCGATCTGTTTCATGATCCGGTCTGCGTATTCGAGTTCCTCGAGGATGCGTTCCATGCCGGCGTAGCTGGCGGAAGGCGGCAGCCCCAGCGTCTTCAGGCGCTCTTTGCGGACTTCATTGAGCTTTTTCGGCGAATTGACGAGGCCGATGATGCGTTCCGGCGCGATCGTGAAGATCTCCTTCGGCGGCTTCGATTCCGGGAAGAGCGGGATGTTCGCGACTTTCACGTTCTTGTTCGCCAGGTAGATCGACAGCGGCGTCTTCGAGGTGCGGGAAACGCCGATCAGAATGATGTCGGCTTTTTCGATGCCGCGCGGGTCGCGTCCGTCGTCGTATTTGACGGAAAACTCGATGGCCTCGACGCGGTTGAAATACTCTTTGTTGAGCTGGCGGTTGATGCCCGGCTTTTCCAACGGCTTCAGCTGGAAAAGCTGACCCAGGCCCTTCATCACCGGGCTGTAGATGTCGACGCCGATCAGGCCGGCTTTTTCGATCCGGTCCTGCATGTAGGCGGCCATCTCCTTTTGCACAAAGGTGTAGAAGATCATCGCTTTTTCGTCTTCGCCAGCCTTGGCGCAGATGGCGTCGATTTCCTCGGGCGTCTGCACATAGGAATATTTCTTCAGTTGGTAGTTTTCCGTTTCGAACTGGAAGAGGGCGGAACGGATCACCAGATCGGCTGTCTCGCCGACGGAATCGGATACTAGATAAATCGCATTAAGGTCCATGTGCACACTTGCCTCCTATAGGTCTTTATTGAATATATCAAGCAGCAATCTGCTGGCGGTCGATTTCGAAAATTTGCCGATGACCTCTTTTTTGCCGGTTTCCTCGTAAACGGAACGGGAAAGCACCGGTAAACTGTCGACGCGATGGGTGACGAGCAGTTTCGTGGCATCGACAACGAGCGTGTCGCTGAAGACGGTGTGCAGATTCGGCATCTTCGTCATGACCATTCCGACCGGGATGGCATTCAGGTCGGCATCACCCAGCGCGCTCTTCAGCAGATCCTTGCGGGAAACGATGCCGAGTATTTCCCGGTTGTCCGTCACATAAAGCGAGCCGCAATCCTCCAGGAAAAGCTGGATGATGGCATCCTGGATGCTCGTTTCCTTGGTGAGGTTGACCGAGATGGCCATGACCTTTTCGACTTTTTGTTTGGCGATCTGTTCGACCAGCACCGAGTTGGTGTGCTCCTCGTTGATGAGATAACCGACTTTCGGTTTGGCCTGCAGGATGCCGCTCATCGTCAATAGGTTAAAATCGGGGCGCAGCGTCGCGCGCGCAAATCCCAGTATGGAGGCAATCTTTTCACCGGAAATCGGCTGCTGTTTCTTGACGATTTCGATGATCTGTTTTTGCCTATCGGAGAGTTCCATTTTTTCACCTCAAATCTTAATGTGATGCGTTAATGTTTATATAGTATGTCACATTGGGGAGTTTGTCAACAGAAAGTGACATCTTTTTTCTGATTTGATTTGCGCCGATTTTGTGGCATCATGCACCGTGCTCTGTGGTAAAATAACAGAGACTATATATGTGAGGGTGTGGCTGAGAATGTACGAAGTGGGATTCGATACACAGGATATTTATGATATGACATACAGCGATGTGACCTACAGCAAGGGCAGAAAACTGTATGAGGATGGCGCCTTGCGGGGATTCCGCTCGGACCCTGCCGGCAGTATGTTCATGGCCGAAATCAAAGGGACGAAAAAATATGAAGTAGAAGTTTATCTGGATGAAGACGGGGATGTGGATGATTTTTATTGCACCTGTCCGGCTTTCGAAAGCTATGAAGGACCTTGCAAACACGTGGTTGCCTTTCTGTTTGCGATACTCAAGTCTTCATCGGGTTCCATTGAGGGTGTGAGACCGTTCAGCGGGCAAGCGGCGCTGGCGAACAGGCCAAACAATCCCAACAAAAAAAAATACGATACCGAACAGACGAATCACTTGCTGAATGTGCTCCAGTTCGAATTGCTTCAGGAAAACGATCTGATCAAGCGGACGCCTCTTCAGGTGGAATACACGCTTTACATGGTCGATTACCGCTACGACAAACGCTTCAGCCTGCGGTTGCGGGTAGGTTCCGGGAACTTTTATACGGTGAAGGACTGCGGGCAAGTCATCGACGATTTGCTGAAAGGGAATACGATCCCTTTCGGCAAGAAGTTCACTTTTTCTGCGGACAAATACACCTTATCCCCGGAAGACCGCGCCATTTTCCTGACGTTGCAACAGGTCATCGATTCCGCGGCCGTGTCCAGTTATCATTATCCGACGGCCGAGGAGCGCAAAGAAATCGTCTTCCCGCCGAGCATGGTGAAGGAATTGATGGAGAGGCTGGCGCAGCGGCCGTTTGTCACGGTCAAAACCAATTCCTACCAGACCAGCGGACAAAGGCTGACGCCAGAACACTTGATTCCGGATTCAGCCAAGCTTCCGATCAGTTTCGTGTTGAGCGAACTGCCGGACGGGGGTCTTCTTTTCGATGAAACAACGGATCCGGCGAGGAACAGTGTGTTTTTCGAAGCGGCGGACATCCTTATGGTCGACGATCGTTTCTACTTTCTGAAGCCAAGCATGAGGGAACGTCTGCTCAGTCTCTACGAAGCACTGGGCGATTCCGGCCATAACGGTCTGCATATCCCCCCGGAAGCGGCAGGGGACTTCCTGGCGATCGCCATTCCGGCTCTGCAGAAGGTTGCGACGATCACGCTGGAGGAATCCGTTCGGGAAACCTACCGACAGTTCCCGTTGAAGGCGGAACTCTATCTGGACTGGAATAAGGACCGTTTGATCACGGAACCGTATTTCCTTTATGGCGAAACCAAAATTGATGTCACAAAAGAGGCGATAGCCCAAAAGGTGCTGTCGCCCGATACAGTCGTGCGGGACAGGATCGCCGAGCAAGTGTTTTTCCAAAAGTTCAGGGACGCCAGCCATAATGCCTTCACGATCGACGAAGCCATCTATCTGACGGATCTGGACGACATCATGCCGTTTTTGTACGAAGGGTTGGAAAAATTAGCGGTTGACTGCGAGATATTCCTGACTGCTGCCGCCGAAAGATTGCTTTACCAGCCGGTCCGGCCGCCGAAAGTCGCCATCGAGGTCAACAACCAGTCGCGGCTTTTGGACGTGACTTTCAGCACCGACGACATCAATCTGGAGGACCTGAAACAGATGGTGCGCCAGATCGCGCAGAACAAATCCTATCACCGCCTGTCCAACGGCAAGATCGTCGACCTGCGCCAAAAGGAGATCAAGGAACTGACTGATGCGGTCGTGCAGCTGGATGTCCCGCTGAAGGATCTGAAAAAAGAGATGTCCCTGCCGCTCTATAAGGCTTTCGGGGTGGATGCGGATGCGGGAATCGTTCATCAGGATGAGGCCTTCATGACGCTCATCAACCGGATGGAAAAGCCCGAGAAAATCGAATTCGATTTGCCGGATGCTGTCACCGCCACTCTGCGGCCTTATCAGGAAACCGGCTACAAATGGCTGAAGGGGCTCGACCATTACGGCTTCGGCGGGATTTTGGCGGACGATATGGGCCTCGGCAAGACGCTGCAGGTCATCAGTTTCATCGCCGGTTCGCTCGGGGAAGACGACGGCAAACCTTATCTGGTCATCTGCCCTTCGAGCGTGCTCTACAATTGGCAGAAGGAATTCCAGCAGTTCGCGCCCGCAATCCGGACGCAGCTCATCACCGGCAACAAGAACGAAAGAAGGGATTGCATCGCAGCCGCGCAAACCGAGCGGACGCCTGTCTGGATCACCTCCTATCCGCTGTTGCAGCGCGATGAGGATCTTTATGCAGGGCTGGCTTTCAGGACCGTCATTCTGGACGAGGCCCAGAGCGTCAAGAACGCCACCGCGAAGACGACCAAGGCCGCTTCCGCGCTCAATGCCAACAACAAGATCGCTTTGACCGGGACGCCGATCGAAAACGCCTTGTCCGAACTGTACACCATCTTCAGCATCGCCCAGCCCGGACTCTTCGGCACGAAAACGGATTTCAAGAATATGGAACCGGCCCAGATCGCCAAGAAAGTCAAACCGTTCATCCTGCGCAGGTTGAAGGCGGATGTGCTGCAGGATCTGCCGCCGAAGATCGAATCGATCTCCTATATCGAAATGACGGAAAAACAGAAGACCGTTTATCTGTCTCAATTGCAGTTGATGCGCAACGAAACAAAAGAGATGCTGGATGCGGATACGCTGAACGAAAACCGGATCAAGATTCTGGCGGGGCTGACGCGCCTGCGCCAAATCTGTTGCGATCCTGCGTTGGTCCTGCCCGACTATGACGGCGGTTCCGGCAAACTGGAACGGCTGCTGGAGTACTTGGCCGAGGCTAAAGAGAACGGCAAACGGGTTGTCCTGTTTTCCCAATTCACACAAATGCTGGCCATCATCCGCGAGAGGCTGGATGCTGCCGGCGCGGCTTACTTCTATCTCGATGGACAGACGCCGAATCAGGATCGGCTGACCCTGACAACGCGCTTCAATGAAGGCGAGAAGGACCTTTTCCTGATTTCCCTGAAGGCGGGCGGCACCGGCCTGAACCTGACCGGCGGGGATACCGTCATCCTCTACGACTCGTGGTGGAATCCGGCCGTCGAGAGCCAGGCGACCGACCGCGTGCACCGTTTCGGCCAGAAAAAGGTCGTCCAGGTCATCCGCCTGATCGCGACCGGAACGATCGAGGAACGCATCAACGAATTGCAGGAACAGAAGCGCGAAATGATCGATTCGGTCATCCAGGCTGGCGGCCAATCGGTCACCTCGTTGACGAAGGAAGAATTGATGCAACTGCTGGAAATGTAGCTATTGCAGCCGATGCTCGCGCACGGTAAAAAAGCTTTGAATGGGAAGGGGGAATCTTGATGTCGGTAACACCAAATCCGGAGCTTGATTATGAATTATACATGGACACAGCGGTGCTGGCCGGGAAAATCATGCTGGAAAGCAACGCGGAAACCTACCGCGTAGAAGATACGGTGACGCGCATCCTGAAAAAGACCGGACTCCAGATGACCGATGCGTTGGCTCTGACGACCGGGCTCGTCGCATCACTCGACAGTCCGAACATGCATGCGATCACGGTCGTCAAACGGATCACGGAACGCACGACGAACCTGAACCGGGTGTCGCGGGTCAATGCCGTTTCGCGCAATTTCGTCGAAGACAAACTGACGATCCAGGAGGCTTACGAGGCGCTCCAGAACATCGACGAAATCCAATACAGCGGCCGCCAGAAGAGCCTTGCGCTGATCGGTTTCATCCAAATGTTCATCTTTTTGATGGGCGGCACCTTCTACGATTTCCTGGCGATGCTGCCGGTCAGCGCAGCGGTTGCCTCTGTGCTCCATGTGGCGGCCAAATGGAAAGTCCGCCCGTTCATCCAGAACATGGTCTCGAGCTTCGTCATCGCCGTGCTGACGGCCTTTCTGTCCGAGCTGCTGACGTTCCCGGTCCAGCCGGACACGATCATCATCAGCGCCATCATGCCCTTGTTGCCGGGGACCGTATTGACGAACGGCATCCGGGACACTTTCCGGGGTGATTACATGTCGGGAGCGGCCAAAATACTCGAGGCCTTCGTGATCGCGGTCTTCATTGCGATCGGCATCGGTGCCGGCTTGATCGTCGGCGGGGAGGTGATCCGATGAATTTGCTGGAAATCATTCTGGAGATGCTTATCGCTTTCGTGGCCGTCTATTTCATCGCCATCACCTTGGAAGCACCGAAACGGACGTTGCGCTACGGCGCTTTGGGCGGAGCTCTGGGCTGGGGCGTCTACCTTGTCGGGCTGTCGTTTTTGGACATCGTCGGCGCGACTTTTCTGGCCAGCCTGTTCATCGCCTGGATTGCGCATCTGTTCGCGCGTCTCCTGAAGACGCCGGTGACGATCTATTTCATCCCAGCCTTCATCGCTTTGGTTCCCGGAGCGGGCGTTTATCAGTCGGTCTATTCCTTCATCAACAAAGAGTATGCGGCGGCGCAGCAGCATCTGATCCTGACGCTGCAGATATCCGGTGCGATCGCGCTGGCGATTTTCATAGTCGACAGCATCTTCGGTGTCCTGGCAAGGATAAAGGCTGCGAAAGAAACCAAAAGCGCTGCCGATTAGCGTCTGCGAGTTGCGGGCATGCGGGGTGCGCTTTCCCGTGACACAGAGTTGTAAACTGGATTTAACGCAGCCGTATCGCAATTATGCTAAACTTGTATCATTCAGAAGGGGGCTACCGCATGTCCGAAGACAATCAAAAACCGACCAGACAAGATTTACACCGAAAACATAAACGCAATCCTCTGCTTGTTCCTTTGGGTATCATCGCCGCCATCTTTTTGGGGTTCGTGCTGCTCTACAACGTTTTTTACGGAAATGATGAAGAACCATCGGCAACAGCAAATAATCAAACGAATTCACAAAACATGATCATCACCGAATCGGATGATTCCAGCAAGAAGTCCTCCTCGGCCGAAGAATCCTCGGAAAAGGATGAAGAAGACAGCGCCGATGAAGAGTCGGAAAATGACACCGAAATCGACACCGAGGAAGTGCAGACCGCCGACGACAATGTCACGAAAGCCTACACCGGCGACTGGGAACCGATCGGCACGACCCAGACCGGCGATCACAGCGCCACGGACTTCAGCGACGGCTCCGCCGACCGCAACGAAATCAAAGCGGCCGTTGCCGCCGCGACCGGCATCAGCGCCGACAACATGATCGAGTGGTGGATCGGTAACGCCGGCGACCAGCAAGTCACCGCCACGGTTTCCGACACACAGAAAGAGACGATCGCGCGCGTCCAGCTCAACTGGATCGACGGCGAAGGCTGGCAAGTCACGCTTGTGGAAGAACTGAACGAGATACCGAACAACTGAGCGACAAAGGAAGAGGCTGGGACAAAACTCCCAGCCTCTTTCTTACCTCCAGTCAAGTGTTTTGTTGAAACTTTATTCGGAGAGATGAAGCTTTTTTGATGGGGGAGGGGTACCCCTCCCCCATCAAAAAAATTTTCGCATGCCAAATAGACCTAACGATTTTCATTTTTTTCGCAAGGCCTGTGTGGTATATTTAAATTAACTTTTCTTGCGATTTCTGAGCTGGTAGTGCGGACTCATAATCGTAAAGTATATCGTGTGTAATAAGGTGAAGTGCTACCTTCAAAAACTTATTTATGCACGCCACAATCGCAACCTTATGAGGCTTCCTCTGAGGTTGCGTTTTTAATTTGTCGT
>NZ_FNYT01000035.1 GCF_900109135.1 Trichococcus ilyis | reverse complement strand
CACTAGTGTTGCATAAACATTTGCAGGTCTTCATCTAAACTGTTTTCTGAAAAAAGCAAAAAAATTCTTATGCTCACGCAGAAAGATGACTTTCTCCAGATTGTAACAATTATGAACTATGTCAATTTATCTTCAGCCGCTCTATTGTCGTCAAGCTTTCGTTCATTTTGATTCGGTCGGTTTTCCCCGTATCCTTGTCTCCCAAAGTTCACTAGCTTCCCATAGGGAAGCGAATAGGTAGCGTTGGATTGTCAGGCTAGAAAGAACAGATTGTGTTTCCAGTTTGACCAGATAGGTGAGAAGTTGTGCAATCAAAGCAAGATAGACCTGGTTTTTTAAGCCATCCTCATCACGACTGAAGAATTTTTTGATGGTCGTCTGCTGCTTCAATTGCTTGAAAAAGAGTTCGATCTCCCAGCGGGAACGGTACATTTGGCTGATTGCTTCAGCTGAAAGATCAAACCGATTGGTAATGATGCGCAGCTTATTCTCCTGTGTATCCATTACTTCAACCAATCGATAAGGATCTGTCAGATACCCATTCTTGCCACCCAGAACGACCATCTGGTCTTGGAGAATGGATCCTCCGGGAGGGACTTCGTATTCGGACATTACATGTACGAGGCTGTTCTTCTTGATGCGAGATACAAAGAAGAATCCGTCATAGGAAAATTTATCGAATAACTCGAAGTCCATATAACCCCGGTCGAAGATATAGGTGGCCAGCTTCTCATCAACTACGATTTCCAGTCGGTTGACATCATGAACGGAAGCATTCGTTATGATCGCTCTATCCGGATAGGCATCGCCTTTCCCTATATAGGCAAGACGGAGATGCAGTTTTATGCCTGACTTAGTAGTGCGGAACTCTGCCCAGGGATATCGTGTTTTATTCAGAGAGACCGTCGTCGAATCTACGATGAATGCTTTTGGAAGCTTGCCGTTACGCTTGCCTTGGTTGGCTAGAGATACTAGAAAGTAGAACATTTCCTCCAGAATAATGGGATTGATCCTTCGGATCTTCCGCGATATCTGTGAGCTGCTAAGAGAGTCAAAACCAAGTTCAGCTTGAAGATCTGGATTTAAAAGGGAAGCTTCTATATCCCGAAGACTGGCTTTTTGGCTCGAGATTGCGTGGAGCATCAGCTTGAGGAAACGGTCGAAATAGAGCTTCTTGACATAGGTATTTGTCTGTCCAATTTGTTCTTGTAGTCTTAACGGTAGATTCTCAAAAGAGACAGGTGCAATCCATTTACAAAATGAAGTTTTTTGTTTATGCTTATCCATAGTTATAGGTCCTTTAACGTGGTCTTGGATAAGTCATCTTACCAACCATTGTAAAGGATCTTTTCTTTTTGTCTAAAATTTAGTTTGTTAATTTTTTAATGCAACACTAGTGATTTTGATCAGATGTTTCACGAGCCTGTCTACTACTTCTTTTAGTCGTGAAGCCATCCGCAATCCCATCTGCGCTTCAAAATCAAGGATGGCTTCTTCCAATATATCAAGTAATTCCTCAATTCTATACCTGCCATCAAAGCCTATTTGTAAATTATCAATATCATATTTAGGAAGATTCTCAATGCTTTCAACATCAACTTCCATTCCATCCGGAGTCTGCCAGTCTATCAATGAGGAAACCGCAATGATATTATCTATCTTCAGACCATTCTTCACTATTATACCTTTGTAGTACTGAACTACCTCTTGAATTTTATTAACTTTATTTTCGGGATATTCTTTTGGATCTTTGTATCGAGTTGGTGCCATTTCATCACACTTATTTACTACTACAACTATTGGAAGCCTCAATTTATTTATCTCCGCATATGTTTTAGAAACTTTTTTGAGGAACTCAACATCTGAATTCACATCATCACGATGAGTACAATTTAACATGAAAATTGCTACATCTGGTGAAAATTCATTGATTTGGTTTATTAACATCTCTTCTGCAGAAACTGTATCGTCTAATCTTTCCGACTCGGCAATTCCTCTAGTATCAAGAATTTCCATCAACACTCTGTCATTATCTTTACATTCGTACATTTGGGCACTTTCTGTGCAGCTTTTTGTATCACTTACTGTAGCTACATATGTACCACACAAAGCATTAATTAGACTGCTCTTACCTACGCCAGTTCTTCCTATCAAGAAAATTCTTGGAGGTCTTTGAGAGTCTATACCGTCCATCAACTTTTTGAGGTCTTCGTCACCAAGAATAGTATCCTTGATTGAAGCTCTTATTTTTTCAGGAATTTCATCAGGCAGCTTATCAATCATTTCACCTGCTTTGATGTAGAAATTTTTCATATTCTGTAATCTTTGCTCAATTTTCATTTTGTCATCTTTCATTTTCAAGTCTCCTTTTTGAAATTATCGGATAAAAACTGATGAAGTATATAAGTGGAAGGTGTAATTTCCTTTCACCGACATAAGTTACTGCTCCTTATATAAGTGCTTGTAAATTTTGAGAATTACCGATGACATCTGCCTGAGAGTTATTCTATAGAACATATATCCTAACCACATTAACTTTACGAAATTGTAACCCATCTAAATCGACCTTTACATGGAAGAACAAATTGATCACTGCTTTATTATCCAATCGACAACAGCGTTAACGTAGTCGATTTCTTTTTTTCTCTCTGGGTGCCCCACCCTAAGTACATCTATCCTATTGTTATTTATTTCACCATTGAATTCCCACCAGGGCATTTTCTTTTTACCTATCGTAATTTTTGTATTGCTGATATTTTCCATTTCGTCAAATACGTCCTTGAAATACTCATCATAATTCCAAGATGTCAAAAATATAATTTTTTTAGGTTTTATTATCTCTATCTCTTTTTTTAAAACTTGCATTTCTTTAATGCAATTAACTTTGAGGAGATTGGATGTTGTGTCTATTGTAAATGAAGTGTTGCACTTCATTATATTTGTAAACGCAATGTTGTCGATCGTGTCATTTCCATAAATACGCTCTGCTATATTTCTTGTATATCGCCAGTATGGCCACGAAACATTGCATAATTGATCAGCCATTTCACGACAATCTAAGTATGCGCCAATAGATTTACCAGGATTTCCGCGTGCATTTTTCCCAACAAATAATATTTTTTCAGCACTATTATTAAAGCCTTTCCCAACGAACCAAAAGGTTGCGGGAAAAGATAAATTTTCCGAATTATTCCGACAGCGTTGGCATATTTCTGAACTCCCCAGCTGAATTTCATCATACATTTCAAATAGTCTTTTTTCTGTAATCTCATCATGCTGAACCATGCCTGTATTCCACCTCTCTATAAGTGTTACGCTCCTATCATTATCTCAATATTATTTAAATCTGACAAATTTTATCTTAATTCTACCGAGATTTGCTTTCACTTTCACTTAGGGGTGTTACAATTGTTGTTGCCTTAGATAATCCGTAAGCCGCGATAGATTTTTCCAGAAAAAACCCAAAGAATAAATTGCAAAAAAACAAGCCATATGGACTGCACTCTTCCCCAAGAGCGTTCCATATGGCTTTTCTTAAACTTTTTTCTGTTGCGCTGCCAGCAATGGCGCGAGGATCGGTTCCAGGATCAGATAGAAGCCGGCATTGCCGAGGCCGTGCAGCAGATCGAAGGGGATCCCCGCGGCGTAATACGCCCAGAAACTGGTGATGCCCATCATTTTCACGGTGAGCAGGGAAATGATGAAGCCGTAGAGCAGCCCGCCGAAAAAGGCGAAGAGCGCGAACAGGATTCGGCTATTCTTTTTTTGGCTTGGGCTGTAGAATGGCTTCATGACCAGTCCGGTAACGAGAATCAGCACACCGAAACTGGCGATCTGGGCAATCGTCCACGGCCCCATTCCCAGCAGGAAATTGGTCAAAACAATCGACAGGATGGCAACGATGAAGCCGTCCGCCATGCCCAATGTCAGCGTCAGGATGATCAGCACGGCTGTCACCGGCTGGACATTCGGGATGAACTGGAACATCAGCCTGCCGACATAGCACAAAGCCGTCAGGATCGACAGCAGTGCCAGTCGCCTCACCCCGAAGCCGACAGTTTTCCTTACATTTCTGTCAGGTTCCACACGATTACGTCTCCTTCTTGGAGCGCAACATCAGCGGCTCCGACCATCGAAGGCTCGCCGTTCACATCGAACAACCAATATTTGGCTTTCGTTTCAGCTGTCGCTTCCGCTTGCACCACGCCGTCGATGGCTGTGATGAAGCCGTCCGCTTCTTCGATCGTATAGTTTTCTTTCATGACGTCCAACAAGTTGGCGCCCGCTTCGACCTCAAGCGTTTTTTCAGAACCCGCGATCACCGTGCCGCCATCCGTCAAAGAAATCGTCACGCTGACTGTTTCTGCAGCTTCGGAGCTGACTGCAACGGCTGAAGATTCCGCGACTGAAGTCGATTCTGCCGTGTCCGCAGGGGCGCACCCGAATAATACCAAACTCAACGATAAGGCCAACAATAATTTTTTCATCTTTCTTTCCACCTCTGATCTGTATTTGATAGAAGCTCCCTCGCCAACGGCCGGGATAATGCAAAAAAAAGTCCATGCGCCATCGCATAGACAAGTAACGGGTCCGTTTTACCTCGAAACGGTTCGTTTGCAATAAATAGCAGCTTGGAATAAAGACCTGACTAAGACGCACATGACGTCATCACAGTGGCGGGACCGCGTTGGATTTTCACCAAACTTCCAAATTCCAAGTGTCTTTGAATGGTTTTCCTATCCCTTCCATTTTACCCAAAGCAGAAAAAAATACAAGACCAGTTGCGCTTTTCGGTGCGCTCTGGTCCTGCAATTGATACTGGCTGTGTCAAGTCAATCTTCGCTTAGTTGTTACGCCTTCAAGCTTGCGCCGTTGGTTGCGATGACTTCTTTGTACCAGTTGAAAGATTTTTTCTTGTAACGGTTCAGCGTGCCGGAGCCGTCGTCGTGGCGGTCGACATAGATGAAGCCGTAGCGTTTTTTCAGTTCGGCAGTCGAAGCGCTGACCAAGTCGATGCAGCCCCAAGTCGTGTACCCCATCAGGTCGACGCCGTCCGCAATCGCTTCGGCGACCTGCACCAAGTGGTCGTTAAGATACTTGATGCGGTAGTCGTCGTTGACGGTCGGTTGGCCGTCCTCGCCGGTAACCAGCTGATCGACCGCGCCCAAGCCGTTTTCGACGATGAACAACGGTTTTTGGTAACGATCCCAGAAGTCGTTCAGGACGATGCGCAAGCCCTTTGGATCGATCTGCCAGCCCCACTCGGAAGCCTCCAGATAAGGGTTCATCACGCCGCCCAGGATATTGCCGGCGCCCTTGACTTTTTTGGACTCATCAGCTGTTTCGGTCGAACTCATATAGTAGCTGAAAGAGATGAAATCGACCGTGTTCTTGAGGATTTCTTCGTCCTCCGGTGTGATGTTGAGCGCAATGCCGTGCTCGCGGAAGTAGCGCTTCATGTAGCCAGGGTACGTGCCGCGCACGTGTACGTCGGTGAAGAAATAGTTTTGGCGTTCCGCTTCCATTGCCGCGATCACATCGTCAGGATGGGAAGTCAACGGATAAGTCGGCATCGCGATGACCATGCAGCCGATCTTGAAGTCCGGGTTGATTTCGTGGCCGATTTTTGTCGCCAAAGCGCTGGCTACCAATTCGTGGTGGCAGGCTTGGTAGAGGTCGGATTTCGACAATTGATCCTTCGGTGTCGCGATTCCGCCGCTCATGAACGGCAAATGGATGATCGAGTTGATTTCGTTGAATGTCAACCAGTATTTGACTTTGTCTTTGTAGCGCGTGAAGACAGTGCGCACGTAGTTTTCGTAGAAACCGATCAGCTTGCGGTTGATCCAACCATCATATTCGCGCGCCAAGTGCAGAGGCGTTTCGTAGTGGGACAACGTGATCAGCGGTTCGATGCCATATTTCGCCAATTCGTCGAACAGGTCATCGTAGAACTGTAGGCCGGCTTCGTTCGGCTCGGTTTCGTCGCCGTTCGGGAAGATGCGTGTCCAGGCGATGGACGTACGGTAAGTCTTGAAGCCCATTTCCGCGAACAGTGCAATGTCCTCTTTGTAACGGTGGTAGAAGTCGATCCCTTCCAATTTCATGTTGTCCGGAGTCGGTCCGTCGGTGATCGGTCCGAACCCTCCTTGAGGGGTTACGTCCTGAACGGATAATCCTTTCCCGTCTACGTTATAGGCTCCTTCGTATTGGTTGGCAGCGGTAGCGCCGCCCCACAGGAAGTTTTCTGGAAATTTCAATTCTGTCAAAGTCCTTCATCCCTTTCATGGTAGCGTTTTTACATCTTTCATTTTACCGTAACCATTCCGAAAATGAAACCGCTAACCTAGCACGGCCCGTTTCTGCTATGATAAGGGAGAGAGAAGCCCCCTGCTGTTCAAATCGTTTGACACGTCTTTAAAAAAGCAGTAAATTAGGTTTGTAAAAACGGCTACAATCGTAAACGAAACGGTTTTGTATTTCCGGAAATCGGAGGAGTGAATAAAATGGATGAACACGATCATACCCAGCACAAACATACTGTCGATGCCACGCCCAACGTTACGGAAGCCAGCCACCTCCATTCAGATGAAATCCACACCGGCCATGAACAGCATGCCCATCATGCGCATATGACCCATGACCACGCCAGCCACCAGGAGCCTGTCCCCCATGCCCCGGAGAATGTCGCGGCTAAACCGCCCGCAGCGCATCCACATGAACACGAACACGGAACGGCGCCGGCACAGGATCACGGCAAGATGGATCATGAAAATATGGAGCCCGCCAGCGGACATGCCGGCCATCATGAACACATGGTGGCCGACTTCAGGAAACGGTTTTGGGTGACGCTCGGCTTGACCATTCCCGTCACCTTGCTCTCCCCGATGATCATGATGCTTTTCGGTTTCCATCTGGATTTCCCCGGCGCAAATATCGTCGTCTTTGTGCTGTCGACCATCATCTTCTTTTATGGCGGGAAGCCTTTCCTGAAGGGTGCTATGGACGAATGGAAGCAGCGCTCCCCGGGCATGATGCTGCTGATTTCCTTGGCCATCGTCTCCGCGTACATCTACAGCACCTTCACCGCCTTTTTCATAACCGGTTCAGATTTTTATTTCGAATTGGCGACCTTGATCCTGATCATGCTGCTCGGGCATTGGATCGAGATGAAATCACAGATGGGCGCATCCAAGGCGCTTGAGGAACTCATCAAATTGATGCCAAAAGTTGCCCACAAACTGGACAGCGCCGGCAACAGCAGCGAAGTCTCGGTTGAGGAGCTCGTTCCCGGCGACCGTATCCTGATCAAGCCCGGCGAGAAAATCCCTTTGGACGGCAAAATTTTCGAAGGAAGCTCCACAGTGGACGAATCCATGCTGACGGGGGAATCCGTCCCTGTCGAAAAACAACCCGGCATGGCTGCCATCGGAGGATCGATAAACGGCAATGGCGTGCTGAAAGTGACAGTGGAAAAAGTCGGGAACGAAACCTACTTGGCGCAGGTGATCCAGATGGTCACCAATGCCCAACAGCAAAAGTCCAAGGCCCAGGGATTGGCGGACAAAGCGGCCAAATGGCTGTTCTATATCGCCGTGACGGCCGGCATCCTGACTTTCGGCTATTGGCTCTTGGCAGCCGATTTGCCTTTCGCCTTGGAACGGATGGTGACCGTGCTCGTGATCGCCTGCCCGCACGCGCTCGGCCTGGCTGTCCCGTTGGTGAATGCCGTATCGACTTCGATTGCGGCCAGGAACGGCTTGCTGATCCGCAACCGGACCCAATTCGAAGAAGCCCGCAAGATCGATCGGATCGTCTTCGACAAGACCGGTACCCTGACGGAAGGCAATTTCGGCGTGACCGACATCGTCCCCGCGGAAGGCATAGCGGAAAAGGATCTGTTGACGCTGGCTTATTCGGTGGAACTGCAGTCCGAGCATCCGATCGCAAAAGGCATCGTCCGCAAAGGCGAAGCCGATCAGCTCACCCCGCTTGAAGTGAAGGATTACCAAAACCTTACCGGACAGGGGCTTCAGGCCCTGGTGAACGGTGTGCTGGTTGCCATCGTCAGCCCCGGCACGATGGATGAACGCGCCCTTGCCTATTACCGCAGCAAATACGCGGAACTGGCCCAACAAGGTAAAACCGTCGTCTTTGTCCTGAAGGAAGATCGTTTGCAGGGCATGATCGCCATTGCCGATATGATCCGCGATTCCTCTTACGCAGTCATTGCGGCCTTGAAGGAACAGGAAATCGAATCGTTCATGCTGACCGGCGACAACAGCCGCGTGGCCGATTACGTAGGCAAAAAACTGGGCATGGCTCAAGTGTTCGCGGAAGTCCTGCCGGCGGAAAAATCGAAACACATCGTCGCTTTGAAAGAGGGAAGCAAGAAAGTCGCGATGGTCGGGGACGGCGTCAATGACGCCCCGGCGTTGGCGCAAGCCGATTTGGGAATCGCCATCGGGGCCGGCACGGACGTCGCCATCGAAACGGCCGATGTCATCCTTGTCGACAGCGACCCGCAGGACGTCTTGACTATCATCCGCTTATCCAAGGCGACCTACCGCAAAATGGTCGAAAATCTGATTTGGGCGGTCGGCTACAACGTGATCGCCATCCCGTTGGCCGCTGGCGTACTGAACAATCAAGGCATCGTCATCACTCCCGCCATCGGAGCGGCTGTCATGTCGATCAGCACCATCATCTGCGCGGTCAATGCCCGCTTGCTGAAGATCGACTGAGCTCGCAATTCAAATTATCAGCGCAACAGACACAAAAACTACATCCAATCCACACATTATCGCTGTACACTGATTGCAGAAGAAAAAAGAAGGAGGAATTTGCATGTTCGGCAGATGCCTGCAATATTTCGGAGGTTTTGGCATGGGAGGCATGATGTTTATGGGCATTTTCTGGATCGCGCTGATCGTACTCATCGTTTACTTGGCAAGCAAGCTCATGAACGACAGATCCGGCAAAGCTTCCCCGGAAGAATCCGCTTTGGACATCCTTAAGAAGGAATTGGCGAAAGGGAACATCACCGAGGAAGAGTTCGACCGCAAGAAAAAACTGCTGTGATCCAAAACCAATACGCAACGAAGAGGCCGACTCAATCCAATGAGCCGGCCTTTTCGCGTTTTAGGGGATTTCCAAGTTTGATTCCGGGTTCGTGTTCGTGGCGGAATTCCCCGCCAAATTGGGTTCGGCGGGCAAACTCGTGTTGCCTGCGGACGTTTTGCCCCGTCAAGCTCGTTTTGGCGGGTTATCTGACCGCATTTTGGACAGATATTCCCCGCCAAAACGGTTTTGGCGGGGAATATCTGCGCATAAAGGGGCAATTGCCCTCATGCAATCAAAAAAATGGATCAAAACCAGAAGCACCTTCTAGTTCTGATCCATCGGAAGTGTGACCGTAAAAGTGGCGCCCTTGCCGATCGTGCTGACGACGCGCACAGTACCGTTGTGCTTCTTGATGATGCTTTTGACGATGGCCAGGCCGAGACCCTGCCCACCGGATTTGCTGTTGCGCGACGGCTCCGTCATATAGAAGCGCTCGAAAATCTTTTCCTGGTCTTCCGGATCGATGCCGATGCCGTCATCCGACACTTTCAGCACTGCCCGGTTGCCCTCCTGCTGGATTTCGATGCGGATGTTCCCTTGCTTCGGCGTGAACTTGATGGCATTGGCCAAAAGGTTCGTCAGCACTTGGCTGATCTTGTCCTGATCCGCCGTTATCAGCAGCGGCTCGCCGGTCACCGCCAAGGCGATCTGCTTTTTGGCGGCTGCGGCCGTGAAATTCGCCGCGACTTTCCGGCTCAAAGCCTGCAGGTCAAAACGGCTGAACACCAACTTTTCGTGGCTGCTTTCCATTTCGTTGATTTTGTCGATATTCCCGATCAGACGGGAAATCCGGTTCACTTCATCGTAGCAGATCTTCAGCCGCTCGCTGCTCGGCTCCCAGATGCCGTCAAGCATCGCCTCCAGATTGCCCTTCAGTGTCGTGAGCGGGGTGCGGATTTCATGGGCGATATCGGAAGAAAGGCGGTTCCGGATTTCCTGTTGGTTGTCCAACTGACGGGAAAGGCTGTCCACCGAACGGATCAGCGCATCGATCTCGACGATGTTCGTTTCCTTCGGCGGCCGCTCCGTATA
This sequence comes from Trichococcus ilyis, assembly GCF_900109135.1. Classification (GTDB taxonomy): domain Bacteria; phylum Bacillota; class Bacilli; order Lactobacillales; family Aerococcaceae; genus Trichococcus; species Trichococcus ilyis. The sequence goes on along the minus strand of NZ_FNYT01000035.1, from coordinate 19,140 downwards.
GTTGCCTTTGGCGATTTCCCCGGTAAAGCGGCTCACCGCAAAGACCGGCACACTCAATTTCCTGGCGATCCAAACCGCGAAGAACAGCGATAAGGCGAAAGCCAGCAGTGCCACGATCAGCAGATTGTTGCGGATGTCGCTCATGAAGGCGACGTCATGGTCCGTGTAGAAGTATGTCCCCATCGTTCCGATTGCCAAGCTGCCGATTTTCTGGGCACCATCGTTAAGTTCAACGGTGGTCACCGTATATTCGCTCTCTGTCCCGCCCATCATCTCGTTCATCTGCGACATATGACTGGACATCATCTGGCGGTTTTCCTGCTCCTCCATCACGCTCGGGCTCCAGATCAACGCTCCTTGGCTGTCGTAGACTTTCAGGATAATGTCGGCCTGCAAAGCCTGCCTGCCGATCACCGCAACGGCTTCCTCATCCCAACTGTCCGTTTGGGCATAGACCGTTTCGATTTCATCCGTAAAACCGGTTATTTCTTCCGTGCGCCGTTCGCTGACGTATTCCGAAAAGTGGCTGTCCAACATGCGCACGCTGAACCAGCCGAACAGCCCGATGATGACGCTCGAAAAGAGCAGGAAGGAGAGGATCAGGTTCCAACCGATTGTCCGCCTCATCGCTTGCCACCAAACCGGTAGCCGCTTCCCCGGACAGTCAGAATGTAGCTGGGCTGTTTCGGCTCCGGCTCGATCTTCTGCCGGATGTTCTTGATGTGTGTATCGATGACCCTGTCCAAGCCTTCGAAATCCACCCCCTTGACGCTCTCAAGCAATTCCTCCCGCGTGAAGAGCCGGCTCGGATTTTTGGCCAGCAAAGCCAACAAGTCATATTCGGTAGCCGTCAAAGCGACTTCCTGCTGGCGCGCAAAAACTTGCTTCGTTTTGGGATAAATGACCAAGCCGCCGCCATCAAAACTCCATTTTTCTTCAATATCTGCTGGGGCAGCCCGCCGCAGCACGGTCTCGACCCGCGCCACCAGTTCCTTGGGACTGAACGGTTTGACCATGTAATCATCCGCGCCGATCTGCAGGCCGCTCAGGATATCCTTTTCGGATGACCTTGCCGTCAGCATGATGATGGGCACATTGGATTCTTCGCGGATTTTGGCGCAGACTTCCCCGCCTGTCATATCGGGAAGCATCAGATCCAACACGATCAGATCCGGATGGAAGGCAGAAAATTTCTCCAATGCCTCCGCACCGGTTTCGGCACGGTACACTTGGTATTTTTTGGCGGCCAGATAAGCCTCCACGATATCCAAAATATTCGGTTCATCATCGACTATCAAAATTTTCATGGGCACTCACCTCCGTCATAGTTTGCCTGATTTTCATTGTACACTGACCTGCCCCATCATGCCATTGTCCTCATGCTCGAGAATGTGGCAATGGTACATGAAGGTGCCTTTCTCGGAGAAAGTCACCGCCAGCCGGACCGTTTCGCCGGGATAAACGGCGACGGTGTCCTTCCAGCCTTGCTCATTCTCGGGCGGCTCCGCTCCGTCGCGCGAGAGCACCTGGAATTGGACGCCATGGATGTGGAAAGGATGGGCCATGCTGCCCATCATATCCTGGGCATTGTGGACTTCCCAGATGACTGTTTCGTTCAGGTTTTGTAGGGTATCGATCCGGTTCATGTCGAACTGGTTGCCATTGATGTTGACCATGAAGGACATGCCGCTCAGCGTGAACTGTTGGACAGCCGCGCCATCCGTCGCAGATTCCGGGATCTCGTTCAAAATTTCCGGCAGTGCAGGCTGCACGTCCGTCTCCTCCGTGACCTTCAAGGCAAGGACCGTTGCGTTCCCATCCATCAGTTTCACCGTGTCCCCCTTAGCGTAGCCGCTCAGGTCCACGACGATTTCCGCGCGTTCCCCCGGCGTCAAGGTAACGGACGTCAAAGCGACCGGCGCTTCGAGGAAACCGCCGTCGCTGGCGATCTGCTGGAACACTGCGCCATCTTGCAATCTGAACGTGTAGTTGCGGGCATTCGATCCGTTCACCAAGCGCAGACGGATCAGCTCATTTTTGACTTCCACGTAGGGATTGATGGTCCCGTTCACCAATAACGTGTCGCCGTATGTGCCGTCGGGACTGTACGTGCCTGCGTAATCGAATTGGTTGTCCGCATCAAAAGTCCGATCCTGCACAATCAGAGGAAAGTCATTCACCCCATAGTCCTTCGGTAAGTCAAGCTGATCGGAATTGTCGTCCTCGACAAAAATCAGTCCGGCCAGACCGGCATAGACTTGTTCAGCCGTCGTCCCCAGGGCATGCGGGTGGAACCACAACGTCGCAGCCTCCTGCTTGACCGTGAAATCCACTTGCATCGTTTCGTCCGGGCCGACCGGGTGATGCGGCCCGCCATCCATATCCGAAGGCAGCTTCAGTCCGTGCCAATGGAAGGAAGTGGCTTCGGACAACTGGTTTTCGGTCTTGATATGCACCTGCTGGCCTTCCTGCACGACCAAAACCGGGCCCAGATAGGAACCGTTGTAGCCGAGCGTCTGCGTCTTTTCCCCTTCCAGGAAGGCAGTTTCGCCCGCCTGTGCCGTAACCGTATAGGTGATTTCCGTTTCGGATTCAGAATCGGGTTCCGCCAATTCAGGCAAACGCAGTGCGGTCATTTCCTGCCCGCTTTCACCCAGAACAATGGTCCGGGTTCCGCCCATCATATGCCCCATCCCGATCAGATTGCCTGAGCTTCCCGCATTCTGGTTTGAAGTTGTCTCGTTCGTTCGGCTCTCCCCGCTGTTGAAAAACGCTGAAAAAAGATTGGCTGACACAAACAGCAACAGTGCCACAGAAGCGACCAAAGCCACAATCAACGCTGTTCTCCTGTTCATTTTTATCCGTCCTTCCCTTTCTGCTTCTATTGTTGCCTCCATTATACATCTTCCATGTGTAGAACAGATGGAGGATGCATTCGGATAGCCAGGAAACGGCAAAAAATCCCCCTCTGACCAGAAATCAGAAGGAGATTTTTAATGATCCGTTTTCAGCCGAAGAAAGCCAGCAGCACACCGGCAGCCACAGCCGATCCGATGACGCCTGCCACATTAGGGCCCATCGCATGCATCAGAAGATAATTGGCAGGGTTGTATTTGATGCCTTCCTTCTGCACGACCCGCGCAGCCATCGGCACGGCCGATACTCCGGCTGCCCCGATCAGCGGGTTGACTTTTCCGTTCGTCAGTTTGTACATCAGTTTGCCCATCAGTACGCCGGCAGCGGTCCCAATGGAAAAGGCAAACAGCCCCAGGAAGATGATTTTGATCGTGATCAGCGAAAGGAACAGTTCCCCGTTCGCCTTGGCGCCTACCGTGACGCCCAAAATGACGGTGATGCTGTACATAAGTGCATTCTGCAGCGTCTCCGTCAGTTTCGGAACCTGTCCGCTTTCCCGGATCAGATTGCCCAGCATCAGCATACCCACCAGCGCAGTGGCGGATGGGACGACCAGACTGACGAAGATTGTCGTCACGATCGGGAAGAGGATGCGCTCGTTTTTGGATACGGTGCGCATCCTCTTCCCGATCGTTTGCCGTTCTTTTTCGGTCGTCAGCAGGCGCATGATCGGCGGCTGGATGAGCGGAACCAAAGCCATATAAGAATAGGCTGCCAGGGCGATGACCGACAAGAGATGGTTGGCCAATTTTGTCGTCAGATAGATGGCGGTCGGTCCGTCCGCCCCGCCGATGATGCCGACCGAGGCCGCTTCCTGTGGCGTCATCCCCAAGGCCAAAGCCCCGAAGAACGCCGCAAAGATGCCGAACTGTGCCGCCCCGCCCAACAACAGCGTCTTCGGATTGGCGATCAGCGGTCCGAAATCGGTCGCCGCCCCGAGACAGAGGAAGATCAACGGCGGATAGATGCCCAAGTTCGTCCCTTGATAGAGATAATAGATCAGCCCGCCCGGTTCGCTCTCGGTGGGCGGCGCCATCAAGCCGGCCAACGGCAGGTTGACCAAGAGGATGCCGAAAGCGATCGGAATCAGCAAGTAAGGCTCATACCCCTTCTTGATGGCCAGATAAAGGAACGTGCAGGCGATGATGATCATAATGATTTCTTTATACGTAATATTAACCAATCCGGACATCCGGACCAAATCATTCAAAGCTTGAAGCATAGGAATCCCTCCCTTCTAGAGGACCAGCAGCGGTTGATCGGATTCGACATTGTCATTCGCTTGCACGAAGATGCGTCTGATGATGCCATCCTCATCCGCAACGATTTCGTTCTCCATCTTCATAGCTTCGAGGATGATGAGATTGTCTCCCTTTTTGACATGTTGCCCTTCTTTGACGAGGATGCGCAATATGGTGCCGGCCATCGGCGCCAACATCGTTTTCCCCTCTTCCAGCGTTCCGGGATCTGCGGCTGTTTCTTTAACTGCAGGTTTGGGCTCCCCGGTCATGACTGCATCATCGGGCAACTCCCGCACCTTGACATGGTAAACTTGTCCGTCAATTTCGATTTCATACTTTTTCATAAAAAATCCTCCTTTGCGATCAGCTTGCTGGCAATTATTTGATGCGCGTGACATCAACGATTTCGAATTTCTTGGCCGGATGTGCTTCATATGCCGCAATCAAAGCCGTTATCGCAGCCGCTTTGGCCCGTTGTTCATCAACAACGGCATCCTGCAGGACCGGCTGAACAGTTTCTTCGCGTTGCGCCAGTGCAGGAGCTGCCTGTGCCGGTTCCCCTACCAACTTATGCACCAGTTCCACCAAAAACCAAAGGCAAGACAATACGACAAAAACAACGATCATCGCAACAACGGTGACGATCAGACCATCTCCTAAATTGAATGTCCCCATTTCGTTCCCCTCTTCCTTTTAACTGCGGTACCGGGCCTGGATCCGGATCACCGCATCCGCTGACGCTTCAGGAGCCGGTGGTCCCTTTTCAGCTGGCTCATCTGCGATTGCTGGATGATAGACTTCCTCCAGATAGGCTTTGCCGACCTGCGGGAACAAGGCATACGTCAACACGTCCTCGTCCGTGCGCGCCAGTTCGCCCAGCTCCGACTTCAGTCTTTCGAACTCCGGCTCCAGATGATCCGCCGGACGATCGGTGATGACGGCATCATCGCCGATGATGCTGCGTCTGAACGCGTCATCCACCGGCACCGGCGTCTTGCCGTATTTTCCGTGCAGGTAATCCTTCACTTCATTCGGAACCATCTTGTAGCGTTCGCCGGTCAGGACATTGAAAACGGCTTGCGTACCGACCATTTGGCTCATCGGCGTGACCAATGGCGGAAAGCCCAGGTCGGATCGGACGCGGGGCACTTCCCGCAGCACTGCCTCGTACTTGTCGCTGGCCTTTGCCTGCTTGAGCTGGGAATTCAGGTTCGAAAGCATGCCGCCCGGGACTTGATAGATGAGCGCTTTCGGATCGACCGAGAGCATTTTCGGATCGAGCACACCCGAGGCGAGATACTTATCGCGGATCGGTTTGAAATAATCGGCAATTTCTTCCAATTTAGCGATGTCCAAGCCGGTATCGTATCCCAGCTCGTTCAGGACAAGCGCCATCGATTCGGTGGGCGGTTGGCTCGTCCCTTCCGCAAAAGGCGAAATGGCGCAGTCGATGATGTCCGCACCCGCTTCAATGGCGGCCATGTAGGTCAGCTGCGAAACGCCGCTGGTGGCATGTGTGTGGATGTTCAGTGGCACATCAATCACGGCTTTGATGGCCGGGATCAACTCTTTGGCCACTTTCGGCGTCAAGATGCCGGCCATGTCCTTGATGCAGATCGAGTCCGCGCCCAGCTCGGCCAATTCCTTGGCCAAATCGGTGTAGAACGGGATGGTGTGGACATCGCTGATGGTGTAGCAGATCGTCAGTTGCGCGTGGGCCCCGTACTTCTTGACGGCTTCCAAAGATGCCTTCAAGTTCCGCGTATCATTCAAGGCATCGAAAATCCGGAAAATGTCGATGCCGTTCTCGACAGCTTTGCCGACGAAGCGGTCCACGATATCGTCCGCATAGTGGCGGTAGCCGATCAGGTTCTGTCCCCGCAGCAGCATCTGCAGCTTCGCATGCGGCGCGCGCTTGCGGATTTGCCGCAGCCTTTCCCACGGATCTTCGTGCAGAAACCGGATAGCCGCGTCATAGGTTGCCCCGCCCCAGCATTCGAGCGCGTAATACCCGGCTTCATCCATCTTCTCCACGATCGGGAGCATATCGGCCGTCGACATGCGCGTCGCCATCAGGCTCTGATGCGCATCGCGCAGAACGGTCTCAGTAAAAAGCACTTTCTTTCCTTTTTCCAATCCGATCACATCCATTCTTTTCTTTGCTGCTACATCACAAAATCTTTTGTGATTTTTTATCTATCTGTGTTTCTGAAATACCCCCTTACAAACCAGGAAGTCCTCTAGCAACGCTCGCCTTTGTAAGCGTTTACCACAAGAATAGCTTACACTAAATTGACCGATAATTCAATCTGTAGATAAAAAATAGCAGTAAGAACAATGAGTCAATCCAGCTTGAGCACAGCTTCTTTCTATGCCGCTTCTATATAATCAAAAATAGTTTTCAAAAAAATAACCCATAAGCTTCTCCTTTCGAAAAGGAAAATCCCATGGGTTTCTTTAGGCTTTATTTTTTCATTTTACGTACAGTTCCTGCAGCTGCTCGCGGATTTTTTCAAAAGGCGTGTCCGCTTGCAGCAAAACAGCCACCAGATAAGCTCCCTCCACAAATGCCGCATCACAGATGATCAGCTTTTTATCGGTCATTTCACTTACCAACTTAAGATTCATCTTAGCGCTACCCAAATCATAAAAAGCCAATACATCAGGCTCTTCCATTTCTTCGAGAGCCGCCATGACTTTGTCAAAACTGGTGCCGATGCCCCCGTCTACCGCTCCGCCGACAGCTTTCACGGTAATATCCTGTGCTACTTGTTTCAGCAAACGGGCCAACCCGTCAGCGAGCTCCGTGACATGCGAAACCAATAAGATGCCGTACTGCTCACTCATCATAGACACCCGCTTCCAGCATGGCCTCAAAGAAATACCCGCAGGAGGCAGCTCCTGGGTCGACATGGCCATTGAGCTGTTCCGACACATAGGCCGCGCGTCCCTTTTTCGCCTTAAAATCCTTCGTGCTTATTACATGTTCATTGATCCTGTCCAACGTCAGGCGCTTATTCCGGACGTCTTCCGTGACCGGAATCCAAACATCCACTAGGGTCTTCTCCCGTAGTTCCGCTTGACCGACCTTCTTGATCCCTTCGAGTCCACTTGCCAGAATTCCCAACAGATCGTCACCTTCTTGCAGGGACTGCGACATATGCAGAAAGGCTTGCCCGTAAAGCAGGCCGGCTGCGCCTCCTGTCTTCTGGATGAAAGACATCCCAGCCATTCTGAACAGCTCCGCTGACCCGCTCTGCGTATCTTCCGCCAATTTCGCCTTCAAGTATTGTGCGCCCCGAAGCATATTGGCCCCATGGTCGCCGTCGCCAATGGATTCATCCAGCGTATTCAGGTACTTCTCGTTCATTTCCAACTTTTCGATGAATAGGCTCAGCCATGTTTTCGTTGTTTCGACAGTCAACATTTCCATCACCCGCCTTGGATTCCTTTTCCATGCTCTCTCTGTCTCCATTGTAAACGTTTTAACGAGAAACGACAATCGGGAGAATTTTGGGTAATGGCCTGCTGCTTGTCCGACTCACTGCCTTTTTGTGAGCAGTTGTGCCGCAGCTTCATCCAGTATCACCGTCACATGCTGATGAGTCTGCAGCACGCTCGCAGGAACTTCCTCCGTGACTGGACCTTCCAATGCGGCTTTGACGGCAGCGGCTTTTTCTGTTCCGAAAGCCATCAGGATGATCTTTCTTGACGAGAGGATCGACTGGATCCCCATCGAATAGGCAAAACGCGGGACATCCTTTTCATCCGCAAAGAAGCGTTTGTTGGAATCGATGGTGGATTGCCAAAGCGCCACTTTCTGGGTCCGGGAATCAAACGAAGTGCCGGGCTCGTTGAAGCCGATGTGCCCGTTCGTTCCGATGCCGAGAATCTGCACATCAATCGGATTCGCTGCTATGACTTCTTCGAATTGTGCGCATTCTTCCGCCTCATCCGCCAATCCATCGAGCAGATAGTTTTTCTTGAACGGTTTTGCATCGAATAAGTGTTCATGCATAAAGTGATGGTAACTGTGCGGGTTATCCTCGGACAGCCCCATGTATTCGTCCAGATTGATCGACGTCATTCCCGAGAAATCAAGATCGCTTTCCCGCATGATCCGGTACAGCTTCTCCGGCGTACTACCAGTAGCCAAGCCGAGCACTTTCGCCCCGCTTTCCATTTCCTCCCGGATTTTTTCGAATGCGCAACGACTCGCTTCTTCTGGATTCGCTTTAATGATTATTTCCATGATATGTAGCCTACTTTCCATTTTTATTGAAAACTGTTTGTCCAAAACTGATTGTTCGTTCCACGATGAATGCATCCGAGAGCAGCACCATATCCGCATCCTTGCCCGGAGCGATGCCGCCCTTTCGTGAGAGGCCGAATTCGCGGGCCTGATTGACCGAACTCATCTTGACCGCATCGGAAATGCTGCAGCCGGTGAAGTCGATGATGTTCCTGAAGGCATCCTGGAATTCCAGCACGCTTCCGGCCAGATTGCCGCTTTCCAGGCGGGCCTGCCCATCCTTGACGATGACCTTCTGTCCGCCCAACTCGCTGATGCCGTCGCCCATCCCTTTGGCGCGCATGGCATCGGTTATCAGTTCGATGCGGTCCGCACCCTTTTGCTTGAAGGCGATTTTCACCATTTCCGGATCGATATGCAGCCCGTCGACGATCATTTCGGCATAGATGCCGTCCTCAAGGAAGGCGTGTCCGGTCACACCCGGTTCCCGGTGGTGGAGCCCCCTTTGCGCATTGTAGAGATGGGTGATGTGCGTTGCCTTGGATTGCTGCAATTGGCTTCGGATCGCATTTGAATGCCCGACCGATAGCACGATCCCATTTTCTGTGCAATACTGTTCGAAGGCAGTAGCATCGCTCGTTTCCGGCGCATAGGTGACCAACCGGATCAGCCCGCCGCTCAACTCCTGCCACTTCTTCATCAAAGCCGCATCCGGCACTTTGATGTGCTCTTCCGGTTGGGCGCCCTTGAATACGGCGGAAATGAACGGCCCCTCGAGGTGGATGCCTTGGATGACCGGATTCTGTTCCGCGGCCTTGCGGATGCCGATCAGCGCCTGTTCGATATTTTCGGAAGATTGCGTCATCGTCGTCGGAAAATAGCTGGTGATCCCTTCCTGGTGCATCGCCGCAATCATCCGGTTGATGGCCTCCGCATCGCCGTCCATATTGTCCGCTCCGTAGCCGCCATGGCTGTGGACATCGATGAAGCCGGGCACCAATCTGCTTCCGGCTGCATCGATCACTTCCTCGTCGGCTTCCGGAACGTATTCCGACATCTTCCCGACCGCGCCGATTTCTTTCCCGAACCGGACGAACCCATCGGCGATGACGGTTTCTCCCGTATAGACTTCCGCATGGATGATCACTTTTTTCATTTGCGTTTCCCCTCTCCGATTCTGAGCTGTATTTTCATTGAGCTGCCAAAAAACTTGACCGGCTGCGCACTACTCCGTTTTTTTCGAATAGCCCTGCACATTTTTTCTCGTCAGATCCATGTTGTATTGGAAATCCTCGTCCTGCAGCAGGAAAGTCGAGATCACATCGATCAGGTACATCATCCCGAACTGCGTGTTGACGAACACCGTGTTGTTGACGAAGCGCGGGTGGTAACCGAAGCAGGTGACGTCCGCCAGTTGCGTCAGCGAACTGTTTCTGAAGCTCGTCAGCGCGATGATCTTCGCTTTTTTCTTTTTGGCGATTTCCAGTGAGGCGATCAGTTCCGGCGTTTCGCCTGAATTGGAGATGGCGATGACCAGTTCGTCCTCCTTGATGATCGAGCTGTTGATGATCATCAAATGGGAATCGGTGACGCCCGTGACATTCAGCCCCATCCGGATCAGGCGCTGCGCCAATTCTGCGGCTGTGAATCCGGAACTGCCGATGCCGTAGATGACGGTTTTTTTTGCTTTTTTGATCCAAGCGACAACCGTTTCGATCGCTTGGTCCTCGATCATCTGATTGGTTTCATCGATGACTTGCGTATAGTAGCCATAAATATCGTCGTAGACGGTCGGCATTTCTTTCGATGGGTGCTTGCTTGTCGCTGAGCGCAGCGCAATCTTCATATCCACAAACCCATCGATGTTGATGTGTTTGCAGAAGCGGGTGATGCTGGACGTCGAGGTATCCACCTTCGCCGCCAAATCCTTGATGTTCATATTTTTGATGGAAGCTTTGTTCTGGAGAATGTAATCCGCAATTTTTTTCTCGTTCGCAGAAAACGCGGAATACTGATTTTGGATCTCTTCGATGATGTTCATTGCCCGGTGTCCTCCCTTTTCCTCTTCGCAGATAGAATAACATATGAAAATAGTTTTTTCAATTATTATTTTATGAAAATTATTTTCTTTCGCGTTTTTGGTGACTGTTCCGATTTTGCGTACGCCTGCTGGCCGGAGGGGCGTGGCGGAAAGGAAGTAAGGCTGCCCAGCTCCGGCCAGCGGCGTTACCTCGGAGAACACCGGCAACAATCGGGCTGTCCTCCGGCAAAGCGGTGCTCATCGGAGAACGGCCCGGAATGCGAAGATCCAACTCCGGCGAAGCCTCCGTTCGCCGGAGAACGGCAAAAAACAACCGGCTCGCTTTTCCGGTTGTTTTTTCGGTGATCTATATTGCAGCCTTTGCTTACGTTCGGTTCCGCGCCAGCACATTCCGTTTTTCCATTTCCCGGATGATGACATAAGCCACCCCCGCTCCGACAGCTGAGCTGATCGCGAAGCTCGGCAGGAAGAGCATCAGTGCGGCCGTTTTCCCCATGATGAGCTGCGCCAGCAATGTACTCACCAACGAGCCCAGGATTCCCGTCCCTATCCACTCACCCAGTGCCGCGTAGCCGATCTTTTGCGTTCTGGCATAGAACAGGCCTGCGCAAACGGCCCCGAGCATGCTGCCAGGGAAAGCAAAGACGGTCCCCGTCCCCAACAGGTTGCGCAGCACGGAAACGCCGAAAGCCTGCAGTACGGCATACCCGGACCCAAGCCAAACCGCGGTCAAGACGTTCAATAAGTGCTGCATCGGCGCGACTTTTGCCAGGCCGATCGGGATGACGAAGAGGCTGTTGCTGACAACCCCGATGGCGATGATCAAGGCAGTGGTGACTAATTTTTTGGTGTTCATTTGTTTTCCCCTTTTCTTTTGATTCATTCATCTTGCAGCTTGCACTTCCCTAACTGTTTTCACTCCTTCCCCTGAATTTACTGAAAATAAAAAGACACCTCCCCTGAGATGTCTTGGATATGCGTACGGACTCCAGACCGAGCTCAGTTCCCTCCGCCAGTACGAACTGGATCAGGTTTGAAGGGTTCCGGCAATGCCGGTCTCAGCGCTCGCGCGCACCCCTACTGAAAGTAAAAAACGCCATATGATCTGATGCGAAAATCAGAAAATATAACGTTTTGATGTCTATCTATGCGAATAGTCAAACGCCACATTCCCTACGCTAGTATGAACTAGATCAGGTACAAAGAGTTCCGGCAAAGCCGGTCTCAGCGCTCGCGCGCACCCCCAGTGTTTCTCATTCAATTCTAACCAACATTCCGCGGAAACGCAAGCCTATTCCGAGGCTCATTCTTTCCTAGCGCTCGGATTCAGCACGACGACTTTGCCGAAACTGTCCTGGCTCTGCAAAAAGTCATGCGCTTGGGCGACTTCTTCGAGCGTGAAGACTCGCTCGGGCTCCACCGCAACGCCTTTCTCCGCGATGTACGCCAGCAGTTCGTTCAACTTTTCGCCGGAGACGTCACTCGAATGGAAAGTCGTCAAATAGCTGTTGCGCTTCAATTCCATGATCGGATCGAAATCCTCCAGGAACCATTTGCCGCCCAATTGGCTGGTGCTGCAGACGATGCCGCCTTCGTTGATGTGGGAAAGGCTGTCCTTGATCGTCGCAGGCCCGATCAGTTCCAGGATCTTGTCGAAAGACTTTTCCGTTTCCAACACGCCATTCCGTTCTTCGATGAAATCGGTGAAACCGGCATCCAGCAATCTCGGACCTTTTTCGGCTTTTCGAGTGCTGCCGCAGATCCTGATGCCAGGGAATCGGGCTTTGACTAGCTTGGCAAAGGCAACCCCCACACCGCTCGTCGCCCCCCGGACCAGAATCTGATCGGATGCTTGGATCTTCAAGTTCTTCATGGAACCGAAAGCCGTGTAGTAGGTTTCCGGAATGGCCGCCAGTTGTTCCCAAGGCAGTTCGGTCTGGACGGGGTAGATCTGTTCATTCGGCAACAGGGCATATTCCGCATAGCTCCCGTCGAAAGCCCGGCCCATCTCGCCCATGATCGACACCACTTTTTGACCGGGCGGCAATTTCACTTCATCGCTCGAACGTTCCACTATCCCCACACATTCGATCCCCAGAATGCGGGGAAATTTGACCGAGGGGGATTTCCCCCCCCGCGTAAAGATTTCCGAATGGTTGATGCCGAAGCCCATGACCTTCACGAGCGACCAGCCCTCCCGGATTTCCGGAAGCGGAACTTCCTGATGCACCAGCTTTTCCGGTCCACCCGCTTCATGCACAACGACTGCCTTCATTTCTTCGACATCCTTTCTTGTTTTCACAGCGACAGCATGCAGCTTGGCCTGCCTGATTCGGTACCGCAAAATTTCCTGTAGGCACAGGAATCGCACAGACTGGCGGCATCGGTCTGAAAAAGCGGCAGCGACTCGCCCTGGGCAACTTCCGTCAGGTGAAGCGAAACCGCACGACCTTCATGAAACAGGCCGGATTTCTTCGCCTGCTCCTGCTGCTTCCTTTTATCCAAAATTTCATATGTCCGTCCGTTCTTCACAAAATGATTCCCGGTTTCGATGAATTCGAAGTTCACTTGATGGTCCACGCAAGCCTGGTGCATGCTCTGCACCCATTCATAATGGCATTCCCTTGCCCCATCATAGTTTTCCCCGCCGACGATGACGCGTTCGATCTTTCCGGAAGCCAGATGCTGCGTCAAGTCGATTGCGCCGATCAGAGGTGCGGCCATGATGCCTCTGTGCTTGAAAGGCAGATCCATCAGCACCGGAATCCGCCTGTCGGCCATCTTCTGGTTTTCAGCCGAGACATTCATCCACACGTTTTCCCAACCGTCTCCCCAATTTTCGGGCAGACAATCTTTCACACGCTCGATCCGTTTCGTCAACAAGTAGAACAGCACATCCGAACGCTTCTCGATCATCTTCCAGACTTCATCGCGCCACTCGTCCGCTTCCTCCAGGAAAAAGTCCGAAGTCATGCAGACGCGAATCGTGGAACCGGACGGTATGACGTAGTCGCCGCGACGGTTCCGTTTCAGCGGACGATCGAAGCTGCTTTGGACTTTGTAGATCAGCGCGCCATCCTTCCCTCGTTGACTGTCCAAATAATACATATAACAATTTTGGCAGCCCGGGCTGACCTTTTTGCAGCCGTGCCACGGGTTCCAGATATCACTCAAGCGATCACTCCTTTGAAAGTGTCAGGCGAATCTCCGCTGCAGCGCATTCTCAAGGAAATACAAGCTGACATTGACAAGCAGACACAGCAAGATCGACAACGCAGTGCCCCACAACAGTTTGACGACACTGAATGTGCGCAAGCCCTCGAAAAGGACAGTCCCCAAGCCGCCCGCATTGATCGTTGCGGCAATCGTCGCAATGCCGATTGTCGCGGTCGCGGCGATCCGTATCCCTGCAATGATGGATGACAGTGCCAACGGAAGCTGGATTTTTCTGAACATTTGGTTCCGCGTCATTCCCATCCCGACAGCGGCTTCGATGATCGTCGGATCGATTTCCCGGATTCCCGTAGCAAAACTGCGCAACAGGACGTATTGGCAATAGATCACCAATACGATGATGGCCGTGTTCCTTCCCAGCCCGGTAAGCGGGATCAAGATGGCAAACAGCGCCAGACTCGGAATCGAATAAAACAGAGAGGTCAGGTAGATCAAACCGTCCATGATGCGCTCCTGATGCAGGCAGGCCAGGATCAGGCCGCCTGCGATGAGGAGCGCGATCGTCAACGTTGTCCCGACCAGTTCGATATGCTGCATGGTGGCAAGCAGCAGTTTTTCATGATAGGTATTCCAGTAAGCAATCATTTCAACTCACCCCAAAATGCCTCTTGTTCCTTTACGGTGGCGATCAGGTTCACGACAAATGCCGTTTTCGGATGGCGCATGATTTCCTGCGGCGTATCGAATTGGCAGATTTTGCCTTTGTCCATGATCAGCACTCTCGTCCCGAGTTTGAATGCCTCATTGATGTCGTGCGTGACCAGCACAAAGGTTTTATCGCCCAATTCCTTGTGGATCTTTTGCAGTTCGTTCTGCAGCTGCACGCGCGTGATCGCATCGACCGCCCCAAACGGTTCATCCAACAGCATCACTTTCGGATTGGCGGCAAGCGCCCTCGCGACGCCCACACGCTGTTGTTGCCCGCCGGATAATTGTTTCGGCTTTCTGCCGGCAAAAACTTCCGGATCAAGCTGGACAAGCTCCAGCAATTCTTTCACGCGCGCTTGGATGTCCTTTTTGTCCCACTTCAGCAGCTCCGGAACGGTCGCGATATTTTGGGCAACGGTCATGTGCGGGAACAGTCCGATTTGTTGAACGACGTATCCGATTTTCCTTCTGAGATCGACTTCGTTCATCCCGCTGCTGTCTTCCCCAAAGAAGGCGATGCTTCCTGCATCTTCGCGGATCAGGCGATTGATCATTTTTAATGTCGTCGTCTTGCCGGAGCCGGAAGACCCCAAGACCGTGATGAACTCGCCTTCCATGATCGCGAAGGAGATGTCATCGACGCCTTTCGCGTCCCCTTCCCCGTACAGCTTCGTCACATTTTTGAAATAAGTGCTGCCGCACTCTCGTGACTTCAGTCATGAATCAGGTAGTATGGTCTCGGTTCATTCTTTTTATTTTACGAACACACGTTCGCAGGTGTATAATGAAGCCGAAGAGGTGAGTATCATGCTAAAAGCTTATCAGTTCCGTTTGCATCCCAATCAAGAACAGAAAATCTATTTCGCCAATTGTTTTGGCTCCGCACGGTTCATCTTCAACCAGATGTTGGCTGACCGAAAGAAAATTTACGAAACCTACAAAGACGATAAAGAACTGCTGAGAAGCATTAAACCGAGGACCTATACATCCTTCAAAGAAGAATTTCCCTTCCTGAAAGAAGTGGATAATTTGGCTCTCGCAAATGCCAGCCAAAACCTGAACAAGGCCTACCAGAACTTCTTCCGCGACAAATCCGTCGGTTTCCCGAAATTCAAAACTAAGCACAAGTCAAAAGCATCCTATACTACCAACAACCAAGGCGGGAATATCCGGATTGTTGACGGAAAAATCAAATTACCGAAGATTGGTTTCGTCAAAATCAAGCAGCACCGGGATTTTGACGGATTGATCAAATCTTGCACGATTTCCATGAACAAGGCCGGTCACTACTTCATTTCCATTTTGGTGGAACAGGAAACAACAGAATGGCTGCCGGCGGAACACAAAATCGGCATCGATCTCGGCATTTCCGACTTCGCCGTCACCACAAACGATGCGGGCAACAGTGAAAAACACCCGAACCCGAAATGTCTGTGGAGGTCCGAAAAGAGAATCAAGAAAGCCCAACGCGCCTTGTCGCGTAAGCAAAAAGGAAGCAAGAACCGGGAAAAGGCACGCTTGGTACTGGCCAAGAAACATGAAAAAATTGCGAATCAGCGCAAGGATTTCCTGCACAACCTCTCCAACCAAATCACGGACGAAAACCAAGTCATCGTGATCGAGACGTTGCGGAGTTCCAATCTGATGAAGAACCACAAACTTGCGAAAGCGATTGGGGACGTCAGTTGGTTCGAATTCAGCCGGCAGTTGGCGTACAAAGCGGAATGGAAAGGCCGGACGCTCATCAAGGCGGACAGGTTCTATCCGTCCAGCCAAATCTGTTCCGCTTGCGGACACCGCGACGGCAAAAAGGCCTTGCATGTCCGTGATTGGATCTGTCCGAACTGCGGTATAACCCACGACAGGGACATCAATGCCAGCAAGAACCTCTTGGCTTTGGCCAATTAAAAAGAAAACCACTGAGGCAGGGACTGCCTTTTGAGCCTACCCATATCCATTCCCGCTGTCTGTAAAGACATTCGCAGGCAAGGAAGGAGTTCGTAGGAAGCTTGCGACTTGAGTCTTGAGTAGTTCACTTCTATCGCGGTTTGCAGCACGTAGTCTCCACGCCTCCTTAATTGATCAAATCGAAGTATTTTTTCGCTACTGCTTCATATTCCTGGCCATCGACATCCGCCTCGTCATTTTTCAGGATTTCATATTTCAGGCTGTTGTCGTAGACCGTCGAGCTCTTCCATTTGAATTCGCCGTAAGCTTTCGTCAAACCGGGCAGGCCGTCTTCGCGTTGATCGAATTCGCCTTGGGAAGCGAAGCGAAGCTCGGAAGCATGCTCCTGCAGATCCGATACGGTCTCGATGCCATATTTTTCGGCCACGCTCGTTTTGATGACCAGCCCCGCACTGTCATTGGCTTGCGTATAATCCAACCAAGTCATATCGAACTGCTCGTCATATTCCGCTTTGACCGTATCATAGACTTTCTGGGGATCGGTCTCCAGGTCCATTTTCAAGATAGCCAACAAACCTGTCCCTGTATATTCCGGATAAAGATCGATTTCATCGTTGGTGATCGATGTATGCACGACATAACTCGCAATCCCTGGAATCCTTTCGACTTCATAGCCGGCATCTTCCAACGCCAACGCATAAATTTCCGAAACCAGCAGATTTTCGGTGAAATCCTTGGATCCCACGCGGATGACCGTATCCTCCTCACTGCTGCCGCTTTCCCCGCTTGTGCCGGAACAGCCTGAAATGATCAGCGCCACCGCCAACATTGCAATCGTAGTAAAGATATTTTTTCTTTTCATCTAATCAACACTCCTTTTTATGATGTAATCAAGAAGGATGCTTACCGCTAAGGAGAGCACCGCTACCGATACCCCTCCGATGAGAAGCAGATCCATCCTGTTCAAGCCTAATCCTGTAAATATGAGCGTTCCCAATCCCCCCGCACCGATGTACGTAGCCAAAGTCGCGCTCGAAATGATTTCCACCAAAGCGAGCTTCACGCCGGTCAGCACAAACGGAAAGGCCAAGGGAATCTTCACCCGTTTCAGCAGCTCCCGATCGGTCATCCCCAAGCCTTTGCCCGTTTCGATCATCACAGCTGGAACTTCCAAAAAACCGACCGTCGTGTTGACCAATATCGGCGGAATACCCAACAGCACCAATGCGATCAAGGCTGGTGCCCGTCCGATTCCGATGAAGGAAATCAACAAAAAGAGGACGGCCAGGCTGGGAATGATCCGCAAAGCTTGGGAGCTGAGGGTGATCATTTGGCTGAGTTTCGGGTGCTTGTGGCTGATGTAGCCCAAGGGAATACCGATCAGGCAAGAAATACCGATCGCTTGGATGCTCAAGCCAAGGTGCTGATAGACGTAACTCAAATACTGGTCAAAATTCTGCTGAAAGTATAGGCCTATTTCATCAAGCAACATGATTGCCCTTCTCTCATTTAAAAAAAATAGCCGGAAAACTTTTCCAGCTCTCTGAAAACCCGCAAGCTGGATGTTCCGCTTTCCGTCAGGGAGTAGGAACAGCTTCTGTTGTCCGCGATATGATTGACCACGATCATATCCACTTGCAATCGCCAAAGGCTGGCGATAACCGTTTCTTTTTCCGCACCGGTCAAGCGGATAATGTCATTGCAGCTCATAGTCGGATACAAAAGGAAAAGGTACATAATGGCAATCTTAAGATCAGTGTCAAAAATTGCTGCAAATACCAGTACAGGATCCACCATTTGATCCACTCCTCTTTATCCTTTGATGGAAGGATTTCCATACTCTTACTATACACGTGGACAGGAGGGCACATAAGTAGGCACTTTTTGATTAGGTAGTTACCTTTTTGTAAGAAATGGCTGCAGCAATGCCTGCACACTATCGGAACGCAAAAAATCCTACCGTTTGAAGCATTACTACGCTTCAAACGGTAGGAAGGAAATGATGTGCCTTTTGGGAATCTCATAGGCTTGTGGAGAAGATCGGTTCTGCAAGCAGCTATTTTCTACATGACTTAGCTTATTTTTGTTCCATAAGATTATTTTTGATGTAGTCCGTTCCCCAATCACTCATGCTGTTGATGATCGGCCTGAGGGAATCGCCGAGTTCCGTCAAAGAATATTCCACTCTTGGCGGTACTTCAGGGAACACTTCGCGTTTGACGATACCGTCATTCTCCATTTTGCGCAGGTTTTCAGTCAATACTTTTTGGCTGATCCCGTCCACCAATCGGTGTATCTCGTTGAAACGTTTAGTCCCTTTCAGTAATTCACGCATGATCAGCAATTTCCATTTGTTTCCGATCAAATCCACAGTCGTCGCAACCGGGCAAAATGGCAATTCTTCTTTTGTCAGCATTCTGTTCACCTCATAGATAGTAAGTTTCTTTTTGTAAGTTACCCTGAATTATATACTTGAGCGAGCCGGATTTCAATATCCTATTCGATGTTCCTCTTGATTGTTTGCAAAAAAACAGGCTCCATTCGATGAAGAAAACATCGTCTGGAGCCTGTTCTGTGTGATACCGGCGGCCGGGGTCGAACCGGCACGCCCTCGCGGGCACTGGATTTTGAGTCCAGCGCGTCTGCCAATTCCGCCACGCCGGCATGATAGGATTGTTGCAAGTTTCCATCTTGATGTTGCTATGGAAAAGGCGGTAACCGGATTTGAACCGGTGATAGAGGTTTTGCAGACCTGTGCCTTACCACTTGGCTATACCGCCGAGATGTTGCTATTTGAAAAAACTGGGCTAGCTGGATTCGAACCAACGAATGACAGAGTCAAAGTCTGTTGCCTTACCGCTTGGCGATAGCCCAATAAAGAGGGCGACTGATGGGAATTG
>NZ_FNYT01000034.1 GCF_900109135.1 Trichococcus ilyis | reverse complement strand
TTTCGCTACTATGACCTCTGCTGACTTCTCGCTATTCGTTGTTACTACAGGGAGTCCTGCTAGCGAGACCTCCCCGGGTAAGAATGATAACCTTCCACTCATGTCACTGCCTCATTTACTGTAGGAGATTTGTGCAGTATAGGACTTTGCTATGTGCGGCAAGCTCGTCCGTCTCCATACAGCCTCATATGAGATTTCTGTTCGTCAGTGCAAGTGTTTGCGTCCGACTTCCTTCAGATTCCACCTCACGGTGGACACCCTTGTCCTTCGCTAACAGTTCCTACTGCAAAGCCTGTAGTGGACTTTCACCACCAAGTTATCACCCATGCCGGGCACACCGCAAAATGGAGCTTTCCTTGGGAGAGCTCCATTTTCTAATTGCGATTGCAACAATCATTCGACAAGCTCGCCGACGATCGGCAGCCCCTCAAGGACCTTTGTGCCATGAGGAGATTGGTTGGTGATTTCCTCCGTCAGTTCGTTGCCGGCTGTCAACCCCTGTTTATGTTCTCCGTCTTTCCAGGCTTCCACATTTGTGACATCATAGACGACCCCGTCGACGGCTACATAAGCCGGCTGGCCATTTTTGCCGTTGTATTGGCTGAGTTCTTCGAGCGTGAAGGTGCGCATTTCCGTGGCGGAACTTCCGCTGGCCGCTTCTTCGGCCGAGCTGCTGGCCGACATGGCCTCGGAACTCGTTGTTGCGCTATCTTCGACAGTGGCAGGTGCACATGCGGCCAACAGCAGGCCGGCTATACCGGCTTGCAACAGCAGGCTCCATTTTCTTCTGGGCATCATCGTTTCCTCCTTCATCATAAACCAAATGTTTCATAATGGATGCGGTCTTTGGGGACACCCTTTTTGAGCAAAACTGCCTCGACTGCGTTCATGAACGGCGGCGGTCCGCACAAAAGGTATTCGGCAGCCTCAAAGCGGATTTCATTATCCTGGAGCATCTTCTCGATTTTCCCTTCGTCAAGGAAGCCGCTCTCATTGGCAAAGAAAGGCACCAGTCGGAAATCCGGCAACGCGTCCTTCAATGCTTGCAGCTTTTCGGTAAACCCATACTCATCCTGATTTTTCAGGCTCCAGATCAATAGCGTCCGGTTCGGAAATTGCAGGCGTGCGCTGTTTTCCAGTATCCCCAGCATCGGCGTGATCCCGATGCCTCCCGCAAACATGACCATGCTCACCGTTTCGTCGTGCATCCCTTCCTGGACATGCCACATGCCGCCGTAAGGGCCTTCGAGCGAGGCTTTGACCCCCGGCTGCAGCGTTTGGAACCGGTGCGTGTAATCCCCGGAATCCTTGATGGCCAGCGCGGCTTCTTCCCGATCCTGCGGGGCACTGATCAGCGAGAAGGGATGCTCTTCCGCCGAATACTGCGCGTCATAGAGACGCAGAAAGACAAACTGCCCCGCTTGGTATGGGAATACTTCGCCATTGTCCGGTTTCAGATGGACTTCCAGGACATTGCCCTTTTCCGGTCTTGTGGCTGTGACGGTGAAAAGATTTTTCTTGAGTCTGGCGGGTTTGAGGAATTTGTGGTTGATATAAAGGCCAAACGCCAAAGCGAAATAGCCTCCGAAGATGGCGGCGGCAAGGTAGTCGCCCTGCACAATCACGGTCATGGTCAAGACATGGATAGCCAAAAAAGTGGCGGCTACAATGTTGAAATTGTGGACGAATTTCATTATCTCGTAGTTGGCGATGGGATATTTTTTGAGGGTCGTTTTGGCCGTTTTGACGATTTTTTTTCGTCCGAACCAGTTCGTCATGATGAGGGCAGAAAAGACGGCGATGGTCAAAAAGAAGATGATGGCCAAGTCCCCAAAGATGGTCGAGTAGCGGTATGCCCATCCCCAGAGAAGCGTTACCCACAATTTATGCGTGACCCCGATCGACAAGGCGACGACGGCCATGATGGCATGGAATCGATTCAACTTATCCAGGCTGAAGTAGTGTTCGATGAACCTCGGCCGGGATGCGATGATGACTCCCGTCAAAAGCCAAGTATAGGACACGATTCCCAGAAAAGGCGGTCCTGCGGAAAAGAAGCTCCTGTTCCTGAGTGAGACTGCGGCGATAAGTACAGGGAGAAGGGTATATGCGGCAACAATCAGCATGCGCATCAGTTTTCTGTTCATTGCGGAGCCTCTTTTCTTCTGCTGATTTCGGCGGACAGATGCAAGCAGCGTTTCCTTTGGGCCAGAAACGCCTCTCTTGTGTCCATTTTATAACGTTACGCAAGCGGATACAAACCAGAAGCCTCGACCGCCTGAATGCAAAAGCAACAGGAAGACACCAGAAGACACTAACGAAGACGGAAGCTGTGATACAATGGAAAAAATAATCCAAAATAAGGAATGATGATATGGACCATAAAAAGAAAGAACTGACATGCAACCAGACCCGGAACGTGCGCACCGCTGTCGTGTCGTACAGCGAATTGAACGATAAAGACACCCTTTTCGGCGGCGAAATCATGTCGCATTTTGACCTCGCCGGCGGTAGGGCCGTTTTCAACTTCGTCAAGCGCCCTTCCTTCACCGCGACCGTCGATTTGATTGCGTTCATCCAGCCCGTCCGGAAAAATGAAGCCATCTATGTGGAGGCGTATGTTTCCGGCTGCGGGAACACCTCTGTGGAAGCCTTCGCCAAACTGACCGCCACCGATGTCCGCACCGGGGAAAGCCGCATCTGCGCCTATTCGTTTATGACTTTCGTGATCACCGACAGCGCGGATCCGGACTTTGTGATGCCGGTGATCCAGCCCGAATCGGAGGAAGAAAAGATGATCTGTTCCGGTTACGAGGAGCGCAGGATCAACAATCTGGTCAAGCGCAACCAGAACAGCCGGTTGCTTTCTGCCCTTTCCACCAAACAGATCTGGGAACGCTGAGCTGTTTGGTGGAAACCTCCGGAAAACAGACCGAAAATCTGTATCATTAACCCGAAGCAAGAACTAAAACGACGACCTCCCGTCATCCCGTGAATACACTGGCGAAGACGGGAGGTATTCAGCTTATTTTACTTTCCTCAATATCCCTTATTGAATTAAGCTGAGCGAACCGCTAAAATGATAAAGTGGTTAGAATACAGCTTATTCCTAACCCGAATGCAATGAACTGAAACGAAACGAAAACTGTACCATTCTGAAAGCTGTCACTGTGTATGCTCAACAAAAAAAGAACTGGAGGGAAGCCCATGCAACAAACGGTAACGATGCCGAAAATTAACCCGAAAAGCGATGAAGTCATTTTTGGGGTCTGGACGAAAAACGTCGGGGATACAATCGCAGCCGGCGAAGTATTGTTCGAAGTCGAAACAGATAAGGTCGTCAGTGAAGTCGAAAGCAACTTTAACGGCGTGCTCGCAGAAACCTTGGTCAAGGAAAATGATGCGGTCAAAACCGGTGAAGCTATCGCTATTATCGATCTATTCTAAACATCAGGAGGAATGATTTTGGAAACAAAACCGCAATGGTTCAAAGTGCGCTACAATCAAGAAGCCGTTGAAAAAGTGACGCATCTGATGGATGAGCTCGAATTGAATACCGTCTGCAATGAAGCCAGCTGTCCGAACATGGGCGAATGCTACAGCAGCGGTACGGCAACCTTCATGATTCTGGGGCGCATCTGCACACGCAGTTGCCGTTTTTGCGATGTTACCCATGGCAGGCCAGGTCCTGTCAATGAAAAAGAGCCTCAGCAACTGGCTCAGGCAGTCAAAAAAATGGGTTTGGAATATGTCGTGATCACAAGCGTCGACCGCGATGATTTACCGGATTTCGGGTCTGGCCACTTCGCAGCAGTCATCGAAGAAGTCCGCAAACAAAACCCACACACAATGATTGAAGTGCTGACACCCGACTTCCAAGGGGACCAGCTGGCAATCGACAAAGTCATTGCCGCAAAACCAGACGTGTTCAACCATAACATGGAAAGCGTGCGCCGCATCTCGCCGAAAATCCGTCACCGCGCCACCTACGATTGTTCTCTGGAAGTACTGGCATACGTCAAAAAACAAGATCCCGGCATTTTGACGAAAACGGGCATTATGCTTGGCTTAGGCGAAACCGCCGATGAAATCAATGAATTGATGGATGATTTACGTACTGTCGATGTGGACTTTTTGACAATCGGCCAATACTCACAACCTTCCGCGAAACATTATCCGTTGCATGAATACGTGCCCGTGGAAACATTTGCTGAATACCAACGGACAGGCATGGCAAAAAAATTCAAATATGTAGCCAGTTCACCGCTTGTGCGCAGCTCTTACCGTGCCCGTGCCGCTGTCGAATCCGCTCATAGCCAATAAGGAGGAAAACTATTGTATACGATTTCATGCGAGGAACAGGATGCCGCTTTCTACTTTGCCTTGGAGGAATACTGCATAACAAACTTCCCGGCGGAAGCAGATGCCCTGTTTTTGTTGTGGCAGACGCGCCCTACCGTGATGCTGGGAAAATACCAGAATGCATTCAAGGAAATTGATTCCGCCTATATCGATGCTGAATCAATCGATGTTGTCCGGCGCCCTTCCGGCGGCGGGGCCATTTACACCGATGGAGGGTGCTACCAATACAGCTTCATCGTGGATGGCCAAAATCAAGCCATAGATTTCGAACCTTACATGGACAGGATCATCCATACCCTGCAGACGCTGGGTATCCCGGCAGAGCGGAACAGCCGGAACGATATCGCCATCCACGGTCAAAAAATATCGGGAAATGCCCAATACATGAAGGCGGGCTTTACCGTCCATCACGGGACTCTCCTTTTCGATACGAATGTCGAGCATATGGCGGCCGCCCTGAAGGTCGATCCCGAAAAACTGCGCAGCAAAGGCGTTGATTCGGTGCGTGAACGCACCGCCCTGATCGTCAATCATGTGGCGCCTAATACTGAACGCAACTGGTTTGCTGGCGAATTCCGCCGGAACATCCTGGGCCAAGAAGCAAACATCCTTGAGCTCACTCCGGAACAGTATGCAGCCGTGCAGCAGCTGGCCGATCAAAAATACCGACGCTGGGAATGGAACTACGGCCAGTCACGCGAAGCTAACTTCAGCGTTTCCGGCCGTTTGCCTGGTGGGCGCATCGAGCTCGCTCTCCAGCTCGATCATTACGTCATCCAGGACTGCCAAATTTCCGGTGATTTCTTCAGTTCGATTGACATCGGCACGCTCGAGTCCGCCCTGCGCGGTTCCCGTTTCGACAAAACGGAAATAGCCGGCCGTTTAACGCCAGCATTGTCCGAAGGGCAGCTGTACTGCATCACAACAGACGATATAGTGGCGCTGTTGTTTCCGGAAGCATAAACTTCTGCAAGTCCGAAAAAAGCAAAAAGTGCTTTGGACGAAGACTATTAAGCCAAAAAAACTTCAAGCGAACCGATAAAGGTTCGCTTGAAGTTTTTGGTTTGATTCAGGATTACTGTACGTCGATGGAAACGTCGACTGTTTGTACCGGAACATCGTAGAATCTGTCTTCTCTGCGTCCCAGGAAGTCTTTGGCTTGCTGCGGGAACAAAGCGTACATCAAGACGTCTTCCGTGGATTTAGCGTACTGTTTGATCTCTTCCTCAAATTTAGGCATTTGCGGCAAGATCAGATCAGCAGGTCTCACAGTTGTGATGCCTTCGTTGCCGATGATTTTTTTCGTGATTTCTGCAGAAATCGCCACTGGCGGTTTGCCGTATTGACCCCTTACATATTCCTTGATTTCGTTAGGCACAAGCTTGTAGCGCTCGCCTGCGATGACGTTCATCAAGGCCTGCGTACCGACCATTTGAGATAATGGTGTAACCAATGGAGGATAGCCCAAGTCCGCACGCACTTTCGGAACTTCTGCCAGTACATCGTCGTATTTGTCCTGCAGGCCCTGTTCAGTCAGTTGGCTCAACAAGTTGGAAAGCATGCCGCCTGGTACTTGATACAGCAACGTTTTCGGCTCAACGTCCTTCACTTTAGGGTTCAGGATGCCTTCGTTGCGGAAACGATCCCGGATCGGCGCAAAGTGATCGGCGATTTCTGCAAGTTTGTTCATATCCAGACCCGTGTTGTAGCCTAGGCCTTCCAACGCGATTGCGACGGATTCCGTAGCCGGTTGGCTTGTGCCGCCAGCAAACGGGGAGATGGCTGTGTCGATGATATCCGCACCGGCTTCAACAGCTTTCAGATAAGTCATTTCAGCAATGCCGCTTGTCGCATGCGTGTGGACTTCCAAAGGCAAATCAACGGCTGCTTTGATTTTGCTTACCAATTCGAAAGCGACGGATGGCGTCAAAACGCCTGCCATGTCCTTGATGCAGATCGAATCTGCGCCCATTTTAGCCATTTCCTTCGTCAAGCCGACGAAATAGTCGACTGTGTGGAATTCGCTGGTTGTGTAAGAGATGGCAGTCTGGCAATGCCCGCCCGCTTTTTTGGTGATATTGATGGCTGTCTTCAGGTTGCGCAGATCATTCAATGCATCGAAGACACGCACAACATCGATTCCGTTTTGGATCGATTTTTCGACGAACGCGCTGACGACATCATCGGAATAGTGTTTGTATCCCAACAGGTTCTGGCCCCGCAAAAGCATCTGCAGTTTTGCATTTTTGACTTCTTTACGGATTGTGCGCAGACGCTCCCAAGGATCCTCGTTCAAATAACGGATACAAGAATCGAAGGTAGCCCCTCCCCACATTTCAATGGAGTGGTAGCCGGCTTCATCCATGGTTTTGATGATCGGCAACATATCTGATAGTGGCATACGTGTTGCAATCAAACTTTGTTGACCATCACGCAAGACCGTTTCCATAAAACGGATTTCTTTAGTCATGTAATTGGTCACTTCCTTCTTGGATTATTTTAGAAATGGCATCTTGCATTTCTTCAATGGTATGGCGACGGCTGCGTCCGCAATCTTTTGCATCACGATTGCAGATGAAGCAGCGCCTTGTATTCAGTCCTAATTCGGTACGGCTGATGCTCTTCAGATCATTGCCTTCCATCCAAAGAACATCCAGGTCGAACAATCGGCCGAAAGGATGCGTTTCTTCGATCATCACCATTTTTTCCTTCAGTTGTGCAGGCGTCAATGGCGAAAGGATGAAATATTCCGCGCCTGTCTTCAGATTCCGGTAGAGCGAAGCTTGCGGCAGATCATTGCCAAGCACTTCCTCTATGCGTTCCAGAACCGAAGTGAAGACGGCTTCCAACTGCTGATTGTTTTTGATCGGACCCGGGATATTCATGATTGCCATCAAGAGGCTGTCGTCTTTCTGGCTGCTCAATAATTCCCGTTGGATGGCGACACGTTTTTCACGCACCGCCAACATTTCTTCCAGAGTAACACGTTCTCCTTCGGTAAAAAGAGCTGTATTAGACATTTTTTACCACATCGATGATGGTGCCATCCCGGTATTCGATCAGGGCAACGACTTTGTTGCCGTATTCGATCGGATCAGGGGATCCAACGATGGAATATGCGATGTCTTTCAATTGTTCGATCGAGAATTGAGGGACATCCAATGATTTGAAGTGTTCGATCAGATCTTCGCGGGCAGGGTTGATGGCGATACCCAACTCTGTTACGACAACATCCACGCTTGAACCAGGTGTGACGACTGTGTTGACAGTGTCTACGATTGTCGGGATACGACCGCGGATCAGCGGTGAGATGACCAAACTCATTTTGCAGGCTGCACTCGTATCGGAGTGGCCGCCGGAAGCGCCACGGATGATGCCATCGGAACCGGTGATGACGTTCACGTTGAAGTCAGTATCGATTTCCAAAGCCGAAAGGATGGCTGTGTCCAATTGGTTGATGACAGAACCTTTGCTTAACGGAGAGGCATACATCTCAGCATCGATTTCATAGTGGTTCGCATTTTTGCCTAATGAAAGTGCGGACGGGTGATCGAAATCCTGTACATCGATGATTTTTTCGACAAGGCCTTCTTCAAGCAGTTCAACCATAGCATTTGTGATGCCGCCCAAAGCAAAGCTTGCTTTGATGCCATCTTCGAGCATGGATTCCTTCAGGAAACGGGACACGGCCAATGAAGCGCCGCCGGTACCGGTCTGGAAAGAGAAGCCTTGTTTGTAATACGGCGAGTTCGTGATCACTTTTGAAGCGTATTCGGCGATCAACAATTCTTTAGGGTTCTTCGTGAAGCGGGTAGCCCCTTTGGAGATGCCTTCAGGATCGCCGATTGCGTCCACCACGACTACGTAATCAACGTCCGTTTGCGGGATGCTGATTGGTGTGTTCGGATAAGGCATCAGTGTGTCGGTGATGACGACAACTTGGTCAGCGTACTTCGCGTCCACCATTGCATAACCCAACGATCCGCAAGCCGTTCTGCCGTGGGAGCCGTTCACGTTGCCGTATTCATCGGAACTTGGCGCGCCCAGGAAGGCAACGTCGATGTGGATATCGCCGCTGACGATCGCTCTTGCGCGTCCGCCATGTGAGCGGATGACAACCGGGTTGTCCAGGATGCCCGCTGAGATGGCAGCGCCGACTTTGTCGCGCAAACCACTTGATGTGATGCTTGTGACGACGCCATTTTTGATATGATCGATCAATGGTTCGTGGACGTTGGCGATGGAACTCGGCGCAATCGAAAGGTTTTTGATGCCCATTTTGGCGATCACATCCATAACCATGTTGATGACGAAGTCCCCTTCACGGAAATGATGGTGGAAAGAAATCGTCATGCCGTCTTTCAGTCCTGTTTTTTCGATCGCTTCACGGATGCTGTTCAGCATTTTTTTATCGCGCGGTTTCACCGGATGAATTTTGCGGCTGGCTTCTTGGTAATCTTTGATGTTGGCTAATTCCCCATCGAAAACGCCGTATTGCTCAGCATAAACCTCAGGTATCTCTTTTCCCACTTTGTTGACAGTCATGATTAAATATCCTCCTCGCTAATAAGTTTTGCGGCCTTGGCTAAAGCGATGACACGTTCAGCGCGTTCAACGATCGGTTTATCGACCATCTTACCCTTCAAGGAGATGACGCCTGAACCTTTTTCTTCAGCTTCTCTGATAGCCCAAATAACTTCCTTAGCATGTTGAATTTCTTTTTCTGTTGGTGCATAGATATGGTTGACGATCGGAATCTGACGCGGGTTGATGACTGATTTTCCGTCGAAACCAAGCTGTTTGATAAGCTCGACTTCGCGGGAGAAGCCGCCCACATTTTCAACATCCGAATAAACCGTATCGATAGCCGCGATTCCGGCTGCACGGGCAGAGTGGAGAATGTAGCTTCTGGCGAAGAACAATTCCTGGCCGTCAGGATAACGTTTTGTCTTCATGTTGGTTACGTAATCTTCAGCACCCAAGGCAATCCCGATCAAACGAGTGGAGGCTTTGGCGATTTCGCGGGCATTCAGGACGCCCTCTGCGGATTCGATGGCAGCCATCATTTTGGTTCTGCCGATCTCGATGCCGTATTTTGTTTCGACTTCAGTGATCACTTCTTCAACATCCACGATATCCTGGGCTGTTTCCGTTTTCGGAAGACGGATGACGTCTACGCCGGCCAAGACCATCGCTTCGACATCCAATTTTCCGCCTGCGTCCAAGCTGTTGATACGTACGACTGTTTCGGACTTGCTGTAGTCGAATGTGCGTAACGCGAAGTGCACCAAAGTACGGGCTGAATCTTTTTCTTTCAGAGAAACAGCATCCTCCAAGTCAAACATGATCGAATCTGCTCCGTATAAAGGTGCATCCCTAAGCATTGCAGCATTTGCGCCAGGGACGAACATCATTGTTCTTCTTAAACGTTCCATGAGTCCATCTCCTTCCAGTTGTAGTCGTCTTTTTCAGCAGCGCGGTGGATGGCTGTCACCGTACGGGCTTCGATCGTGCAATCCAAAGCGCCCTTATCGACAGCGGATACTTTCGCGCTTGTGATGCCAAGATTTTTAAGCGTCGCAATGATGACTTCCTCGATACGATCGCCATATTGTTTTTCAACGCTTGAATTCAGTGTCACTGCAACTTCATTGTTGTCGCTAGGTTCAACGACGATCATGATATCACTTGACTCAGTCGTTCCAGCTACTGCATATTTTTTAATTTCCACTTTTTTTCACCTCTAAATTTGTCTTTTCCATAATTTTCTGCCAAATAAATATAAGTTGTTGGTGGTACAAGTTTTTTTATTGTTTGAAAATCATCTTCTTTCAATGCTTTTCGTACACGTGCAGCACTGATGACCTGCCCATACCGTCCGATCCGGGGACCGACTGTCAGGGCAAGCGCATCAGAAAAAATCTCACGCATACTCTCGTTATATACCTCTGTAACGGGGGATGATGGTTCTTCCCCTACAAAGCGGATGACACTTGATAGTCCCTTGTCGGGAGGATGACCACATTCAGAAGGTGCTGTGTGCCCGCCTTTACAAGCTTTGACCGCTCTTCCTCCGAAAATTCGGAGCGATCATCGGACAGGACAAAAAGATAGTGAACAGTAAGCCTTCTTCGTTTTCTTACTTAGGATTTAGGCTGGAAAACGTTTGATCAGTACGATCGATACGACATACAGCAGGAACAGCACCAGGAAGATGCCGCCCATACCAAAAATCATCAATTCAAATGCAGTTGTTAAAGCTTCTGGATCAAAAACCATAATTATATCTCCTTTCAATGAACCTTCTTAGCTGAAGAAGGCAAGTACTAAACCACCAGCGATTACAGATGCGATTTGCCCGGATACGTTCGCACCGACCGCATACATCAGGATAAAGTTTTGCGGATCTTCGTCAGTAGCCATTTTTTGGATAACACGGCTGGACATCGGGAATGCGGAAATACCGGCACCACCGATCATCGGGTTGATTTTTTCGGTTCTGAACAAGTTCAGCAATTTCGCGAACAAGACGCCGCCGACTGTATCCATGATGAAGGCGACCAAACCGAAAGCGATGATCATCAATGTTTGCAGATTCAGGAACAAATCAGCTTGCATTTTGATGGAAATCGTCAGACCCAAGAGGATACTGATGATGTTGACCAATTCGTTTTGGGCAGTCATGGACAGACGGTCCAGAACGCCACATTCGCGCAGCAAGTTACCGAACATCAGGAAACCTACCAACGGAAGGGAAATTGGTGCGATAAAACCGGCAACGATCGTAATGATGATCGGGAAAAGGATTTTTGTCATTTTGGATACGCCTTCCGCTTTGTAAGTCATGCGGATGCGACGTTCTGCTTTGGTTGTGACGGCTTTGATGGCGATCGGTTGGATGATCGGAACAAGCGCCATGTAGGAATAAGCGGCAACAGTGATCGGTCCCAACAGATTAGGCGACAATTGGTTGGATACGAAGATCGCTGTCGGGCCGTCAGCGGCACCGATGATACCGATTGAAGCAGCTTCTTTGATGTCAAAACCGAAGAAGATGGCGACGATGATCGTGAAGAAGATACCGAATTGAGCGGCGGCACCGAACAACAACATGAATGGGTTCTGCAACAGCGGTCCGAAGTCGATCATGGCCCCGATACCGATGAAAATAAGCAACGGGAACAATTCTGTGCTGATACCTGCTTTGAACAGGACATCCAAAACACCTTCCGCTTCAGTTCCGTTGACGACTTGGGTCAGGACCCCTGTCCCCGGGAAGTTGACCAAGATTGTACCAAGCCCCATAGGCACCAACAATGTAGGTTCATACTCTTTTTTGATTCCTAAATACATCAGGATCGCCCCGATGAACATCATCGCGATTTGGCCCATCGTGATGGATGTAATTCCTGCTAATAATGTCTCCATTTATTCACTTCCTCCTAATAAAATAATTATGCGATGGTAATCAATGCATCGCCGGCATTTACGACTTGACCTTGGTTGACATGGATTCCGGCTACTTTACCAGCATGGTTTGCAACAACTTCGTTTTCCATTTTCATCGCTTCAAGGATCATCAATGGTTGGTTCTCTTTCACTTCATCGCCGATGTTCACTAACACTTTTAGGATCGTTCCTGGCATCGGTGCTGTCATAGCGTCTCCTGAAGCTGCGGAAACTGGCGCTGCAGCTGGTGCTGGTGCCGCTTGTTCTGCTGGTGCCGCTGGTGCCGCTGCTGGTGCTGCTGGTGCTGCTGGTGCCGCTGCAACTGGCGCTTGAACCGGTTGTTGCACGCCGCCGATTTCTTCCATTTCCACTAAGTATTCCTTACCATCGATTGCAATCTTGAATTTTCTTAACATTTATAATTCCTCCTTATTATTTAACCTGACTTATTTTTTTTACGACAAATTTACTTTCAGGCATGGCGCCTGCCGCAATGCTTGCGGAAATCAGCGAAACAAGATGAGCCTCAGGGTTACGCTTCATAATATTCTTTACCACAAACTGCGATTTAGGATGATCTCCTGCAGCGATTGCTGTCGCGATGACACTGACTAATTCATATTCATTCGGATCAGTGGGTATAAAAGCAGGAATTTCAATCAGGTCATTTGCGGGTGCACTTGCAGAGACAGTTGCTGACGGTATTGGCTCAGATGCTTTTGTGTCCTTTTTCCCAAAGAAACCTTTGAAAAAAATCATTTTCTCACGTCCTTTCTATGGATTTAATCCCATTATAGAAATTTCTCTCATTAAAAACAGTCCGCAATGCCTGTTTTATTGTTTTTTTTATGTTCTCAAAAACGGCCAAACAGCAAAAACGTTGTCACATCAACGTTCCTTGGCATTTAAGACTTTTTTAACATTTGGTTAAGCCGCATTTAAGAAAGCGTTTTAATTCCAGTGTGTTTTTTGTGTTTTTTTAAAGTAACGGCTTTCAATTGACTTGCAAAGTAACTATTATTGCTCTTAGAGATACAGCCCAAGAAACTTTGGGATTTTTAAATTAGAAAAAATGTGAACCTATTCACGTCCTAGTTTGATTATCAAAGGAATCGGGCACTCTCAAAAAAATTTTTTATAGTCGGAAGGAGAAAGAAAATGTTACTTACAGTATTATCTTATGGAATGATCGCGATCTTCATGTACGTGATCATGCAAAAGAAATTATCACCGTTCACCGCATTAGTTATCATCCCGCTTGTTTTTACGCTTATCGCTATGGCAACGGGTGTTACCTCAGGGAACCTCGGTGAATTCGTTCTGGAAGGGGTAAACACAACTTCTAAAACAGGTATCATGTTATTGTTCGCTATTCTATACTTCTCTATCATGTTGGATACTGGTCTATTCGATCCTATCACCAAAAAAATGATCCACTTCGCTAAAGGCGACCCGATGAAGGTCTTGATGGCAACTGCTGTTGTTGCTGCCACTGTTTCCTTGAATGGTGACGGAACCACTACAACTTTGATCTGCGTTTCAGCGTTTCTTCCTATCTACAAGAAATTGAACATGAACGTAATGAACTTGGCTGTATTGATCATCTTGCAGAACACAATCATGAACTTGCTTCCATGGGGCGGCCCGACTGCTCGTGCGATGGCTGTTCTGGAAGTTGATGCAAGCATCCTTTCTTATCTTGCTCCTGGTATGGTATTGGCTTTAGCGTATGTTATTTTCTGGGTTGCACCGCACATGGGCCGCAAAGAGCGCGCTCGCTTGGGAGTTAAAGTCCTGACTGATGCAGAAATCGAAGAAATGACTACTGTTACGGATCCGGAAACGCAAGAAATCCGTCGCCCAAATAACTTCGTATTCAACGGAATCCTGACAATCGGCTTGATCGCTTGGTTGGTTGCCGGATCATTCATCGAAGCAATCTCAATGCCGCCATTGTTGTTGTTCTTGGTAGGTACATGTATCGCTTTGATGGTCAACTACCCTGCTCTTAAAGATCAATCATCACGTATCGGCGCAAACGGCGGCGACGCTGTTCAAGTAGTTATCCTTGTATTCGCAGCCGGCGTATTCATGGGCTTGTTCCAAGGATCCGGAATGGCTACTGCTTTGGCAGAAAGCTTCGCAACAATCATTCCGAAACAATTGGCAGGTTTCTGGGGAATCATCATCGCCCTTATCTCTGCACCAGGTACATTCTTCATCTCCAATGATGGCTTCTACTTCGGTGTGTTGCCTGTACTGGCTGAAGCTGGTCGCGCATACGGATTCACAAACATGCAAATGGCTTTGGCTTCCCTGATGGGTCAAGCTTTCCACTTGCTGAGCCCGCTGGTAGCATTCATCTACCTGTTGCTTCGTTTGACTGGTTTGGACATGGGCGCTTGGCAGAAAGAATCTGCGAAATATGCACTGGGAATCTTCGTTATCTTCTTAGTGACAATCGTATTGTTCGGCCAAATGCCGCTTTACATCCCACAATAAAAAAACGTATAATCCTGTTAAGGACTGGAAGCCGGGCGAATCTGCTCGGCTTTTTAGTATAAAGGCAACGCTCTCAGAGAGACCTAATCCACACCTAATCAAACAACAATAATCGAAAGAAGGGGAAAATATGAGCACTATAATCAAAGCAGTCAGCAAAAACTTGGACCTCAGTCAAAATATGCCGCTCAAAGACCTGATTTACGAGGCTTTCCGCAAGACCGTCATACTGGGCGAAATCCCAGCCGGGGAACGCATCAACGAAAAAGAATTCTCCGAAAACATGAACATCAGCCGCACACCCATCCGCTACGCTCTGAAGAAGCTGACAGAAGAAGATTTAGTAAAACATGTCCCTGGCGTCGGTGTAGTTGTGAAAGGCATCAGCATCAAAGATGCCTATGAAATCTATGATATCCGTAAAGCTTTGGATACCCTCGCTACAACAACAGCCATGAAGCTGATGACAGCCGAGGATTTCAAAACAATGCGCTTGCATTTGGAACACTGCGAGGTGCTCAATCAGGAAGATAAAGTTGATGAACTGCAGCAGAAATTTTTTGAATTCAATGATTTCATTTACGAAAAAAGTCAGATGCAGCGTCTGAAATCGATCGTTCTGAAACTCTCGGAATATTTGAGCTACTTCCGTGACATCTCGATCAGTTCAAAGGAACGGCGCGATTTTGCATTGGCTGAGCATTGGCTGATTTACCGGGGCATGAAAACACAGGATGCCCTCCAGATCCAGCTCATCACCCATGAACATTTGGATCGCTCGCTGAATTTTATCGTCAAAGAAATGGAGAAACGTAAAATTGACTTTGAAACCAATCAATGAGTTGCTTGTCGAAATTGCCGGACAAGCCGAGAGAGCGCTCCTTTATGAGGTGGCGTTGACGCCCAAACCCGGTTTGGTAGACCGCAACAACAGCGGTGCCCACTCCGATATGGACTTCTTTACTTTTTTGGACAGCATCGTCAGCCTGAGCCCTTACCTGTATCAATATGTAAAATTAGGGGCCGAACATGAAGGGACTCCCAAAGAATTGTTCCATAAGGTCCGCTCGATGGGCATTCATGCCGAAAAAGCGATGCTGGCTGCCACCAAAAACATCAACACCCACAAAGGCGCCAATTTTTCCTTCGCCGTCCTTTTGGGGGCGACCGGCGCCTATATCAGTTCCGGACAGCGTCCCCTCCCTTTCTCGGAAGAAGATATACAGGGCATTCTCGCCTACGCAAAAGCGATGAGTCATGGATTGGTGACGAATGACTTTGCCGATCTCGCCGCCAAAAGCTCCTTGACGTATGGAGAAAAATTATACCTTAGCTACGGCATCACCGGTATCCGCGGCGAAGCCGAAGCAGGCTACCCTGCCTTAGGTCAGCTGATTATGCCGTTTTTCAGGGCCAATAAAGACCGGCCGATGGAGCTTGTCTTGTTGGAGGCGTTGCTGCTGTTGATGAGCCAAGTCGAAGACGGCAACATCATCCACCGCGGCGGCATCGACGCCTGGCGGACAATCAAAACGGAAACAAAACAACTCCTGCAAGATTCACATGAAGGAAACCTGAAAGAGTTGATGTACAGCTATGACCTGGTCCTGATAGAAAGACACTTGAGCCCAGGCGGAGCTGCCGATCTTTTATCCTTAGGTATCTTTTTTGCAAAATTGGAGAATCTTTTCTGAGTCTATTCGCCGTCCGGGCTGAAGGTATAGCCGATTCCCCAGACGGTCTTCAAGTAACGCGGCTTTTTCGAGTCGTCCTCGATCTTGTTGCGCAGATAGCTGATGTATACCATGATCAGGTTATTGTCGATCTCCCCATCATTCCATACATTCGCATAGATCTGTTCCTTCGAAAACACCTGATTCGGATTTTCCAGGAAAAACAGCATCAATTGGATTTCTTTGGATGACAGGGCGATATCCTGCCCCCGTTTTTGCAATTGGTACAGATTTTTGTCGAAAGTAAAATCGCCCACTTTGAGGACACGGCTGGTTGGATTCGTTTTTTGTGACTGGATGGTCTTCATTCTTTGCAACGTGCTCAAAATTTGAGCCCGCAAAAGATTAGGCGAAAAAGGCTTCGTAATATAATAATCCGCCCCTGTTTCGAGACCATTGATGATATCGGTCTCGCTTTTTTTTCCGCTTATAAATATAATAGGGGTTAACGGATAGTCGGCGCGGATCAATTGCGCCAAATGATAGCCGTCATTCTCATATTCCAGACTGATATCCAACAGAAAAAGGTCAAAATTCACACGGGTCATGATATCCAGTGTCTTTTCGATGGAATCACTTTGGTAAATAAGTACGCCCGTTGATTGCAGCGCCTTCCAAATGAGCCGCCGGATTGCGATATCGTCATCAACGACGAGTATTTTTTGGTTGTTCATATTTTTCCTCCTCAATGTTCTCTAGTTTCGCAATCAGAACATCGTTTTGTCAAGCACTTATTTTTTTACTATGCATTTTTTCAAGAAAGGGCTTTTATGATGGACAACAAACCGACGACTCGTTTCATCAATATCATCATGACGGGGTTATTCATCCTCATCGCGATAACCTTCATCACCATTGCGGGCAGCTTTTACGCCGTCGAACAGAATGCGATCAGGAGCGGCCAGGAGCAGCTGATGCAGACTTTGAATTATGTGACGAACAATCTGAGGCTCGTCATCGAAAACCGTTCCCTATCGCTTCAGCAGTTTTCCGAAGAACTTGCTTTCAAGGACCTTCCGGAAGATCCACTCGCCGCAGCCGAAAAAGAAGGAATCATCGCCGCTTACCTTGGTTCCCATGAAGATCAAACAAACCTGCTGATCCAACTTGACGCTGAGGGTATTTTTTCGGCAGCTTGGGTGACCGAAGGCGGGACCACTCAAATACTTGCCGAAGAAACCGCCTTGACCTACCTGCAGGCTGACCCAAGCTTTGGATCCTTATTCGACGGTGACCCGCTCCTCCAAAACAGCAGCGAATACTTTTTGGATAACCAATCTTTCGTCAATCTGTATACCCCAATCGTTGCCGCCAATGGCCAAGTCACGGGGTACCTTGTCGCACCGCTGAACCTCGAAAATATGTTCAAGGCGGAAATATTCAGCGACACAAGCGCCTACAGCGGCTATCCTTTGGTGAAGAATGCCGATATGGAAGTCGTCATCCATCCAGTCGAAAGCCAAGTCGGCCTCGACATCATTTCCGACCGCCAGAAGCAATTCCCGGATCTGGATCTTTCCGATCTGAGGCGCTTGGAGGAAGCCCAGCTCACGCAAGCGGAAGGGACGCTCAGCTATTACTCCTACTGGTGGGATGAAGAGAATCCGACCAAAGTCCTTAAGTTGGGCGCCTTCAAGTGGATAGACATCGGCGCAGCCCATTGGGTGATCGCCCTGAACTCGGATTTCTATGAACACAACCGGGTCCCTATACAAAACAATTATATCCTATTGAGCCTATTATTGCTGATTTCTGCCATCGTCCTCATTTTTGTCCTGCTGATCAGGGGTTACAACAAGAAAAATCAGGCCTACGAAGAAAGCCAACGCTTCATCGAAAAACAAAAATTCGAAAACGAACGGCATCAGTTGGAAAAAAGGATACTGAAGGAAAACAAACTTGAATCGATCGGTCTCTTGACGACGACCATCGTGCACGACATGAACAATTTCCTGACCCCAATTCTGGGAAATGCCCAGCTGTTGATGGAAGAATATGCCGAAAACGACGAATTGGTCAGCGAACTGAAAGAAATTTACCATGCAGCCGAAAAAGGCAAGGAGCTTTCCACCAATGTGCTGCGTTTTTCAAAAGTCAGCGAAGGCCAGCAGGACAAGTCGAACGACCTCTCCCAAGTACTGAAGGATACGTTATCCGAAATCACGATACTGACGCCAAAAGGCATCACGTTGGAAAATATGATCACTCCTGACTTGTCCGTTGAAGGTTTTGACAAACAAGATCTGCAGGTTGTCCTGTACAACCTGATGACAAATGCCTTCCAGGCGATCGGCAACAATCCCGGCAAAGTCAAAATCAGGCTTGAAAAAGCACTACCGCCATACAACACCGAGCTGCAAAAGCGTTCCGTCGTGACCCGAGAAAAACAATACGCGGTCCTGTCCATCACGGATGATGGCCCGGGAATCGCCGAAGGACTGGAAAAT
The DNA here is from genome assembly GCF_900109135.1 of Trichococcus ilyis. Classification (GTDB taxonomy): domain Bacteria; phylum Bacillota; class Bacilli; order Lactobacillales; family Aerococcaceae; genus Trichococcus; species Trichococcus ilyis. Next base: position 11,193 of record NZ_FNYT01000034.1, on the reverse strand, counting down.
GAAAATCTGTTCGATCCGTTCTTCACTACGAAGGGCAGCAAAGGCTCCGGCTTGGGATTATTCGTGGTGTCTTCGATAGCCGACAAATATGACTGGCAAATCAAACTCGATAGAGCCCAAAAAGGGTTAACAGTCTCCGTGAGCATTCCCCTGCTTCCAAAAGAATAAATCATCAAATGAAAACCAACAGCACTATCCCTGCTTCGAAGGGGATAATACTGTTGGTTTTTTCTGATTATAGGGAGCGGATGATTTGGTCGAACCCGTGAAGTGCTTCATCCGGAAGCGGGAAGTCCGGATTGGCTTGGTTGAACGCCTGCAGGAATTCGATGCGCATCGTCATCCGTTCTTTGACCAGTTTTTTGTAGCTCTCGTCCTCCAGCGGCGGTTCATAGCCGGGCACATCCAAGTATGCCAAGCCGGTCCCGTCCCCGAAAGGTTTGAAGGCGGCCGTCTCTTCGACGATGCTCTCGATTACGCCGAGTGTGACGTCTTTGGTGATGTCCTTGTCCAGGAACGCACCCGTGTTGATTATATAGCAGTCGACTGCCTCTTTGCTCAGCAAAGCTTTGAAGTCTTCGTAATCCTCGATCAACGGATAGACGCGGAATGGATTGGCGTAAGGTTCGATGACCAAGCGATCCCGGTCTTCGCCCTTTCTTGCCGTTTCCGCAGTCGACCGTTTTGTTGCCAAGGTTGCTCCGAAAGTGGCGGCAAGGATCGGATCCTCGATTTTGACCAGCGGCGGCAATGAATCATCCTTCATGATCCAATAAACGCCTTCAATCGGTGAATGGAATTTGTCCACTCGGTCCGGTGTCACGTAGCGGGATTTGACGGTGCGGCCATTGCCGTTGCGGATGTCTTCCGTCACCAGGACACGTTTTCCGTCAACGTCCTTCGTCACGCCGACGTTCTGTGCGGTCAGGAAATATTCCTGCTCCGGATGGTCTGCCGGATAGTCCTGGGTTTTGTCGAAGTAGGCCGGTTCCAAAGCGATCGATGATCCGTCAAGCAGATCGATGATGAATGCATCGTCATGCAATACCTTCACTTTGTATTTTCCGTTGTGCTTCGAATGCGTCAGCGTCGATTTGCCCGAACCGGACAAGCCGAAGAACGCAAAGACGCGCTTTTTGTCTTTAAGCACAAATTTCTTCAGTCCGCCGTGGCAGGAAGCGAAGCCGTTGCGGTGCGCGGTGCCCCAGGCCAACGACAGCGTGCCTTTTTTGAATTCCCCGAAATACTGCATGCCCAAAATGCAGGCGACGTTGTGGTCGGGTTCAAAGTAAGCAAGTCCCAGCGGATAATCGGGATGGCGCCAATCCGGATCCGTGTAGATGTAGATATCCCCTTCTGCATATTTCTTTGAATGCGTGTACAATTCGTTGTACGTGTCATTGGCCCACTGGAAGTTCAGCAGCCAGGAATACAGATTGTTTTCGTTGCCTTCCGGAAAGGCGATGTGCGCTTTGATGATGAAATCTTCGTCCAAGCCGACATAGCCTGTAGTCTGGTGGTATTTCTTCGTGCGGTTCTGGTAGATGACTTCACGGACCAGCGCCATCAGCTGCTCGTCTTCCGCTTTGTCCTCGCCTACGATCCGTCTTGCTTTAGCGGTCCGTCCGACTATTTTGCCGCCGTTTTCGACCAGCACTTTGGCATCCTCCGGCAGGCCCAACTTTTCCGTCTCTTTGATGGGAAGATCGGTCACGATGACCCCTGGGGATGTTTTCGCCAACTCATAGGCTTCGGCAAGCGTTTTCACTTCATGCATATTGCTGCCATAGAAAGCAGTTTCGACTGTCGTGCGTAATTTGGTTAACAATGGATTGGTTTTCTTCAATGCGGCTCTTTGGTACGTTTCGATTGTTGCCATATGCGACCTCCGTAATTTTGATGACTTCATTATAGTATGCTTTTCTGTATTTGTGCCGATTACGAGGTGTACTTATGATGTCCTTCACATTTAGAACATAAAAAAAACACTTCCCTGGTGCATTGGGCTTCGGTCGCCATTTCAGTGTTTTTTCTCTGTACTATGTTTGAGAGTACACAAAAGAAACACCACAGCCTTAAAACTTAATGCTACTATATATTCAACTAAACAAGTAACAACGGAGGGACAAACCATGCTTACCGTAGCCGAAGCAGTCAAAATACTCAGCAAAAAAAATATCACCCATTCAGAAGAAATGGTGCGCAGATGGATCCGCAAAGGAAAAATCAAGGATGCCGTAAAATTCAGCAATAAAGAGGGGTGGTTGATCCCTGAAGATTCATTGGAAGAAGTCATCGCAGCCAAAACCTACATGAACAGCGGCATCAAATCCACCAAGGAATACCGCAAAGGTTATCAGGATGCCTTGGCGTACATAAAGGAACGGGATTACGAGCTCATCAAACAATCCCCTCCCGTTTATGAGAAAGAATTCACGATTTACCGGGAGGATGCTTTGGACTTGGCAGAGGATATGCTGCCGGAAGAACAGTTGGTCAATCCTTTCAAAAAATTTGTGGACGATACTCTGTTCAAGTGCAGCCATGCCGAACCGCTGTCTTCCATCGTCGTGAAAGTGCTGAACAATTGGGTACTCGTTGAAGATACAAACGATATCTACAATATCGCAAAACTGCCGAACCTGAACGTGACTATCGAAGATCACCTGACGCGCGCATTGTTGCGGGATCAGTTCAACACATTCAAGAGAACGGGCTTGGCGATCTGATGAATCACGGGAGAACTCTGGATTCTCCGCACACAACTGCGGGGAAGGATCCGCGGACCAAGGCACGCCGATCATAGTCGGCCTAAACTCCGACTATGATCGGCTCAGCGGAAAACACAATCCAGATTGTTGGCCGAACTCCGGCGAAGCCACCGCTCGCCGGAGAAGAACGACGCAGCCCCCCAACAATGGAGGTTGGTCGTAGAGACAATTACCGGACAGAAGACAAAAACGGGCAGCCTCAATGGGAGGGCTGCCCGTTTTTGTCTTCTGTGCTGTTCATCGCAAGCGGAACATCGCAATATTCCGATCAGTTTTTCTTAAGCCTGTCCTTCGCACGCTCAAATTCCTCTTCCGTAATGATCCCTTCGGCCAATATTTCTTTTAGGCAGTTTATTTCTGCAGTCAGATGATTTGTCCACTCGTCTGCTGCCGGATCAATGCTGTCCGTCGGCATTTCGAACGTCCATCCTTCAAACTTCATCCTCAAAGGTTTCTTTTGCATTTTCGTATATTGGATGCTGAATACGTCCTCTTTGTGCTTGGCACCCGCACCTGCTTTGGACGTGATCATATATATTTTTGCATCCGTCACCAGCACATACTTATCCTGGGCTTCTTTCCGGCCGAAATGAAGGTACTCTTCACTGGTGCAGTGACGTTCGGCTAATTGCAGAATAACCTCTTGGCACGTTACGGACACGACTGTTTTTTCCCCAATCTTAACCATATGAACACTCCTTTATGCTTAATCCCCCGGAACCATCCAACCATTGATTTTATCGGCCGCCAGCTGCACGTTGCCTATGCCGGGCGCCGAAATCCTATACCTCCATTATCGCATCCGGAACATTAAAAGTGCTGTTCTTCCGGTGTTCTTCGGCAAGTATTTCATCTCTGGGCTCTGACACAGAAATCAAAAAAACAGTAGCACAGCAGACCGGGGAAAGGCCTCTGCACTACTGTTCAACTTGAATTTTTCATGGCTGCAACAATTGATTTCAAGTTACCCGAAGACGATCTGCACTTGTGCAAAACATTTTCCGCCGGCTCATCTCCGCTATGACTGCGGTCAAAAGCTCCAAACGCGAAAAAATCGAATCCAGCTCGACATATTCATGATCGGTATGGAAGGCGCCGCCGATCAACCCGATGCTGCAGACCGTCGGAACTCCGACGCTGGTCGTGAAGTTGGCATCGGATACACCGCCCGATTTTTTGAACGAAATGACCGTGTCCATCTGCTTGCCGACATCCTCGAAGACGCTCCGCAAAGCTTTCGCTCCCGGCACATCAACCATCGGCGGACGCCTGCCGATCACTGCGATGTCGATGCCGATTTCCTTTTCGGCTGCATGAATCTGCAGATCCTCCAGCATGTCCAAAAAGGCTGTGACATCAATAGGATTTGAGTACCGATAGTCCAATTCCATCTGGGCATGCTCGGGGACGACATTCGGCACCGTGCCTCCCTGGATAGTGCCCGCATTCACCGATACGCCGGCATCATGATCGATTAAGGTATTTAATTGCACGATCCAATAAGCCAGTTCGTTGATGGCGCTGCGCCCTTCTTCCGGAGCATCCCCGGCATGGGATGGGCGGCCCTTGAAATGGATCTTCAGTTTCTCGATGCCTTTCCTCTCCTTGATCATCGATCCATCAGCCGCGCTCGGCTCCATGACGAAGGCGAACTTGGCCATTTTCGCTTTTTCGATGATCACTTCACGGGAATAAAAGGAACTGATTTCCTCATCCGGATTGTGGATCACGCAGATATTGAGGCTTCGCTTCAGTTCTGCTGGCAAGTTTTCCATCAGGTAAGCCGTCAGCAGGCTGCAGCCTTTCATGTCATAGACGCCAGGCCCGTATAGCCGCTCGCCTTTTATCGTGAAAGGCCTTCTGCTTGCTTCCCCATCCAGGAACACCGTATCCGTGTGGCCGATGAAGAGCAGATCGATGGGCTCGTCCGGCGCATTCGTAGCCACCAAGACCGGACCCACCTCCGGACCGACCGAAACCAACTCGGTCTGAAAGCCTTGCTGCCTATATTTTTCTTCCAAGAACGCCGCCACTTTTCCTGTGCCTGCAGGATTTCTGCTGCCGCTGTCGATATTGACGATCGTCTCCAATTCACGCAAATACTGATTCCTGTCGAAGCCCATTTCCATTCCCCCTTGGCGAAAATTATAGCACCCAACGTTGACTAAAATATACTGTTTTCTTTATTTGGGTTCAAATTTTCTATATCAGACGGTAGGTTTTTTTCGGGACGGCACAAGTCCGAAGCAGACCAGCCCCACGAACACAGCAACGGCTACCGAAGCTGTACCCGTCCACATGATTGCCATGATCGATGCACTTTCCACTACGATTCTGCCGATGACGAACTGCAACGTACCGACCAGGAAACTGATGAACGTCAGCGAATAGATTTTGCCTCTGATGTCCATTATATTTTCAATTGTTTTTTCCATTCTTGACTCCTTTGTGTGCCTATTTGGCTTGTCGGCAACCCTGATTTGACAGGATGATTTTATGACCTTCGAGCCACACGAAGTCAAGGCGTTATTTTCCTGATGGTAATTATCCGCTTTCACAGCTTTTTCCCAAGTGCGAATTGTTCCGTTTGTGTGTTTCCTGTTGCAATATTAGCGGTTTTTAGTAAAGTTGAAAATAAATATTGTGATGGTCAATCCAAGCCTGTATAATTAAATGTAAGTTAACGTTTACACGTGTTTGTCAGCTTGGATTCCCTCCAATCCGGCAAACAGCAATTTTCATATCCTGTTTTCATTGCTCATTTTCAACACTATCAGATTGGGGGACACTAATGATACAAAAAAGACAGCCTACTATGAGTGGCGCAGAGGAACTCTCCGAGCGGCTGAAATACGGTTTATTGGCCGGCTTCGCCATCTTGATGGCCAGCGTGGCCTTCTTGTTCAACAGCCCTAGGGAAATTTATGAAGGTAACCTCACAATCCTAGCCTCACCGGCTAACCTGCTAACGGATTATATGGCCTTGACGAACGTCGGAGCGGCATTATTCAACGTTTCCTTGATGACACTGCAGGCCATCTGGATCGTCAAAATGGCGGATGCCAAAATCAACGGTCCAGTCATAGCCGGCATTTTGACGATTGCGGGCTTCGCCTTTTTCGGCAAAAATTTATTCAACTCCATGCCGATCAGCATCGGAGCCTTCACTTATGCAAGAGTTACAAAAATACCGATGCATAAATCCTTGCTGGCTGCCCTCTTCGGGACCGCATTGGCGCCGTTGGTCAGCGAACTCTCCTTCAGCCTTGGCATCGGTCAACCCTATGGTGTGTTTCTGGGGCTGGGCGCCGGATTCATTTCCGGCTTCCTGATCCCCCCACTGGCGCATCATTTCGTTACTTTCACTAGAGGATTCAGCCTCTATAACGTCGGCTTCACCTGCGGCATCATCGGGACCGTCTTCATCTCTTTGATGCGCAACTTCGGCTTCGAGATCGAAACGGCAAGCATCCTTGCCAGCGGCTACAATGCCCCCTTTTCATTGTTGCTTTATTCCCTGTTCAGCAGCATGTTCTTGCTTGGTTTGTGGCTGAACGGCTGGAGCTTCAACGGCATGAAACGGATCATGCGCCACTCCGGCCAATTGTCCACTGATTATCTGGAACTGGGCGGCCTGGGTGCAACGCTGATCAACATGTCTCTGCTTGGATTCTTGGCTACAACATATATTCTTTTGATGGGCGGCGAAATAAACGGGCCGGTCTTGGGCGGCATCTTCACCATCATCGGCTTTGGAGCCTTCGGGAAAAACATCAAGAATGTCCTGCCGATCCTGATCGGGGTCACTCTGATGGGCCGGCTCAACTATCAGGACAACCAGTCCACCATCGTTCTGATTTCAGCCCTGTTCGGAACAACCTTGGCCCCGTTGGCCGGCCGCTACGGGAACATAGCGGGCATCATCGCCGGTGCCATGCATTTGACCTTGGTCATGAACATCGGCTATTTGCACGGCGGCGTCAACCTTTACAACAATGGCTTTTCGGGCGGACTAGTCGCTTCGATTCTGGTGCCCATTCTGGAAGCCTTCCATCTTCACCGGGCCAACCAACGCGCTTTGCGTGGAGGAGTCGATCCGGCCGATGAAGTTGAAGTCGAGCATACCAATTAACAGAGGTTAGTCAGCCTGATTTTTCAACAGACGAAAGCGATGCCTTGAACGGATTTTGACAATTCGTTCAAGGCATCGCTTTTTAGATGAACAGACGGATCGCCGCAATGCCCGTCATGGCCATAATGATGCGTTTGTACCACAACTCATTGATTTTCCTGACGAAGGTGATGCCCATCCAACTGCCGAAGGAGATGAAGGGGATCATCAGCAGCATGTACCGGATTGTCCCCCAAGTGACGGTCCCCCACATGAAAATGTGGAAAGGCAGTTTCACGACATTCATCAGCAGGAAAAACCAGGCAGTCGTTCCGATCATCTTGTTCTTGCTGATGTCCTGCGACAGCAAATAGACGTTGAAGATGGGGCCGGCCGCATTTCCGACCATCGAAGAAAAGCCACTGACAGCCCCGACCATCCAGTGGAAGATCCGATTTTTCGGGAGCGCCAAAACTCTTTTCGCCACTTCCCGGTAGACCAACAGCCCCAAACAAACCAATACGACAACACCCAACAAGGCTTTGAACTGCCTGTCATCGAGAAAATTGCCGGTAACAGCTCCAATGACGATGCCGATTACGGCTGCAGGCAAAAGTTTCAGGACGTCACTGAATTTCCCTTGTTTTCCGTATTGAAAAATGGCGATCAGATCGCCCAGCATCAGCATCGGCAGCATGATTCCGGCTGACGCCTTCCCGCCGAAAATGATCGCAACAAGAGCCACAGCCGGGATTGTGGCGCCCTGTATGCCTGTTTTGGAAAAACCGATGATGATTGCCGCAATGATCAGCATCATCCATTCTATCCCGTTCAAACCCAACATACTGTAATCACCTCCCGTAATTCCTTTTATTCTACCGATAATCCAAAAAAATGACAATGACTCAAAGTCCACAAACCAGAAACAGCTTAGCATATTGAAAAAAGTGCGTGTTAATTGGGTTTGGCAAGCATCCAAACCTCGCATTAATCTGCGAAAAGTGTTAAAATGTAACCAAAGACGAATGCCCACAAAGGCTACCTCACCCCACCTTCGCTCATCTTTGAGCTTGCTTCCCTCCCCAAAATCGCAACCGCCTTCAAAATCAATTTCCTGGCAAATATATAGGTCTGTTTGAGCGCTGAATGACTTTTTGGAAGATGTTTTGTTCTGCTTCCCGAACAGCCTCAGCAAACTTTTCCCTGTATATTTTTTTAGACCCCCACTCTTTTTGCGCCCGAAAATCAAAAAAATTCTGTAAAGGGTGTGATCCCACATGATCGTCAACCGCAACACAATCAGGGAACAAAACGAGACCATCGTTTTGACAGCAATCATCAATCATCCGAACACTTCACGGGCTGCCATCTCTCATGATTCCGGACTCAATAAGGCTACCGTATCTGAAATTGTCAAAAAACTGCTCAAGGAAAAGTTGGTTGTCGAACTCGGTACAGGTCAAAGTTCCGTCGTCGGCGGAAGAAAACCGGTGTTATTGAAGGTGAATGCGAACGGCGGATACGCGATGAGTTTGACAATTACACAAACAAAGATTTCCTCTCTCGTCTGCAATCTGCAAGGCAAGATCATCGCCCAGTACGATTTGGTCAGAAAAGTGGAAGCCAGCAACATCATCGACAGCATTGAAGAGATCGTGCTGCACCACAGGAAAACCCTCAACAAGACGCCATTTGGCTTCGTGGGCATTGTTGTATCCATAGACGGTTTCGTCCATGAAGACGAGATAGTATCCTCAACCAACAAAATGTTGGAACATCTGACCGCCCAGCATCTGGAGAGCGATGCCATCGACTGCCCGATTTATCTGGAGAACCAAAACAATCTGACGGTGATTGCTGAAGCGGTATTCGCACACTCGCCGGGAAACATCATCAGCATCGACTTGGATGAAGGCATCGGTTCCGGAATTTTGCTGCAGAACCGGTTATTCCGCAGCAAACACAGCCTGGCCGGTAATCTGGGGCACACGATTCTCTATCCGTTCGGGAAGGATTGTGACTGCGGGAAGCAAGGCTGCCTGAACCAGTATTGCTCGACGGCTGCTTTGGTTGCGGAAATCAGGGACATGAAGAAGGATCCCGCACTTCAGTTGGCCGATCTGATTACGTTGTACAAAGCCGGCGATGAAGAAGCCAAAAGCGTAGTGGAGCATCTTATACAGCACATGAGCATCGCAATCAGCAACGTTGTCAGCCTGCTTGATCCGGAAAAAGTCTATTTGAACGGAGAGCTTTTCCGCGCCGTGCCGGAATGTGTGACAGCAATCCAAACGGAATTGAACCGAAAAACAGATCAAAACGTTCCGGTCAGTTTGTCCACACTCGGGAAAAACGGCGTGCTTTTGGGTGGCATTGCCTTGGCACTCCAGCATTTCTTCCAGGTCCCACTGCTGCAACTGCATTTTGATGATTGAATTTTTGGACGATTCAAAAAAATCCTCGAAAAGCTCAGTCTCTCTCCGGAGGCCGGTACAAATCCCCGGCCTCTTTTTTTGACACTCTCTTGCTTTTTGTTGATTAGTAATATAATATTTTAGATGCAGAGACATGTATTCGATTTCATGAAACGACATTCCGGATTATGGGATGCCTTTTTGTTATTCGGAAAATCCGACACGGATCCTATCTGCTTATTTTTTTATTTGATGTAGAGAGGAACTTTGCTATGACTTTACGCCACTATTTATCCTTTTTATCCGCGGCCTGCTTGATTATGGCCATGTACATTGCCGGCAATGCGGTCGGTTTCTTCGTTGAGCCCATCACCGCGGAGTTGGGCTTCACACGCAGTGCCTTTTCGCTTTACATGAGCTTGTCCACTTTGACCGGTGTTTTCGTCCTTCCCCTGATCGGACAATTTCTTCCTAAATTTGGCGCAAAACGGTTATTGGCCGGAGGCGGAATCTGGGTATCGCTAGGATTCGTTTGGTTGGCATTCGCAACCCGTCTGTGGCATTTTTATTTAGGGGGCATCTTCCTCGGCCTGCTCATGATGCCGATTACGATGTTTTTAGCTATATTGTTGATCAATAATTGGTTCTCTGCGAAAAAAGGATTGATGATGGGCTTGTTGAACGCTTCCGGTGGTCTGGCAGGAGCCATCGTTTCGATGATCATGCCGACATTTTTGGATAATTTCGGTTGGCGGATGGGTTATTTTCTGATTGCTGGCCTCTTCGCGCTCTTGACTGTCCCGAACAGCCTTTTTTTGTTGGTCGAGAACCCGGACAGTATCGGATTGACCGCCTATGGTGATGGACTCCCTACCCAAACCGAAAACAATGAACCTGTAAATGATTTGTCCATAACCTATGAAGATGCCAAAAAGATGAAACCGTTTTACATCCTGTTCATAGGCATTTTCCTTTCCGCTTTCGGAGGCGGCATGATGCAGCACTTGCCTGCACACTTCAGTGGCATGAACTTCACATCCGGACAGGTCGGCACATTGTTTTCGCTTGTCATGGCCGGCATGATCATAGCCAACATTTCGGTGGGGGCCATCAACGACAAAATCGATTCGACCATCACCATCACGGCTGTGGTACTCTGCATGGTGATCGCTTTGTTCTTCCTTGCGACCACGCGCTCTTTCCTGGCCTTGTCGGTCGTCATGTTCGTCTTGGCATTCGGTCTCGGCGGTCCCGCAGTGTTGACCCCGTTGGTCGTGAGTGAAGTCTTCGGGATAGGCGATTATCCGCGTATCTGGTCTATCCTTGGCATGGCGCCCTCCATCGGAGTGTCCATCTCCGGTCCGCTTTGGGGAGCTGTTTATGACATGAGCGGATCATATGCAATCGGGATGTACGCGATGATGGGCCTGACCCTCGTCTACGGGATCTGTTATCTTTTCGCATTGAAAATGGGGCCATTAAGAAGCCCTGTAAAGGTAACCGGCATCTGAAAAAAAAAGAGAGCGGGACAGAACGCGTTTAGCTCCGGACCACTGGAGCGAACAAGCGCAGAATGGTTGCAGGCCATTCGAGCATTGTTCGTGAAGTGGAGCCAGGGGCTGCGTTCTGTCCCGCGTTTACGCACACTATGTTCGGATGCACAAACATACTAAGATTAGTAGTACAAACCACGGCCATGGTTTGTGCTACTATTTTTTTGTAGTAGAAGTGAAGGTAAGCCGACCAGCCTCTGGGACCAATTAGAGTCCGTATCACAAACCGGCTCATTTCACACCCTTATGTGAATCAGTTTAGTATGTTGGGTCCAAGAGACCGTGTATAAGAAAATGGAATCGATAAGGAGCTGTGAGATCTTCTATAATGGCTTAAAAAGGAG
>NZ_FNYT01000033.1 GCF_900109135.1 Trichococcus ilyis | reverse complement strand
ATGGCTGCATCGCAGAATCAGACAACTCATTCTTAAACGATGGAAAAGCTCCCGTACGAAAATTGACAGACTATCCAAGCTTGGTCTCGACAAAGATAGCGCAAAGCGCGTCGGATTCTCCAGAAAGAAACACTGGAGGCTCTCCAAAACGCCTGAAGTTCATCGGGCACTTACGACGAAAAGGCTCCACCATTGGGGCTTAATTTCATTAAGTCACCTGGCAGAGTCTGCTTACTCAAGATACTGAACCGCCGTGTACGGAACCGTACGCACGGTGGTGTGAGAGGTCGGAGCCTAAAGGCTCCTCCTACTCGATTGACTTTGAAATTTTTTAAGGCTATGATAGATACATGGTTTTGAAATTTAAAGAAATTACAAAGGCGGTGGAGATGTGAAATGCCGAATTGATGAGATTGCGAAGCTGCAACCCGGACAATTGCTGACGCGAATCAGGGAAGTGGATAATCCGAATGCACCTGGTTACGCAGTGTATTCCGGAAAGCATTTTTTAGCCGATTCTTTTCAGCCTGACTCGGATGACGGAAAGCAGGATAAAGTCATCCGTACAGATGAAGCCGTGATGCTTGTCGAACAAGGGACGTTGCTTATCAGCCTGACAACGAACAAAGCCGTGATTGTCAGTCAGGCGCATGAAGGACACCTGCTGACTTCCAATTACATTCGGGTAGACTATGACAGCAGCAAAATAGATCCGAATTACTTCTGCTATGTCTACAATGAATCGGATGAAGTCAGAAAACAAATTGCCATGAATGAACAAGGGGCAAGTCTTGTATCACGATTAAGCCTCCAACAGTTGCGCAGGTTTGAATTATGCTGTCCCACTATAGAGGAACAACAGCGCGTTGGCGCGATTTACCGTCTCCAGCAAAAAAGAGAACTATTGCAGTTAGAAAAAATCAGGTTAGAAAAATTGGCAGTGCATGCGTTACTAAATACATACCTACAGGGGAGAAACTAAAATGAGTACAACAGCAAAGCAAAAAGTGCAACAAGCAGAACTACATAAGAAACTATGGGCAATCGCCAACGATCTGCGTGGTACGATGGATGCCAGCGAATTCCGCAACTACATTCTGGGCTTGATTTTCTACCGCTATCTATCCGAAAAGACCGAACAACGGGTAATCAAGCTATTGGAAGAAGACAACATCAGCTACGAAGAAGCATGGAAGGACCCTGAGTATCAAGAAGGTCTTAAGGAAGAGTTGATAGCCCAAATCGGGTATGTTATCGAGCCGCAGGACTTATACTCAGCGATGGTCGCAGAAATCGAAAAGGGTGAACAAGGAAAATTCGATGTGGAAGTGCTGGAAAAAGCCATCAGCAAGATAGAAGAATCCACTTTGGGCCATGCCAGTCAAGAGGATTTCAATCACCTGTTTGATGACATGGATCTGACTTCATCACGATTGGGAAATTCTGTGAAAGCTCGGTCCAGCCTGATAGCAAAAGTACTCATTAATTTGAACGACCTTGATTTCATGCATGAGGATGCGGAAATTGATGTATTGGGTGACGCTTATGAATACCTCATCGGACAATTTGCAGCGAATGCGGGTAAAAAGGCGGGAGAATTCTACACACCTCAACAAGTGTCCAAAATTCTGGCAAAAATCGTGACTGCCGACAAAACCGACCTTAAAAATGTCTATGACCCAACTTGCGGATCTGGTTCATTGCTGCTTCGGATCGGGAATGAGGCAAATGTACGCCATTACTATGGTCAAGAGTTGAACAGTACCACTTATAACTTGGCCCGCATGAACATGTTGCTGCACGAAGTATCCTTCCAAGACTTTGATATCGAAATAGGCGATACTTTAGAACATCCTCATTTTGGCGACATGCGTTTCAAGGCAGTCGTTGCCAATCCACCATACAGTGCCAATTGGAGTGCTGACGCGAAGTTTTTGGATGATGAACGTTTCAGCAGCTATGGTAAACTAGCTCCGAAATCGAAAGCTGACTTCGCCTTTGTCCAACATATGATCTATCACCTGGATGACAACGGCACAATGGCGGTCGTCTTGCCGCACGGTGTCCTGTTCCGTGGCGCGGCAGAAGGAGTCATCCGACAGTATCTCATTGAAGAAAAGAACTATCTGGATGCAGTCATCGGCTTGCCAGCTAATGTATTTTACGGAACCAGCATCCCAACCTGTATTTTGGTATTCAAGAAGTGCCGCCAGGACGACAATACCGTTCTTTTCATTGATGCTTCCAACGAATTTGAAAAAGCCAAGAACCAAAACAACCTGACCGACGCAAACGTAGAAAAAATCGTAGCTACCTACAAAAAGAGGGAAGCAATCGATAAATACAGCTATGTGGCGACTTTGGATGAAATCAAGGAAAACGACTACAACCTGAATATCCCTCGTTATGTGGATACATTCGAGGAAGAAGAAAAAATTTCCCTGGAGGAAGTCGCAACAGCGATCCAACAGACCCAAAAAGAAATCATACAAGCAGAGAAGGAATTGTTTGCGCTGTTTGGAGAATTGCATGGAACAACCGAAGAAGCCGAACAAGAATTGCAGAATGCGTTAGCAAAATTGAGAAATGTTGGTGATGGAAATGTGTAGTAAAAAGCAACAAATTCCTGACATTCGCTTTAATGGTTTTACTGACGCTTGGGAACAGCGTAAGTTAGGGGATATAACTACTAAAATAGGAAGCGGGAAAACGCCGAAAGGTGGGGACTCAGTTTACACAGAAAGTGGTGTACCATTTTTACGATCTCAGAACATATATAATGATAGAGTAAACTTTGAAGAGATCGCTTATATTACCGAGTCAATGGATAATGAAATGGCCAATAGTCGTGTTGAGAAAGGTGATGTTCTGCTAAATATTACAGGGGCTTCTATTGGAAGAGCTGCAGTATACGAGCTATCGTCACCATCAAATGTTAATCAACATGTTTGTATTATTCGCCCAACAAATGAAATCAATTCTTATTACATCCAGTTAAACTTAACTTCTCCTAAAGGACAAAAACAGATTGAACTAAATCAAGCTGGTGGAGGAAGAGAAGGTCTTAATTTCCAACAAATAGCTAAAATGGATTTTAAATACCCTACTTTCAGAGAACAAACAAAAATTGGAACTTTTTTTCAACAGCTCGACGATACTATCGCTCTTCATCAGCGACAATTGCATAATTACAAACAACTCAAGAAAGCTATGATGCAAAAAATCTTCAACCAAGAACTACGCTTCAAAGATCAAGATGGCAATAATTATCCAGAGTGGAAAACTACTACTTTGGATAAAATATGTACTATTAAAACTGGTAATATGAATGTTCAGGATTCAGTGTCAGATGGGAAATATACATTTTTTGATAGATCTGAGACTATAAAAAAGCTAAATGAATATTCATATGATGAAGAGGCATTAATATATCCAGGTGAAGGGAGCTCTTTCTATCCAAGATATTTTAAAGGTAAATATGCTCTTCATCAACGTGCGTATAGTTTATCGGATTTTGAAGAGGATTGTAGTGCAAGATACGTCTATCACTATTTAAATACAAAAAATAATCATTTTTTAAAAACTTGCGTTGGTACAACCGTTAGGTCTTTACGGATGACTTCTTTTGAGTCTTGCGAAGTAGAGATACCATCCTATCTAGAACAACAAGAAATAGCAGATTTTCTTTCTGCAATAGAGAAACGGCTTGAAAATTTGGAGCAAACAGTAGAGTTGCTGAAAGAGCAGAAAAAAGGGCTTATGCAACAGATGTTTGTTTAGTTCCAGGGACTCCTTATTGACAGAATTTATATACAGGATCCTAGTCCTTTAATAGAGAGAATACTGTCATTTCAAGGAGATTTAATTATTGCAAATGAATATAAGGAGAGAACACATGAAATATCAAATCAAAGATACGCCGTATTTTGTAGTTACTGAAGAAAAACCTATTTATCTTGGTGGCATTGGAAAAATTTACAATTGTAGTATTGTGGATGATCATGGAAGTCTAGTGCAAGATAATTTGGTATTAAAGAAGATTAGTAATGAAGAAGATTTAAAGCAATATCACAGATTTGATAGAGAAATGAGATATCTTCAGAATATGAATCATAAAAATATACTAAAACCGGTGTATTGTGATTTTGAAGAGTATTTCATTATTATGGTTAAGTATCCTTATAATTTGGAAGATTATATAAAAAATAAAGAAATTTCTTTCGATGATTGTGTCAATATATTCTCGCAAATACTGGATGGAGTGACATTCTATATTTCAGAGGGTTACCTTCATAGAGATTTAAAACCACAAAATATTTTAGTAGATTCTGAAAGTAATGTTAAAATTACTGATTTTGGAATATCTTCTAGATTATTTAGAGAAGGAACGATTAATTTAACCGTACTGAGCGGTGGCTTAGGAACGTACTATTTTTCTGCCCCAGAACAATTGAGAGATTTAAAAAATGCTGATGAGAAATCAGAGATATATAGTTTAGGACGCATTATGTATGTGCTGTTCACTAAGGATTTTAGCAATTATGAAATGATGAAGCTAGGCGAAACAAGTCCTCAAATTAGACGAATTATAAAAAAAGCAACTGATTACAATCCTGAAAAGCGGTATCAAACAATAGGTGAATTTACAAGTGATTTCTATTTGCTTAGGGAGCCGACTATAAGCTTTAACGTTAAAGATTATAAATTGGATAAGGTTATACAATTAATTTCAGAAAATTGTTCGAGTGGTATTAATTTTGAGACTGAGTTAGGTTTCATACTAAATCCTGCTTATGAAGATAAAGTTGATTTGATGATCAAGCTCGATGCAGGTACGCACAAAAATATATGGGATAATCACAATGGTTTTTATACCGAATTTATAGGCAATATTTGTGATGATATTGAAACTAGAGGATATCCATTTAGCTATGTTGACACTATAGTTTCGTCGACAATATCGTTATTGAGAGGATTAAGTAGCACTTTAGACATTGAATTACAATTGCGAATAATTAAAGCAAGCGTGAGAGTATCGGTTTATCATAATAGATTTTGGGCAATGGGATATGTTGGTAAGTATATTTCTGAAATATATGATCCTTTTCTAACTAAATTACTACATGATGAAGATGGAATTCATTTCAAAGCTGATTTGGAAATGATTTCAAATTACGAAAATAGCAAGGTGTTGCAAGAGATTATAGGGTAAATAATTTTTTATGTGTGAAGGAAATATTAAATAGTCATCTATCAAAAATATCATTTATTTATGATACGCACATGCTTATCATAAATGAGGTCATTTTGTTTAGGAGAATGTCTATATGACGGCGTTGCTGAGGAAGCTACAGAAAAGGCTTGAAAAAGAGAGTAGAATCGAAAAAGCGGAAAGCCTATAGTGATGGGCTTTCCGCTTTTGCTTTTCAGCTAACGTACGGAACTAATATAAAAACTTGATGGCAACAGCACATCTATAACATTTTAGAATTATTATTAAATATCCGCTGATACCCGCCACAGGAAAGAACCTTTTGGCTGGCGGATATCAATCCGCAAATATTCTTTAGTTTTTGTTAATAGTTGTAGTAATATTAAGATGTGAATAAAAGAGTAGAAGAGGATGTGGTCTGAGTGAGTGAAAAGTCCTACGAATTAAGTACTGCAACAAAGAATAGCTTGGAAGTCGCACAATCAAATTATGAAACGGTTGTCAGCGAAGTACTGCCAGAAGAACTGGAAGATTCTAAAGATATGATCCTATCTCAATTGAATTTGAAACCCAAAAAACTGTACATGAGAGCCAGAATGGAATTGGCAGACAATCCAGAACTGACGACTGTTGAACTCAGAGACCTTTTGATAAATGACTTGTTAAAAAACACAAAGAGCAAGCTGTTGAGGATGGTTTTAAAACATGCCATCAAGAAAAGTTTAAAGGAGAAAAGAATATGAGTTCAATACAAGTAGGGGCCGTAAAAAAAGTGTTGAGCGTACTTTGGAAGTATAGAGATCCAATAGCTGAAGGAATTATTTTTTTGTTGGATTTAATCGCCAGGACTGCCAAAAAAGATAATGAGGCAGAACGCGTTGCAAAGAACGCCTCAGATACTTCTATGTGATGAAATCAACTCAATGGTGTTTGCTGAAAGGCTAGCATGAAGGGGAACTCGAAGAAAATATAGTGTAAAGGGGGATCATATGGACAAAGTCGAATATTTAATTAAAACTTTTTCTCGGACAAAACGGAAAGATTATGAGAATTACATCCTTAATGCTATTTGGCAAAAGATAGATTGTTTGGATTTACGGCCTGTAACACAGCAATATGTAAAAGGCCATGACAACGAATACTACCTGATCGACTTATATTTCCCCCAGATAAACGTTGGTGTAGAAGTAGATGAAGCTTTTCACAAAAATAATGTTGAATCAGATCTGAAACGTGAATTGACCATCGAAGAGAAACTATCATCCATTCGTGAAGAGAGCCTTTTTGAATTAAAACGTGTGGATGCAACCCTACCGTTAAAAGTATTATCGAAAAGAATAGCAACAATTTCAGCGGAGGTAAAAGAAAAAGTGGCAGAAAAAAAGATCACCCACTGGGATACAGATTTATCGGTCAAAAACCAAGTAATGGAAAAGGGATACATATCGATTGATGATTTTTACCGTTTTCGTGTAATTACTGATGTGGCAAATCAACTGTTTTTCAAAAATTATAAAGGATTTCAACAAGCGAGCATCAAAATCGCTATTGATGGTAAGCTAGCACATGTTTGGTTCCCAACTATTTCGACAGAATCAAAAAAAGAACATAGTCAATGGCTGAACTACTTGAATGAAGACTGGAGCGTTATCAAAGAGGAGAACATCCGCGAAGACGGAAAGATAGTAACAAATGAAATGGGCGAATTGAGGGCAGTATTTGCCAGAATGAAAGATAATTTCGGAAAATTCAGTTACAGATTTATCGGGAATTTTGAGTTGAAGAAAATTTCTGAGGACCGTAAGTCTTGTGAATTTCATAAAGTCAGTGATCGTCTGTATATTGATTATGAAAATAGAAAACTGTCGATGCGAGAGTTTATGTAAAGGTGGATAAAGAATATTTGGAAAGACCTTGAGCTGCTGATGGGCCAACAATAAAGGGGGGAAATAAGATGGATAATCAATTCGATCCGAATAACAAGATCATTCAGTTACTCCTTCGTGGGATGGGAATGGAAGATAGCGGCAACCCTGAAGAGGCAAGGTTATTATTTGATGAAGCCTGGAATGAAGCGACAGCCGATTTTGAAAAATTTATTGCAGCTTATTATGTGGCCCGACATCAAAGAAATATATCAGAAAGATTAAAATGGTTCGAAACAGCTTTGCGGTTTGCGTTAAAAATGAATGATGTTGCTGTTAAGAGCGCTTTCCCATCGCTATATTTGAATATCGCTAAATGCTATGAGGTGTTATCCGATTCTGAAAAGGCAAAAAAGAATTATGAACTATCAAATTCGTATCAAGATACGCCTTCTGACCAAGGCCCCTTTTATCATGGGACAAAAGCCGATTTGCAGGTGGGTGATCTGCTCACAGCAAAGGAGGAGTCGAATTATAGACCTGAGCTTAAAATGAACCACATTTATTTCACCGCCTTGGTTAACGGTGCGGGACTTGCTGCCTCATTGGCAAAGGGTTATGGAAGGGAACGTATCTATATTGTGGAACCAACAGGGGAGTTTGAGAACGACCCAAATGTTACCGATAAGAAATTTCCGGGAAATCTGACACGTTCCTATCGCTCACAAGCACCTTTAAAAATTGTTGGCGAAGCAACAGAGTGGTTGCGACGGACGCCTGAGGAACTTCGTGTATGGCATGAAAAGTTGGCCAATAACACAGGTGAAATTATTAATTGAGGATTCAACTTTTGCCCGCGGAAGTACGGAAGTACAGGTCGATGCGCATAATCACTTTTCATCGCCGTCTGCTTTGATAAGAAAATGCCTGCCACAAGGAACACATTAAAGTTAGCTCCATCCAAAAGCAAGAAGGCGACCGTTGTGATTTCGGTCGCCTTCTTGCTTTTGTTACGAAAGATGCAGTTAATATGATGCTTTAACTGAAAAAAAGTTGTTGGTGGATGCCGTATAGTTTCTCAGCCATCCTGTCTGCTGGAATGGGTCGGTCATTAAGCACCCACCATCTCATTGTACCTGCAATCGCAGCCGTGAAATAATTGACTTCAAATTCATAATCAATTCGCTTGTCATCCGGGAAGTCATGCGGCAGGCGTGACTTACTAAAATAGGCATCGGCCAGCCAGGCTTGAAAATCAAAGATATCGGGGTGACAAAATAAAATTTTGAATCGCCGATAGTTTTGGTCAATATTTGTGACGGAATTTTGATAATGATTGATTGTCATTTCCTGGAATGGGGTTGTGCCCGCAGGTTTAGGATCATTAAACTTAGCGAGTAAATCCTTGATCATTTGGTCCATGAGGTCGTATTTGTCCTCGTAGTGGAGATAAAAGGTAGAGCGATTGATATCGGCTGCTTCGGTAATATCCCGAACAGAGATATTATCGAATTTTTTTTCATTCAGTAAGTCCCACATGGCGTCAGTGAGCGCCCGGCATGTCTTTATTGTACGGCGATCGGTCTTTTCCATAAGCGCCTCCTTTTATAGACATTTTAACATAAGGTGTTGCTTAAACGACAGCTTATGTTTTTCTGACCTTGTTTGGAAACGGTTACTCTGTTATTTTTTGGTTAGTGATGAATTGTATACGAATTTGATGCGAAGCGCTTACTATGGTCCTGTCTGTGTCGGTTCTGGAATAGTTCACCTATTATTATAGAGAAAAGAGGAAAATTTTATGTCAGAAGAAAAAGTTGTTAAGCAGCAAAGTTTAGTAGACGATATGAAAAGTAGCCTAACCCTGAAGCATAAATTGGGTTATGGTGCCGGAGATGCCGGTGGGGTTGTTACCCTTGTCTTGATCGGAACATTTATGAACCGATATATTACAAACATATTGGGAGTATCATTTGCAACTCTATCTGTACTGTTGCTCGTTTGGAATATTTGGGATATGGTCAATGACCCTATGATGGGTACTTTTATGGACAAGTCTTTCTCTAAGTCCCATGGCAAAAAAGATAAGTTCCGCCCTTGGATGTTGCGTTCCATTCCTCTGATTGTTATCGGTCTTATTGCATTCTTCTCTGTACCATCAATGTTTGAAGGTACCATTCGTTTAGCAGCTATTTTTCTATTAAAAATTATTTACGAATTAGGTTACACCATGATGAACATTGCCATGGGATCAGTTCTTGGGGTTATGGCCTTAAACGATAAAGAGAGAACCACCTTATCTTCGGCTCGTGGTATGGGATCAACACTTGGTGGTTTAATCGGTTCAATGGCTATACCGGTGATTCTTGCGCGTTTAGGTGAAAATACAACAGGTTATATGGTTTCAGGTATCTTCGCAGCTGTGTTGGGTGGTTTGCTGATATTCTTCCACTATTGGGGAACTGAGGAACGTAATGTTGCAGCAAAACTTGCCGCAGAGGAACAGGCAGAACCGACAAAAGTAACCGATATTTTTGTTACATTAGCTAAAAATAAAGCGTTCTTGTCACTTTGCTTACACTCGATTGTAATCGTTTTCGGTCAAAATTTGTTCAATGCAACGCTTCCTTATATTTACGGTGATGTATTTGGTAATCTGGGCTTGATGGCATACGCTTCTGCGATCGGTATGGGCTTGCCGGTAGTGCTATTGCTTCTGGCGCCGTATTTGGTGACCTTATTCGGATCCACTGTTAAGGTAATCCGTACTTATTTATTGCTGAGTATCGTTATCTTTGTTGGTTTGTACGTTTGGAAATTAATTGGCGACTTGCCGCCATTCCTCTACATGATTGGTGCCAGCTTAGGGATTGCCTTCATGATGATGTCTGTTCAACTTCAATGGGGTCTTGTTTCTGAATCTATTGACTACAACGAATACATTACTGGAAAACGTTCAGAAGGTTCAATCTATGGTAACTTCTCACTGACAAGACGGGTCGGACAAATGTTGGCGCAATCACTTGTTGTCTTGATGATTGGTTGGATTGGTTATAGCCAGCAGGCCGCTCAAGCAGGCCAAGCACAATCAGCTCAAACTGTTGAAGGGTTAGTTTTATTGAATCTTATTGGCCCAGCAGTTTGTGCCTTACTATCATGGGCTTCATTCAAATTCATTTGGAACATTACTGATGAAACACGTGAGGAGATGACTTCAGCTCGTCTAGCAAGACTTGATGAATTCGCCAAGAAACAGGATGAACTACAAGATAAATAGCGAGGTATACTTATGAAATTAAGAAGTCACTTATTAAATGTTTTGATTAATGATGAAGTGGAGGCTTATTTAAAGGAGAACGATGTCATCATCGTGCCTTTTGGCCCAACCGAACTGCACGGTGGGCTACCCTTGGATTGCGAAACAATCTTGGCTGAGGGGATTGCCTTATTGATGGCGGAAAGGACAAACGCGCTCGTTCTTCCGCATGTGCCTTATATTTATTCTGGGGCAACCGCCTCGGGTAAGGGGACCATCCAATTGACCGTCAGGGAAAGTGCTGATATGTTGCAAGGCCTGGCCCATGCCTTACTGCGCTCAGGCTTCAAAAAGCAAATCTACATCAGTCTGCACGGCCCAGCTCATATCTCAATCAACCCGGTTGTGCGTGATTTCTTTGATGAAACAGGGGTAGCCATCCTGTATATCGACGGCGTAATAACAGCCCAGAAATCCGGCGTCTTTTCAGATCCGAAAGAGGTGATGCTTCATTTGGATCAGATGATTCTTGGGGCTTACAAGTTACGCAATCGTTTGGATGATATATTGCTGACCTCTGATTATGCAGAACCCGTTACCCAGACTCCATCGGTTTTTGGCAACCTGAGTGCCCAAGCCTTCCAATCCGGAGCAACAGGCTATTATTTTAAGGAACATTCGGACCATATGGCAACTTCTGCCATACCTGATATCGGAACGCGGGACCGCATGGCTGAAGAGGGGCTGATACTGCTGAATAAGATGGTCGATGCAATTGATTTTCCAACTTTACTTAAGGAAATGGCGATTCAAGAAGACTATCTTGAAGAGGTTTACAAGCGATACCCGCACGTGCCGGCTGCCTACAATCGGCACAAAAACATTTAAATTAAGAAAGGAGGCTGGGACTAAACTCCCAGCCTTTTTGTGCATCCGAACGTAGTGTGCGTAAAAGCGGGACAGGACGCAGCCCCTGGCTCCACTTCACAAACAATGCTCGAATGGCCTGCAGCCATTCTGCGCTTGTTCGCTCCAGTGGTCCGGAGCTTAACGCGTTCTGTCCCGCTCTCCTTTTATCGCGCACGAACCCTCGCGTTCATTCCATAATCGCCGAGGGTGTCTCCCGATAGTTTTTTGTAAGCGGAAATGTTAAAATTCGATTAATGGCAAGTATCGTTTGTGCATGACACTACGGGAGGGATTTGGGAATGGATAACGCGAAAAACAAAAAAGATCTACGCATCAACAGCTTCGTTTACGATGGGATCGTGAAGTCGCCGAATCGTGCGATGCTGCGCGCGACAGGCATGCATGATGAAGATTTCAAAAAGCCCATGGTCGGAGTAATCAGTACTTGGGCTGAGAATACGCCCTGCAACATCCACTTGAGGGACTTGAGTGCGATCGCAAAAGACGGCATCAAGAAGCAACGCGGTTGGCCGATCCAGTTTGCGACAGTGACCGTTTCGGACGGCATCGCCATGGGTACACCAGGAATGAGCTATTCGTTGCCTTCGCGCGACTTGATTGCGGATTCGATCGAAGTTGCGGTCGGCGGCCAGAATCTGGACGCATTCATCAGCATCGGCGGTTGCGACAAGAACATGCCGGGCTCGGTCATTGCGATGGCAAATGCGAACATTCCTTCCATATTTGTTTACGGGGGCACGATTGCGCCGGGCCAGGACGAGAATGGCAACGACATCGACCTTGTGTCCGTTTTTGAGGCCATCGGAAAGTGGAACAACGGCGAAATGACGGAAGAAGAAGTGCGGGCGGTCGAATGCAACGCCTGTCCCGGACCAGGTGCTTGCGGCGGGATGTATACGGCCAACACGATGGCATCGGCGATCGAAACGATGGGGCTGAGCTTGCCGGGATCCTCGTCGAACCCTGCGACAACCGGCGATAAATTGAAGGATGTGTTCGAAGCCGGCGAAGCCATCATCGGGCTGATCGAAAAAAATATCCGTCCGCGCGACATCATCACGCGCAAATCGCTGGAGAATGCCGTTGTGATCACGATGGCATTGGGCGGATCGACGAACGCCATCCTGCACATATTGGCGATCGCCCATGCCGCCGAGGTGGACTTTGCGATTGAGGACTTCAATGAGATCCAAAAACGGGTGCCGCATCTGGCCGATCTGAAGCCTTCCGGGAAATATGTCTTCCAGGATCTCTACAATGTCGGCGGGGTGCCCGCCGTCCAGAAATACTTGCTGGATAACGGCTTGCTGCATGGCGACTGTTTGACCGTGACCGGAAAGACATTGGCGGAAAATCTGGAGCATGTGGCACCTTTGACGGAAGGCCAGGACGTGATCATGACGCTTGAGAATCCCAAGCGCAAAGATGGCCCGCTGATCGTCCTGAAAGGCAATCTTGCCCCAGATGGCGCTGTCGTCAAAGTTTCCGGACTGAAGCAGCGTCACCATGAAGGGCCGGCGAAGGTTTTCAATACCGAAGAAGCGGCGATCGAAGCGACGCTGAACGGAGAGATTGTTGACGGGGACGTTGTGGTCGTGCGCTTTGTCGGGCCGAAAGGTGGGCCGGGCATGCCGGAAATGCTCTCCTTATCGAGCATCATCTCGGGTAAAGGCATCAAAGTGTGTCTGATCACGGACGGCCGTTTCTCAGGCGGATCCCATGGGTTTGTGGTCGGGCATATCGCACCGGAGGCACAAGACGGCGGTCCGATCGCTTTGCTGGAAACGAATGACACGATCATCATCGACCAGGATACGCGTGAGTTGACGATGAACGTCTCCGATGAAGAGTTGGCCAAGCGACGCGAAAAACTGGTGCTGCCGCCTTTGAAAACACGTGGTGTCCTGGGCAAATACGCCCATATCGTGTCCTCCGCATCGAAAGGCGCCGTCACCGACTTCTTCAACCGCAACCCGTTCGAGGAAAAATAGAGGAGGCTGCTGCATATTGGAACAAGGCATCGCATACACTGGTCAAGCGGGCCAGCACAAGGAAGAACTGGAAGAAAAATTGATGAACGTCATGGATACGGAAATCGGCCTCGATATCGTCAATCTTGGCTTGATTTACGGCATCGACCTGGATGATGCCGGGCTTTGCAATGTCCGATTAACCTTCACAGGCGCCGGCTGCTCTTGTTCGGAGCACATTTTGAAGGGAGTCCATGAACAGCTTGAGCCACTGGATTTCGTCAATGAGTTAAAAATTAAGATTGTATGGAGTCCCGCTTGGGTGTTGGATCGCATCACCCGCTACGGACGCATTTCGCTGGGGATCAATCCCGGCAGATAAGAAAAAGGGGCTTTCTTAAGCAGAGTAGTATATTCTGGATTTGAGAAAGCCTCTCTTCTTAGGTCAAGAAATAACCCGCCAAAACTCATTTGGCGGGGAAAAATGTCCACGGATAACATGAGATTCCCCGCCAACAGCGATTTGGCGGGGAAAAACGCCCAGAGACAACAAGAAATAACCCGCCAAAACCATTTTGGCGGGTTATTTTGCTTCGAATTTAATCCCAGGACCAATCATCCATACCAATAAACCGGAAAGGTCCCATTGAATTATGAGGCACCTCCTTGAATGGACTCAAGTATTGCTGGATTCTTGAGCGAATCGGTGTTGACAACCATATTGCAGTAAGACTTAGCGAAGAACGGGCGCCATCAAAACTTTTCCTGTTCCGCGATAGACGTTGACTAAACCTTCGCCGGATGCGGCTGAACCCACAAGTGTCTTGCCTGATCGTGTTACTGAAAATTCCAGGCTGCCGGACCAAGCGATCGCCATGTTCCCGTCAATCTTCAATTCATCATTCTCCAACTCTATTTCTATCAGTTCTTCCCTCGGCACATAGGATTCCAGCGCAACAATTCCCCCGCCGGAAAGCCCCAGGTTGAAAAGACCTTCTCCGCCCATCGCGATAGAAGAAAGGTTAGATTTCATAACGGCTTTGTGGTTCAATTCTGAATCACAGGCCAAAAACAACCCATCTTCAATCACGATTGAGCCATTCCAGTCATCGACATCAATAAGCAAAATATGCTTGTAGGTTGGTTCTAATACCAGTTTTCCGGTTCCGGTATACTCAGGCTTGATTGCAGATTCATTTGTGACCTTTCCTCGAAAAGCTTTTCCAATTAAATCGCCTACTCCTTTAATTCCGGTTGTGGCACTGACATCACCCACCATCCACTGCATTGCTCCAGACTGAATAGTAATGTCGGAAAGACTGACATCGCATACCAGCTGTCTCCTTCTGACATTCATTTCAGAAGCGTAGTACGCGGCTTGGGCCGTCAGATGATCGACACTCAAATCTTTTTGATATTCGACAACCTTAAAAGCACCCAGCTCTTCCACAATCTTCACGTCGTTGTTATCTTCGAAGTTTTTTATTCTGAACATACTTGTTTTCCTTCTTTCTTTTATAAAAGCAATAGCTGTTTCTGGACAATGAATCTTATTCAATTTTGCTTGATGGATGTGTATTATTATAACACTATTTTGATTCTTGCCCAATATATAGACGTTAGATGATGGATTAAAGTAAGAAGAGTACGTATGTCGCTATCCGTAGAAGCAGAAAAGTCCTGACTCAAAGAGCCAAGACTTTTCATTCAATGTTTCGGATAAAGATTGGGTTGATGCGGTCTAAACAGCTTAAAATTCCAATGCTTTCAATTCTTCAATAGTCACGTCTTGCTCGACATAACCATCGACCATAAAGCCGCTTAGGTTTGAGAATTCCTTGTAAAGGATGTCATAAGCCGTCAGGTCGGATTTGAAGTTTTCTTCGTTCAACTGTTGGATAAGTGCCTTCGTTTTGGCTTGCGTGTCGCTGTCCAATTCCCAGTTATCCGGTCTCAGGCGGCCAACTTCATCATACTCGGCTTTTTCGCCATAAACCATATCGCGGTAAATGCGGTCGATGTGCATGATCGGTGTTTCGTGGGTGCCTTTTTCCGTCATCACTTTGTAAAGCGCGATGCAATAGACAGGGAAGAACGGGATCACCGAGCTGGCTTTGGTGGTAACGGCAGTAGCCACAACGATTTGGGCTTTGCCGTTGATGTCAGCCAACAATTCGTTGATGGTCTCAGCCTTTTCATCGCAGTCCGCTTTGGCAAGTCCAAGGGTACCGCCACCGTAATACGGACGGTTCAATTCTGTTCCCAAATAAGAATAGTTGGTCGTCAGCACGCCGTCAGCCAGCACATCGGCTTCCTTCAATGCTTCCATCCATAATTGCCAGTCTTCTCCACCCATGACTTTGACCGTACCGGCGATTTCTTGTTCGTTTGCGGGTTCCAGCGTTTCGGTGTAGAAAGCCTCATTTTGCATATTGATGTTCGGGCCGACTACAGGCTCCCCAAGGGCTTTGATTGCGGAAGAGTATACCTCTCCGGTATCAGGATCCGTCCGTCTGCCGCTTGCCAGACTATAAACGACTAGGTCGATTTTGCCCCCGAATTCGCTCTTGATGTACGCGATGACATCTTGCTTGCTTTCATGGCTGAAGGCATCCTGCACAAAGTTTTTGGCTATCAGGCCTTCTTTTTCAGCTGCCTCACGGAAAGCGATGTTGTTGTACCAACCGGCTGTGCCGAGATTCCGTTCGTTTTTCGGCCCCTTTTCGAATGAGACGCCGATCGTATCCGCTCCGGCACCGAAAGCCAGGCTGATCCGGCTGGCCAAACCGTAGCTTGATGACGCCCCGATGATCAATACCTTTTTCGGTCCTTGATACGTGCCTTTATTTTTCACATATGCGATCTGATTCAGTACTTCCTGCTTGCATCCAATCGGGTTTACGCCTAGGGCCACATTACCCCGAATATTCTGTTTGAATTCCAACATGATTGATTTTCCTCCATTAAGTTGTCATAGGAATATAATAGCAGAAAAATGGCCTCAAGGATAAAAAAACAGCACAGAATTAATGCTACTTACGATGAATAGTCGTATACTCGCGAAAAAATCGTACAGTATACGGCCATTTTCTTGAGACAAGCGCGGATCGATTGCAGCACCATCCTAATTATTGTTCCGTATTGTTAACATATTTTCTATTATTGCTGTAACAGGGTTATACTAAATAAGTGAACAAATAATGAGCAGCATCGGATTTTTGCAGTGACGGTCACCCATTTGTTTCAGCTAATTTCACTTAATCAATTGCACTGCTGCTATTTCGGTAAAGGCAAAATACAAGGAAAAGGAGGCAGGCAAGGAGCGGGAGTCCGTTTTTCAAGTGGACGGCAATTTATCTCTATCTGATTTTTGTTTATAGGTGGAGGACTCCTTGGCGCAAAAAATGAAAAAGACAATAGTAACAACACTAACTTTATTTTCAATGCTTGTATTGAGCGGGTGCGGAGGCTCCACTTCGACCTCGATTATCGTGGATTCAATCGGGAATGCTGCTCAGAAGAATGCGGAACTGGACAATGCCCGGTTTGAGACGACGTTCTCCATGAAGGGGGCTGCTGAGCCACTTGACCAAAGCTCGGAAGGGGCTTTCGTGAAAGCCGCGGAGTCTGATTATGAGTGGTATCAGGAGACTGTCTTCGCTGAAGAGACAACCACGGAAACGGCTCAAATCGGCGGAAAACAGTATCAGAAAATCAGAGTGCCCGGGCAAACGGAAACGCAATGGGTTGAGATTTCTTCAACTGAATTGAGTTTGCAAGACCTTTTGCGCACTCTCTTTGAGAATGACATAGTGGAAGCGGAGATTGCGGAGAGCAAGGTTGAGGATAAAGGCGGCAGCACGGAATATACACTCACCATGAGCGATGCATATGCCAAAAGGATAAAAGCCAGAAACGTGAACGAACTCCAGCAGAACATCGACGAAATGGAGCAGAATAACGAAGAAACGCTGGTCATCGAAGAGCTAGAAACCAAGCTCCAGGAAATAGAGGAGACCGACTACGAAGACATCACGATCACCTGTGAAATCAACGAGGCAGATTTCCTGACGGCTGTCCACTACGAATCCACTGTCGTGCCTCCTACTGGGGAGACCTACACTTTAAGCACCAGTTTCGCCCTGACGGAATATAATCTGAGTGACACAGGAGACTTGCTGCCAAAGATTGGAGAATAGGTGAGCCGTTGAGGTAATCCGAAAACTGGAAGTGGTTTTTGTATTCCAGTTTCTGGATATGGAGCGCATGGGAAACCAGTGTGTGGGGTTGTTGGAGATTGTAAGAAATAATAATGCGTGATTTGTATATGCTCCGGTTGAGCGGTGTATGCAGATCGCGCATTTTTTCATTCGTTTAAAACGTTCAATCGACCGTGGCCAGTTTGTGCACTTCAGCTAAATCCATCCGGATTTTCTTATGATAATGTAATCTTATAAAATGGTAGCGCTTTATGACAAGGCGAGGGCAGTCTGTTTGGCGACTCCCTATATGCATTCAGTCTAGATATCATTAGTGAAAAAGAAGGAGGAATCATTCATGTCGGAAGAAAAATTAATCAAAGTGACTCCCGATGAGTTGCATGCATTGATAAAAAATAAACTTCAAGCAGCTGGCTTGCCGGAAGTCCAAGCTGCCGAAACCGCGAACCATTTGGTGTATGCGGACTTATGCGGTGTGCATTCCCACGGCGCCGTGCGGGTGGAGTATTATTCGGAGCGCATCCATAAAGGCGGCATCACGTTGGAGCCTGAAATCAGATTCGAAAAAACCGGCGAGAGTTCCGGCGTTTTCCATGGGGACAACGCGCAAGGGCAGTATGTGGCGAACTTAGCCTTGGAACCGGCCATCCAGATGGCGAAAGAATCCGGTGTGGCGGTTGTCGGCGTGTCCAAATGCGGGCACACGGGCACCTTGTCCTACTATTTGCGCAAAATTGCCGAAGCAGGTTTAGCTGGCATGGCGATGACGCAGTCGGATCCGATGGCTGTGCCTTTCGGGGGTGCGGAGGTGTATTACGGGACCAATCCGCTCGGGTTCGGCGCGCCGAGTGCGACGGAGACGCCGCTGATTTTTGATATGGCAACCACCGTGCAGGCTTGGGGCAAGATTTTGGATGCACGCTCAAAAGGGCGCGAGATTCCGGCCGACTGGGCTGTCGATGAAAACGGCGAGCCGACAACCGATCCGGATGCAGTGAGAGGGTTGATGCCCATCGCCGGACCCAAAGGTTATGGCTTAATGATGATGGTCGACGTCTTTTCGGGCGTCCTGATGAATCTGCCGTTCAGGAAGCACGTCAGCTCCATGTACCATGACCTGAACGCCGGCCGGAACTTGGGACAACTTTATATTATCCTCGATCCAGCCCGCTTCGGGGATGCCGATACTTTCAGACAGCACATCAGCCAAACGATGGAGGAACTGAATGCCGTCAAACCGGCGGCAGGCTTCTCGAGTGTCCGTTATCCGGGCCAAGGATCGAACGAGCGTTATGAGCGGAACAAATCCGAAGGCGTGGAAATCCCGGAATCGATCATCAACTATTTGAAATCCGATGTGATCCACAACGACAGCTATGAAGGCTTGAGCGCTTTTGCCAACTGATTTTTGAATTTATGTGGGAAAAACAGGATTTATCATGAAGTTGAGAAGAAACAGCAGTGACATTTTGGAGTAAAAAGAAAACGCATGAAAGCAACGTTTGATTGTTGCATTTCATGCGATTTTTTTACATCATCGAATCTTGAATCATTTAAATTTTATGTCAGCTTCATAACCATGGGACTCCAAAACTGAAGTGAAAAATGATTTTGCTTGCTCGTTTGCTTCCTCCAAGAAGCCTTGGCTGATTTTTTCTTCCTCAAGTTGTTTTTTATGGGTGTTGATTTCGTCAATGATGGTTTGAGTAGGATAGTCAGAAAAAATAGTTCCTTTAATATCTTCTACAGTCATTTGCTCAGTCTCCACGACATTATCGAGTATTTGGGCTTCTGGGATCGTGACCAATGCATTCTTGGATGCTTCATCAATGCTTAATTCCATTTTGGACAGATCGGTCCCAGCTTTCAGATACCCAGAATATTCAATGAGGCGGATGGCTTCTGCATATTTGAAATCAGGTAAATCGAAAAAAGAAAAATTTTTGTCTGTTCGGCTGACGATTACATTACTGTACTCATACTTCAATGTTGTCAGTTCCGACATTTCAACCAGTTGCTCCCGCAGTAGAGCCGTTTCGGAGGATTTATCGGTTGAGGTTTCAAATAATGGATTGATGTCAATAAAGAGAGGAATAACTATTGCAGCTATTATGACAAAAACAGTCCACAGCACTGGATGTATAAAATTTTTCTTCATGCAATTTTCCTCGTTTCTAGTATTTTGATAGATAACACACTTGTAATTAAATGCACTTGATAATTAAAGCATCAATTTCGGATTGATTAATTAACAATATTTTAACACAAACAAGACAGCCTGGGATATGCTCCTGAGCTGTCTTGTTAAATAAATATACGGATATTTAAAACGTTACTGATTGTTTGAAGAAGCACCAATCGATGGTAATGATTCTGGAATTGTTTAGACCGCTTTAGTTTTGATAGGCTGCATCCACTTCGGCCAACATCTTGTAGACCGCTTCGTAGCTTTCGCAGACATCGCCCGGGACCGTGTAGTCATTCGAAACCGCGCGCAATTGGCTGAATTCTGCATTCAGGTCGGGTTTTTCTGTGCCTGCTGCGTCTGCCTTTGCCATGATGGCATCCACTAGCTTATGCACCTCATGGAATTCCGGGTGATTCTCCCCATGGACGCGTGCGACGATCGGCACATACTGCGCCAAAGTTGGAAAGATGGCTTCCTTCACTTCGTTGAATGTATGTTGATTGGACATATGAGATCCTTCTTTCTGAGTTTTGATACTTTCATTGTAATACGGATCCGCCAAAAGATACTTGATCTGCGTCAAGAAAAAGAGCGGGAGGGCTTCTTTTGATTAAGTCATGCGGAAGCAGTACAATTCAGATGTAGAGCAAGAGGCACGTTTTTGCCGCCAATGCACACTTTCGGATGATATTTTCTGGCCAATGGCAATGTTGATGGGTTCGGAAAAGAGGCGAAGAGCAATGCTTGTCCATGTAAAAAATTGGCGCAAGTCGGCAGCGGCTGTTCTGTTTTCGGTATTGTTTCTTTTCGGCATGTTTTCGATGAATAATATTGCTGCTCATGCGCAGACACAGATCGCAGCCCAGGAAAATGCAGTCTACACAGTCAAGCCGGGCGACACACTGTATGGCATCGCAATCAGATATGGCGTGACTGTCCGACAGCTGGTGAAGGCAAATGCGATCGCCAATCCCGACCTGATCAGGGTCGGCCTCCGACTGATTATTCCCGCGCGGGTGGGTCATCCGCAGTCTTTCGGCAGGTATTATACGGTGGTGCCAGGCGACACGCTGTCCGAAATCGCGCTCGGGTATGGTGTGACCGTCCCGCAAATGGTGAAAACCAATGCGATTGCTGATCCTGAACTGATTTATGTCGGCCAGATACTGGCGATCCCGCTTGCGGAGAGTTTCACGCAACGCGAGATCCTTTCCGCAGGCGGAGGCTATGTGACAGGGCTGAAAAAGGATGGGACTGTCGTTGCCGCTGGGTGGAATGAAGCCGGGCAAGGCGAGGTTTGGGACTGGACGAAAATGGTATCCGTGTCTGCGGGGGCCTTTCACACGGTGGGGCTGAAGGCGGATGGCACGGTGGTGGCTGCTGGAAGCAATCACAACGGTGAAGGCGAGGTCGGCAAGTGGACGGACATTGTGGCTATAGCTGCCGGCATTGGGCACACAGTCGGTCTCAAAGCGGATGGCACGGTCATCGCGACCGGAAACAACGCAAACGGTGAGTGCGCTGTCCAAGACTGGACAGACATCGTTGCCATATCAGCGGGATATGGGTATACCTTGGGCCTGAAAGCGGACGGAAAAGTTGTCGCCACTGGCAAAAATGATTGGAACCAACTCGCGGTATCCGGATGGACGGATATCGTATCCATTTCTGCCAGCGATGCGCATGCTGTCGGTTTGAAGGCGGACGGAACCGTCGTTGTGACGGGGGACAACGGCTACGATCAATCCGCGGTTTCAGGCTGGACAAATATCATCGCCGTAGCCGCCGGAAGCCATCACACAGTAGGTTTGAAATCGGATGGTACGGTCGTTGCGACAGGCTATAATCAGGAAGGGCAATGTGCGGTATCCGACTGGCAAGATGTGATCGCCATTTCGGCGGGCGGCAACACGTTCGGACTCAGAAAAGACGGCACTGTCGCGGTTGCCGGTGAGAATGTTTGGGATCAGTATGCGGTCTTGGGCTGGACGAATATCGGACATCCTGAAACGAATACGCAGGAAACAAGGGCAGGAAAATGAAGTCGTGCATCGCATCATCAGCACGAAGAATCCACTGCATATCCTTGATATGATAGCAAGCATTCGGAAATGAGAGCCAGAACAACAGTACAAAGAGCCCTACAGAATGGAAAAAAGTGCCTTCTGTAGGTTTTTTAGTTGGTTTTTCATATGCAAACAGTCAAAGACGAGATATAACCATTGTGAAATATAGTCAAAAATGTTGATTTATCAAATTTTAATGCCGCTACTTGTTATTTATGGATTATGCTGTGGCTGTTTTAAGTTTTTAAAAAAAATACAGCAAGATAGTGTATGATGGAATAAGAAATTGGCAATATATTGTATTTTAAAAGAGGCCATCCGTTTTACGAAGGTTTTTCACAATCAACACCGGGGGATTTCATTATGAAAAAGGACATCAGGGTTTTAGGGAAGAAAAAAATAACTTTATCCGAAATAGAAAAGTTTTACGCAATGGAAGATTATACAAAGTTATACGATACAGTTAATAAACTTATTGATGATGGGATAATTGCAGTCGTGAAGAGCAGCAATTTAAATGGCAAAAGACCGGCGTTACGGACTGCCTATCGTGTGTTGCCGATTGTTGAAGACAACACCGAGCTGATAAACGAATTAAGGTATACAATGGACATGAAATTGGATACAAGCTACTATTTAAAAAATATCGCATCATACAAGGCGGATCGGGCTGAGGTAATGAAGCTGAACGCCTATTTTTTGCACCATGGCCATAAATTGAATAACAGGGTATCCATCAACGAGCGCAGTTTTGAAATTTGGGGAAGGGAAAAATTCCTAAGCAGAGAAGGCGGCATTAAGATTCTGAAGAATCTCGGACTTTCGGAAGAATATCTGAATTACTATGGGACATCTGTCCCCCTTGCTTATTATTCCCACAGCAAGAAGACACCGCAGAAGATCCTGATCCTGGAGAATAAGGACACCTTTTTCAGCATGCGAAAGCACCTGCTGGAGGGGAACAACGCGATATTCGGAACTGAAATCGCCACACTTGTGTACGGCGGAGGCAAAAACATATTCAAAAGCTTCGAGGACTTCGGCATTTCTGTCGAACCATACATAGCGAACGCCGACAATGCCATCCTGTACCTCGGCGATCTGGATTATGAAGGCATCTATATTTACGAATGGCTGAAGAAAGAAATCGGTGACGCATACGCTCTCCAGCCGTTCATGGAGGGCTATACTACGATGATCGATAAATATACGGGAATGGACATGCCCTTGCCCAAAACAAAAGCTGGGCAGAACCGAAATATTTCGGAACTGTTTTTACGGGAATTTGATGAGGAGTATCGGAAAGTGATAGTGGACATCTTGCAGAGAGATGAATATATCCCGCAGGAAATTTTGAATATAGGAGACTTCTGAGCCGATGGAGTATGAATTTCTGAATAATTTTAACGAAAGAATGAAGCGGGTGGGTGCCTATGCCCTGCTGTACAAAAACAGCATGCAGAAGACCACTTGGAAAAAATTTGGGTTCGAGAACTTTGATGAGCAGACCAACATCATCTTTGCGGTGCTTCTATACGTCATGGAGCAGTCTCTGAAGGATGAACCTTGTACATTGGACGACATAGGCAGCTTTGTAGATGACCTCAATATGAGCTATCTGAAAAAAACGCTGACTTATGAAGATTGCAAGGACTTGGCTGACTTCATTGTCAACACCGTTCTCTGTGATGATGGAAATGCCATGTATTTCAACGGATATGATTTTTCCGAAAAGGAGTATCAGGCAATCAACATCAGCTTTTTGAATAACGAAATCATTTATCTCGAAGATACCGTGCGACGTACAAGCTTCAAGCTTTCCAACGATGGGTACTCTCTTTTGCTTTCGACTTTAGAGATGGAAGCGAACATGCGATTGACCATCCATGAATTCATCTTCAAAATGCATCTGGATAAGCAGAGTTACGATAAGGCGGTCGAAGACGTGAAAAACATCTTCAATCTGATCAGGATTCAGCTCCAGAAGATGCAGGAGGCTGTCCTAAAGATTAAGCAGAACGCACTCTCCTATTCAGTACAGGAATATAAAAATCTGATGGATGAAAACTTGAGTTCATTGGAGACGACCAAAAACAAGTTCGACAGCTACAAGAATCACGTCCGTGAAAGAATTATCGAATTCGAGGAACAGGATATCAACATCAAAAAGCTTGATGAAGAGGAACTCGATAAGCTGAATTACCTGAAGATCATTGAAATGTACCTATCGCGAGCTATCGAAGAGCAACAGAAATTGCTGAAGGCTCACTTCGATCTCAAAGATGTTTACGCTAAAGAACTGGAGGACCTTTCACAAATGTCATTGATAAAGCGTTTCAATATCCGGAAGGATCTGTATGATTTGGTTCTCGAAGACGCCGGGCAGTTGGAAGATATCCATTATTTCTTGGCACCGCTGTTCCGAAAAAAAGTCAGGAAGAGCTATAACATCAGCAAAGCAATCCAGTATCAAAAGACTATCCGAAAGAAGGAAGCGGAAGATGATGTGGAGATGCTTTCCTTTGATGAGGAGGATTGGGAATCGGAGCAACAGCGTCTGCGAAAAGAAAAACTGAACAAATACAAGCATTCTTTACAGGTAATATTGAGTTTGGCGACCGAAAGAGGAGCGATTTCCCTGCATGAAATCAGCTCTATCGTTTCCGAGAAAAAGGAGTTGTTGGAAAAGTTGATTCCGACAATCGAAATCTTCCGGGAAATCATCATCGAATTGCTGAAGAACAAGTCTGTGAATGTGCAGGAACTCCGGGAAGAAAAGACGCAATATACGGAAGAGTTGGCGCCGCAATTCCAATTGAACGAGACCGTACTCGACATCGTGGAGGAGTCGCCGGAATTAGGGGACATTACCCATATTATTGCAAGCAAGTTATCTAGCAAAGAAAAGGTGAAGTTCCGCGAAGTGTC
The DNA here is from genome assembly GCF_900109135.1 of Trichococcus ilyis. Taxonomy (GTDB): domain Bacteria; phylum Bacillota; class Bacilli; order Lactobacillales; family Aerococcaceae; genus Trichococcus; species Trichococcus ilyis. The sequence continues at coordinate 8,804 of NZ_FNYT01000033.1, read as the reverse complement.
CAGCAAGGACGGAATGGTTAAAGTCGTGACTTGTTCAGATATTTTATTTGAGGTGAAAAGGGGGATTAAACATGGCATATGAGGTGGAAGAAATCAAATTCAGCCAAAATATCTTTTATCATCTCCTGAAAAAGGGAGAGTTGAATGAGAAAGATGATAAGGAACTATTCAGGGCCTATTCCGAGAACGAACGTGTGATGAATTTGGTGAAGCAACAAGGAGAAACAAGCGATAGCGTCATCGAAAAATATGGCGGAACGATTTATCTCATTCCTAAAGAAGACAATGATTTTCTTGGTTATTCAAAAGGCGAACTGAAGGCAGAACTTTGTAGGAGCAACGCGAACGATAAAGACTATTACCTATCCCAATTCGTAATTTTGACGCTTCTGGTCGAGATGTACGGTTCACAGGGAAGTTCAGCTAAGTCGCGGAACTATTTGAGGGGTGGAGACTTGCTGAACATCATCTCGAGCAGGCTTAAAGAAGGTGCAGAAAAAGACGAGAATGAACAGGATAATGGCGGAATTGCTTTTTCGAACATGCAAGAGCGCTTTGAATCCCTAAAGAGCGGCGACCGGACCAGTCGTTCGAAAACCACAAAGGAAGGTTTTATATACACTATCATGAAATTTTTGGAGAACCAAAACTTGATCGTTTATGTTGAGGTGGACGACATGATTACGACTTCGAAGAAACTGGATCATTTCATGGACTGGAACATACTGAATAAAAACAACTACAACAGGGTCCTCGTTGCTTTAGGGGAGGAAGAATATGAGTAAGATCAATGCTGTCAGAATCATCAACTTGAACTACAACAACAATACGATGAGAATCGATGATGAGCTTTTTCATTTGAATGGGGAGAGCACGCTTCTTTCGTTGCGCAACGGGGGAGGAAAAACAGTCCTTGTACAGATGATGTTGGCTCCCTTCGTGACTAAAAGATACCGGAATCTGAAGGACCGTCCTTTTGCTAGTTACTTCACATCCACTACCCCAACCTATATATTGGTGGAATGGGAATTGGACGGAGCTGCGAATAAGCTCCTTACCGGGATGATGGTCCGAAAAAGGAATTACGCTTCCGATGAGGACTCCAAAGATGATTTGGAAATCGTCAATTTCATCAACGAATACAGCGGACAAAATCCGAATGATATCCACAACATATCGCTTGTCGAAAAGGACGGCGGAAGAAAAAAGGTCAAGAGTTTCGGAAATGCCAAATCCTTATTCGAGTCCCTGAAGAAAAACCAGGAATGCAACTTCAATTACTACGATATGACACAGTATAATCAGTCGAAAACCTACTTTGCCAAACTGAAGGAATATCAGATCAACAATAAGGAATGGGAGTCCATCATCCACAAAATCAACCTCAAGGAATCCGGTCTATCAGAACTTTTCGTTGAATCAAAAAGTGCGGAAGGGCTGATAGAAAAATGGTTCCTTAAAACGGTGGAGGACAAGTTGAATGTTGACGAGGACAAAATCAAGAACTTCCAGGAAATAGTGTTCCATTATGCCAAGCAATACCGGGAAAACAAGGTGAAAATTGATAAAAAAGCATCCATCGAAGAGTTTTTTGCGGATGGAGAATGCATCCGGCGTCATGCCGAAGAACTTCAAACGTGCCAAAGGGAGCGTTCGGCATTCGAAAATAAAATCGCTAACCTTGTCATGGCGATTGAAAGAAAAAAAGTCGAGCAGGATTCGCTTAAAGAAAAGTTGCAGGAGCAGATTGTGCACATCCTAGGCGAAATAGAGGACATCGAATATGAGAAACTTTCTCTGGAAATCTATCGATGCCAAGAATCAAGAGAAAAGACAGAAGAGACCATAGCTAAGGCCCAGAATGTCCTTGATGAAAATGAGTCGCACCTTCAGGAACAGATACAAATGCGCAATATTTTTGAGTGTGCTAAGTTATTGGAGGAGTACCGAGATTTCTCCAAAGAAGTTCAGGAACTGGAAAATAAACTGGAAATACTGAAGAGTGATACGAAAGACATGAGCGCGGAAAGGGACAATTTGGGTTACACACTCAGTGTCCATTACGGTAAGGAACAAGAGGCAGCCCGGGGAAATTCCGCTGAAGTTGCGCTGGAAGTAGAGCAGTTGAAGAATGGGATCGAAAAAGCGGAAGAGCAGATCGATTCGCTGAACGACGATTTGAACCGTGCCGCGTCGACATCAGGCGGGATTGATGAAAGCATCAGAGGGTTTGACGCATCCGAAGGCCGATTCAATAACAAACATAACGTGGGATTCATGAGAAATCTCACCGGCTATTACGATGATGGGATGCTGATCGAGACTGGGATAGAATACAGCAATTCGAGAGACGCTGTTTCAAAGAGGATTGCCGTTTTAAACGACTTTCTGTACAACAAGGACAAAGAAAAGAGGTCCTTGGAACGAGCCATAACCAATGCAAGGGCGAAGATGGCAACTGATATCGAAAAACTGAATTATACCAACCATACGCTCGAACAGTTTGAGCAGGAATTATACGAAAGGAAAGATACCCTGAAATACATTGGTTTGGATGAAGATAGGGTATTCGAAAAAGACAGCATAGTCGATGCATTCGACAAACGGATTGCTGCAATGAGAACAGATCAGGCCAAGTTGCATTCGGAGCTGGAGAGGCAAAGGGCGGAACAGAATAAATTGCAGACCGGCAAAATAGCGGAATTGCCGGGCGATATTTCGGCGGAATTCGGGAAACGTGATATTCCGGTTATATACGGGATGGAATGGCTGCGGAAGTCCGAAAACGCAAAGACTGCAGGGGTAAGATTGGTGCGCGACAATCCGTTCATTCCGTATTCCTTGATCATGAACAGACGGGATATCGAAAAGCTAGAGAAGGAACCTATAGAAAGCTTCACCTCGTACCCAATCGTGATCCTGTGCAGGGAGGAAATGGATCATGCCTTCTCATCCGGCGGCAAGAAATTGCTTGACTTAGGCAAAGTCAATTTCCTGATTTCCTTCAACAACAAGTTGATTGACAAAGAGGAATTGGAAGTCATTATCCGGAAAAAAGAAAAGGAGATTTTTGACCTAGAGAAAAGAATCGAGGATAAGCAGAATGAAATCGATATTCTTGAAGGAAAAAGAATCCGAGTAATCTCCACCAGAGTCGACAAGGACAGTTATTCCAATGCGGAAGCGGAGAGAAAAAAATATGAAGACGAGCTTTCCGCCACAGATCAGACGCTTAGGGGGTTGAGCATCTCTATTTCTGCCATCACGAAAGAATATGATTCAGCGACGGCCGAATTGAGGATGAAGAAGGACACAGAAGGCAATTTGCAGAGACAGATTGCCGATTTGGAGGAATTTAAAGGAGAATACATCCGTTATTGCGACAATCTGCAAAGGCAAAACCGTTTGAAGGCTGCAGTGGCGGCCACCCGTGCCCAGCTTGACGAGCAAAGAAAGCAAAAAAAAATACTTGAAATAGATAAAGAGAAACAAGAAGAAAGGTTAAGGTATTTCCGCGATAAGGAATCGGAAATCGGCAAAAAATTGGAGAACTATCATTCGTTCAAAGAAGGTACCTTGGTGGAGAAGGATATCGAAGACGTCGAGTCCCGGTTCGAGAGCCTCTCAACGAAAATTACAGAAGATGTGAAGAATCTTGAAAAAATGCTTGAAACAGCGAGAAAAAGGTTCAGTAAAAAAGAGATGAGCCTTTCAAGGAAGTCAAGTGAATATCATTTGGTTGATAGCCAATTCACGGAAGTGTTGTATGACCTATATAAAGAGGAACAGATAGGGAAGGAAATCGAAAAGCTGAGATGCAAGTCAGCTGAGATTACTGTTAAACTAAATGAGCATAAAACTAAAAAAGCAGTGATCGAGAATACGATTCAAGGGTACTTCGCCGATCTGAAGAAGAATTACGATAAGGAAGAACCGAAAGCGCGCAACGAAATCAAGGAATATGATTATATCGAAAAAATCTGTATCCTTGAAGACCGGAAAAAGGGAATCGAACGGGATTCAGGCAAACTTGAAGCTCAAATGAAGCGGATAAGTGAAAATCGCACTGCGTTGGCTGAGTACGACCGCTTCCCGATAATCTCGGAACTCGAACTAGAAGTGGATTATGAGGACCTGGATCGATTCAGGGGAGAAATGCTGCGTGACTACAGAAAGTCCCAGACCGAGGAAAACGATAAGATTGGCCAACTAAGCATGGAAGTCGCAAAGATTCTTCGCAAAAAAATATTCAGCAGCGATGATTTCTTCAGGAAACCTTTGGAGACATTGGAGACTCTTTCAAAAGATCCGGACAGTTTTTTGGAGAACTTGGAAATTACGATCGAATCCTATCGCACGCTGATGGGAAAATTGGCAGCGGACATAGAATTGATTCAGAAAGAGAAGGAAAGTGTACTTCAAAACATATTTGATTACATCCATGAAATCCATGAAAACCTCGGCAAGATAGACAGAAATTCTTCCATCAACATCAGGGGCCGCTCAATCAAAATGCTCCGGATCATCTTGCCTGATTGGGAAGAAAACCAAGCCTTGTACAAGCAGCGGCTCAACGATTTGCTGGATACGGTGACCGCAAGAACGTTGGACAGATTGGATCAGAACGAGAATGCCGAAGAAACCATCTCTGCTGCAATCACAACTAAAAATCTATATAACGATGTGGTGACTATCAGCAGCATTGAAGTTAAGTTATTCAAAATCGAAGAAGAGAGGGAACGTCAAATCAGTTGGAATGACGTAGCGAAAAATTCTGGAGGGGAAGGCTTCCTTTCTGCCTTCGTCATCCTGTCCAGCCTTTTGTCCTACATGGGAAAGGATGAAAAGGACATCTTCGCAGATAAAGTGAACAGTAAAGTCCTGGTGATGGACAATCCGTTTGCACAGACGAATGCAGATCATTTGTTGAAGCCGCTGATGGAGATTGCCAGGAAGAGCAACACGCAACTGGTGTGTCTGTCCGGATTGGGCGGCGATAGCATTTACAACCGCTTCGACAACATCTACGTGCTGAACTTGATTTCTTCAAAACTAAAGGGCGGTGTGCAGTTCCTGCATGCGGAGCATCTGAAGGGTGAAGAGGCAGGGGAAGTAATGGAGGCATCCCACTTCAAAATAACCGAAGAAATCGACCAGATGGATTTGTTCTGAGAATGAGATAGTTACAAAAAGAAGGCTGAGATTCCCTGAGTGGATCTTGGCCTTTTCCTTAGCTTCAATTTTAGCAAGTGGATATTTCGGCGTTTCCCGTTCAGTTACATGAAAAGCTGACGCAAAAAAGCAGAAATACTGCCATGCAAGGGTCATTATTTTGGGGAAAAATAGAATAATGGACAGTATCGATGACGTGAAAATTCCTTGATACTGTCATCCAATCCCCGCAAACTGACTTTTTCTGAAATTCACCAGTTTATTGATAGAAATCACTGGAAAAGCCTATCCGGCAATCTTTTTGACGTTGTGTCCTTGGCCCGCCTGTGACAGGTAATGTGAGCTTATTCACACAGGTATCTCGGCTTAGCGCAGGAAATGCAACGGGAAGAATGAACCCATTCTGTACAGCTTAAGTCCTGAGAAAGCCCGGTCCTGAGGCATGAAGAGCAACAGAAGCGCCCTTGCGCGTAGACTTTTAGATATCCGGAAGAGGCAGGCTGTCAAAGAACGCCGAAATTTGCGAGCGCTGTCATTTATTTTTGTTTAATCCCAGCTTCGTGTTACATATAGTCCCATCGGCTGTGAGAATCGGAATGACTAGCTGCTTTTTTGACTATATAATTTGCTCCAGAGTACAAAACAAATCAGAAATTTTAAACATAAAGGAGAGCAAGTTAATGGAAATCAATATGGCGGACACGACTTTCATGTTCCTCGCAACGGTAATGGTCCTGCTGATGACCCCAGCGTTATCGTTATTTTACGGAGGGATGGTCAGGGAAAAAAATGTTCTGAGCACAACCATGCACAGTTATGCAGCTATTGTAGTAGTTGTCATTCAATGGATCCTTTTGGGTTATTCCTTGTCATTCGGAGGGGACAACGCGATCATCGGCGACTTTTCGTTTGCTTTTCTGAATAATGTCGGGTTCTCCCCTGTCGATTATGCTCCGACCATCCCGCATCAGTTGTTCATGATGTTCCAATTGGCTTTTGCGATCATCACGCCTGCGATCATTTCAGGAAGCGTTGCGGAAAGAATGAAGTTTCCGGCGTATCTTGCTTTCGTCTTGCTTTGGTTGACTTTGGTCTATGATCCGATTGCGCATTGGGTATGGGGCAACGGCGGTTGGATCCGCGAACTAGGCGCGCTCGACTTCGCAGGCGGAACGGTCATCCACGTCAGCGCCGGCATTTCTGCGCTGGTGGCTGCGATTTTTGTCGGCAAAAGAACCAACAAAGAAGCTGTCCGGCCGCATAACATCCCGATGACGATGATCGGCGCCGGTTTGTTGCTGTTCGGCTGGTTCGGCTTCAATGCCGGCAGCGCGCTCAGCATGAATGGCATTGCCATAAATGCCTTCATCACAACGACCGTATCGGGAGCTGCAGCTGGGTTCAGCTGGCTGATGTGCGAATGGGTACTGCATAAAAAACCGACTGCATTAGGCTTGGTCAGCGGGATCATCGCCGGACTTGGCTCGATTACGCAAAGCGCCGGTTATGTCAGCCCATTCTCGGCTCTGCTCATCGGTTTCATTGGCGGACTACTTTGTTTCTTCGCTGTCACTGAATTGAAAAAGAGAATCGGTTATGATGATGCACTCGATGCTTTTGGCTGCCATGGCGTCGGCGGCATCTGGGGCGGAATCTCAGCCGGGATTTTCGCGACATCTTCAATCAATCCGGATATAACCGGTGGCTTGGTGGATGGCAATGCTGGACTGTTAATCGCTGAAATCATCAGCATCCTTGCGGTCACCGCTTATTCGGCAGTCATTTCCTTTGTCATCCTGAAGCTGATCAGCTTGGTTATGCCGGTCAGGGCCACTGAAGAGGAAGAGGAAGACGGTTTGGACTATTCGTTGCACGGCGAAACAGCTTATGGATCCGTCAGTGCTGCCGGCCTTTCGGTTGGTTCGCATGATGCGGTTGCCGTTCCGGCCAGTCCATCCCTTTCACCGAAAAAACAGTTCGGGTCAGAAGTGGTTGCTATGGAAGAAGCCGTTGTGGTGGAAGACCACGTGACAGCGATGCCGAGCAACAAGGCGCATAAAACGCCAAAAATGACCAAAGTTGAAATTCTGATCAATGAAAGCAAATTTGATCATTTGAAAAAAGCTTTGAACGGCATCGGCGTCACCGGCATGACGGTCGTGAATGTGTTCGGCTACGGTGTGCAAAAGGGGCATTCGACCTATTACCGCGGGGTGGAGACCGATGCGGATCTGTTGCCTAAAGTTCGGGTGGAGGTCGTGATCAGCAAGGTGCCGCTTCAAAAAGTCATCGAAACCGCGAGAAAAGCTTTGTACACAGGGAACATCGGCGACGGGAAAATTTTTGTGTATGATGTTGAAAATGTCATCCGCGTGAGCACCGGCGAAGAAGGTGCGCAAGCATTGGCGTACAATGGCGATGCGGAGCTATTGCGCGCGACTTCTTGATCGGAACAAAATATTAAGGGTCGTGAGGTCGGGATTTTTTTCTCAGGCCCATCCAAAAATAAATGAAGCACTTGTCAGAGGTTGAATCTGACTGGTGCTTCATTTTTTTCGATTTAGACAATTGGCGGTATAATGAAGGTGAATTTTACAGAAGGGAACAGACTACGGGAGGTGGATTTCATGGCTAAAAAAACAAGCAACGACGCAAACGGACTGCGGTTATTGAAAAAATGGTGGTTTTGGCTGATTTTTGTTGCGGCAGTCGGGATGATGGCTGTATTCGGCGGGGGAACGGATAAGGCGGAAACGAGCACATCCGACAATGCAGCGGAAGCCGCGATAGCTAATTTTGAAGAGATGGCGGCTGCAGCCAGCGAAGAGCAAGCCGAGGCGAAAAAACAGGCGGAGGCGGCCATCCAAGCAGCCGAAGCGAAAGCCAATGCTGAAGCTCAGGCCAAAGCACAGGCCGAAGCGGAGGCCAAACTCAAAGATCCCGCGAATTACCGGACGGATATCAGCTACGATCAATTGGCACAGACGCCGGACGCTTATGATTCCCAACTGATCGCCATGTCCGGTCGGGTCCTGCAAGTGATCCAAGGTGAGGAATCATCGCAAATGTTGGTTGCGATTGATGACAAGGAAGGCTCCGTCATTTTTCTGGCATATGAATCGGATACTGTCGAATCCGGATTTTCGGAAAATGACCTCATCAAATTTTATGGGACGGCTGCCGGGACGATCAGTTATGAGTCCACTCTTGGAGAAACGATTACGGTGGCGGCTGCCTTCGTGAATATGCTTGAAAGGCAATGAGTCGCGTCCCGCTTTGGGTATAAATAATGTCTGCTGAATAAATCCCTAATTGTTAGCTTACGGGATTACCAAGGGTTCCATTCTTGGTAATCTCATCCATCGGATGATAGTCAAAAAAATGCGCAATGAAACCTTGGACAGGTTCATTGTAAGGATGGATAAAGCAATCACACATAGACTGGTCTCTTCAAGGCGTGTTCGAATAAGCCTGAGCCCGTACTTTCTTTTCGCCAGGCTGAAGCCTCTTTCGACCTCCACTCGATTGCAGTTATCGATGTATTCTTGTTTTTTGTCTACTTTTTGATCCTTCTTGGGCCTGCCGAGCGACGGTCCAGATAAGCGAATGCCTAATTGTTTGCAGTAGCTTAA
>NZ_FNYT01000031.1 GCF_900109135.1 Trichococcus ilyis | reverse complement strand
CAGGTCGGCTTCGTCGTAACAGATGCCGCCGCCGGTGCCGCCCATCGTGAAGGCCGGACGGACGATCAGCGGATAGCCGACTTTCGCGGCGAACGACAGCGCTTCAGCCACCGTGTGGATGATGTCGCTCTCCGGAACCGGTTGGTTCAATTCGGCCATCAATTGGCGGAACAGATCACGGTCTTCAGCCTGTTGGATGGAACTCAGTTTCGTCCCCAGCAGTTCCACATTGTATTCCGCCAAGATGCCGGCTTCATCCAGTTCCACCGACATATTCAGGCCGGTCTGGCCGCCCAATGTCGGCAACAAGGCGTCCGGACGCTCTTTGCGGATGATGTTCGCGATGAACTCCAGAGTGAGCGGCTCCATGTAGACTTTATCAGCGATTTCGACGTCGGTCATGATCGTTGCGGGATTCGAGTTGACCAGAATGACTTTGTATCCTTCTTCTCTCAAGGCTACACATGCTTGCGTTCCAGCATAGTCAAATTCCGCGGCTTGGCCGATGATGATAGGTCCCGAGCCGATCACAAGGATCGTCTTGATATCTGTTCGTTTAGGCATGCTTTGCCTTCCTTTCCTTAAGCTTCAATTGTTTGAAAAACTTCATCCATAACGGCTACAGCTTTGTCGACTTCTGCGCTGGTCACGTTCAGCGGCGGCAGGAAACGCAATACCGTATCATGCGTGCAGTTGATGATGACGCCTTTTTCCAGGCACTTCGCGACGATGTCGGCTCCTTTCATCGCCAGTTCCATCCCGAGCAGCAAGCCTTTGCCGCGCACATCGGTGATGAAGTCATATTTTTCCTTGAATGCCAACAATTTCGCTTCGAAATAGCTGCCCATTTCATTGACGTTCGCCAAGATGTTCTCGTCTTCGATCGCTTGCATGGTTGCGACAGCTGCCGCGCAGACCAGCGGATTGCCGCCGAAAGTCGAGCCATGGTCGCCCGGTTTGAAGTGGGAAGCGACGGCATCCTTCGCCAACAGTGCACCGATTGGAGCGCCATTGCCCAAAGCCTTCGCCAAGGTCATCACATCAGGCTCGACGCCGAAGCCTTCGTAAGCGAACAACGTGCCGGTACGGCCCATGCCGGTTTGGACTTCATCAAAAATCAACAGGATATCCTTTTCGTCGCAGAGCGCGCGGACTTGCTGCAGGTAAGCCTGATCGCCCATGTAGACGCCGCCTTCGCCTTGGATTGGCTCCAACAGGACCGCACAAGTTTTCTCCGTCACTTTGGCGGCTAAAGCTTCAAAGTCATTGAAAGGAACATAGTGGAAACCTTCCAGGAACGGATCGTAATCTTTATGGAATTGTTTTTGGCCGGTCGCCGTCAAGGTCGCCATGGTGCGGCCATGGAAAGAGTTATCGGCCGTAATGATTTCGTAGCAGCCTTCCCCGTGGACTTCGCGTCCGTATTTGCGCGCCAATTTGATGGCCCCTTCATTGGCTTCCGCGCCGCTGTTGCCGAAAAAGACCTTATCCAAGACGGAATTCGTGATCAGCTTTTCCGCCAGCTGCACTTGCGGCTCGATCCAATAAAAGTTTGAGCAGTGGACCAGTTTGGCCGCCTGTTCCGCTATCGCAGCCGTCACTTTCGGGTGGTTGTGCCCCAGTGCGTTCACGGCGATGCCCGCCAGGAAATCGAGGTATTCCTTGCCGTCCGCATCCTTCAGGTAGCTGCCTTGGCCCTCGACCATGCAGATTGAACCGCGGTTGAAGGTGTTCATCAAGTAGGCTTGGCCTTTATTTTTTATTTCTTCGTTCGTCATTAGTTTACCCCTTCCTTATCGCGATCGATCATCGTGCCGATCCCTTCGTCGAAAAATACTTCCAATAAAATCGAATGGCGCAGACGGCCATCGATGATGTGTGCGCCGGCAACGCCGCCCTTCAAGGCATCGATGCAGCAGTCCACTTTCGGCACCATCCCGCCCGAGATGATCCCTTCCTCTTCCAAAGCCTCGATCTCCTCGAGCGTGATGCGCGAGATGAGCGAATCCTTGTCGTGGTAATCGCGGAAAATCCCTTCAACGTCGGTCAGCAGGATGAACTTGTTCGCCTGGACAGCTTTCGCTACCGCTCCGGCTACATAATCGGCATTGATGTTGTAGCTCATGCCGTCCTGGCCCATCCCGATCGAGGAAATGACCGGGATATAGCCGCTGTAGATGAGCGATTCCAGCATTTCCTTGTTGACGGCCTCCACTTCGCCCACATAGCCGATGTCGATCTTTTCGCCGTTCTTCTCCAGATATTTTTTGCGCACTTGGATCAGATTGCCGTCCTTGCCGGACAAGCCGATGCCTTTGCCGCCGATCTGGTTCAGCGTGCCGACGATGTCCTTATTGACTTTGCCCGCCAACACCATTTCGACGATTTCCATCGTTTCTTTGTCGGTCACACGCAGCCCCTGTTCGAAGTGGCTCTCGACCTTCAGTTTTTTCAGCATATCGTTGATGGCTGGACCGCCGCCATGGACGAGGATCGGATGCATCCCCACCGATTTCATCAGCAACAAGTCCTGCATGACGGCTTTTTTCAGTTCTTCATTGATCATGGCGTTGCCGCCGTATTTGATGACGATGATTTTGTCGCGGAAACGGTTGACGTAAGGCAGTACTTCGACAAGCATTTCGGCTTTTTCACAATTGCTCTTGTTCATCTTCATCCCGCTCAGCTCCTGTAATCCGCGTTGATTTTGACATAGTCGTAAGAGAAGTCGCAAGTCCATGTGCTGGCGGCTTCCGTGCCCAGATGCAGATCGATCAGAATGTTGATTTCGTCCGCTTCCAGTATTTTTTTCGCAAGCTCTTCATCGAAGACGACGCCCATCCCCGCTTCGCAAAGCTGGATTTCGCCGTTCTTGCTTGAGAAGGCGATATCGATCACATCGGCATCGAAGTATTCCGTGTCCGCATAACCGGCAGCCGTGATGACGCGGCCCCAGTTGGCATCCTCGCCGAACATCGCGGTCTTCACCAAGCTCGAAGTCGCGACCGACTTTCCGATCGAAACCGCGTCAGCCATCGTCTTCGCACCCGATACGATGACTTCGACGAACTTGGTCGCACCTTCGCCGTCCTTGACCAGAAGCTGCGCCAATTGGGAGCAGATGGACAGGACAGCCGCTTCGACTTCGGCATAGCCGGCGTCTTCAGCGGAAGCGATCAATGGGTTAGCGAGTTTGCCGGTAGCGGCCACGAAGACGGAATCGTTCGTGCTTGTGTCCCCGTCGACGGTAGCATGATTGAACGTCGCGTCAGCGGCTTTCAATAGCATCGCATGCAAGGCTGTTTGGCTGATCGCGACATCGGTTGTGATGTAGCCCAGCATCGTGCCAAGGTTCGGATGGATCATCCCGGAACCTTTGACCATTCCGCCGATGGTAGCCGTTTTGCCGTCGACTTCAAAAGTGAAGCTGACTTCTTTCGGAACCGTATCCGTCGTCATGATCGCCTTGCTGGCTGCAGCGCCGCCGAATTCGGAGAGCTCCGGCGCGATTGCTTTGACCCCTTTTCTCATCGTTTCCATGTTCATGAACATACCGATGACGCCTGTCGATGACACCAACACCTCTTCCGGCTGGATGTTCAGTTCCGCCGCAAGCAGTTTCACGGTCTCTTCCACATCGGCTTTGCCTTGTTTGCCTGTGCAGGCATTTGCGTTGCCGCTGTTGACCAGGATCGCCTTGAAGCGGTCATGCTGCTGCAGGGCTTGCTGATCGTACTGGACCGGAGCCGCTTTGACTTTATTTTTGGTGAAGACACCAGCAACCGTTGCCCCATCCGGGAAATACAGCAATGCCATATCCTTTTTGCGTTTCTTGAAACCAGCGTGGATCCCTGCGGCCTGCACGCCTGCAGCGGCAGTCACACCGCTTTTCTGTACTTTCTTTATCATGTCGTCGTTTCCTCCTTCAATCTTCCGTTCTTATGGGAAAAGCCCTATCATCTGTAAGCCTGTCGTTTCGGCGAGGCCGAACAGCAGGTTCATGTTCTGGACCGCTTGGCCGGCAGCCCCCTTCATCAAGTTGTCGATGACCGACACGATGATGATCCGGCCTGTGCGTTCATCATACGTGACGCCCAATTGGCAGTTGTTTGTGCCTTTTACCGATTTCGTCATCGGCCACATGCCCGCAGGCAGGACTTGCACGAACGGTTCATCGGCATATGCTTCCTCAAAAAGTGCCTGGATTTCGGCCGCCGTCGTCTTTTCTTTGACCGTCGCATAGATCGTGCTGAGGATGCCACGGCTCATCGGAACAAGATGCGGCGTGAACTGGACCAGGGTTTCCGTCCCGGCCATCTCCGTCAGCAACTGTTCGATTTCCGGTGTATGGCGGTGATGCGCTACCCCATAGGCTTTGAAGCTGCTTTCCACTTCAGTGAAGAGGTTCGCTACGTTGCCGGCGCGCCCGGCTCCGGAGGTGCCCGATTTGGAATCGCAGACGATGCTGTTCGGAACGATCCAGTCTTTTTTCTTCATCAAAGGCATCAAGCCCAAGAGGATGCTTGTCACGAAGCAGCCCGGGTTGGCGATGACCGCTGCATCCTTGATCGCATCGCGGTTCCATTCCGGCAGGCCATAGATCGCTTCCTCCAACAAACCCGGCTCGGTGTGCGCCACTTTGTACCATTCTTCATAGACCGCTGCGTCCTTCAGGCGGAAATCAGCCCCCAGATCGATGACTTTTTTGCCTTTTTCCTTGGCTTTTTTGGCGATCGGCAACGCATGTCCATGCGGCAAGGCCACAAAGATCACATCGCTGTCCGTCGTCACCTGTTCCAGATCCAGTTCTTCACAGGTGTGATCGACGTTGCCCAGCAGGTGCGGAAAAAGATGCTGGATCTTTTGGCCCGCGTACGTACGGGAGGTCAGATGATCCAGGACCACATCCTCTCGCAAGCCCAACAATCGGACCAATTCCACCCCCGTGTAACCTGTTGCTCCAATGATACTGACATGAATCATACTTTCCATCCCCCTTTTATTATTCGTAGTGAACGCGGGCCGAACCCGGTTCACAAATGATCCAACTACAACAAAAAAACTTCCGTGCCTATACCAAACCAAATAGATTGATTCAGTATAGGGACGAAAGTTCGTGGTGCCACCCTTATTTTCCGTCTATGTGCGCATAGACGGACTCAAGTATTGCTACTTTTGCGATAACGGGGCAACCGGATTAAACTTTATGGTTCACATTCAGCTTATCAACTCAAAGTTCCTTTTCATCCATCGCGGTTGACCCTGCTTCCACCCTCCAAGGTTCGCTTCACTGTGCAAATGGACTACTCTTCTTGTCAAAGTTTTTGTGTATGTTAGATGTTGTTTGACATTTTCATTAAATTTATCATCTGTTTTTCACTTTGTCAATCAAACTTTTGGAATAAATAAATTTCCTAAGGTTGCAGCCATGATCGCCTTGATGGAATGCATGCGGTTTTCGGCTTGTTCGAACTGAAGACCGTGCTTGCTGCGGAAGGCGGCGTCGGTCACTTCCATCTCATGCATGCCAAATGTTTCGGCGATTTCCTGGCCATATTGCGTTTTGGTGTCATGGAAAGCCGGCAGGCAGTGCAACAGGATCACGTCATCATTGCCGGTCTTCGCGATCATTTCCATATTGATCTGGTAAGGCGCCAACAATTCGATCCGCTCCGCAAATTTATCCTCTTCACCCATCGATACCCATACATCGGTGTAAAGGACATCAGCCGCGTTTACGCCTTTGGCTACATCGGCCGTGATTTCGATTTTGCTGCCGCTCTTTTCAGCGAATTTCTGTGCCATTTCGACCAATTCATCGGTCGGGAAAAGCGATTCCGGTGCGCAGATCGTGACGTGCACACCCAGGATGGCGCCTGTCACCAACAGGCTGTTGGCGACATTGTTGCGTCCGTCGCCTACATAGACCAGTTTCAGGCCGGCCAGCTTGCCGAAATGCTCTTTGACCGTCAGGAAATCGGCGATCATCTGGGTCGGATGCCATTCGTCAGTCAACCCGTTCCATACCGGCACACCTGCATATTTCGCCAGATCTTCGACCGTTTTTTGGCTGAAGCCGCGGAATTCGATACCGTCAAACATGCTGCCGAGCACTTTGGCGGTGTCTTCAACGGATTCCTTTTTGCCCAATTGGATATCATTTTTTCCGAGGTATTCGGGATGTGCGCCCAGATCGATGGCAGCCACCGTGAATGCGGCTCTTGTGCGCGTTGATGCCTTTTCGAACAACAAGGCAATGTTCTTGCCTTCCAAATAACGGTGCGGGATGTTACGTTTCTTCAGGTCCTTCAGGTGCGCCGAAAAATCGATCAGATACTCCAGTTCTTCCCGGGTAAAATCTTTTTCCGCCAATAAGCTTCTTCCTTGAAATACTTGTTTCAAAATGTTGCCATCCCCTTTTCATTTTATTCTCACTATCGCTGGTGCGATCGATCCTTTTTCAGTCATGATGCAATTATTGTTGGACTCATTTTATACCCAATTCTAATGAATTACAAACTTTATTTTAATCATTCCGGCGATTACCGGTTGTTTCGGCTCAACCTTTATTTAAAGAAATTATGTTTGACATTATCACGGATTGAGATTATCCTAGAGACAACTTAATTGAATAGTCTTCAGGGACGGGTGAAAATCCCTACCGGTGGTAAAGCCCACGAGCCGTTAAGGCAGATTCGGTTAGATTCCGAAGCCGACAGTCAGAGTCTGGATGAAAGAAGACAAGAATTCCTTTAGCGAATGGCAGTTTGCGTTTATTCTCCATAAACAAGCGCTTTCACGCCATCCGTCCATGAATCGGAACGTCAATCCCTGGGTGTAGTCTATGCCCGGGGATTTTTTGGCTTTATTTAGCTGGCCTTCCTTTGTCGAGCCCTGAAGCAGAACTGTTCAGGGCTCTTTATTTTGGAAACGGGAGGCACGAAAAGATGCACGAAAAAGATACACACTTTATGCGACTGGCGCTGGAACTGGCGGAAAAAGGCCGCGGTGCCGTTGCGCCCAATCCGATGGTCGGCGCCGTCATCGTCAAGGACGGCCGCATCATCGGCTCCGGCTATCACGAAAGATTCGGCGAAGGCCATGCCGAAGTGAACGCCTTCCGCTCCGCGACGGAAGATGTGGCGGGCGCGACCATCTACGTGACCTTGGAGCCTTGCTCGCATTACGGCAAAACGCCGCCCTGCTCCGACAAGATCATCGAAAAGAAAATCGGGCGCGTCGTCATCGCAGCCCTGGATCCCAATCCGTTGGTTTCCGGACGCGGCGTCAAGAAACTGCAGGCTGCCGGCATCGAAGTGGTGACCGGCATCCTGGCCGAAGAAAGCAGCCGTTTGAATGAAGTCTTCATGAAATACATCGTCAAAAAAGAACCCTTCGTCGTCATGAAAGCCGCGATGTCCCTGGATGGCAAGATCGCGACCCGGACCGGCGAATCGCAATGGATCACCGGCCCAGCCGCAAGGGAACAGGTGCACCACTTACGGAACGCCCTCAGCGGCATCATGGTCGGCGTCCAGACTGTCATCACGGATGATCCGCAGCTGACTTCGCGCATTCCGGGAGGGAAAAATCCGGTGCGGATCATCGTCGACAGCACCCTGCGCATCCCTATGGAAGCAAACGTGCTGAAAAACCAGGACGCTGCCAAAACGATCCTTGCGACGACAACGCGGGCGGACCGCAACAAGGTTGCCCTGCTTGAAGCAGCCGGCATCGAAATTTTGACCGTACCCGCCAAGGACGACGGCCGGACCGACCTGAAGTCGCTGATGGAAGTCCTCGGGGAGCGCGGCGTCGACAGCATCCTGCTGGAAGGCGGCGCAACCTTGAACTTCGCGGCACTCGAGGCCGGCATCATCGACAAAGTGCAAGTCTACATCGCCCCGAAACTGATCGGCGGCGCAACGGCCAAGACTCCTGTCGGCGGAGACGGCATCGAGAAGCTAAACCAAGCCTTCCGCGTGATCGGCCTGAAGGCCAGCACCATCGGGGAAGACATCCTCTTGGAAGGGTACATTTCCAAGCAAGAATAACAGAGGAAAGTAGGAGGAATTCATGTTTACTGGAATCATCGAAGAAGTCGGCACCCTGAAAGGCATCCGCCACGGCCAAAAATCCTCCATCGTAACGGTCGGAGGGAAAAAGGTGCTGGCCGGAACAAAAATCGGCGACAGCATCTCCACCAACGGCGTCTGCCTGACGGTCACGAAGCTGCATAAGGATGGCTTCGAAGCCGACGTCATGCCGGAAACGCTGCAGCGCTCCAATCTTGGCGACCTGCAGATCGGCGGCCGCGTCAATCTGGAAAGGGCGCTGCAGCTCGATACCCGACTGGGCGGACACATCGTCAGCGGACACATCGACGGAACCGGCTCGATCAAGGAATACCGCAAGGACGATAATGCGGTCTGGATGACCATTTCGACCGGACCGGAACTGCTGCGCTACATCATCGAAAAGGGCTCGATCGCCATCGACGGCGTCAGCCTGACGGTAGCGGCAGTCGACAGCGGATCATTCCAGGTCTCCATCATCCCCCATACCGGAGCGGAGACGATCCTGCTTGAGAAGAAGTTGGGCGACACGGTCAATCTGGAGTGCGACATCATCGGCAAATACGTCGAAAAGCTGCTGGGCCTGAGTCCCAAACCACAAACGAAACAAAGCAACCTGTCGGAAGCCTTCCTGAAAGAGAACGGCTTTTTCTGAAAGAAACAATGAGGAGGGATACATCCATGTTCAACACAACTGAAGAAATCGTCGCGGACATCAAAGCCGGCAAAATCATCGTGCTGGTCGACGACAAGGACCGCGAAAATGAGGGAGACCTCATCTGCGCAGCGGAATTCGCGACGCCGGAAAACATCAACTTCATGGCCATCTACGCGAAAGGCTTGATCTGCATGCCGATGGACCGGACGCTCACCGAAAAATTGGTGCTGACGCCGATGGTGGACCGCAACACCGACAATCACGGGACGGCCTTCACCGTCGCCATCGACCATGTCGAGACGACCACCGGCATCTCGGCCTTCGAACGCTCCTTAACGGTCATGAAAGCCGTGGAGGACGACGCCAAACCCGAAGATTTCCGCAGACCCGGACATATCTTCCCGCTGAAAGCAGTGGACAATGGCGTGCTCGTGCGCAACGGCCACACCGAAGCGACTGTCGACTTGGCGCGCTTGGCCGGACTGAAGCCTGCGGGTCTCTGCTGCGAAATCATGGCCGATGACGGCACGATGATGCGCACGGACGAACTGATCGTTTTCGCCAAAGAGCACGACCTGAAGATCGGCACGATCGCGGACCTGATCGCTTACCGGAAAGAGACCGAACAGCTCTACAAACGCGAAGGCAAAGCCAAACTTCCGACCAAATACGGTGAATTCGACATCTACACTTACGTGAGCAACATCGACGCAGATGAACACCACGTCGCCTTGGTCATGGGCGATGTCACGACGGATGAACCCGTTCTGGTGCGCGTCCATTCCGAATGCCTGACCGGCGATGTCTTCGGCTCGAAGCGCTGCGACTGCGGCCAGCAATTGGATGCGGCCATGAAACAGATCGCCGAGGAAGGACGCGGCGTCCTGGTCTATTTGCGCCAGGAAGGACGCGGCATCGGCCTCGTGAACAAAATCCACGCATATGCGCTGCAGGATCAAGGTTATGACACGGTGGAGGCGAATCTACAGTTGGGCTTCCCCGACGACTTGCGCGAATACCATATGGCTGACGAAATGCTGCAGGATTTGGGCGTAAAAGCAATCCGCTTGCTGACGAACAACCCGCTTAAGATAGAAGGATTGAAAAAGCACGGCCTGAAGATCACCGAGCGGATTCCGATCCAACTGGAAATCTTCGACGAAACGCAACGCTATATGGAAACAAAGAAACAAAAAATGGGACACTACTTGGAGTTATAAAAAGAAAAGCGGAACGGGTTCGTTCAGCCCTGACAGAAATTTAGGAAATCGAGCCGACTGAGCATCGCAGAGCGCAATAGGCGCGATTTATCTAATTTCCGAAGGGCTAACCCGTGAAGCTGGCCAATATTTTCGAATGCATGGAACACCTTGCAATATTGTGAACCACCAATGGTGATGCACTTTTGAAATGCCCCAAATTTATACTTGCCTTAAATATAAATAAAACAACCAAACAGGAGGAAAACAAAATGAACATCATCGAAGGACAATTAATTGCACAGGACTTAAAGATCGCGATCGTGGTGGCACGTTTCAACGAATTCATCGGCTCAAAATTGGTGGGCGGCGCTTTGGACGGTTTGAAACGCCATGGCGTGGCTGAAGATGCCATCGACTTGGCTTGGGTGCCGGGCGCATACGAAATCCCGCTGGTGGCGCAAAAAATGGCCGCTTCCGGAAAATATGATGCCGTCATCACTCTGGGCGCCGTCATCAAAGGCGCAACGGCGCATTTCGATTACGTCTGTTCCGAAGTATCCAAAGGCGTAGCGACTGCTTCGATGACTACCGGTGTTCCGGTCATCTTCGGCGTCCTGACGACCGACACGATCGAACAAGCCATCGAGCGCGCCGGCACGAAAGCGGGCAACAAAGGCTACGACTGTGCCGTATCCGCGATCGAAATGGCCAACCTGCTTAAGAACCTATAAAAGTTTATGGAAACACGAAAGTTCGAAGGCATCCGCACCGTCATCCTCGACTACGACGGCACGATCCATGACAGCACCAAAAACTATATCTTCGCCTTCAAGCAGGCCTACGAATATTTGGTTGCAGGCGGCCACGCCGCTTCGCGGGTTTGGCAGGATGAGGAAATCACGAAGTGGCTGGGCTACAGCAGCCAAGCCATGTGGGAAAATTTCATGCCGGATCTGGATGAAGAGGTCCGAGCGCATGCTTCAAAAATGATCGGGCGGATCCTGCTGGAAAAAGCCCAGACCGGCCAGGCCGTCCTTTACGAAGGTGCCCTGGAGACGCTGCAGGCATTGAAGGAGAAAGGCTATCGTTTGGTCTTTTTGAGCAACTGCAGCCGGGCCTACATGGAAGCGCACCGGGAAAGCTTCGGCTTGGACCGCTGCTTCGACGGCATGTACTGCACCGAAGATTTCGGCTTCATCCCGAAATACGAGATCTTCGAAACGATCCGCTCGGTTTTTCCCGGCGGCTATATGGTTGTAGGCGACCGCTTCCAGGACATCGAGGTCGCCGAGCATCACCCCGTCCGCACGGTGGGCTGCCGCTACGGCTTCGGCTTTCCCGGCGAACTGGACTCGGCGGATGCACTGATCGATGATATCCGCGACTTGAATGACTTGCTGTAACAACAGAAAGAGGCTGGGATTTCTTCCCGGCCTCTTTCTGCGCTTTGCGGATATTGGGTATATAAACGTTGATCAGCCGACTAACTGACCATCGCTTCCTTATGGTTATCCCTTCCGATCCGGAACGCTTGCCTTCAACCGGTCCAACAACCGATACAGCACTTCACGGTTGCTCGCGGGTATCGGCTGATTCCGGATTTCCGCTGCCGTCTGCGTATGGGCGCTCCCGTCCAGGAAGGCCGCATCGTTTTGGAGAATGCTTTCGATGCTCTCCTGGGTGGATTCGAAATGGAACTGCAGGCCGATGACATTACCGTTGTAGACAAAGCCTTGGTTCGCGCAGACCTCACTTGCGAACAGGCGCTCGGCCCCTTCCGGCAAGCCGAACTGCTCTCCGTGCCAATGGAACACGACCAGTTCCTCGGGCAGATCGCCGACAGCTGTCGAACCCATCGTCCGGATCGGCAGCCAGCCTGCTTCCCGGTCTGCCCCCTGAAAAATGGCGGCACCCAACGCTTTGGCGATCTGCTGTCCGCCCAGACAGACGCCGAACACCGGCTTGCCTTGGCTGATGAACGCACGGATAAGCTGCCGCTCCTGCTCCAGCCAAGGCAGTTCATCCAAGACGCTCATGGGTCCGCCCAATATCACCAGGAAGTCCGTTTCCTCCGCGCTCGGCAGCGGGTCACCTTGAAAAATCCGGTATATCTTGTATTCGGCTCTTGTCTGCCGGCACCAATTCTCGATTTCCGCCGGCCCTTCAAAAGCCACGTGCTGCAGAATAGCGATTTTCATGCTGATCCCTCCTCAAAACTGATTATTTCCATCATAGACCATCCGCCCGCAACCGTCATCCATCCCGCGTTATTGGGTGCAGATGCGGATAGAGCATGTTATGATAGACCTGTAGAAAACACTTGATCCAAAGCCATTTCCGAAGGGAGCGCGCACCATGAGAAACCTGGACAAAGAAATTGCGATCATCCAAAAATTCAAAGCCGAACACCCGAACAAAGCCTACAAACTCTACATCGAGACCAGCGACGATTTCGACTTCCATGACGAAACCGAAAGTGAAGACTATATCGCCGTCCTCATCGCCGAATTGGAAAGTGAAACGCCTGCAGAAAACCCGTTTCTGGAAGGCACATCCGCCTACACCTGGGATGCCGAATACGTCATCTACATCGACAAACCCACCACCGCCGACCGGGAACTGATCACGAAACTATATTATGACGAACTGCTCCAGTATGTCTGAAGGGGATCACCCTTCAGGCATTTTTTTCGTTTCTTCTTTATCCGATTCCTCTGGAAGACGCTCGGGATTCACCTGCTCCTCTGGCTCCGCCGTACCAGCAGCTTTCCCGTTTGGTTCCTGTTTTTTGGACGCACGCAGCACCTTCTCCACGAGCAATTTGACCAGCCGATCCAGTTCCACCATCGCGATTCCCCTCCTTGCACTTTTTATTATCATAGCACAGCGTGGGCGGAAGCTCATCGGGAATTTGGTTGCCGAAATGTTCGGTTTTCCCGGCGAGGCCGTGTCCGCCGGGATGCTCACCGCCTCAAAGGAGGTACTCCTAATATAACAGCCTTTCTCATCCCCAAAGTTTACGCTCAGTTTATCCTCCCCAGCTATAGTTACACCAAGGTTTACAAAACGCAAGCAGTAAACCAAACCGAAGGAGGAAAAATAATGAATGAAAATTTTGAAAATGCGATCAGGGAACGGTTTGAGCAAGGCTTCAAGAATTGGAATAATGGATATGATGCTTGGCTGGAGTGGTGCGAAACGTTGTATGAGCCGGATGCGCACTACAATGTCTACAGCGAGCGCCTGACTTTGCAGCAATACAAGGACATGATGGGACAGCTTTTCCAGGCCTACGACATCGAACTGGGCGAGTTCCACAATATGATCGTCGAGGGCGAATGGGGTGCGATCCGCTACAACGTCTACATCATCGACAAACGCACCGGCGAACGGATCGAGCAGAAAACGATGGAGTTCGTGAAATTCAAGAACAATCCGGAACCAATCGGCGCGCGCGTCGTCGAGGGCTGGGCTTTGTCGGACAAACCGTTGTCCGCCCACTGATATCTAGGTTCTTGCTGCATCACGACAACATAAAACAGCCTCCTGGAATCCGCATGACGCGGGTTCCAGGAGGCTGTTCGTTTTGTCATAGTTGCAGCAGATGGATCAGTCGTTCAAGGACTGTTCGGACAGCCATTGCATTAAGCTGACCGTTTCGCCGTCGATTTCAGTCGACACTTCAGTACAGCTCGGCACCGTTTGAAGCGATGACCTTATTGTACTAGTGGAACGAGCCCTTTTTACTGCGTGCCCGGCTACCTTTGCCTTCATCGTCCTGATCGACGCGGATGAAGCCGTAGCCTTTCGACATTTCGCTCGTGCTGTAGCAGCTGTTCTTTTTTATACTAATGCTCTGTCCAGTTCGGAGGCTTCCGCCTGCTGTAGCGCTTCCACTTCTTGTTTGTAAGCGGCTTTGTCCATGGCTTTGAAGAACGGCAGGTAGACGAGGTAGCTCACTGCAATCATCAGTGCTTGATAGATGGCCCATTTCCAACCGCCCGCCATCAAGCCGTTGAGCACGACCGGAACGCCCAATGGCACCGCGATGCCCGGCAAGTAAGGCAGTATACCGGTCAGCATGCCCAGATAGGAAGTGACCGCGATGATCAATGGCACCAGGATGAATGGGATAGCCAAAGTGAAGTTCATGATGATCGGCATCCCGAAGATGATCGGTTCATTGATGCCGCAGATGTTCGGGATCAGACTCAATTTGCCAAGGACACGGTATTGCTCCGATTTCGCACGCAGCATCGCCATCGCCAAGCCCAAAGTAGCTCCTGAACCCATGAACAGCACCATCCCGAACAGGCTGCCGGAAACGATGTTCGGGATTTCCAGACCGGCATTATATGCAGCCAAATTTTCAGTGGCAAGCGGTGTCCAAATCGGCATGAATACGCTGTAGACGACCATCGCGCCGTGCACGCCGACTAACCAAAGAATCTGTGCGGCGAACATCGCAATCAACAAAGCGACAAAGCTTCCGCCCAATTTCGTAAGCGGCGCAGCCACCATCGAGAAGATGAAGGCATGGATATCGCCGAAAGCAGTCAATGTCATCACATAACGGATCGTCAACGCGATGACCGCCAACACCAAGCCAGGAATCAGACCGGAAAATGATTTGGATACGGTCGGCGGTACGCCGTCCGGCATCTTGATGACCCAACCTTTGATTTTAAAAATGGTATAAACTTTCGCGGACAATAACGCGACTAAAAAGGCAGTAAACAGTCCCGGTGCGCCCATCCAAGTGGCGGGCAGCGAGGCCAATGTGTTCGCTTCGGAATAATTGAACGGGGTCACGATCAGGAAGCTCATCAAGGCAAGGATCCCAGCCGGCGTCCCGTCGATGTCATAGGACTCCGCAAATTTGGCGGCGATCAGATAGACAGCGTATAAAGCCAATAAATTGGTCGTGATTTCGGAAGGAATGACCGTAATCGCTTTCAATCCGGTGTTGACCAGAAATTCCTGATAGCCGGCAACAGGGAAACTGTTCACCAAACTACCCAAAGCACCTACGATTGTGATCGGCATCGCCGACATCAGCCCATTCGTGATCGCGCTGATGTATTTGTTGTTTTGGATCGCACCCGCACCACGTTGTAAACTCATTTGCACATTTGAAAAATCAGCCATTCTTTTCAGCCCCCTATTTGTTTAATAACTGCAAAGCATCCGCCAACACTTTTTTGCCGTTCATCATGCCGTAATCCATCGAAGGGATCGTTGCGATCGCGACCGGATGGCCACTGTATTTCTTTTTGAAGCTCTCTTCCATGTAGCCGACTTGCGGACCCAGCAGGAGAATGTCGATGTTCTTGATCAGCTTGTCCACTTTCCCTTCAGCCGTGGCATCGATGCTGACTTCCATACCTTTTTCTTTCGCCGCCTCTTTCATCCGTTCGACCAGCATGCTGGTCGAAAAGCCTCCGGCACAAGCCAACATAATATTCAGTGTCATGCGATCCCCTCCTGGCTCATTTTGTGTGCACGGAACAAATGGACTTCTTCCCTCAATTGGATCAGATGCTCCGCCAGATCCCTCACGGTCATGGCGTTCATCACATGATCCTGGGCATGGACCATCAAAAGCGTCGTGCTTGTCGATTTCCCCCTGATTTCTTCTTGGATAATCGTAGTCTGCAAATCATGCGCTTTGTTCAATGAAGTCCTGGCCTCCCCCATCAGCTGATTGGCTTCCGTAAACTCACCCTTTTCGGCGGCCTGGATGGCTTTCATGCTGAACGCGCGGGCATCTCCCCCATGGATGATCAGCTGCATGATGATTTTCTCCTCGTCTTCCAAATGAATCCCTCCTGTTCGCTTATGCTTTCACTTATCTATATGCAAAAAACGTGCCAACACAGATCAGGCGCACGCCAGCGCGCAACAAAAAATCTGTGTCGCCGAAACGACACAGATTTTTTGTTATTATTCATTTGTGTGTCAGCCATTCGCTGTGTAGGACACACTTCTGGCCAGATAAGCGTAGGCGACATGGTTCAGCATGTCCTCGTTGATGGTCCCGAGATGGTCCCGGAAATAGTCGAGAAAAAGATGCTTGATTTTCGGAACGATGTATTTGTCCTGCGGGAATGAAACCATCCCTTTCTCGAAGCGCGGAATCTGTTCCTTGCGCTTGATTTTCCGCAGCATGCCGATGATATGGAAGGACAGGCCGATCTTGTCGCTCACGAACAGCGAGGGGCTCATCATTTCGTTCACCTCGTCGTTGAAGCGATAGATGCTCGACAACAGCACTTCGATTTCGGGCATGTCATAGTATTTCAGGATCGTTTCCTTGATCGAACGGTAGGTGTAGATTTCGTCGATACAGTCCTGGATCCGCTGCAGGCCCGCCCGGTTCATGACCGTATACAGCTCGAAAGTCGGATAATCGGTCTTGATCGCAAACGTGCTGATGACACAGATGATTTCGTATTCCTTCGTCAATTCCTGCAGGCGCGCATAGATGCTTTCCTTGCCTACCAGGTTGATCGGAACGATCGTGATTGCCTTCTCGTCGATGAACAACTCTTTGCGGATGATGTCCCGGATCGTGACGGCCGTCCCCTCACCGGTCAGGCAGATCGAGATGATCGCCAAGGGCCGGAAATGGAACGAATCGGTGGCTTGCATCCGCATTTTCGGTTTCTGCACCTGTTCCAGGGCCTTCCTGTCCTGATAGATGGACATATAATCGTTCACCTTCAGGGTTTCGACGTAAACCTCCTGCAGGCTGCAGCCGATCATCGCTTTTCGGCTCGCTTCGAGGACATGCATCGTGCTCACCAGCGGAATCGACTCGGCCTTCAGCGGGAACAGCGTTTCCAATTCCCCGGCAAAAGTCGTCAAGCTGCCCATATCCACCAGCAGCAGGATATCATCCGTGATCTGATGGTTTTTGATGTAGCGGACCAACCGCTCGAACACTTGTTGGGGCTCCTCGTCCAAGCGCGCATTGATGCCAATGGCGCCGTCATGGTTCAGGAGTTGGTTCGCCGTGTCGCAGAGCGCCGAAGCGATCCCTGATCCATGCGCAATCACGATGACTTGCACTTTCGCCAAGCGCTCGACTGCATCCATTTCATCATGCGTCAGGAACATGATGAAATAACTCGCTTCTTCCTCCGGGATGCGGATGCCCAGATCCGCTTCCAAAATCGTCATGCATTCCTTCGCAACGCCGTACATCTCGGGATATTTTTCGATGATCGCTTCATGCATATCGTTCTTCAGTACATGATCCTGTTGGCTGCGTTTCACAAGGTTGTAGATGTGGATCGCCATCATCTGGAATACTTTGTCGCTCATCACCTTGCCGGTCTTGATCGTGACATGGCGGAGGATCTTCTCCAGTTCCTTGATGATGTTGTCCGGCACAAGCGCAATCAGGTTCTCCTTATTGGAAAAGAGCTGTTCCTTTTCCCCGGTCAACTTGAAGTAGGTCTTCAGATCATGCTCCATCGCCTTCTGGATTTCCTCCGAACTGGCCTTCTTCTTCTCCAGTTCCCGGTAACGCGTGTTCATCTCCCGATAGATGGTGCTTTCGCTCGGCGCGCTTTCCGCTTCCGGAACGGTGGCGTCGCCTGGCAGATACTGGATCGCCTGTTGGTTCGTCTCATCGTATTTCGACCACATCTGACGGTGATCGGAATTGTTCAGCAGGCCCGCCCGGATATAATCCGGCAGGTCCTTGCTGCTGACTTTCAGGTACGCCTCTTTGTCGGCCAGAGCGCGCGCATAGCTTTTCGCGAAAGCGATCCGGATATCAGCCTTGAACTGGCCGATGTTCAACTCGCACTTGTAGTGCAAGAAAGCTTTCAGGGCATTCCGGCTGAAATACATCGGCCGCCCGAGCTGATCGACTTCTTGTTGGACGAATTCGTCGAACAACTGGTGGCGTTCCTCTAGGGTCCTTTCCCGCAGGCTAGGCAGATCGATGATGATCGGCAGCCTGCGGATGAATGTCTTCAGCAGCGCGTCCTTTTTTTCGGTCGTCGCCCCGATGATCAGCACATGGGCATGATGGTCCCTTTCGGTTTCCCCGAGCGGCCGGAAAACGCCGCGGTCGATGAAGGTGAACAGCATCTCCTGTCCTTCGATCGGCAAGCGATGGATTTCATCCAGGAACAAAATGCCTCCATCCGCTTTCTCCAAGAGCCCCGTCTTGTTTGTTTCCGCACCCGTATAAGCCCCTTTTGCATGACCGAAAAGCTGGCTCATCAGCAGCTGCGGGTTATGCGCGTAATCCGCGCAGTTGAACTGGATAAAAGGGGAAGCATCCGCCAGTTTCCCCGACTGGATACCGTATTTGTGCAGTAGATCGGCGAACAATGACTTGCCGACGCCGGTCTCCCCCAGCAAAAGCATATGCATGCCGTCGCCTGGATAAAGGATGGCAGCCTTGCCCTGTTCGATCTGATGGAAAAGGCTGGGATTCTTCTTCAGGAAATTATCCATATCCACATTTTTTTCCGTTTCTTTCGGTGCAATCTGCTTTTGCGGCAGCTTGCGCGCACACGGGAAAAACCGCACCGGTCTGGTCTTCTCTTTGTAGCAGCGCTTTTCTTTGTGCAGTTGGTTCAGGTCGCGGGAAATGTTGCTGCGGTCACTCTTCAATCTGTAGGCAATCTCTTCTGCCGTCACTCCTTGCTTCTTTTCTTCATAAAGCATGCCCAATGCTTCGAGCACTTTTTCTATTCTCTGCAAAAATCCTCACCCCTCGGCAAACGTTTACATCTTATTCACAATCGTACCATATTTTTTGTCAGCAACGAACATAAAAATGTCCCATCTGGGTTATTGTTTGGCGCTCTTGATGGACAACCGAAATCTTTGCTGAAATGAATACATAAAGCGACAAAATGCCCCAATACTTTTCTGATCGGATATTATATAATGAAGTTTATCAAATTCCAATGCAAAAGGGAGATAGACGAATGATCAGTTTCTTATTGGTACGGAAAATTGTCCAGCTGTTCCTCATCATGATTTTGGGTTATCTGCTGGTCAAGCTGAAGGTTCTGAAGACGGAGGAGAGTGTCGTCCTGTCGAAACTGTCGCTGTATCTCGTGATGCCTGCCGTGATAATCAGTGCTTTTCAGGTCGACTTCAAACCGGAAATCCAAGCAGGACTGACGCTGGCCTTTGTTGCGGCGGTTGCCATCCATGCAGTGCTGCTCGTGATCGGACACGGCTCCGACAAGCTTTTCAAATTCGAGGAGGTCGATATCGCCTCCATCATCTATTCCAATGCGGGCAATCTGATCATCCCCATCGTAACGGCCGTTCTGGGGAATGAATGGGTCATCTATTCGACCGCCTTTGTGTCCGTGCAGTTGGTTTTCCTGTGGACGCACTGCAAATTGATGTTCTCGAAAGAGAAGACCCCCAATCTGCGGAAAATCATTCTGAACATAAACATGATCGCCATTTTTGTTGGCGTGTTGTCCATGGTGTCGGGGATCTGCTTGCCGGCTATGCTGAACGAAACTTTGGGTTCAATCGGCTCCATGATCGGGCCGTTGGGGATGCTGATCACAGGCATGATCGTCGCCGGGATGGACATGAAGCAAGTATTCAGGAGCAAAAAAGTGTATGTTGTGACCTTTTTCAGAATGATCCTGTGTCCGACCATCATCCTGTTGCTGCTGAAACTCAGCAATGCCGGCAGTCTGGTGGACAACGGCACCGAAATCCTGCTCATTACCTTCCTGGCTACCGTGACCCCGGCCGCCTCCACCGTGACGCAATTCGCGCAGGTGCACGACAAGAATGCTGCATACGCAGGCGCAATCAACATCATGACCACGTTGGTATGCATCATCACCATGCCGCTGTTCGTCATGTTGTATTACATGTGAAATAAAAAAATCCTTGGGAACATCGAAGCATCGCGCTTCATCACTGTTTCCAAGGATTTCTGTTTAAAGATGTATGGGTAATGAGGGGCTCGAACCCCCGACCCGCTGATTAAGAGTCAGCTGCTCTGCCAACTGAGCTAATTACCCGAATCACGTGCTGGTCACGTAACAAATGTTATTTTACTCTCCTTTTCAATAAAATGCAATAACTTCAGGAAAAAAATAGCCTACTTCCGGATATCATCTCCGGAAGTAGGCTATTTGCTGTATTCATTATTTTCTTAAATGCTTGCCCAAACGTTTTCCAATACGTTCGTTTGGTTGCGGTCCGGTCCCACCGAGAAAGTCGAGATGCGGACGCCGACCAGTTCTTGGACACGGCGGACGTAGTTGCGCGCATTTTCAGGAAGCTCTTCCAGAGTGCGGCAGCCCGTGATGTCTTCGCTCCAGCCCGGAAGCTCTTCATAGACAGGCGTGCATTGGCCCAATTCCTTCAAACTTGCAGGATAGTGGTAGATCAATTCGCCTTCAGCATTTTTGTAGGCTGTACAGATTTTGACTGTTTCCAATCCGCTCAAAACATCAATCGAGTTCAAGCAAAGGTTGGTGATGCCGGAAACACGTCTCGAGTGGCGCATCACGACAGAGTCGAACCAACCGATACGGCGCGGTCTGCCTGTCGTTGTGCCGTATTCACGGCCGACTTCGCGGATTTGGTTTCCGACTTCATCGAACAATTCCGTTGGGAACGGGCCGTCTCCGACACGGGAGGTGTATGCTTTGCAAACACCGACAACTTTGTCGATTTTGTTCGGGCCTACACCGCTACCGATTGTTACCCCACCGGCAACCGGATTGGAAGACGTAACGAATGGATAAGTCCCTTGGTCGATATCCAACATAACCCCTTGCGCGCCTTCGAACAGGACCCGTTTGCCGGCATCCAGCACATCGTTCAGGATAACGGAAGTGTCGCATACATATTTTTTGATTTCTTGTCCGTACTGGTAATACTCTTCGAAAATGTCTTCGAACTTGATTTCTTGCGAATCGAACATCTTCGTGAATTGACGGTTCTTTTCTTCCAGGTTGATTTTCAGGCGTTCTTCGAAAATCTCTTTGTCCAACAAATCAGCGATCCGGATCCCGACACGCGCTGCTTTGTCCATGTAAGCAGGCCCGATCCCTTTGATGGTCGTACCGATTTTGTTGTCGCCTTTTGCATCTTCCTGTAGCTGATCCAATTGAATATGATAAGGCAAAATGACGTGGGCACGGTCGGAAATACGCAGGTTATCCGTGTTGATGCCGTGGTCTTTCAAATATGCCAATTCTTTCACCAATGATTTCGGATTCACCACTACACCGTTTCCGATCACACTGATTTTTTCTGGATAAAAAATGCCGGATGGAATCAAGTGCAATTTGTATGTAACGCTATCAAACTGGATTGTGTGGCCAGCATTGTCTCCGCCTTGGTATCTGGCGATTACTTCTGCATTCTCACTAAGGAAATCTGTAATCTTCCCTTTGCCTTCGTCTCCCCATTGAGTCCCAACAACTACTACTGAAGTCATTATTTACTCCACCTCATCTAATTTATTCATAACACTATGCTAGTTTACCAATATTACCTATGTCTTTCAATAAAGAATCGGATGAAAGCGCTCATTTCTGAACATTTTGTCCATTACGATCAGCTAATTTCCGGCATATAGCTCATTGAAGAAAATTTGTTGAATTCCTTTTTGAAGAGGAGTTTCACGGTTCCCCGCGCCCCGCTCCGGTTTTTTTCGATGATGACCTCAACGACATTATTTTCCTGTTCATCCCGTTCCGGCTCTTCGCCGCCTTCACGTTCGTAATAATCATCACGGTACAGGAACGCGACAATGTCGGCATCTTGCTCGATCGATCCCGATTCACGGATATCACTCAATACCGGACGTTTGTCTTGTCTTTGTTCCACGCCACGGGACAATTGGGAAAGGGCGATGACCGGAACCTTCAGTTCCTTCGCCAATTTTTTCAGCTGCCGCGAAATATCGGAAACTTCCTGTTGTCTGCTTTCGCGGTTGTTCCCCTCGATCAGCTGCAGGTAGTCGATGACGATCAGACCCAGATTGCCTTGTTCCTGCATCAGGCGACGGCTTTTTGCCCGGATTTCCGCGATCCGGATACCTGGTGTATCATCTATAAAGATTTTCGATTGGCCGAGCGTTCCCATTGCCATGATCAAGTTGGACCATTCCTCTTCCGAAAGCTGGCCGGTCCTCAAATGGCCGGCATCGATGTTTCCTTCCGCACAGAGCATCCGGTTGACCAATGACTCCGCCCCCATCTCCAAACTGAAGATGGCAACTACTTGGTTTGCTTTGGTTGCGACATTTTGCGCGATGTTCAGGGCAAAAGCGGTCTTCCCGACGGCGGGACGCGCTGCCAGGATGATCAGCTCTTCTTTTTGGAGGCCGGCCGTCATCTTGTCCAGAGCGATATAGCCGGTCGGAACACCCGTTACGTCATCGCTCTGTTGCGCCAATGATTCGATGTTCTGCAGCGATGCCGAGACGACATCCGAGATGCGGATGAAGCCGGATCGGTTTCTCCGTTCGGATACCTGGAGGATATTCTGCTCGGCGCTGTCCAGCATGACGGCAAGCTCGTCGCCCTCTTCATAGCCCCTGCGGACGATTTCTGTAGCCGATCGGATCAGGTTGCGCAGGATTGACTTCTCTTCCACTATTTTGGCGTAATATTCCACGTTGGCGGAAGTGGGCACGGCGATCGCCAATTCAGCCAAATATTCCATGCCGCCCGCATTCTCGAGCTGGTTCTTCGTTTCCAGCTCATTGGCGACTGTGACAACATCTATCGCTTCATTTCGATTATTCAGTTGCAAAATCGCATCAAAAATGATCTGATGATTTTTTCTGTAAAAATCAGCTGTTTCAAGGTATTCCAAAACATTCACAACCGTTTCAGGATCCAAAAAAATGGAACCCAGAACGGATTGCTCTGCTTCTATACTATGAGGGGGTACGCGATCTTGAAGTATTTCTTCCATTTTATATTTTCACCCTTCAGGTTATTATCATTTTCAACATTTGGACAAGACCGCCCTGACTGGGGTCGCCTCATCTTTTGCTTCCTTATTGTACTCCAAATCAGCCGTATTTACAATTCTGGTAAGGGAACGTATGTTCTTTCCCGGGAGTTCGTTGGGATACGGTCCGCCTAAGTGCGCTCCTCTGATTTCTTTCCTTCTATAATATAGGACTTCCTCAGCAATCCTCATAAGCGTAGGAAAGAGAACGGGACAGAACGCATTTGTGCAGACTGCGTCCGGAGGCAGATAAAGAGGCTGGGGTTTTATCCCAGCCTCTGCTCTCATTTATGGCAACTCATTAGCCTTCCGTTATATGAACGGTCAAAATGGCTGTCACTTCCGGATGAATTTTTACGGGCATTTTTGTGAACCCTAATGCGCGGATAGGATTTTCCAATTCGATCTTTCTCTTATCCAACTTCACATTATGCTGCTTTTGCAACGCCTCTGCAACTTGTTTGGTTGTGATGGATCCGAACAAGCGCCCATCTTCGCCGATTTTAGCGGACAGTTTGATGATGGATTCATCCTTCTCCAAAAACGCCTTCAGTTCTTGCGCAGCTGCCAATTGCTCGGCCTGTTTCTTTTCTTCGGCCTTTTTTTGGCCCTTCAAAGCGGAGATAGTTGCCGCATTGGCTTCTTCCGCCTTACGATTTTTGATCAGGAAATTCGCATAACCATCCGCGATTTCTTTGACTTCCCCTTTTTTGCCTTTGCCTTTAACATCCTCTAAAAAAACTACTTTCATTCGTTATTCCCCTTCCTTGATTTTTTCTGGATTTATGACTGCTTTCAGTCTCTCAACGACTTCCTGGACCGTCGCATTTTCGATCTGCGTAGCCGCATTGGACAAATGTCCGCCGCCGCCTAATTTTTCCATGACAGTCTGCACATTGTATTGTCCCAGGCTTCTTGCACTGATGCCGATCCTGCCATCTTGGCGCTTTGTCACGACAAATGAAGCATCAACGGCTTCCATCGACAACATCGTATCGGCCGTCTGGGCAGCGACGACGGTATCGTAGATTTTGTCATCTTCCCCATGGACGATCGCCAGATTGCCGTTCACAAATTCCATCGTCTGCAGCAAATGGCTGCGCAGCAGATACGTATCCAAATCCTCTTTCAGTGACTTCTGGATCAGAACAGTGTCCGCCCCATTCGACTGCAGGTAACTTGCAGCATCAAAAGTCCTTGATCCGGTCCTCAAACTGAAGTTGCGGGTATCGACGATGATCCCGGCCAGCATGGCTGTCGCTTCTATTTTGTTGATGGCATCCATTTCATTGGATTGGTATTCGAACAGTTCCGCAATCAGTTCCGACGTGGAGGAGGCATACGGTTCCATGTACACCAACACAGAATCTTTCGGGAATTCCTGGCCGCGTCTGTGATGATCCAGAACGACGATTTTCTTGGACAAATTCAACAACCCAGGCGCCGGGGTCATCGATGGACGATGGACATCGACCATCACGATAAGCGTTTGCGGCGTCACCAATGCCATCGCCTGTTCAGGCGAAATGATCCGCTTGGCGATCAAAGGATCCTTGTCGATCTCCTGCATGATACGGTTAACATCATTGGAAAATTGTTGCGGATCCAAAACGATCCATGCTTCCCGACTATTCATCTGAGCAATGCGCCGGATTCCCAGACAGGAGCCGATAACGTCCATATCCGGGTAGCTGTGCCCCATGATGATCACCTTGTCGGCATGAATAATAAGCTCTTCCAAAGCTTGGCTGATCATTCTTGCACGGATGCGGGTGCGTTTTTCCATCGGATTGGTTTTTCCGCCGTAGAAACGGGCATCTTCGTCTTCGGCCCGCACGACAACCTGGTCGCCGCCTCTTGCCAATGCCAAGTCAATGTTTGACTGTGCCATTTTGGCGACTTCTTTAAAATTGGTTTGTTCAAACGTTTTTTCGTAAGAGAAACCCATGCTCAACGTCAACGGAAAATTTTGCTTGTAGGTTCTTTCCCTTATTTGGTTAATGATATCAAAATTGTTTTCTTCTATTTTCTTTAAAGCCCGCATATTGGTCAATGCTATAAAACGGTCGTCATCCACTCGTTTCAAAAAGACATTGTTCATGTTCGCCCAATTTGTGAGCTGATTCGTCAGATAGTTGTTTACGTTCGATCGCTTCCGGTCATTCATCGATTGAACAGCTTCATCATAGTTGTCGACAATGATATTGCCGAATACAAATTTTTCATCTTTGTATTTTTCCTCGATTTTGGCATAATCTGTGATATCCATCAAATAAATGACACCGATATCTTCCTGAATAATCATATCAAAATAATGATCGCCCCATTTGACCCGACGTATCACATGATCCTGTGAATCCTTAAAAAGCTGATACAGCTCCTCGTCCACAACGCTCAACTTTCTTCCCAGCGTGTCCTTCTTGCCAAAATATTTTATTAAATAGGGATTCATCCATTGGATTTCTTCTTGCTTATTATATAGAAGTATCCCGATAGGCATCTTAATTAAAGCCTCTTGTTCACCTTTTTTGATTCGATAAGATAAGTCGGATATGTATTGATTTGTTTCATCAATCAAATATTCCGAAGAATAACCGATGAATCCAACAATTCCAACACATAAGAGCGTAATTCCAATTCCGATCCGCCAATCTGCAATGAACGTCAATACGACGATCACCAGCAATAGGAATACGATAATCAGGAAAGGAACCTTAATCTTGTCAGCCTTTATGAAGTGAGGAAGAATTTTTAACTTTTCCTTTAGTTTCATGATAGCTCCTTTACTGAACCTACAATTTGCACTCGTACATTTTAACATATTTGGAAAATAATAGCTATAATGCCCCTTCTGATGGGATTGTTGCCGTGCCAACATCCAATCGAAGATGTTTCACGTGAAACATCTTCTCCAGATCGAAAATGATCGAGCTGTATTCCGGAGGAACTCAGATAATCAAACTATGATCTGGCTTCCATGAAATCCATTTTTTGAAATAGTAACTAAATTTCATCCGACAGTAATTATTATTATAGTTTCTGCCCACTCAAATTGTTGTTGCTCTCATTAAGTGTTCCACGTGGAACTTTTATTTGCCCCGCCTTCTGGTTGTTCCTTTCCGCTTCATTAGTTTTTTCTGTGTTCCACGTGAAACTTTTTTGTCCTCTAAGACATTTGATCGCTTGGAAATTTTCTCCAGCATTTATTCACTCTTTTGGCTTTACGCTCTAATATCCCATCCCTAATGAATTATTTTTATATAGACAACTATCTGTCCAGCTGCTCCTTTATCAATTCCTATTTCGCAGATATTTTACATAATCTAGCTATACGATGTTCTCTTGTTTTTTTCATACAATTCCGGAATCACACTTGATTTCTGAAAATTTGATTTCGTACACTTAGTGTTTTTTATGCTTCGTTCTCTGTATCTATTTTTCTGACCTTGTGGATAAACCTAAACACATCCACTTTCCCAAGTTATGCACATCAATCGTCCTCTGTCTGTGGATAACTTCACTTTAAATATCTCAGAATCCTTGCTGGTATAGGTTTTTCCGGTTAAATTCGTTTTGTTGATAACTTATAATACTAATGTTTTTTGAACCGTTGCAAGATCCGTTATTTCTCGTGTGGATATCCTGTGGATAATCCGAAATAACTCAGCCAACCCTCTGAACATTTGTTTGAGATGTGTTTGTTTGAAAAGAAGGTGTTTATTTTGACTGAATTTGCTTTTATTTTTATGAAAACCAGCTGATTTTGAGAGAAATGAGCGTATTCCTGCATTGCGTCGATATCGGGAACAGATCCAGAAGCTTAATGCAGATCCTCTCGTTCTTACAGGAGTGTGCTTGTGGATAAAAATAGGTAGAGGGTTTTCCACATTTTTCCGCATAGCCCTTCACCAAAAACGTAGTCTGCTTATTGGGGATAACTTGAATCCCAGAAACAGAGCTCTCTTGTGGACAACCTACGGAGATATTCTGTCGGTTCAACGGAACCGAGAATACCGTCTCATCAATAGAATATGCAGAAGGGTGTCCATCGCTCTTAAATAACTGGTCATCATTTTGATGTTCGGCAATCAGATGATCGTATATCAGAAGTTATCTTGATAAAACGAAGAGCAAACGTGTTCTGTATAGCCTGACTTGTCATTTTCAGCCATGAAGCTGAATTCTTCTGACCAGCATGACTCCATTTTGATCTTTGGAAATGCTATTTGTCATCAGCTCCCCCGCTTTATGTAAGGAAGTCAACCCTCCTGCGGGAGCGTTCCCGGATGCATGCACTATCAGACAAACATACGCCTAAAGGGCTCTCGGCCAAACAGCGCACCATTATCTGTAGTGAATCGACGGACGGGAAAGCCGATTGCTTTGGTCATGGATAAAGGTAAACAACTGCTTGTGATTACACCTACAGAGCCTGGGAAGAGGGTACGATCTAAATTTTTACCGGGATATTTTTTCCTATCGCGCTGACTTGATTTAGCGGTGAAGGACGCATCAGGCAGAAAGTCTGGTCTTGGTTCACGGACTTTTCAAGTTTCTGATTCAGGAGGTATTTGCTGCATACTGCCTGCTGAACAATAGTCCTACCGGGAATTCCTTTCAGCCTGATCCAGAAATCAGGTTTGGCACCCCCAATCGATCAACGGCAGCACCTGTCATGGAGGGCTATCTTAAGAGCCGGGATGCATGCTGATCTCAGTTGGAAGCCGCTACTTGCGGGCATCTCCTGTTCGGCCAACTTGACAATCAAACTTATTGGCACAAGGGAATATTTCGCTTTTTTCTGATAAGAAGTCGGGGGCATCCCTGAACGAATTCATCCTTCATACTTCCGGAATCATGTATGAAGGAGATGTGTACCTGATTCACAGGCTTTTCTATCGTTCAGTCTGCCTGCAGCGATGCATTCTTCCATTTCGTTCCCGGCTATCCGCTGCAGTCCGGATTAAGGAATAATCTTGCGGAAGCAAGTTGCAATTCAGCGTACAACAAAGCCTGGTCGAAATGTTCCACGTGGAACATTTCGGCCAGGCTGGTTCTTTATCGAAATCGGAAAATTTGGGTCTCTGGCAGCATCTTAACCCTATACGCACAAGCTTCACCAATCGCTTGAATTGAATCGTTCTCCTAGGCTGTCAGGCCCCTTCAAATTCCCTTCCGTGCACCCACCCGTGCTTATGCAAAATGCATAGTCGAAGGGCGCCGATAGTGGAGGAAGGAGAAGGGGATAGCCAAACTTCACTGCTTTCCAGAGCATAGCAACTGCTCTAAAAATACAGCAAGCTGTTCACTGCACTGGAAGCCTTACCGATCCAGCGAAGAGACCGGGGGCTACCTTCACAGGGAGAACGTTTCCCGGATAGGACGAAATGGGCTGCTTACCAGCACACTATCAGAGATGCAAGATTCTCGGAAAACCGTTTGATAGGCACAAAAAAAGGAGCGCTCCGAAAAGCGACTCCTTTGATATTATTCAGCTACTGTAAATGGCATAAGAGCCATGATACGAGCACGTTTGATAGATACAGTCAACGTTCTTTGGTGTTTAGCGCAAGTACCTGTTACACGACGAGGTAAAATTTTACCTTTCTCAGATACATAACGTTTCAATAAGTCAGTTTCTTTGTAATCTACATGATCAATGTGGTTAGCACAGAAGTAGCAAACTTTTTTGCGTTTGCGGCCGCCTCTGCTGTTACGTTGAAATGCCATGTCAATTCCTCCTTTTCCTAAACTAACCGTTCTGGCCTATAGACTAGAACGGCAAATCATCATCTGAAATGTCAATTGATTCACCGTTTGATGCAAACGGATCGGCAGTTGAATTAAAATCAGAAAAACCGTTTTGTTTCGGAGAAGAGTATTGATTACTAAACTGGCCTTGGTTTTGGTTCGATTCGAAAGATCTGTTCGATCCGAAGTTTGCATTCGCACCGCCGAATTGATTTGAAGAACCTGCGCTGGTTTCTCTCGGTCTTTGTTCAGTAGTTGTTCTCGATTCCAACAGGGTGAAATTATCAGCAACAACTTCGGTCACGTATACACGCTGTCCTTGTTGATTTTCATAATTTCTTGTTTGGATTCTGCCAGTGATACCGACCAACGAGCCTTTACGAGTGAAATTCGCAAAATTCTCTGCAGATTTTCTCCAGATGACACAGTTGATGAAGTCAGCTTCTCGTTCTCCTGCTTGATTCGTGAACTGTCTGTTCACTGCAAGTGAAAAGGTTCCGACTGCTGTGCCGCTGGATGTGTAGCGCAGATCAACATCTTTCGTAAGTCTGCCAACTAAGACGACATTATTAATCATTCATCTTACTCCTTTCAAAATGTTTCACGTGGAACACTTTACTTAGCTTCTTCTTTAACGACGATATGACGAATGATGTCGTTATTGATTTTCGCTAGACGGTCGAATTCGTCGATTGCTTTAGCGTCTGAAGCAGAGATTTTCACGATATGGTAGATACCTTCACGGAAATCTTTGATTTCATAAGCTAAACGGCGTTTCGCCCAGTCTTTTGATTCAATAACTTCAGCGCCATTATCTGTTAAGATAGCATCGAAACGTGCGATCAATTCTGCTTTAGCTTCTTCTTCGATGTTAGGACGGATAATGTAGTTGATTTCGTAATTGCTCATTTGACTGTCACCTCCTTGTGGACTTTGGCCCTTACATTTGCAAGAGCAAGGAGAGTACCTTTTCAGGATTACTCACATCTAGAGATTGTAACACATTCTTTTTTTTGTGGCAAGAGTTTTTTTATATTTTCATAAAGACAAGTCAGGCCGATCACATCAGGTGCAGGCACCTTTCGGTTTTTATCCGTTGAACGGAGCTTTCGCCGGGGGTCGGCCAACCTTTGCTTCGCCAACTCCGATGAATGCAGCCTCGGTGGAGTTGGGAGCGGTCATTACCGGCATTTTCCGATGTGGAGGCCGTTCACCGGAGTTGCATCCTCATTTCGGCTGTGCTCCTCAAATCAAGCCAACGCAACAAAAAAAGAAACTGCCTCATTTATCTGAGACAGTCTCTTTCGGTTCACTTGCGTTCCCAAGCTGGTCTTTATGCTTCCGGATCTTCTTCATCCAACAGTTCATCTGCGAAATCACTCAATTTTTCGGCCATTTCGGATGATTCTGTTGCATCTGGTGTGTTTGGTTGTCCGATTGTTTCTGATGCTTCTGAGCCGTCATTTTCGCCCTCTGAAGTCACTTCTTCATTCAGGGGAGCAACCGCTTCGGCGTCATCCTCGCGTTCGACTTTTGCCATCGTCGATACGATGGATTCATCGTCCAGCTTGATCAAGCGCACGCCCAGAGTGGCGCGGCCGGTTTGGGAAATGGCATCCGCGTGGAAACGGATCATGACACCTTTATCCGTGATGATCATGATGTCTTCCTCGCCGGAGACAGTCGTCAAGCCCACCAATCTGCCGTTTTTCTCGGTGATATTGGCTGTTTTGACCCCTTTGCCGCCGCGGCCCTTGATGGCATATTCAGCAGCAGCCGTCCGTTTGCCGTAGCCATTTTCGGTGATGATCAGGACTTCCGAGTCATCATGCAGCACATCCATGCCGACCACGTAATCGTCTTCCCGCAACTTCACGCCGCGGACTCCGGTGGCGGTCCTGCCCATGTCGCGGACATCCTGTTCCTCGAAGCTTACGGAATAGCCGAAGTGGGTTCCGATGATGATCTTCTGGTTGCCGTCAGTCAAGGATACTTTGATCAGTTCATCGTCTTCCTTCAGGTTGATTGCGCGCAAGCCGCTTTGGCGGATGTTCTGGAATTCCGTAGCGGACGTCCGTTTGACGGTGCCCATGCGGGTCGTGAAGAACAGGTAATCTCCGTCTTTCGGTCCGCCTTTGACGTTGATGATTGCCTGGATTTTTTCGTTCGCATCCAGGTTCAGCAAGTTGATGATCGGCAATCCTTTCGCCTGGCGGCCGTATTCAGGCACTTCATAGCCCTTGGTCTTGTAGACTTTCCCTTGGTTCGAGAAGTACAGCAGCACGTCATGCGTCGAGGCCGAAATCAGTGTTTCGATGAAATCATCGTCATGGATGCCCATGCCCTGGACGCCGCGTCCGCCGCGTTTTTGGGCCCGGAATTCGCTGTTCGGAAGACGCTTGATGTAGCCGTTGTGCGTCAGCGTGAGGACGATATCTTCCTCTTCGATCAGATCCTCATCCTCAAGCGACAGGACTTCTCCGACCAGAAGTTCGGTGCGGCGTTTGTCGCCGAATTTATCCTGGATTTCCAGCAATTCCGTATAGATGATGTCAAAGACGCGTTTTTCATTCGCTAAGATATCAGCCAAATCAGCGATCAAAGCGATCAAAGCGTCGTACTCCGCTTCAACTTTTTCTCTTTCCAAGCCGGTCAGACGGACCAGACGCATATCCAGGATGGCTTGCGCCTGTTTGTCGGAAAGGCCGTATTTGTCGATAAAGATTTGCTTGGCTGCATCGCCGTTGGTTGAACTGCGCAGAATCGCTACGATTTCATCGATGTGGTCCAAAGCGATCCGCAATCCGGCCAGAATATGCGCACGGGCTTCCGCTTTCTGTTTGTCGAAGGCGGTTCTTCTGCGGATGACTTCTTCCTGGTGCTCCAGATAGTGGGCCAAAATCTGCTTCAGCCCCAACACTTTCGGGATGCCTTTCACGATCGCCAGCATATTAAAGCCGAAAGAGGACTGCAGCGGCGTCAATTTGTACAGATTGTTCAGGATGACGCTGGCGCTGACATCCTTGCGGACATCGATGACGACGCGCATCCCGTCGCGGTCGGACTCATCCGCCAAGTCGGTGATGCCTTCGATCCGTTTGTCGCGGGCCAATTCGGCGATCCGTTCGACCAATTTGGCTTTGTTGACCATGTAAGGCAATTCGGAAATGATGATGCGTTCTTTGCCGTTTTTCAGCATTTCGACTTCCACACGGCCGCGGACGATGATCGATCCTTTACCCGTTTCATAGGCTTTGCGGATGCCGGATTTCCCCATGACGATGCCGCCAGTAGGGAAGTCGGGACCAGGGACAGCCTCCATCAATTCGGCAGTCGTCGCATCCGGATTGTTCATCAGGATATGCAGTGCCGAAATGATTTCCGTCAGATTATGCGGCGGGATATTTGTCGCCATCCCGACGGCGATACCGGAAGCACCATTCACCAACAGGTTAGGGAAGCGGGCCGGCAACACATCGGGTTCGCTTTCGGAACCATCATAGTTGTCGTGGTAATCGACTGTGTCCTTGTTGAGGTCACGCAGCATCTCCAAAGCGATCTTGGACATCCGTGCTTCGGTGTAACGCATCGCTGCGGCGCTGTCCCCATCGATGGAACCAAAGTTTCCGTGCCCATCGACCAACGGATAGCGGTAGCTGAAATCCTGGGACATCCGCACCATCGATTCGTAGATGGCGCTGTCGCCGTGGGGATGGTACTTACCCATGACGTCCCCGACGATACGTGCGGATTTCTTGTGCGCTTTATCGGGCGTGACGCCCAATTCGCTCATCCCGTAAAGAATACGGCGATGAACCGGTTTGAGCCCGTCGCGGACATCGGGCAAGGCCCGGGCCACGATAACGCTCATGGCGTATTCCAGGAAGGAAGTTTGCATTTCATGGCTCAGTTCCCTTTGTTCCATGGCTTGATCATTTATGTTTTCGATTTCATCAGACATTTAATTTCCAACCCCCTTTTAGATATCCAAGTTCTTCACGTAGACCGCATTTTCTTCGATGAAGTTTCTTCTTGGTTCCACATGATCCCCCATCAGCATATTCAATGTTTCGTCGGCTTTGACGGCATCATCGACGGTCACCTGCAGGAAGTGACGGTTCTCGGGGTTCATGGTCGTTTCCCATAGCTGTTCTGCATCCATTTCCCCTAGCCCTTTGTAGCGTTGGATGCTTGGTTTCGGCGACTCAGGGATGGATGCCAAGTATTCTTCCAGCTCTTGATCGGAATCGAGATACTTTTCTTTCTTGCCTTGTTTCACCTGGTACAGAGGCGGCTGGGCGATGTAGACATAGCCGGCTTCGACCAAGGGACGCATGTAGCGGTAGAAGAGCGTCAGCAGCAAGGTGCGGATGTGCGCGCCATCGACATCGGCATCGGTCATGATGATCAGTTTATGGTAACGCGCCTTGGAGACATCGAAGTCTCCGCCAAAGCCGGTGCCCATCGCCGTGAACAGCGAACGGATCTCTTCATTGGCCAGGATTTTGTCGATCGAGGCTTTCTCTACGTTCAGGATCTTACCGCGGATCGGCAGGATCGCCTGGAAGAAGCGGGAACGGCCTTGTTTGGCGGAACCGCCGGCGGAATCCCCCTCGACGATGAAGAGTTCGGATTCTTCCGGATTTTTGCTGGAACAGTCGGCCAGTTTTCCGGGCAGATTGCTGATTTCCAGACCGCTCTTCTTGCGCGTCACTTCACGGGCTCTTTTGGCGGCCAAACGCGCACGTGCGGCCAACATCCCTTTTTCGACGATCTGACGGGCGACTTGCGGGTTCTCCATCAGGAATTTGTCGAAGAAAGTGGAGAAAAGGCGATCGGTGATGGTCCGGGCTTCCGAATTCCCCAGTTTGGTCTTGGTTTGGCCTTCGAACTGCGGATCCGGATGTTTGATCGAAAGGACAAGGGTAAGGCCTTCACGCACATCTTCCCCGGTCAGATTCTCTTCGTTTTCCTTCATGATCTTGCTGCGTCGGGCGTAGTCATTGATGACGCGGGTCAACGCGGTCTTTGCGCCGGATTCGTGGGTTCCACCTTCATACGTGTGGATATTATTGGCGAAACTCAGCAGGTTGGTATGATAGCCATCCGTATATTGCATGGCCACTTCCACTTGGATATCGTCCTGTTCGCCTTCGATGTAGATCGGTTCTTCGAAAAGGACTTTTTTGTTGCGGTTCAGGAATTCGACGTAGCTCTTGATCCCGCCTTCGTAATGGTAATCTTGTTTCAACGGTTGTTCCGCGCGCTTGTCCACGATGGAGATGTTCAGGCCTTTGTTCAGGAAAGCCAATTCCCTGACGCGCACGGCCAATTTTTCAAAATCAAAAACGGTGGTTTCCTTGAATATTTCCGGATCGGGAAGGAAATTCACGGTCGTCCCGTGTTTGTCCGTTTCTCCGGTAACCGTCAATTCGGAAGTGATGTCGCCGCGCTCGAATGTCTGCGTATAGATTTTATTGTCCTTGTGCACGCTGACCGTCAGCCTGGTGGAGAGGGCGTTTACGACGGAAGCTCCCACACCGTGGAGACCGCCGGAGACCTTGTAGCCTCCGCCGCCGAATTTACCGCCTGCATGGAGGACAGTAAAGACTGTTTCTACAGCCGGGCGACCGGTATTGGCCTGGATATCGACCGGTATGCCGCGGCCGTCATCGGTTACGGTGATG
This sequence comes from Trichococcus ilyis, assembly GCF_900109135.1. Classification (GTDB taxonomy): domain Bacteria; phylum Bacillota; class Bacilli; order Lactobacillales; family Aerococcaceae; genus Trichococcus; species Trichococcus ilyis. The sequence goes on along the minus strand of NZ_FNYT01000031.1, from coordinate 2,322 downwards.
CTGTTGTCTTCTTCGATTGCGATCTCTATCTTTGTCGCAAAGCCGGCCAACGCTTCATCGATGGAATTATCGACGATTTCCCAGACCAAATGATGCAGACCTGCACCACTGGTGGAGCCGATGTACATCCCAGGACGTTTGCGGACTGCTTCCAATCCTTCCAGGACCTGGATCTGACTGGCATCATATTCTTTTGCACGTTCCGCTTTGTTCATTTCGTTTTCTGCCATTCTGTTACACACCTTCCATTTCTACTTCACCGTTTTTTATGTGATAGATAGTCGGTTCGTCTATCTTGTTCTTTTTGATGCCATCCAAGCTGGTCGTCGTCAAAAAGGTCTGGACCTTCTTCTCGATCGCTTTCAGCAGATGGGTCTGCCGTTCGTCATCCAATTCCGAAAGGACATCATCCAGCAACAGGATCGGATACTCGCCCAGCACCTCATTCATGCATTCGATCTCCGCCAATTTGAGGCTGAGGACAGTCGTTCTTTGCTGCCCTTGGGAGCCGAAGTTTTGGACATTGCGCCCATTCACCTGAAACACCAGATCATCGCGGTGCGGGCCGAAAAGGGTGACCGCCTGATCTTTTTCCCGGCTTTTTCCTTGCTGGAATGCCTCCATCAATTTCAGGAAAATGGCATCTTTGTCCAAATCCTCCGAAAACTCGATATTGGACTTGTAGGCAATCGTCAGTTCTTCCCGTTCCAAAGAAATCTCTTTGTGCAACGGTTGGGCCCAGGCTTCCAATTTTTTGATGAACTGCAGCCGATAGACCAACAGACCCGCACCCAAAATAGCCAATTGTTCCGTCAACACGTCCAAGTAGACTTCATCCTTGGCTTTGCCGGTCACCAATTGCTTCAGATACAGATTCCGTTGCTTCAGTATCCGTTGGTATTGGACCAGATCGTGCAGGTAGACCGGGTTCATCTGCCCCAGCTCCATATCCAGGAATTTCCTCCGGTTGGCGGGCGCGCCCTTCACCAGGTTCAGGTCTTCCGGGGCGAACAGCACAACATTCAGCTGGCCTATGTATTGGCTCAGCTTTTTTTGTTCCAGGTGATTGACTTTTGCGATCTTCCCTTTTTTGGAAAAAATGATCTCCAAGGGAAAGGCAGACACTCTCTTTTGGACTTTGCCGGTGATCTTGGCTGAATCTTCCTGCCAACGGATCATTTCCTTTTCGTTCGACGTACGCGGACTCCGGGCCAAAGCCAAGGCATAGATGGCCTCCATGAGGTTGGTTTTGCCTTGCGCGTTTTCACCCAAAAATACATTGATGCCGTCCGAAAAGGACACGGAAAGAGACGGATAATTCCGAAAATTCTGCAGCGTCAATTCCTTCAGGATCATGCTTCGGACTCACTGTTGTTTTGCTCAGCCTCTTCTTTGTCCGATTTTGTTGACTGGATGAAGAACGTGCCTTCACCAGGAATGTCGACCATCATGCCAGGGAATAATTTGCGGCCGCGACGGTCTTCCTTCTCGTTATCCACGTACACCACATATTCCGAAAGGAACCATTTGGCCATCCCGCCGCTGGAAATCAAATCGATATGTTTCAGGAATTGACCAAGAGTAATGAACTCTGTATCGATATTCACAATATTTTTCAAGAAATTCACCTATTTTCCAATAAAATAAGCGTGGAAAACAAAATCCACGCAACAATGCCCATTAATAGGTTTATTATACTATTATTTTCGGGTAATTTCAAATTTTCGCGAAAATAAAGGCCCTTATTCCAATTTTTTGTGAAAATAATAAAAATTAGCTAAATCATGGCGGAAGCGTTTATGGGCTTATAAATCAAAAATTCGCGCTTTCCGGCATTTTTATCTTTTTGCCGACAAATGGAGCGCATGCGGATTTTCTTCCTATGCAGAAAACGTCGGGTCCGGAAATTTTCATTTCCGCCATGCAAAAAAGCAAAGAAGCGCACATGGCGTTTCCTTGCTTTTTGGATGTGCGCCCGGCATGGGTGATAACTTGGTGGTGAAAGTCCACTACAGGCTTTGCAGTAGGAACTGTTAGCGAATGACAAGGGTGTCCACCGTGAGGTGGAATCTGAAGGAAGTCGGACGCAAACACTCGCACTGACGGACAGAAATCTCATATGAGGCTGTATGGAGACGGACGAGCTTGCAAAACAAAGTAAAGTCCCATACTGCACGAATCTCCTACAGTAAATGAGGCAGTGACATGAGTGGAAGGTTATCATTCTTACCCGGGGAGGTCTCGCTAGCAGGACTCCCTGTAGTAACAACGAATAGCGAGAAGTCAGCAGAGGTCATAGTAGCGAAAATGTAGCGAAGGACC
>NZ_FNYT01000044.1 GCF_900109135.1 Trichococcus ilyis | reverse complement strand
AGGCATTCGCTTATCTGGACCGTCGCTCGGCAGGCCCAAGAAGGATCAAAAAGTAGACAAAAAACAAGAATACATCGATAACTGCAATCGAGTGGAGGTCGAAAGAGGCTTCAGCCTGGCGAAAAGAAAGTACGGGCTCAGGCTTATTCGAACACGCCTTGAAGAGACCAGTCTATGTGTGATTGCTTTATCCATCCTTACAATGAACCTGTCCAAGGTTTCATTGCGCATTTTTTTGACTATCATCCGATGGATGAGATTACCAAGAATGGAACCCTTGGTAATCCCGTAAGCTAACAATTAGGGATTTATTCAGCAGACATTATTTAAACCTTTGGTATATCAATGTTTTTAAAGCCTTAAATATCAAAATATACGCAAAAAGACACCTCTCTTTGGTAAAATGTAGTTACCACACAACACATACGAAAGAGGGATGTCTTATGGCTACTATTTTACCAGAAAATCAAACCAACCAGGAACTTAATTCTTACGTTCATCAATTTTTTCGCGAACAGAAACTGGGAACGTTACTGAATCAATCCAATGTCCGGAAAGAAACGGGCATTTCTCCCGTGTTCTTGGTCCAGTTCATCTTTTCATTGGTCCTTCAAAAGAAAAATTTGTATCGGACATTGGAATCCGGAAGGGAGCCAGCGGCTCCTGCCAAGGATGCGGTTTATCGCTTGCTCAACAACGCAACTTATAATTGGCGCAAGTTTCTGTTGCTGCTGAGCCGGAATGTCATTACCCAGAAATTGCTCCCGCTTGTCTCAGAAAACCGCGAACGCGTCCTGATTTTGGACGATTCTTTGTACAGTCGTGCGCGCAGCAAGTCAGTCGAGATGCTTGCGCTTGTTCATGATCATACTACAGGGAGGTACGTTCGCGGCTTCCGCATGCTGACTTTGGGTTGGTCGGATGGCAATACATTCATGCCGCTTGCATTCTCTTTGTTGAGTTCAGAAAAACAAAAGAATCGTTTCCAAGAAATCAGCTCTGATATAGATAAGCGTACCGTGGGTTACAAGCGTCGCAAGGAAGCCGTCAAAAAGTCGACGGAAGCGCTGTTCGACTTGCTTGATGACATCAATCCGCTCCAACTCTGCGCGCAAACGTTGCTTTTCGATAGTTGGTTCGCATTTCCAAAAGTAATCAAGCGTGTAGTTTCGGAGTATCCGCTTTGCGGAAGCCATTCTATTGGTATTGGACTGTCTGAAGGCTTCTCTGGAGGAAGAACCTATCTTGTCTGAAGAAATGGTGCAGTCTGTTCTGGACAGAGTTTTCGACAATTTTCCAGCTTTCTTAAAACGAGCTTTTCATCAGCCGGAAAAGTTGCTTTCAAGTGCTTTAGCGGCATGATATTATAGCTAGAATTATTGATGTATCAAGCCTTTAGGGTCTTTTTCAGTGTGCGAAAGTTGAGTTAATTGTATTAATTCAGATTAACAGATAATAGTTGTGTGGCTGGTATTGTACATTCAAATAGTTTCGTAGCCATCATATATTAAGTTCCATTCCTTACGTACTTTGTCCATTATTTCGAGGACATCTGAAGTTAAATGTATGTAGGGATTAGAAGTTTTACTTAAAATAATTTGAGATATTTCTTTCACTTCGTAATTAAGCCTTTTTGTAGAATCTCCGGATTCAAATAATACGGTTTCTCCTGAATGAGATGTGTATAAGATATTCTTTGCGCTGGGATAATTATCAACTGTAAAATAACCATTCTCAAAAGCAATTATCCCTACTTTTGGCATCTTTGCTCTGAATGTTAAAGATATATTAGCCAATTCTTCTTTCTTGTTTTTTAAACTTATCGTAGAGCTTTCATCAACACCCGATTTATTCATAACGACTTGCGTAAGGACGCTATTAGGCTGTTCCGACAAGAAGAAACGTGCAAAATTTAGGGCATAGACCCCTATATCAAAAAGTGCACCGCCAGCTAGTTCTTTTTTAAAGAAATAGCGATCTTCAATGTTTTTATAGCTCCCGAAATTGACCTGAATCATTTTTAAAGGACCTAATTCGTTTGTTTTGATCCACTCTTTTACGTCTTTATAAACAGGCATATAATGAATTGTCATAGCTTCAAATAAGTACAAACCATTCTTATCGGCAAGTTCTCTCAATACGCTTAATTGTCTGCTATTCAACACAATAACTTTCTCGCAGACTACGTGTTTGTGAGCTTCTAATGCCCGATAAATGTACTCATAATGCATATTATGCGGGGTCGCAATATAAATTATGTCTACTTCACTATCTTCCAGAACGCTCTCATAGTTGCTGTATGCCTTATTAATATGAAATTTATTTGCAAAATTATCAGCCGCGTTTTGATTTCTGGATACTACAGCCTCTATAACAGCATTGTCTGATTGAAACTGATTGGCAAATTCATGGGCAATACCTCCAGTTCCTACTATCGCCCATTTTAATAGTTTTTCCATCTTGGCGTGTCCTCCTCATATCTCCTATATGATTCAAATAAACCTATTAAATTGTTGCTCCAATATTTTTTGCGATATGTAGTAAAGAAATTTTTATCTAATGGACTACGATTTATTTCCTTAGCTGATTACGTGATGTTGATGTTGAATACAAACGAGTTTACGTCCCCTCGATACCAGGAAACAGAATATTCAACTGGAGTTGCATCAACTGTACTCCCAACAGAATGAAAATAGAATACTGGATCATTAATCGGAATGTTAAGCATGACTCCAGACAGTTCATCAGCTTTTATAACCTCTAGTTTCCGCTGTATAGAAACAACGGGATAGCCTAACGATTCTAATTCTTTATATAGGCTCCTGTGTACAAAATCTACGTTCTCCAGTTTCTCGAATCCTTTATATGGGAAATATGTTGTAACTAACACAACAGGTTCATTTCCTGCATATCTTAATCTCGTTAATTTGAATACTTTATCATTCTCGTTGATATTTAAGTTATGTGCTACATCTTGGGATGCATTTTCTTTAGTGAAGGAAATGATTTTAGTTACCGGATGTAGCCCTTTTTGCTGTATTTCATCTTCATAACTTCTAATCATATGGGTGAATTCTTGATTAATTTTCTTTTGACGGACAAAAGTCCCACTTCTTTTGATTCTCTCTAAATACCCCTCATTTACAAGACTTTGTATTGCTTGTCTTACGGTTGGGCGACTCACTCCATATTGTTCGGCTAAATCGAGCTCTTTGGGGATTTTTTCATGCAATTTATATGTGTTGTTGAGTATTTTCTCAAGTAAATCCTCTCTTATTCCTTCGTGTAATTTTTTATTGTCCATTAGATAAATTATCCTTCCAAAAAAAACTCTCTTAGTATTATCAAATAATAAGAGAGTTTAAATTTATTTAAAATTCCATAAATTCTTTCCCGGAAGTTAGTAGCTGGTTCTTAAAATCTTCGATTATCTTGATCCCAGAACTAGTTCCGATTCGTTCAGCTCCATTTTGAACCATTTTAATGAATGTGTCAACATCACGAACTCCTCCAGCGGCTTTAACTTTTACTTCATCACCTACAATTTCTTTCATAAGTTTAACATCATCTACTGTAGCTCCCGTTGGTGCCATCCCGGTAGAAGTTTTGATGAAATCTGGCTTCACTTCTTTCGCAATTTTTGAAAGCGTAACGATTTCTTCTTTACTTAAATACGCATTCTCAAAAATCACTTTTGATATTACGTTATGATCAGTGCATACGCTAACAATTTTCTCCATCTCATCTTTGATGTAATCAAAGTTACCATTTTTTACTTCTGTTAAATTAATGACATAGTCAATCTCGGTGGCACCATTTTTAATTGCATCTTCAGTTTCGTAAACTTTTGATTCTATCGACGTTTGTCCTAATGGGAAAGAGATCGCTGCACCGACGTTGATATCAGTATCTTTTAAAAATTGAGCGCATATCTTTGATTGAACTTGATTAATCGCTACCATTTTAAAATGATATTCTTTAGCTTCGTCGCACAGCAGCCTCATATCTTCTGCAGTTGCATAGGCGGCAAGATTGGTGTGGTCTATAAAACGGCTTAATTCATCAATAGTGTACTTCTTTTTCATTGGTGATCATCTCCTGATTCCTTTTTATGTTATTACATATTCGGATTATAAAACAAAATCCAACTATATGTCAACACTTAAATATTAAAATAAATACCACAAACGCGTTGAAAAGAAGATTTAACTGATATAGAATGAAATCGTTAACAAATAATATGACATTACATATAGGGAGGGCATTATGAAAATTGTTTTAGCATCACACGGAAATTTTTGTCACGGTTTACTTGAAAGCTATACAATGATTGCCGGACAAAACAAGAACATTCATGCTATCAGTTTAGATGATAGTGGAATTGGCACATTTAGGAATAAGCTCAATGAATTGCTAGATGAACTGACATCTAAGGATAATGTGCTAATCCTGACAGATATCAAAGGAGGAACGCCCCATAACGAAAGCTATAGTTATAAGTTGATGCATGAAGGTAAAGTACGTTTAATAGCTGGGATGAATTTACCTATGTTAGTTGAGCTTGGGTTATCACTTTCATCTATTAATGACTTAGATCAGCTAGCACAGCTAGCCGTTGATACTGGTAAAGAATCAATTTCATTGGAAGAATCTGATTCAGAAGACGACTTGGGATTATAAAATAATAGTTTGATTAATCTAAATTGGAGGAGTATTTATGTCTATTACATTAGTAAGAATCGACGATCGCGTTATTCATGGGCAAACCACAACACGTTGGACTAAAGCAAGGAATGTCTTTGGGGTACTTGTTGTGGGGGATAATATTGCAAGTGATGAATTACGTAAGAAAGTGTTGAGAGCGGCAGCTGGGAATCTAAAATTAGGAGTGTATTCCGAAGAAGTTGCTCCTGAAAAAATTGCTAAAGCTATAGAAGGCCCTAAGGATTATTTTTTGATTAGTGATTCCCCAAAGACATTTGCTAGCTTATTACGTGCTGGTGTTGACTTCGGTAAAACATTGAATGTTGGCCCAATGAATACAAGGCCAGGTACAAAAGTTTTAGGTCGAACTGTAGCTCTTGATCAGGACGATTATGAAGCATTCGATTATATTTATAATCAAGGGGTAGATGTTCAATTCCAATTATTACCGGATGATGACATTAAAAATTGGCCAACAATGAAGAAAAAATATGATTCTATGAGTTAATGAGGGAGGTTATATAAATGGAAACTAGTTTGTTGCTATCAGCATTACTAACAGGGATTTTCTGCTATCTCGGTGCGATTGAAACACCGTGGTTGTTCGGTATCACTGGTGGGTTTTATATCTTAGGGAGACCGTTAGTTGCTGGATTACTTGTCGGTTTAGCGTTTGGCGATGTTACGGCAGGCGTTCTCTGTGGTGTCGCTGTCCAAGGGGTGTTCATCGCAAATTTGTCAACTGGTGGGGCTACCAATAGCGAAATCACTTATGCCTCTTATGGCGGAATTGGTTTAGCAATGGCAACTGGAGGGAATCCCGCAATTGCAGTCACTCTTGCAATTTTAATCGGACAAACCTTCGGGTTGATTTTCTATAATAGTAGAATGGCAGCGTATTCTTTCTGGAATACGAAAGCACAAAAGGCTGCAGAAGAACTTGATTACAACGGTATCACATTCAATCATGTAATTGGACCACAAATTACCACCTTTTTACTTCGTGCAGTACCTGTATTTCTAGCCGTTTATTATGGACAACCTCTAGTTGATGGGTTGCTGAATACCATTCCAGAAGTAGTTACACATATTATTTCAGTCCTAGGTGGCGTACTTCCTGCATTAGGTATCGCAATGTTAATGAATATTGTTATTAAAGAAAGTAGTCATTTTATATTCTTCTTTGCTGGATTTGTACTGATGGCATTCGCTGGACTAAGTATGATTGCTTTAGTCTTTATTGCAGCACTTGTAGCGTATGTTGTATACCTTGCTTCAGAGCGCCGCGGTGTTGTAACTGAGAGCGGAGGATCTAGTGCAGCAGTATTCGAAGATGACGAATTATTTTAAAGAGCGGAGAGGTGAACAGCAATGCAAGAAAAATTAACAGTTAAAGATCGTAGACAAATTTGGGCTCGTTGGGGTTTTACTCATCTGTCATCCATGAGTTATGAAAAGTTACAAGCTCATGCCTGGGCATATGCATTTATTCCATTCGCAAAGAAATTTTATAAAGATGATCTCGAAGCGCAACGCCGATTGATGACTAGACACTCTATGTTTTACAATACAGAACCACAAACCGGACAATTAATTAATGGAATTGTGACGTCCTTAGAAGAACAGATTGCTTTAGGTGAAGAAGTAAGTGAAGATATGCCTGTCAATATCAAAGCTACTTTAATGGGCCCTCTAGCAGGAATTGGCGATTCAATCATTCAAGGTATCATTGTTCCGTTACTACTTTCCATCGCCATGGGAATGGCTGTTAACGGAAGTGCCATCGGACCATTATTCTACATGATTTCATTTGGTATCGCAGGTCCATTGATAAGCTACTTATCCTTTAATTATGGCTATAAATTAGGTGTCAATGCAATCGATGTTATTGTTGGAGAAAATGCCCAGAGAATCACAGATGCTTTTAATATCTTAGGGATTATGGTAGTTGGAGGACTAGCAGCTTCTAATATCTATTTATCAACTGCATTAACAATACCTATGGGGACTGAGGTACAGGAGCTCCAGTCAGTCATGGATGGAATTTTCCCGCGATTGCTACCATTATTGATGGTCATATTATCGTGGTGGCTAATTGCTAAAAAAAGAATGAGTGCTACCAAAGTTATACTTATTTTGACAGCAATTGTTACTGTGGGTGTATTGCTAGGAGTATTTTAAACTACAAAATCAATAAGTAATGATGTAAGGGAGATCGAAAAATGATAGTACTTAAGCCAGTTTCAAAGGAAAGAATTTGGGGAACCCCTCGGCTGCACCAATACTCAGGAGATTCCCATATTGATAGAATAGGATCGGTCTATTCTGTATCCGGCATTGAAGCGCTGAGCAATGAAATTGTGGCAGGGGATGAGCACCGTACCCTTTATGAAGCTGTAAAAGCAGCCCCTGAAAAATTCGGAATCACAGCAGGTTTTGATTATCCAATCATTATTTCGTTCACTAGCGCAGATGAAAATCTAAGTATACAAGTTCACCCAACCGATGAGTATGCTATAACTCATGAAAATGCCTTATATGGTAAGAGTGAATCATGGTATTTTATTGAGCCTCCCAGCGAAGGCTGGATATATGCTGATTCACTGATAGAGGATAAAAGGGAAATCAAGCGGAGTATTCTGAACGGAGACTATGAAAGTGTAGTTGGTAAAATCATTGTTTCGAAAGATGATGTAGTGTATATCCCTTCGGGTACTCTTCACGCTTTGACACGTGGATCCCTTGTTTATGAAATCCAACAATCGACAGATATCACATATCGTTTTTTTGACTATAATCGTTTAGACAATGACGGAAAACTTCGAGACCTACATTTAGACGATGCAATAGAGACCTTGAATACCGAAAACCGTGTTAAAAGCAGCGCATTTCCAAAAGACACTCTGGTATCAGAACAGCCATATACTATGGTAAGAAAAACTTTAGAGAATGTATATCACAATACTACAGACGTGGCGGTAGCTATCACCGTTTCCAAAGGAAGTATGTGTGTTGATGGTCATAGCATACTGGCTGGGATGAGCATCCTTGTTTTACCGGACGAAGCGATAAGTATCTCTCAAGCTGCGGAGGAAGTAGTCATTGCAACCCCAAAACTATATTTTAAGTAGGTGTATAATTTGTACAAACTAATAGCGATGGATATGGACGGGACATTGCTTAATGATGAAAAGAAATTGACTGAGGAAAACATAAAAGCAATTAAACAAGTCAAAGAAAAAGGTATCTTTACTGTCATAAGTACAGGTAGACCAATTTCTGGAGTAAAGCCGTATCTAAATATGTTTGAGCACGGGGACATTGATTTTTTGGTCTGCAACAATGGTGCAGTCGTGTATAACGTGATTCAAGACAAAATCATTCATGAAGAGCATTTTAAGCGGAGTGAAATCGAAGAGATAATCCAAATGGCTGATGACTTAGAAATAAGCTTGCATTTCTTAGATAGCAATCAATTGATTACCCATAACAATCCAATCAACAAGTACATTATTTTAGACGCTTATTTATCTGATATGGATATCTTTACGAAAACTCCGTCAGCCCTTGCTAATCATGAGCATATCCATAAAGCTTTATTCACAGCTGATAGCGAAATGTTGAATCATAAAACTCAGCTACTCCCTCAGTGGTTTGTCGAAAAATATAACTGCGTACGTAGTGATGAAATGTATTTTGAGATTTTGAAAGAAAATGTTGATAAAGCATCTGGTTTAAAGAAAATTATGCGCTCGTTAGAGATTGATCGAGAAAATGTAATTGCTATAGGTGACCAACAGAATGACATACAAATGTTGAATTTATCTGGTTTAGCTATTGCAATGCACAATGCTTCACCTTTAGTTAAAGAAACTGCAGATATAATTTGTCCAGATAATAACAGTAGTGGAGTTAGTCAAGTTTTATCAGATATTTTTTTCTGAGTAAATGATAAATTTAGGATGAAACGGAGGATTCAATGGCTGATATATACTTATGTCCGTCGATGATGTGCGCAGACTTTGGTAACTTGAAAGATGAAGTAATCAGTTTGGAAAAGGCCGGCGCAGATATATTCCACATTGATATAATGGACGGAAAATATGTTCCTACACTTGGTATGGGTTTGCAAGATTTTAAAATCATTAGAGAAACGACTGATTTAACACTAGATGTTCATTTAATGGTAGAAAAACCAAGTAACTATGTCCAAATGTTCGCTGAACTAGGAGCGGATATCATATATATCCATCCTAACTCTGAGAACCTACCTGAATCAACGTTATATAAAATAAAAAGTTACGGAAAAAAGGCGGGTATCGTCCTAAATCCAGGTACATCAATTTCTGAGATACAAGAACTATTACCTCTTGTAGATTATGTTTTGGTAATGACGGTTTATGTAGGTTTTTCGGGCCAAAAATATTTAGACTTTGTTGATGATAAAATCCATCAACTACTAACACTCAAAACTGATCATCATTTTGAATTAGTTGTTGATGGTGCAATAACCCCAGATAAGATTCAAAAGTGGAGGGCTTTAGGCGTGAAAGGCTTTGTTCTTGGTACGTCTGCGCTATTTGGTAAAAATCAAAGTTACGATGAATTGATTTCAAATTACAGGTCTAGACAGGTACTAAATCTTCAAACTAAAACAACATAATAGGAAAGTAATATAATTCCATAAGCAACTAGAATAAGTATGTGCCATCTTCAATTGATGAGCACATACTTATTTTTTACGGGTTGATACTTTGCAAGTGAGAATAAAATAGTCAAAACTCAAAAGTACTTACTATGATTCATACTCCAATAAATACAAACAGATGTATTATGATACTCACCAAATTTATGTAAGAGCCAATTTAGTTTAGCGCTGATAGGCTTTTATTAGTCTCTGTTAACGGCCACTGTACTGATTTCTTTACAGTAAACTTACTATATTTGAATGCATAGATGGGAACTCTATGCATTTTTAGCGTATTATTTAAAATTTTATTTAACAGGAGAATTACCCGCAAGGATTTAATTTCGCACTGACTTATATAAAAAGTGACTCTTTCTGTAGATAAATCAGAAAGAGTCGCTTTTCATTTAATGGAAGGAAGAACAGAAGAGTTGCTCACGGCTTTATATGGATACCGCTACTCTTCCAATAGAAAATCAAATACATTTTTGTGAAGGATGCCATTTTGGGACATATCCAAGCGATCCATCGTAATCAACCATTTCGGATAGTTATCGGTAATTTTTTCAAAAGCTTTGAATTCTCGTTCTTTTGTCTGCTCGTCCATCACCGATAGAGAGACTTGAATATACATTTTCGTCTCCGATCTTTCCGCAATGAAATCAATTTCGGCGGTCCCGTTTTTGCCAACAAAAACCTGGTATCCTCGTCTGATTAACTCTAAGAACACAATGTTTTCAAGATCATGTCCCATATTGGAAGACTTATAGCCGATCAATTGATTGCGTAACCCCATATCGACAATATAATACTTTCCGTTTGTTCTTAAGAGCTCTTTCCCGCGTATATCATAACGACTGCACTGGTAGAGAATATAGGCGTTACACATCAACATCAAGTAATTATCCACTGTGTCATGACTGATTTTTGATCCCTCAGAGCGCAACGTATTGGCTATTTTATTGGTGGACAGACTGTTGCCAATGTTATCAAATACAAATTTTGCGACCTTGTAGAAGCCACCAATTTCTCTTATTTCACCGCGGCTAATAATATCTCTTGAGAAAATAGAATCAAAGAGTCCTTGGTTAATCGTTCGAATCAAATTTTCGTCTTCCACCAGGTTCACTGCGGGGAAGGATCCGCTGCGGAGATATTCTTGATAATGTTGTTCTAGGTTATTTACCGTATCGTACTGTTTAAACTCCAAAAACTCACGGAAAGACAAGGGATAGACCTTTATTTCAATATACCGTCCGGATAAATAAGTAAGGTATTCTCCAGAAAAAAGACTGGAGTTTGACCCAGTCACATAAATATCCGCATTGAACGTCACCTTGAGACTATTGATAACCTTAGCCCATCCCTGAATTTCCTGCGCTTCGTCAATCAGCAGATACACCCGCTTCTGTCCTGGAATCCGTTCCCTTAGATAAGCATGGAGGCGGTGCCCCTCTTTCAAAGGTTCATTTTCCATCCTCTCATAACTGATTTCGATAACTTGATTTTCTTCGACGCCACGCTCCAGCAGCCAGTCTTTATACAGCATTAAAAGGGTTGATTTCCCACAGCGACGGACCCCAGTCAGTACTTTTACAAAATCGCTGTCTTTTGCCTGAATCAATTTATCTAAATAACTCTGACGATTAAACATACTGTTCCTCCTAAAATCCTGTGACATAAGCGAAATATGTCTCATTTCCAAATATTTATTCGAGCATACGCTAATAATTTTATTTTTATGCATATATTTCGATTATACTCTAAAAACTTATTTATTTGTTTGTTTTTTCGATTATACTCGAGGAATTTTTTATTTGTCGTTAAATTTAGTAGATTTGAATGGGAGTCGTCCATTCTTCAATCTGAAAGTGTCTTAAAACCCTTTATTTTCCCACCCACTTTAAAGTAAAAAGGGGTCTAAGGTTAGGTTGAGAGCAATATAAGGCCTTTTTCTGCAAAAAGAATACACGTTCGCTAATCGTTCTTGATAAAAGTCTTTCGAGAAGGGTAAAATAGAGAAAAGAACCCTTCCAGCTGAGGGGAAAGGCAGGTGATACTATGTTGCGGGGCGAAAAAATTGTATTTACAGGTAAATTGGATACGTTTTCTCGGAAACAAGCGCAGGCATTAGTCACTGCCTTAGGAGGAAAGCCGCAAGCAGCGGTTACAAAGGACACAACCATCCTTGTAGTCGGAAAGGCGATCACCAATCTCTTTCAAGAAGATCCACGAAGTCTGAAGATGCAAAAAGTGGAAGCTTTGCAACAAGAAGGCCACGCTGTTTGTGTTTTGTCCGAGCAGGCATTCTTGGAGAAAGCCCTGTTACACCTAAATCAAGTGGTGGGGATTATGAGTGGATCTAGAAGGTAGGATGAACCCACCTCTTCTGTTTCAGAAGGTCTAAAAAGAGAGGGCACTGAATGAAAATCAACTTAAAAGTAAATGCATTTCAAAATTCTCGAATATAGGGATTAGTCAAAGTTTCTAATTTTTACACGCCTACTAGCCCTAGAGGCGTTTGATGGATTGACGGGCGACCTCCTCAAAATTGAAATAGGATTTTTGACCCGTCATCCGCGTGTGGCTATAATGGAGATAGGAGATGTAAAGAGTAATTACAACTAGGAGGAGATTGTTATGAAGAAGTATGTACGCTTTGGAATTATGATTTTGGTCTCTACGGTAATTATGTATTTTTTGATGTTCTTGAATGTATTTCAGCTAAATCATATTTATTTCAGCGAGATGCGGCTCTTAATGACGTTGATTATGGGATCCGTGATGGCGGTTGTGATGCTATCGTTTATGTGGAAGATGTATGATAATAAGAAATGGAATATTATCATACTGGGAGCGAGTTTTTTAATCTTCGGTGTTTCTTTATGGTTGGTGCGCAGTCAGGCGACGATAGATGATGTGGATTACATGCAAGCTATGATTCCACACCATTCCATTGCCATCTTGGCTAGTGAACGAGCAACGATAGAAGACGAGCGTGTTCGAAAATTAGCAGATGAGATCATAGCTGCACAGGAGCGAGAGATCGCGGAGATGAAAATTTTAATTGAGGAAATTCAGCAAAGAGAGTAACAGATATTTTGATAGAGACGAATTAATTGCGGGTAGAGGGTACGACTCTAAAAAAAGCCTCCTTACAGACGAAAAACCTCGGAACATTAAAGAAGGAACACAGCTAATAAAATATAGCTTTGTTCCTTCTTTTAGTATAGAGATTCTCTTCTAAATAAGAGATCAACTTCTACAGCTGACTCAAGTGGTAGTTTAGTAATTCTGATTGCAGTATTCTCAGTGCTTCTTTCAAGCCATCGAGTCTACCTGTCTCAATGTCTATGATTGCATAATAATCAGATAGGTATTCTTCTGATACACCGGCATTCAACTGCATATGTGTATATGCTTCTACTATCTTAATAGAAGATGTTGTAGAAGTTACTCTGGATTCTAGTCTTTCAACTACTCTCGCATAATATTCCAAGAATTCTTCCCCCTTAAAATTAAGTATACGCTTTCTTAATCAGGAAAGAAATAGTTCAAAAACTAGAAAAAAACGCTGAACAGCCGTACGCTGCATACCTATTTCTGAGATGGCTAGATATCCCAGCTGCCTCGACTACTCTATCCACTCCTCGCTCTGATTGAAGTCCTCAATCCAGGTAATTTCGGTATCAAAAGTATCATTTTCTTCAATAGGGGAAGATGTTGGAGTAGGATTCTTTCCGGCTATTTGCATTCGATTATTTGTAAAGACGTGAATCTGGAACCATTTTTCCTCTTGTAAAAGCTGTATATTGCGAATAGATTCCAGTGAAATCCATTGATTGTTAATGAAGATTTTATTTCCCGTAAGAGATCCTCTGAAATGCCCTACTATCGATTCAGTTTGACGCCCGAGGTAATCTTTTTGATTCAATTGAATTGATACGGGTCTGTTTTTCTGCAGAGCCTCCGCTAATACCTCGTCAATTTCACTTGCATTCATTTGAGCGAGGATAGGGATATCCTTCAGAGCCTCTTCTTTTCCAGCAGAAATGGACCTTGTCAGTTCTTCCATTGAGAATGCCGTTAACCACTTAACCATGCCTCTATCCTGGTAGTCGTTGTACTCTTCAAATACTTTCTCTGTTCGCTTTCTGGTTTCCTTTATCATACTTTCACCTTCCTATAGCACTGCTAGTCTGTTTGTCTGGATTTAAATCCTTTATATTCCCAATTATACGAACGTACGTTTGTTTTTGTAAAGCGAACACGCTAAATATTTACAAATGAAGGTTAGAATCTCGTATTTCAGTGCATTGTTAGA
>NZ_FNYT01000027.1 GCF_900109135.1 Trichococcus ilyis | reverse complement strand
TTCCTTTCTCGATCATGCGACTAAGAAACCTATGCGGTATTAGCACCCGTTTCCGGATGTTATCCCCCTCTTATGGGCAGGTTACCCACGTGTTACTCACCCGTTCGCCACTATCTTCTCAGTGGAAGCAAGCTTCCATAGAAAAGACCGTTCGACTTGCATGTATTAGGCACGCCGCCAGCGTTCGTCCTGAGCCAGGATCAAACTCTCATGTAAAAGTTGGACTCTTGTACAGAAATCCTACATGTTAAGCTGAATAGCTCTTAATTTTTTGCTGACTTTATGTTTGCGATACTGCGTATCGCCTTCGTTTGCCTCGACCGAAATCGAAGCTTCCTGCACATTTGGTTCGTTCATTCTTTGTTCAGTTTTCAAAGGTCAATCGTTATCACTCGTTACGTGATAGCTTATTTATAATACCACTTACAAAGCTCGTTGTCAACGTCTTTTTGAAATATTTTTTCAAGATAATCCAGACGCTATTTGAACTGCCGTAGCAACTCTTATATATTATCAAATCCGCAATCATCTGTCAATAATTATTTTTCACAGGCGACAAAGGATTGTTTTGACAACTTAAACAGTCTACCACCTGACAGATGTCCTGTCAACAACAAATAACCTATTTTTCAAATTGTCATCCAAAAAACTGCGTCGAAAAAGATTCAACCGATCGATTGCGGATACTATAGTCAGTTTGTTCGCCAAGGAGGAATTGTTTTGACCATCGTTGCCTACACATGCATTTTTTACTTCGGAGCTATTTTCGGATCCTTCTTCAGTGTTCTGGGGACGCGCATCCCCGTCAAAGAAAACTTCACCACCACACGTTCCCACTGCACCCATTGCCAACATACGCTGCAGACCAAAGATCTTTTTCCGATCGTCTCTTATGTATGCCACCGCGGGAAATGTGCCTACTGCGCCGCAAAGATAGATGTGCTTTACCCCACTTCGGAAATCATCTCCGGCTGCCTGGCCTGTCTGCTCTACTATTTCTATGCGACGGATCTGTTGCAGTTGGTTGCGCTCGCCTTTTTGTTCTCACTGTTGCTGATCATAGCGATCGCCGATTATCTCTATCTGTTGATTCCCGATCGCTTCCAACTCTTATTGTTGATTGGTGTCGTATTCCGCCAGATGACGCTTCCTTTCACGGACTGGCCGACAGCCTTCATCAGTTCATTGGCGATCTTTTCCTTGCTGTTCTTCACAAGTCTCGCTCTTCCCGACGGAATCGGGGGCGGTGACGTCAAACTGCTGTCGATCCTGAGCCTTGCTTTCGGCTTGGAGCCCACCCTGTTCATCATCCTACTGGCAAGTTTCTCTGCGGGTTTCTATTTTCTGCACAGCTACCTGACGAAAAACTGTTCTCTACGGCGCAGGTTGCCGTTCGGACCCTTCCTCGCTGCTTCTGCTGTCGTGGTGCACTTTGCGCAAATGCTGTCGGCGCGTTGACCTCCCTTTGATTCTACCCGGGGTTTTTTATTTTTCTCAGGATCAGCCCTCCGAAAGCATGTTGGCGGGGAAAATCAGTCTAAATCACAGTCAGAAAACCTGCCGAAAGCACCTTCGCGGAGAAAAAACGGCCGCGCACAGACGGGATTCCCCGGCAAAACCATTTTGGCGGGGAATCCCGCCACCAAACCCACAAATCCAATACCAAACAAAAAAACACCAAACAACAAAAAAACGCCCCGGAAAAGCCCTCTGCTTTTCCGGAACGTTTATTGTTTTAAGCTTTGTAGTCAGACAGATCCGAACCCATTTCGGCTGTGTCAGTGATGCTATAGACGCTCTCACTTTCGGCTTCGACGGCTTTTGGTTCCATCTTACGGTAACGGGCCATACCTGTACCAGCAGGAATGATCTTACCGATGATAACATTCTCTTTAAGACCCAACAACGAGTCTTTCTTGCCGCGGATGGCAGCATCCGTCAAGACGCGAGTCGTTTCCTGGAAGGAAGCAGCAGACAAGAAGCTGTTTGTTTCCAGGGACGCTTTCGTGATCCCCAACAGCACTGGACGGGCTGTTGCCGGAACTTCGCCAGCGTTGATGACTGCACGGTTGCGGTCTTCGAAGTCTGAGATGTCCATCAATGTACCCGGCAGGATATCGGTTGAACCCGGATCCATGACACGGACTTTGCGCAGCATTTGACGGACCATAACTTCGATATGTTTGTCGCCGATTTCTACCCCTTGCATACGGTATACTTTCTGAACCTCACGCAACAGGTACGTTTCGACGGACAACACGTCACGGACACGCAACAAGCTCTTCGGCTCGATAGATCCTTCAGTCAACGGCTCACCACGGTGGACGAAGTCGCCTTCAGCCACTTTCATGCGCGCAGTGTAAGGAACCGTGTACGTTCTTGTATCCGTGATTCCTTTGACGGTCACTTCTTTGGAGCGATCGGATGCACTTTCGTCGATGGAGACAACTTCCCCGGTAACTTCCGTGATGATCGCTTGCCCTTTCGGATTACGCGCTTCGAAGATTTCTTGGATACGCGGCAAACCTTGTGTGATATCGTCTCCGGCAACCCCGCCGGTATGGAACGTACGCATGGTCAATTGGGTACCCGGCTCACCGATGGATTGGGCAGCGATCGTACCGACTGCTTCACCGACCTCAACGTTCGAGCCAGTAGCCAAGTTGCGGCCGTAGCAACGTTTGCAGACGCCGTGTCTTGTGTGGCATGTGAATACGGAACGGATTGTCACTTCTTCGATGCCGGCGTCAATGATTTCTTTCGCCATATCTTCTGTGATCAATTGGTTGTGCGCAGCAAGAACTGCACCCGTTTCAGGATGAACAACCGTTTTTTGTGCATAACGGCCGATAAGACGCTCTTCCAAGGCCTCGATGATTTCATTGCCTTCTTGGATGGAACGGACGATCAGACCACGGTCAGTTCCGCAGTCGTCTTCGCGGATGATGACATCTTGTGCCACGTCAACCAAACGACGTGTCAGGTAACCGGAATCGGCTGTCTTCAAGGCGGTATCGGTCATCCCTTTACGCGCACCATGGGTAGAGATGAACATCTCCAAAACGCTTAGTCCTTCACGGAAGTTCGATGTAATCGGCAATTCCATGATCTTACCGTTTGGAGCGGCCATCAGACCACGCATACCCGCCAACTGGGTAAAGTTGGAGATGTTACCACGGGCTCCGGAATCGCTCATCATGAAGATCGGGTTTTCTTGTCCCAATGACTTCATCAGTTCGACTTGGATTTCGTCCTTCGCCAAGTTCCAGGTTGTGATGACGCTGTTGTATCTTTCGTCGTCGGTGATCAGACCGCGACGGAATTGTTTCGTGATATTTTCGACTTTTTTATGGGCTTTTTCCAGAATCTCCGCTTTGGATTCCAATACCAGGATATCGGCGATCCCTACGGTGATACCGGAACGGGTAGAGAATTTGTAACCCAGATCCTTCATTCTGTCCAACATCTTCGAAGTTTCCGTCACTTGGAATTTCTTGAAGACGGCAGCAATGACGTTCCCCAAGTATTTCTTCTTGAACGGTCCGACGATGTCTTGTTTTTCGATGAACGCCTGAACGTCAGCACCGGCTTCTACGAAATACTTGTCAGGAGTCGCGACATCCAAGTTGAATTGGGTAGGTTCATTCAAGTACGGGAATTCATCCGGCATGATTTCGTTGAAGAAAATCTTACCGATCGTTGTAACCAACAGACGGTCTTTTTGCCATTCTGTCCATGGTTTCTTAGGCAACGATTGTGTGCTGATCGCTACTCTCGTATGCAAGTGGACAAACCCGCTTTCATACGCCAAGCCAGCTTCTTGCGCATTTGCAAAGACCATTCCTTCGCCGACTTTGCCTTTTTCTTCCAGGGTCAGGTAATAGTTACCCAAAACCATATCCTGGGATGGCGTAACGACTGGTTTGCCATCTTTAGGGTTCAGGATGTTCTGTGCAGCCAGCATCAACAGGCGCGCTTCGGCTTGTGCTTCTTCGCCCAGCGGTACGTGGACAGCCATTTGGTCTCCATCGAAGTCGGCATTGTAGGCTTCACATACCAACGGGTGCAGGCGGATCGCTTTCCCTTCGACCAGGACCGGTTCAAACGCTTGGATACCCAAACGGTGAAGCGTCGGTGCGCGGTTCAGCAATACCGGATGCTCTCTGATGACGTCTTCCAAGACATCCCAAACATCGTCGTCCATGCGGTCGATTTTGCGTTTGGCGTTCTTGATGTTGCTTGCGATATCGCGGGATACCAATTCTTTCATCAGGAACGGCTTGAACAATTCGATTGCCATTTCTTTCGGCAATCCGCATTGGTACATCTTCAGGAACGGTCCGACTACGATAACGGAACGGCCGGAGTAGTCGACACGTTTACCCAGCAAGTTCTGACGGAAACGACCTTGTTTCCCTTTCAGCATGTGCGAAAGAGACTTCAACGGACGGTTACCCGGTCCGGTTACAGGACGGCCACGACGACCGTTATCGATCAATGCATCGACAGCTTCCTGGAGCATCCGTTTTTCGTTCTGCACGATGATGTTCGGTGCATTCAGATCCAACAGACGTTTCAGACGGTTGTTGCGGTTGATGACACGACGGTAAAGGTCGTTCAGGTCACTCGTCGCAAAACGTCCGCCTTCCAATTGCACCATCGGACGCAAATCGGGAGGGATTACCGGGATAACATCCATGATCATCCAGCTCGGTTTGTTTCCGGATGAACGGAATGCGTCCAAGATATCCAGACGACGGATGGCACGCGTACGTTTTTGGCCGGTTGCGGATTTCAACTCTTCTTTGAGTTCTTCACACTCAGCATCGACGTCCACACGATCAAGCAATTGCTTGATCGCTTCCGCACCCATGGCTGCATGGAAACTGTTGCCGAATTGCGCACGTTTTTCGCGGTATTCTCTTTCCGTCAGCAATTGTTTGGATTCCAGGATTGTATCGCCCGGTTCGATGACAACGTACGAAGCGAAGTAAATGATTTCTTCCAAAGCACGCGGGCTCATATCCAATACGAGACCCATACGGCTAGGGATGCCCTTGAAGTACCATACATGCGTTACAGGAGCGGCCAATTCGATATGGCCCATTCTTTCACGACGGACTTTCGCGCGCGTCACTTCAACGCCACAGCGGTCACAAACGATGCCTTTGTAGCGGATACCATTGTACTTGCCGCAGGAACATTTCCAGTCCTTTTGCGGTCCGAAAATTCTTTCGCAGAACAAACCTTCTTTTTCAGGTTTCAGCGTTCTGTAGTTGATTGTTTCTGGTTTTTTGACTTCACCGTAAGACCAGCTGCGGATCTTATCAGGAGAAGCCAAGGAAATTTGCATACTTTCAAATTTATTAACGTCTATCAAGGGGCCAACCTCCCTTTATTCTTTGAGCTGCCCAAAATGCTCTATCTGCGGTTCTCGTGAGGCAATGCGACTCGATCAAATATGCACCCGGACGGTTTCGGCCGTCCGGGAACACAGACTAGTCTCTCTTCATTGCTTCAGATTGTTTGTTCAATCTTTCCATATTCACAACATCGTCTTCTTCATCCATGTCGCGCAATTCGATTTCTTCTTCTGCTTCATCAAGCACTTTCATATCCAATCCGAGTGCTTGCAATTCTTTCACCAATACGCGGAATGATTCAGGTACACCTGGACGAGGGATTGTTTCGCCCTTGACGATCGCTTCGTATGTCTTCACGCGACCGACAACATCATCTGATTTGTATGTCAAGATTTCTTGCAAGGTATAGGCAGCACCATAAGCTTCCAGTGCCCAAACTTCCATCTCTCCGAAACGTTGTCCACCGAACTGAGCTTTACCACCCAACGGCTGTTGCGTAACCAACGAGTATGGTCCAGTCGAACGGGCGTGCAATTTGTCGTCGACCATGTGCGATAGTTTCAGATAGTACATGACGCCGACGGATACACGGTTATCGAATGGTTGACCTGTACGGCCATCGTAAAGGATCGTCTTGGCATCGCTCGCCATACCGGCTTCCGCCACTGTACCCCATACGTCGTCTTCATCCGCACCATCGAATACCGGAGAGGCAACGTAGATGCCCAATTCGCGGGCAGCCATACCAAGGTGAAGTTCCAATACTTGTCCGATGTTCATACGTGATGGTACCCCTAGAGGGTTCAACATGATATCAACCGGTGTGCCGTCTGGCATGTATGGCATATCTTCTTCCGGCATGATACGGGATACAACCCCTTTGTTACCATGGCGTCCGGCCATTTTATCCCCTTCGTTGATTTTACGTTTCTGAACGATGTAGACACGCACCAGCAAGTTCACGCCAGGAGCCAGTTCATCGCCTGCTTCGCGGGTAAAGATCTTCACGTCGTGGACAATTCCGCCGCCGCCGTGAGGCACACGCAAGGAAGTATCACGAACTTCGCGGGCTTTTTCCCCGAAGATGGCATGCAACAGACGCTCTTCCGCAGACAGTTCCGTCATCCCTTTAGGCGTGACTTTACCGACCAGGATGTCGCCGTCTTTGACTTCCGCACCGATGCGGATGATGCCGCGCTCGTCAAGATCCTTCAAAGCATCTTCGCCGACGTTCGGCAATTCGCGCGTGATTTCTTCAGGTCCAAGCTTCGTATCACGGGCTTCTGATTCATATTCTTCGATATGGATGGACGTATAGACGTCGTCACGCACAAGACGTTCATTCATGATGACGGCATCCTCGTAGTTGTAACCTTCCCAAGTCATGAAGGCAACCAATACGTTTTGCCCAAGGGCCATTTCGCCTTTTTCCATTGATGGGCCGTCTGCCAATGTCTCGCCGACATCAACGCGGTCTCCCAAAGCTACGATCGGACGTTGGTTATAGCAAGTCCCTGAGTTGGAACGTTGGAATTTGATGATATCGTACTTATCCAAAGCACCATTGTCGCGGCGGACACGGATTTCTTTGGCATCCACGTATTCAACCACACCTTCATGTTGGCACAACAGGGCTGCACCTGAGTCATGGGCGGCTTTGTATTCCATCCCGGTACCGACGAACGGCGCTTGCGGGTTGATCAACGGAACGGCTTGACGCTGCATGTTCGCACCCATCAAGGCACGGTTGGAGTCATCGTTTTCCAGGAACGGGATGCAGGCTGTAGCGACAGCAACTACCTGTTTTGGAGAAACGTCCATGTAGTCGACGCGTTCGATCGGAACTTCTAGGTTGTCATGGATATAACGGGCCATGACGATATCGTTGGCGAAGCTTCCGTCTTCCAGAAGGACCGAGTTGGCTTGCGCAACCGTGAAGTTATCCTCTTCATCGGCAGTCAAGTAGTCGATGATGTCGGTAACTTTGTGCGTATTCCAGTCCACACGACGGTAAGGCGTTTCGATGAAACCATATTTGTTGATTTTGGCGTAGCTGGACAAGCTGTTGATAAGTCCGATATTCGGGCCTTCAGGCGTTTCGATCGGACACATACGGCCATAGTGGGAATAGTGAACGTCCCGGACTTCATAACCGGCACGGTCCCTTGTCAAACCACCGGGTCCCAAGGCAGAAAGACGACGTTTGTGCGTCAGTTCGCCCAGCGGATTCGTTTGGTCCATGAACTGTGACAGTTGGGAAGAACCAAAGAATTCTTTGATGGCGGCCACTACCGGGCGGATGTTGATCAATTGTTGCGGCGTGACGGTAGAAACGTCCTGGATGGACATTCTTTCGCGCACGACACGCTCCATCCGTGACAAACCGATACGGAATTGGTTCTGCAGCAATTCGCCGACCGAACGGATACGTCTGTTCCCTAAGTGGTCGATGTCATCGGTTGTTCCCAGTCCTTCAGAAAGGTTGAAGAAGTAGTTCATGGAAGCAAAGATGTCCGCAGTCGTCAAATGTTTGATGTCATCGGAAATTTCGGCATTGCCGATCACGTTGATGACTTTCTCTGGATCTTTCTTGGAGTAGACTTTCACTACTTGCATGACGACCGGATCCGTCACAACACCATCATCGGAAGGATACAGCGTCACTTGATTCAAGCCGTTGTCCAAATAAGGCGCCAAGCGTTCCATTACGCCGCGGTCCAATTCGGTTCCTTTTTCTGCGATGATTTCGCCTGTTTCAGGATCGACCAATGTTTCAGCCAATGTCTGGTTGTACAAGCGTGTTTTGACGTTCAATTTTTTGTTGACTTTGTAGCGTCCAACCGGAGCCATGTCATATCTTCTTGGGTCGAAGAAACGAGCATTCAGCAAGTTGCGCGAGCTGTCGGCCGTTTTCGGTTCGCCTGGACGGAGTCTCTCGTAGACATCCTTCAGGGCTTCTTCTGTTCTGGAATCCGATGCATTTTTATGGACATCTTTTTCCATCGTCAAGCGCAGGCTTTCGTTGTCGCCGAAGATCTCAAGAATCTGATCATCCGACCCGAAGCCCAATGCGCGGACCAATACCGTCAAAGGAATTTTCCGGGTGCGGTCGATGCGGACGTAAGAGATGTCTTTGGCATCCGTTTCATATTCCAACCATGCGCCACGGTTAGGAATCAAGGTGTTGCCGAAGCTTTCTTTTCCGTTTTTGTCGATCTTATTATGGAAATAGACACCTGGAGAACGGACCAACTGGGAGACGATAACACGTTCCGCCCCATTGATGATGAAAGTACCCATGTCGGTCATTAATGGGAAATCACCGAAGAATACTTCTTGGTCTTTGATTTCGCCTGTTTCTTTATTGATCAAGCGCAGTTTTACATAGATTGGCGCCGA
Organism: Trichococcus ilyis; assembly: GCF_900109135.1. Taxonomy (GTDB): domain Bacteria; phylum Bacillota; class Bacilli; order Lactobacillales; family Aerococcaceae; genus Trichococcus; species Trichococcus ilyis. The sequence goes on along the minus strand of NZ_FNYT01000027.1, from coordinate 32,302 downwards.
GTAATTGGCATCATGTGCACGTGCTTCGGAAACCGTGTATTTCGGCTCGTGGAATTCATAGTCGACGAATTCCAATGCCAGGTTTCCTGTGTGGTCTTCGATCGGCGTGATGTCCTTGAACATCTCCTTGATTCCGGTTTCCAGGAACCATTTGTAAGAATCCGTTTGGATCTCGATCAAGTTAGGAAGCTCCAACACTTCACTGATACGCGAATAACTTCTGCGGGTACGTTGTTTCCCGAATTTTTCATTATGCCCTAACAACTTCTTCACCCCTACTTAAATTTAGACATTTAGCGACAGCGCACTATCATGTTGCATTTCCGCAACAAATGTTACGTTTTTGTTACGCATACATTCCGCAACGTTTTTTTGGCAAAAAAAAACCAAAAGAAGGTTGCAATTTCTGAGAAAATTACTCTTTCTTTTGTTTTCTGCCTCGAAAAGCGCGTCTGGACAATATTTCAGTCGCGTTTCCTGAATTATCTTATGCGTCTATATTACCTTACTATTCTACACACATGGATTTCGTTTGTCAACAGCCTTTTGCTCGCCATCGGAGCGGTCCGGCAGAGACATCAGGCTTTGACTGACTGGATGATCCAATAACCTTTGTCGCGCGCAACCACTTCAGCATTGCCGAAGACTTCCAGCATTTTCTGTTCGGCACTCGGCGCGCCCTGCTTCTTCTGGATCACGACAGTCAATGTGCCTCCCGGCAAAAGATGCCCGTGCGCTTCCGACAGAATGCGGTGGACAACCTGTTTCCCGGCACGGATCGGCGGATTGCTGACGATGGCAGCAAATTGCCTTTCTTGCGGCACTTGGTCGTACGTGTTCGATTCGTAGATTTTCACGTTGCGGATGTTGTTGGCTTCCGCATTTCGGCGCGCCAAAGACATAGCCCGTTCGTTTACGTCCACCATCTCCACCAGCCGTTCCGGATAAGCGTGCGCAAGCGCCAATCCCATCGGGCCGTAGCCGCAGCCGACGTCCAGTATATCCCCTGCCACCTCATCGGGCAACTGCACGGTTTCGATCAGCAACCGCGAGCCGAAGTCGACGGTTTTCTTGGAGAAGACCCCGCTGTCCGAAATGAAGCGGAAGTCGCGATCCCGCAGCCGAAAATTCCAGGACGACTCCTTGCTTTCCGTTTCCGGATTCTTTGTGTAATAATGATTCGACATATTCCCAACTCCTTCTCACTGTACAAGAAAAGCCAGGATAATCGCTTATCCTGGCTACCCTATTTACACAATCAAGAATTGTGTTTCTGTAGAAACAATCTTTGGGAAAAGATTATTTAACTGTTACAGAAGCGCCAACTTCTTCTAATTGAGCTTTCAATGCTTCAGCATCTTCTTTAGATACAGCTTCTTTAACCATTGCTGGTGCGCCGTCTACCAAAGCTTTAGCTTCTTTCAAGCCTAGGCCTGTAGCTTCACGTACAACTTTGATTACTTTGATTTTTGAATCGCCAGCTGAAGTCAATTCAACGTTGAATTCAGTTTGCTCTTCAGCAGCTACTGCACCTGCTGCTGCGACTGCTACAGGAGCTGCTGCAGTTACGCCAAATTCTTCTTCGATTGCTTTTACTAGGTCGTTTAATTGTAAAACTGTTGCTTCTTTGATGTCAGCAATAATTTGTTCGATGTTTAATGACATTTTTTGTTCCTCCATTTTTGGTTTTAGTTTTTTGGGCGCCTCCCGCAGGAAGCTTTTCTCAACAGAACTGCAGATTATGCAGCTTCGCCTTTTTGATCGGATACAGCTTTAACAGCCAACGCAACGTTGCGTAATGGTGCTGTAAGAACTGAAAGCAACATAGAAAGCATACCTTCGCGGTTTGGTAGTTTCGCCAAAGCTTCGATTTCTTCCTTAGAAGCAACGTTGCCTTCGATGATACCGCCTTTGATTTCTAGTTTTTCAGCAGTTTTTGCAAACTCAGCCATGATTTTAGCCGGAGCCACAACATCTTCAGTACTGAACGCTACAGCAGTAGGTCCTTTGAAGATGCTTTCCATGCCTTCCAAACCTGCAGCGCCAGCAGCACGTGTCATTAGAGAGTTTTTGATAACTTTCATTTCCACGCCAGCTTCACGCAATTGTTTTCTTAGTTCAGTCACCTGTTCAACAGTAAGACCTAAATAGTCAACAACGACTACAGATGCGGATTCTTGGATTTTAGTTGTCAGTTCTTCAACCAACAATTGTTTTTGTGCAATAGCAGCTTCACTCATCTTATATTTCACCCCCTGGATTTTATGATAGAATTTCTTGTCGAAAACAAAAAACTCTATGTCACCTAGACATAGAGGATCCATAAATATCTCATTGGATTCTTCCTCGGCAGGACGATTAAGGCTCGCGCCCCCTGCTGTCTTCGGTAGCATATATTAACCTAAACGACTATACCAAAGATAGCCGTTCAGGTCAAGGTTTATTTTATAAAGAGCTTGCGTCCACTTTAACGCCAGGTCCAAATGTAGTTGTTACACTTACATTTTTAACGTATTGGCCTTTAGCAGTTGCTGGTTTAGCTTTCAAGATTACATCGTGGATAGTACGGAAGTTTTCCATCAATTTAGCATCGTCGAATGATACTTTACCGATAGGAACGTGGATGTTACCTGCTTTGTCGGCACGGTATGTAACTTTACCAGCTTTGATTTCTTCAATAGCTTTTGTTACGTCCATTGTTACTGTACCTGTTTTAGGGTTTGGCATCAAACCTTTAGGTCCCAATACGCGACCCAAACGTCCAACTTCACCCATCATGTCAGGTGTTGCAACAACAACATCAAATTCAAACCATCCGCCTTGGATTTTTTGAACCATGTCAGCATCGCCTACGTAGTCTGCACCAGCAGCTTCAGCTTCTTTAGCTTTTTCGCCTTTAGCGAATACCAAAACGCGTTGTGTTTTACCAGTTCCGTTCGGAAGCACGACTGCTCCACGGATTTGTTGGTCATTTTTACGAGTGTCGATCCCCAAACGGTAAGCGACCTCAACAGTTGCGTCGAATTTTGCAAAATCGACTTCTTTCGCTAATGCTACTGCTTCTTCTACTGAATATGCTTTAGTAGAATCGACTTTTTTCGCAGCATCTTGGAATTTTTTACTTTTCTTAGCCATGAATTTTCCTCCTAGATTGTGGTTTTAACGGTTTTACCTCCCACTTGCGGCCCAAAACGTCTTGTGAGCGTCCGGAAGACCGCATGAGAAGCTGCCTTTTGAATTAGTCTTGAACTGTAATACCCATTGAGCGGGCAGTACCTTCGACCATACGCATAGCAGCTTCTACGTCTGCTGCATTCAAGTCTACCATTTTTGTTTCAGCGATTTCTTTAACTTGGTCACGAGTTACGGTACCAACTTTTTTCTTGTTTGGTTCGCCTGAACCTGATTCGATACCTGCAGCTTTTTTCAGCAATACTGGAGCTGGAGGAGTTTTAGTAATGAAGGTGAATGAACGATCTTCATATACAGAAATGACGACGGGAATGATCATACCTGCTTGGTCAGCTGTACGCGCATTGAATTCTTTACAGAATCCCATGATGTTTACTTGTGCTTGACCCAAAGCTGGACCTACCGGTGGAGCAGGAGATGCTTTACCTGCAGGAATTTGTAACTTAACTAATTTAACAACTTTTTTAGCCACGAGACATACCTCCTTGATTGTTCGTGATGTGGTTTAATGGGGTTAAGATTTCCCCTCCCACTCAATCCATACGCCTGAACGTACCGACATATTGTATCAGCACTCCAGACTAAATGCAATAGTTTCTTGAAAATAATTATGCGCAACGAACCTGTTCCGCTTTTCTTAGCCTTTGTCGACTTGGTCGTAATCGAGTTCGGCGATCGTTTCGCGGCCGAACATTTCGATCATGACTTTCAGCTTGCCTTTTTCGCTGTCCACTTCTTCAACGAACCCTGACAAGCCGTTGAATGCCCCATCGGTGATCGTGACGGCTTCGCCTTTTTCGAATTCCACGTCACGCGTGCGCGTGCTCATGCCCATGCGCTTCAGGATGACTTCGATTTCTTCATTCAATAGAGCGGACGGCTTGCTTCCCGCTCCGTGCGATCCGACGAAACCGGTGACGCCCGGCGTATTGCGGACAACGAACCACGCTTCATCAGACATGATCATTTCGACCAATACGTAACCAGGGAAGGTTTTTTGCGTAGTAGCCTTCTCTTTTCCGTCCTTCACTTCCACTTGCTCTTCTTCCGGGATGACGACACGGAAGATATGGTCTTCCATGTTCATGCTTTGCGCACGCGATTCGATGTTCAGCTTCACTTTGTTCTCATAACCCGAATAAGTGTGCAACACGTACCATTGTTTTTCGTTTTCGATCGTTTCCATTTCTGCATCTTCTTTCTTGGTGGATTTTTATTTGACTTCAATTCTTTGTAAACAAAAAAACCTTCCTGTGTTGAAAGGTTCCTTCTGTACGGCGTTAACATTATAGCATCACGAAGACCGTATGGCTACAAATCTTCTTTTAATTTAAGATTAAATCCATTGCCTCTGTGATCCCAAAATCTACTACGGCAAAAAATAATGCGAATAAGATTGTGGTAACGACTACCGTATTTGTATATTTTGCTAATTCCTTACCAGTCGGCCAAGTCACTTGCTTCATTTCATCCGCTACGCTCTTCAGAAATTTCATGCTTACTCCTCCTACTATATGTTGCCAGTTTCGTCTTTATTTCGTTTCTTTATGCAAGGTATGCTTTCCGCAGTACCGGCAAAATTTCTTGACTTCCAAACGTTCTGTACGACCTTTTTCAGTAGGTGTGATGGTGTAGTTCCTTGATCCACATACGGTACAGGCTAATGCGGCTTTTCTGATAGCCATGTCGCTCACCTATTTTCTCTCTATTTGTGTACACAATACAAGCTAATATTAGAGCGACTGCCCCGAATAGTCAACCTTTTTATTTTTTGGCGGATCGGCCCAGAAATACAAAAAGGCCTCCGGATCTGAGACCGGAAACCTTTTTGTTGCGCTATTCAGTTCTGCATTGCCTTATCCGCGTTGAATCTTACTTCTTATTGAACTGTAACGATTGCATCGCCAAGATCGACAGTGCCTTCCGCAACAGTTTCAATGTTTTTGTAATTGAAAGTGTTTGTGACTACGATAGGCGTAGTTGTCTTGTAACCGGAGGCCTTGATGAATTCGATATCGAAATCAACCAATTTGTCTCCGATTTCGACAAAATCCCCAGCCTTAACGTGGGCAGTGAAGCCTTCACCCTTCAGATTGACAGTGTCCAATCCGATGTGGATCAGGATTTCAACGCCTTCGTCCGATTCCAGACCGATAGCATGCTTCGTGTCGAAAACCATGACGACTTTACCATTGATCGGTGAAACGACTTCACCGACTGCAGGTTCGATTGCGATCCCTTTACCCAACGCTTCGCTGGCGAAAGCAGCGTCATCCACTTGCGTCAATGGAATGGCTGTACCCGCGATCGGCGAACGCAAAGTGGCCGCAACTGCAGCTTTCTCTTCAGCAGCAGGCGCTGCTATTTTTTCCGCTGCTTTTTCTTCCGTTTTTTCAACAGCCTTCAGACCGTAGTAGTCTTCTTTGGAAGGCAGTTTTGCGGCACTGCCGCTTTCGATGAATTCTTCCAGGTTTGATTTGATGACGGAAACTTTCGGTCCGTAAACAACCTGCACGCCATTCCCTTTATGGATGACGCCGGATGCTCCCGTGCCTTTCAATAATTCCGCATCGACCAAATCTCCGTTTGCAACGGTTGTACGCAGACGTGTCGCACAGCTGTCGACGTCCACGATGTTGGCAGCGCCGCCCAGACCATAAATGATGGAAGCGGACATCTCATCGGTTTCATTTTTCACGACTGATGCAACGTCTGCAGCGCCTTCTTGCGCTTTCGCATTCATGTCAGCACGCGTATACAACTTCACTTCTGTGGAATCGTCTTCGCGACCTGGAGTCTTGTAGTTGAATTTCTTGATCAGGAATGTGAACAGGAAGTAGTACACGACGAAGTAGCCCAGACCGACGATCACAATCCAAATCCAGTTCGTTTTCGCATTCCCTTGCAGGATCCCGTAAAGGAACATATCGATGAATCCGCCCGAGAAGGTCATACCGACGCCCACATTAAACATATGCATCAGCATGTAAGCAGCACCCGCCAAAACAGAGTGGATGGCATACAATGGTGTCGCAACGAACAAGAACGTGAATTCCAACGGCTCAGTGATACCTGTCAGCATGGAAGTCAAGGCAGCGGACAACAAAAGTCCGCCGGCTTCTTTTCTTTTTTCTGGCTTGGCAGTGCGGTACATCGCCAAAGCAGCACCAGGCAAACCGAAGATCATCAACGGGAATTTACCTGACATGAAACGTGTAGCAGCAACGCTGAAGACAGTTGTGTCCGGATCAGCCAATTGTGCGAAGAAGATGTTTTGTGCCCCTTCGATCATTTTGCCGCCGACTTCCATCGTTCCGCCCACCGCTGTTTGCCAGAACGGCAAGTAGAATACGTGGTGCAGACCGAACGGAATCAACGCACGTTCCATGAATCCATACAACCATGTTCCGGCATAACCGGAACCTTGAACCAAAGCACCGATCGCATTGATGCCTTCTTGCACTGGCGGCCAGATGTAAACCATCAGGATACCTACGAACAAGTAGACGATCGATGAAATGATCGGAACAAAACGAGTGCCTTCAAAGAATGAAAGAGCAGCTGGTAATTGAATTTTATAAAAGCGATTATGAAGTGCAGCAACACCCAAACCGACGATCATACCTCCAAAAACACCCATTTGCAATGACTCGATACCCAATACGTTTGAGATGGACCCTTCGATGAACTGATCCGCGCCGCCACGGGCTACAATCATAGCGCCGATGGATGAATGCATGATCAGGAAAGCGATGACGGCAGCCAAAGCGGCAGTCGCTTTTTCAGCTTTCGCCATCCCGATGGCACAGCCGACAGCGAAGATCAACGGCAAGTTCCCAAAAACAACCGATCCGGCCTGGTTCATTACGTTCAGCACATCATAAATGAACGTCCCTTGACCCATCAGTTCCGTTAAACCATATGTTTCCAGTGTCGTAGCATTAGTGAATGATCCACCGATACCCAAAAAGAGTCCGGCTACCGGCAAAATGGCGATCGGCAACATAAAGGAACGTCCCACACGTTGCAAAACCCCAAAAATTTTGTCCTTCATTTTAAATCCTCCAAATAGGGACAAGGACAGCTGCTTTGCGGAACAAGCGGACCCGCTCCGCCGCAACTGGCCTCGTGCGCTTTATTTAAGCGGACGGAAAATGCAGGGGATGAATATAGCGCTTTCTTGTGCAATAAATGAAGATTCCGAAAGAAAAGATACTCCGAATCCATAGCCATTATAACGCAACTGCGCTTTCATTAAAAGCAAGAAGTAACATTTTGGACACAATTTTAAATACTTGTCCGGAAAGGTTTTTTCTGAAAACGTTTTACTATATCATTATTTTAATCCAATCAACATCGTGCAAGAATTTCGCTGTTTTTTCACAACGCGGAACCCCTGCCGCTCATACAGTTTTCGCGCCGGATTGGAGCGGGCCACGCTCAAGGAGACGGCCTCCAGATCCGCCGCCCGCAGTTCAGCCAGCATCCGTGCCAGCAGCGCCGTGCCGATGCCGCGCCCGCGGAAAGCCGGCAGCACCGCCAGCGTAAGCTCCGGCACATCCGCGCGGACAAAGCCGTAGCCTTTCTGGGCAGCCGCCGCAAAACGGATCCACACGGCCCCGACAGCCTGACCATCGGACAGCGCCACGAATGCCTTATCGCCTTTCCTGCCGAAGTCCGCATAGTAGCGCCGGATCGCCGGCTCCTCCAATATTTTCCGCGGCAAAAAGCCCCCGCCTTTGGGCGAATAGATCGCCTGATAAGTCATTTCCTTCAGGAAAAACTCATCCGCAGGGGCTCCTTCTCTGATCGTGATCATTTCAGGATCAGCGACACGATCAGCAGGATGATCTCCAACCCGTGATAGAGGATCAGATTCTTGATCGCCAGGTTGAAGGTGGTCGCTTTGTCCTGTTTGGCTTTGAAGCGGTGGATGTTGCGCTGGATGACCGGGAAGATCGCCCAGATGAACAGCATCCAGACCGGATAGATGCCGAACAGCACGGAAACGCTCGTCGCGGCGAAAGCCCCGTAGTACAGCCAGGAATACAGGCGCACGGCAATCGGTTTGCCGATGTAGAAAGTCAGCGTGTAGCGGTGGTTGGAGATGTCCGTTTCGTAGTCGCAGATATTGTTCGCCAGCATGATGTTGGCGATGCTGAACACAAGCGGAGCCGACTGCAGCAGGATGATCAGCAGATTGGCGACGTTCCCAGCCAACGTAAAGTTCGGCCATTGCAGCAGCAGCGACGCCAACGTTCCGGCCGGCACATTCACGAAGACGGCGATGAAAAAGATGCCGAAGCCCATCGTCAGCCCCGAGGCCACTTCGCCCAAAGGCATCCGCGAAATCGGAAACGGGCCGAACGTATAGAGGATCCCGATCGCGAAGCAGAGCGCCCCGATCGCGAGCAGCAGCAGATTCGTCCGCGCCGTCAGGATCAAACCGAGCAAGGCCGCAAAAGCGATCATCGAGACGATGATGGTCGCGGCTTTTTTGACGGAGATGCCCGCTTTGCCGAGGATATTTTCCTCGTCGCGGTAGACCAAGTTCTTCGCCTTCACAAAGTCCATCGTGTTGTTGATGGCCGTCGTCGCCATATCAAAGACGACCATGGCGATGAAGAACAGGATCGTGTTCAGCGCATTGATGCTGCCGAAACGGTAAAGCGTAAACAAGGTCCCCAGCACAAAGGGAAACAGGCTGGCCAGCTTGGTTTTGATTTCCACGAATTCCAAAAATACAGGTACAGTCATGCTGCTCACTCCTCTTCATTTTCCCAGACATAGTCGGCGTTCGTCAGTTCGAAATTGTCCATCAGCCCGTCCGAAACATAGACCTTCATGTCCTTTGTGACAAAAACGGCTTCGATATCGTCGCGTCCGTTGACATAGGCCAGGCCAGCTTCCATCCCCAGTCCGAAGACGAGCGTCGATAAGGCATCCCCGTCGATCGACTTGTCGGAAATGATCGAAACGCCGGCGATGTCGTTGTCGAACGGATAGCCGGTTTCCGGATCCATCAGATGGTGGTAGCTGACGCCGTCCACTTCGATGTAGCGCTCGTAGATGCCCGAAGTCACGATCGAGCGGTCCGTTTGCTTCGTTTTGCCGATCGTTTCCCCGCGTGCAGCCAATGGATCCTGGATGCCGACGTTCCAGGCTTCCCCTTCGCGCAGCGGCGAGCCTCCCAGCACATAGACGTTGCCGCCAAGGTCGATGATGGCGGTCGTCACGCCTTCCTCCACCAGCAGTTCCTTCACTTCATCGGTGATGTAGCCCTTGGCGATGGCGCCCAAATCCAGACGCATTCCGGCGCCTTCCAGTCGGACCGTCTGCGACTCGTCGTCGAGCACAACGCGTTCATGATCGACCAAAGTCAGCGCCGCATCGATTTCGCTCTGTTCCGGCTTGCGCGCATCATCGAAACCGATGTGCCAAAGCTCCGTGATCGGCCCGATCGACAGGTCGAAATCGCCTCCCGAGGCTTCACTGTAGTCCCAAGCACTACGCACCAGCGGATAGATGTCCTCCGACAGCTGCACCGCTTCCGCCCCTGCCGCAGCATTGACCTTGTCGATCTCGGAACCTGGTTCATTGACCGTAATTTTGTCGGCCAACGCTTCCACGCGGTCGAAAGCCTCTTCCAGCACCGCTTCTTTGCCTTCGTCATAGACACGGACCGTCACGTACGTCCCCATCAGAAATTCCGTTTTCTCATACGGCTCCTTGCGTAACGCCGCTTCTTCCTCCACCGCCGCGTTTCCGCAACCGGCAAAGAACAGCGCCAGCAGCAGTGTTCCCGCCAGACCGGCCTTATTTGCATATTTTCCCATCCGTTCACCCCATCATTCCATTTAAAAAGACAGGCAGGAACAAGAACGCTGTCCCTACCTGTCTATGATAATCTTTTTTGTTGCCGATTCCACCCCAAAAGCGGAAAAACAGCTTATTCTTCGACTACGTTGTCGATTTCGATCGTAGTTGTGTCGCCAGCTTCAGCTGCGTCGATCAACATTGGAGCATACTTTTTGAAAGTATCAGTAGAACCTGTTGCACCAGTAACGACTTCAACCGCTTCCGGATCTTGCTTCTCAACCAACTGGTTGTTCAATGCCGGGAAGTAATCAGCCGGTCCGATGCCAACTTTCGCTGCCATATTTTCTTGGTAAGTCGCATCTTCCGATTTCTTCGCGCCGGCTTCGTTCACGTTCTCGTATGCCGATTCCGTGATTTTGCCGTCCACTACAGTGATCGAGAATTCAGTTTTCCAGCCGCGTGTGTCAAAGTTCTTTTCAACTAATGTATATGTGCCGTCCTGCAGTTCAGCCGCCGCTTCTGAAACAGCTTCAGAAGAAGACTCAGCCACAACTTCGGATGAAGCCGCTGCAGAAGATTCTGCCTCAGTGTCAGTGTCCGCGCCGCCGCAGGCTGCCAGTACGAAAGTTGATGCCAGCAAAAGAGTTGCCGTAGATAACGTTTTCTTTAATTCCATAATCTATCCCACCCTGTTCTTTTTTGTTATATGGCTAGATATGTGACGCCAATCACAAGCCCCCGATATCTTTCCACTTACTTATCATACCATTTGTTACATCTTTAGCCAAATAAAATCCTTATATTTATCAAAAAAGCATTATTTTCTGATGATTTATCCGGAAAATAAATACTGTCAATCCAGGCCATCCCAACAAGGATACCGCTACATATTGCGATAAAGCAATTGCTCAGTTATTTTCGTTAGCGTTTCCTTTACGGGCTGGTCCGGCAATTTTTTGATCAGCTTCAGCGCTTTGGTCGTGTACTTCTTGGCCAAAGCCTGGGCAGCGCGATTGCCGCCGCAGCGTTCCACCAAATCGTGGATCTCCGCCAGCTCCTCCGCTGTCACATCCGCCCCTTTGGCGACGTAGGCAGCGAAGGCTTTACGGTCGGCTTGCATTGCGTAAAGTACAGGCGCCGTGTAGATGCCATTGCGGAAATCACTAAGAGCCGGTTTGCCCAAGGTCTTTTCGTCCTGCGTGTAGTCCAAGACATCATCCATGACCTGGAAGGCCATGCCGATGTTGTGGCCGATCCGATAGGCCAGTTGCGCCAACTTCTCGTCCTCATCCGCTCCATAGGCACCGGCATAGCAGCTCAAAGCGAACAGCTGAGCCGTCTTGCCCTGGATCTGGCGCAGATAATCACGCATGCGCATGTTCGGATTGTAGCGCATATCCATCTGGTTCAGCTCGCCGATCAGGATGCTTTCCATCCCGTTCGTGTCAATCTTCAGCACAGCTGCGTTGTCGGCATATTGAGACAACAAGCGGAAACAGACCGTGAAGAGATAATCCCCCGCATAGACGGCGATCTGATTGCCGAATGCCCGGTTCATTGTCGTCTGGCCTCGGCGGGTGCCAGCCTCATCGATCACGTCATCATGCATCAACGTCGCGGTATGCAACAATTCCACCGCGGCGGCAATCGCCTGCGCCCTTTCCGCATCCCGTTGCGAGGAAAAGTATGAAAACAGCAGGCAATAGGCCGGCCGCAGCATTTTCCCACCCGAAAGCAGCCGAGCGAGGATCGCTTCCCTGACCGCCTGATTTTTGATCGTTATGTTTTTTTCCAACAGCTCATTGGTGGCGACCAATTCCGCCTGCAGCAGCGGATACCGGTCCCACATCGCATGAATATTCATCGTGAAACTCCTTTTGTTCTGCCTTAAGCGGGGATCAGGAAATGATGTCGAGGGCCTCTTCGTCGGCATCGTTGGCCGCTCCGTCGGCTCCGCGCACCTCAACCAGCACGCGGTTCGGCAGGCACATGATCGTTTCCCCGATGCCATCCTTCGCGCCCATCCGCACGCACAACTGGTCATCGCAGTCGGCGGATTCGATCCGGACCGTCGCCCCTTCGCGCACGATCACATTTTCGTGGCCGTGGTCGTCGCGATAGACATAGGTTTCCGTCTTGCCGTCGTCCTTCAGCACAAATTCCTTCACCACATTGCCGTCCACGCTGACGACCGCGATTTTGTCAGCGCTCTCCGCATTGGCCTGATGATAGCCGAAAATCCCCAACGGCAGGAAGGAAGCCGCCATCAAAAGCAGGATGATGAAAAGATCGCCTCTGCGGATCATTTTCAGGTATTTCCTCATTTCCCGTCACCTCTTCGTTCTTTTGCTTAAAAGAAAAGGGCTAAGGCAAGTCTCCCCACCTTAACCCTGTCAGATCGTTATTATTGACCGACGCCCGGTCTATAGATTGATTTTGTCTTACCGTACCACCAGTTGTCAAGTTTCTTCTGGATCCACGGAATCACGTAGTAGTCCAACCCGAAGGCTCGGCCTGAACCGTTCATCAGGGCGATGGCAACCGGAATGAACCACATGTTCACCCAGTAGAACATACCGGACAAGGAGAACGCAGCCACCAAGGCGATCGTTGCGGCATTCGCCAGGAAGGTGAACAAGCCCGCGATGATGGCCAAGCCGATCAGCAACTCGACGATCGTCATAAACTTCTGGAAGAACAACGCCATTTCCACGTTCGGGATCATGATCTTCATGATGCTGTTGAACCATTCCGGCGCTTCTTTGAAGATCATCATCGGCTCTTCCCCGTAGGCGTAACTCAAACCGAAGACCGGATGGCTGACGGCAGTGGCCGTTTCCGTTACCGCTTGGGAGGCACCGGTCGTCGCTTCCTTCAGCCAGGCGAAAGGCAGGACGATGTCATCGCCGAACCAGGAAGTCGTGCCGTAGAGACCGTAGATCTTCTTGACCGCTTCCCAGGTCCACATGCTGCCGTAGAAGACGCGCAGCGGCAAGGCCCAGAGCACATTGCCCAAGCGGGACAGGTGGCCGCGGAAGATGTTGCGTTTTTCTTTGATATGGAAGAATTCATGATAAATGTATTGCACGAAATAATAGCCTGAGCCGATCGTCATGAAGTAGAACAAGTTCACGATGTGCTTCACGAGCATCGCGAAGAAACCGCTCAAGTGGATCTTGTCCATCAAGTAGGCCACGCCGTAACGGGAACCGATCGAAATCATGAAGCCTTGATACGTGCCTTTGTGTTCGTGCTTCTCTGTGCCTTCGATCGAAGCGATGATGTTGGCGGCCGCTGTGTGTCCCGTCTGTTCGGCGGACTGCACGATCTGCGGCACCGGCGCGTTGTCTTTGTCGGGCTCTTCATAGTAGACCAAATCCCCTGCCAAATAGACGCCATCGGAATCTTTCGCTTCCATATATTTATTGGCTACCAAACGGCCCGCTCTTGCTTGTTCGATGCCGTAAGCCGCTGCATCCGTGTTGGCTTTTACCCCAGCCGTCCAGATCAAAGTATGCGTCGGAATGATTGTTCCGTCGGACAACTCGACGCGGTCCTTCTCGACGTTGGCGACGCCATTGCCTTTGATGATCTGGATGCCTTGCTTCAGCATGTATTTTTCGGCTTTTTGTTGTTCCTTCTCGGTCACGACACCCAGAATCTGCGGTGCGGCTTCGACCAAGTAGAGGCTGAACTCAGCCGGATCCAGTTTGTTGGCTTTGGCCAGATGGTCTTTCCATTCCATCAGGTCCCCGACCAATTCGACACCGGTAAACCCGGCCCCGCTGACGACAGCCGTCAGCATCGCTTTGCGCTTGGCATCATCGTGCTCATTCGAAGCGGCTTCGACCGTATCCTGGATATGACGGCGGATTTTGTTCGCGTCTTCCCAAGACCACATCGTGAAGGCATGCTCATCGACGCCCGGCACGTTGAATGTGTTCGGCTCCCCGCCCATCGCCAGGATCAGGTAGTCATAATTGAAGCTGTGGCTGCTGGTCGTCACGACTTTCTGCTCGCGGTCGACGTGGGTCACTTCGTCGGTGACGATGTCCACGTTGCGGTTGCGGCTGAATAGGCGCTGCAGATCGTATTGGATCGCATCGGGCTGTACGCGTCCCGCTGCCACCTCATGCAGCTCGGTCATGTACGTCTGGTAGGAATGTCTGTCGATCAAGGTGATCAGGACATCCGGATTTTTCTTGAAATGGCGGGACAGCTTCTTCGCGGCGGCCACACCGGCAAAGCCTGCTCCCACAACCACAATATTCTTTTTACTCATCCTTGTAGTCTCCTTTTTCTATGTGCAGCGCAGCTTTGCGCCAGTTCACTTATTTAAAATAACCACATTTATAAGTATAGTGCATTTGTGAATAATTGTCCATGCATAACCCGGAAGTAGCATGAAAAAGTTTATCTATGAGCATTTCCTCATATTTTTCACTTTGTTTTCTTCCTCACGCGTCGCCTTAAAACCTTTCGCAACCGAGATGTCCCCGCAATAAACCGCTAGTCCTGCCCTTCCCTGTAGACCAGCGAAGCCTCATACCACGCCTTCGTCAATTTGCTTTTAGCGGCCTCTTCCAGCTGGAACTGGCGGATCGTCGAGACATGCTCCAGCAGATAATTCGCCGCCACCCCGACCGCGATCCCCGAGAAGATGCCGGTCACGGAAAGGATCGGCAAGTAGAGCATCACACTGAACGACTGCGCAATCAGACTCGCCACCGCCAGCTGGCCGACATTATGCAGAATCCCGCCGGCCGCGCTGATGCCGATCATGCTGACCCGCTTCGGCCCCAACAGCCGGACCAAAAGCATCCCGCCATAGCTCAGAAAAGCCCCCGCAAAACTGTATAGGAAGGTCGATAATGTCCCGCCCAACAAAGTGGAAATCAACAGCCGCATCCACACAACTTTGAAACTATCCTTATAAGGCAATGTAAAGATCGCCAACAAGGTGATGATGTTTGCCAACCCCAGCTTCGCACCCGGCGCAAACGCGAACGGAAACGGAATCGCCCGCTCCAGCAGCGTTATGACAACACCCTGCGCCGCCAATAATGAAATATAGATCAAACGTTTATTTTTGTTCATCAGCTTATCCCAACTTTATCAAATTCGTACTTAAAGTGTAGCACAATGAGGCCCCAGAAATGAACTCAGGGCCTGTTTTTCCGGAAAGAAAAAAACACCTCGCCGGAAAATCATTTCCGGCGAGGATTCATTAGGATATCATTCCAACAAACGTCTCATTTTACGGTGGCATCGATCATAGGCGTTCTTGATCGATGTTACGTCACAATCAAATTCTTCAGCAATTGCCGAGAAAGCGGACCCTTTGAGGAAACGCACAAAAACTGCTTGCTCAAATTCCGATAAACTTTCGAAGTAACCGGATGCACTCTCCTTCACCATCACGATTTCTTCAGGAGAAAAGCGCGTCGAAGCAACTCCTTCGAACGAAAATTCCGTATGATTGCTGTATTGATTCTCCAATATTTCATCCAACGACACCGAGCCTTTATCGATCTTTCGCTTGACCGCACTTTCTTTCCTGATCAGACTGAAAATATGATGCTTCAGCGTCAATTTGTAGAAGCTTGCAAACTGCAGACCTTTCTCGGGAGCATACGCTTGCACCGCTTTATGCAAAACCATCCGCGCCTCCTGCCAAAAATCTTCTTGTTCCAAAGAGCGCAGATAATACACTTTGTTGAACTTTTTCACCAAAGGCAAAAACCTATAGAAAAGTTCTTCAAAATACATTGCATGCCCTTGCTGAATCAGTACCACCAGTTGCTCTGGACTGTTTTCCGATAATTCCACTACTTCCTGCATTATAATACCCCCAAGTTCATTTTCAGCAATATCTTATGCATCTCCGAAATTGCATGATATATTACCTGACACCTATTATACCAATAAAGTAAGCGCTGTCAAACATTAGTTTATTTTTTCGTTCACACTTTCCCGCACTTTTTTATTCCCGTATAAAAATATTTACATAACAGTTGAAACGCATCAACATCATCCTTATGCCAGACACTCCGAATCAATTGGAATCCTTCAAAATATGTCAGGCAGTTAAGTTGGCGGATATTATCGATGTTATGAAAAATGATTGCTATTCATTTTTTTGTATTAACGGCGCGAAAAATTGTATTCATGAATATATACATAAACTCAATATTCCAACCAAGCTTTCATCTTTTCAATATAACCGTCAGTAAACCTTGTCGGCCAATCAATCTCAAAAAAAATCAGTCCTGCCCCTTCAAAATCGCTTTTTGGAGAGGCCGAACTGATTTTTTTACAAACTACTATACATGTTTACGACATTTCCAACCGTGAACCCAAACTCTTTCAGGATTCTGTCCCCCGGCGCGGAAGCGCCGAAGTGGTCGATGCCGATGATTTTTCCTGCAGAGCCGACATAACGTTCCCAGCCGAATGTGGCGCCGGCTTCGACCGCCACGCGTTTAGTCACGGCTTGCGGCAGGATTGCTTCTTTGTAGGCAGCGGATTGCTGTTCAAACAAATCGAATGACGGGAGGGAGACGACGCGGACATCCTGGCCCTGCGCTTGCAGGGCTTTTTGGGCCTGGACCGCCAGCGAAACTTCCGAACCGGTCGCGATCAGGATGCCTTCCGGGACAGCCTTTTCGGAATCGGAAACGATATAGCCGCCCTTGGCAACTTTTTCGAAGACATCTGTGGTGGTCCCTTCCAGCACCGGCAGGTTTTGCCGGCTCAGGACCAGGATCGTCGGTTTGTCCGTCGTTTCCAGCGCCAGTTTCCAGGCTGCCGCCGTTTCGTTGCCGTCGGCCGGACGGATCACCTGCACGTTCGGGATGCAGCGCACGCTGGCGAGTTGTTCGATCGGTTCGTGCGTCGGGCCGTCTTCCCCGACAGCCACCGAATCATGGGTCAAGACATAGGTCACGGGCGCTTTTTGGATGCCCGCGAGCCGGACTGCCGGGCGCAGGTAGTCCGTGAAGACGAAGAACGTGCCGCCGTAGACTTTGCTGCCGCCGTGCAGCTGGATGCCGTTCATGGCGCAAGCCATGGCGAATTCGCGCACCCCGAACCAGATGTTGCGGCCTTCGTATTGGCCGGGTTCGAAGTCTTTCTCGGCAGCGACCATCGTGTTGTTGGAGGACGAAAGGTCGGCCGAACCGCCCCAGAAAGCGGGAACCGTTTTCGAGATAGCCTGGATCATTTCTTTGCTGGAAATGCGGCTTGCCTGGTTGGAGCCCAGTTCATAGTGCGATAGTTAATGATTCTTTACCCTGATTATTACAAAAAAATAAAAATCTAGAACAGTCGTTGCATAATTCCGATGTGAATATAGAACATCAATGCCCTACAAGTTTATCTTTGTTAAATGATCCAATAATTTCAACAAGTCCATTGGTTGCTCCACCACATACGTTGCTGTTATTTTCGGATCCCTTGCTGCGTGCTTCCGGAAATTTACCCAAATTGTTTTCCACCCTGCCGCGGCTGCGCCGACAATATCGTTGTTGAAGTTATCGCCGATGTAGTACACATCGTGTTTTGAAAATCCCATCTTTTCCTCTAGCGCTTCGAAAATTTCTTTGTTGGGTTTGGAAACTCCGGCAATTTCCGATACCAACATATTTTCGGGAGCGATCCACTTTCCGAGGCCCAGTTGCTTGATTTTTCTCATTTGGTTAGCATCCGCGCCATTCGTGATGATCCCGAGTTTGGCGCCCCTCTGGAGCAGCAGTTCAAAGATTTGAGGGAATTCATCGATCAGCTTGATTTCATTTTGGAACGTTTCGTAGTCCAGTTGGAAAGACAACGCCTCCTCTTCGGTTATCCGGATGCCTAGTTCCTCGAAAGCCTTCGAGATGCGGTAGATGTGCATTTTTCTCAGCTTCTTGATTTCGTAGCCGGTTGATTCGAACGCTTCGTCGCTGTATTTTCTGCTCAGTTTATACAAATTTTCTATGTCCACTTCATCCTTGAAGCGCAGGAAATGTTTTTTGAACGCCCTATTGAAGGGTTCCAGTTGATCGTACAATGTATCATCAACATCAAATATGAAAGTTGTCACCATACTTATCCTCCTCCGTAATGTGTAATTCATTTATCTTTACATTAGTACAAAAAGGGACAAAACTCCAATGAGTCTTATCCCCTTCTCTTTTCTATAACGCATTAAAAACAGAAACGACTCGTTCTACCGTAAACCCATATTCGCGGATGACCGTCTCACCGGGTGCACTGGCTCCGAAGGTATCAATCGAGATACTGTCACCCTGATCTCCGGTGTAACGTTCCCATCCGAAGCTAGCACCCATTTCCACCGATACGCGCTTCTTCACGTCTTTCGGCAACACGGATTCTTTGTATTCCGCTGATTGGCGTTCGAACAGATCGAAACTAGGCAGCGAAACGACGGAGACATCCTTGCCTTGTGCCCACAGGCTGCTCTGCGCTTGGATCGCAAGGTGGACTTCCGATCCGGTTGCGATCAGGATGCCGTCAGGTTTATCGCCCTGCTGTTTGGATAACACGTAACCGCCTTTTGCCACACCATCCTCAGCCAGTTCCTTAGTATGAGGAATAACTGGTAAGTTTTGTCGACTCAGCACCAAGACGGTAGGCGTCTCCTTGGACTGCATCGCGACTTTCCATGCTGCGACTGTCTCATTGCCATCGGCGGGTCTGATGACATGTACGTTTGGCATGCAACGCAAGCTCGCCAGTTGTTCAATCGGCTCATGGGTAGGTCCGTCTTCCCCTACAGCCACTGAATCGTGGGTCAACACGTAGGTTACCGGCACTTTCTGGATGGCACTCAAACGCACTGCCGCTTTCAGATAGTCTAGGAATACAAAGAATGTTCCGCCGTAAACTTTTGTCCCACCATGCAGTTGGATGCCGTTCATGGCAGCGGCCATAGCAAATTCGCGCACACCGAACCAGATATTGCGGCCGGAGAAGTCTGATGGCTCGAAATCGGATACACCGGCTACCATCGTGTTGTTCGAAGAAGACAGATCTGCGGACCCGCCCCATAAGAACGGTATCGCCTTAGCCAACTCCTGGATGGTTTCCTTGCTGGTGACCCTGCTGGCGGCACTCGCACCCACTTCATAAGTCGGCAGATTCTTATCCCAGTCCTCCGGGAGCTCCCCTGAATGGGCTATTACATACTGCTCAGCCAGTTCGGGATAGGCCGCTTTATAGCCAGCAAACAATTCTTCCCATTCTTGCTGGGCTTTTTCCCCTCTGACGACTAACTCATTCCGGAAATGCGCATATACTTCTTCGGATACATCAAATTTCTTGTCCTTATCAAACCCATAAAAAGTCTTAACATTTTCGGCATCCACTTTCCCTAAGGGAGAACCGTGCACTTTGGAAGTTCCTTGGCTGGCCGATCCATACCCGATGACCGTCTTCACCTCAATCAATGCCGGCTTATCCTTTTCGGCCTTGGCAGTCTCGATAGCCGCATAGATCGCATCCAAATCATTGCCGTCTTTCACTAAGATATGTTGCCAACCATAAGCTTCGAATCTTTTTCCAACGTCTTCCGTGAAGGATTTATCCGTTGGCCCATCGAGCGAGATATCATTCGAATCATACAATACGATCAGTTTACCCAGTTTAAGGTGTCCTGCTAACGAGCACGCCTCATGGGAGATGCCTTCCATCAAATCACCATCGCCACACAAGCCGTATGTGTAGTGGTCGACTATCGGAAAATCCTCTTTGTTGTAAGTAGCCGCCAGATGTGCTTCCGCCATCGCCATACCGACCGCCATCGCGATCCCTTGGCCCAATGGTCCGGTGGTCGCCTCTACACCATCCGTATGATGGACTTCCGGATGTCCTGGTGTCTTTGAACCCCATTGACGGAATTGTTTCAAGTCATCAAGTGAGACTTTATACCCTGACAAATGCAGCAAACTGTACAACATTGCAGATCCATGTCCGGCTGAAAGAACAAAACGATCCCGGTCTGTCCATTCTCTTGAAGTGAGCGGATTGATCTTCAGGAATTTTGACCAGAGCACATAAGCCATCGGAGCGGCTCCCATCGGTAAGCCAGGATGCCCTGAATTTGCGGCTTCAACTGCATCTATACTCAAGGTACGGATTGTGTTTATCGCTTTCACGTCTACTTTTTCAAACATTTTTTCACTCATCCTTTTTAAAAAAGAGTATCCAATGAGTGCTTAGTAGTGTCACTCGTTCAGATACTCTATTCATTTTCTATTATTAATTATTGAGCTGATACAAACGGCTCTACTCAGCTACTTTTTTGATTCTCGAAGTAGCACCCTTCAAGTTATAGCATTCAGCATAGTCTCGAATCGGTCTCTTGATATGGTCGATGACGTAACGTTGTCCATCGATATTATGTTCAGCTAAATTCTTGTACATTTTTTCGATTTCAACTTTTACTTCGTCATCATTGAATGTATAGTGTCCGGCCACATCCAGGATTTCCTCGGTCAACTCAGCATCTGCCATGATTTGATCAGCAGTCAAATTCTTTTGCTCCCCAACCATCCATTTCTTCCAGCGTCCGCTCTTGATGGCATTGAGCAGGATGATGTTGCGCGTATTCGATTGATCCGTGACCAGACCATATTCCACCAATTTCGCTTCCACTTCAGCCAGGTTCATATAAGCACGTGTTTCTTCCGTTCCGTATTGAGGGGCAATGTTTGTGGCTGTGATTTGGGAAGGGATGTGCTCCAATAAAGTTACATCATCCAAATAGTCGCCATTATGTTCTTTCAATCCCACACCGTATTTCTTAGCCATCTGTGCCAAATCATAAGCATTCTTGAAATTGAACGTCCCGACTTGTTGCCCTTTCCGGATCAATGTACCTGTCTGTCCCACGATGAACGTTGGCATCGGCAACCCACGTTTTTCCAATTCGTCTTTCAAGCGTAGAATAAACGTTTCATAGGTTTCCGTAGACGTCAAACCGCCATTCGTCTCTTCCGTACCGACTTCATATCCGATTTCCGGAAGGTTTCTTGCCTTACGTTCCTTTTCACAGAATTCGATCAAATCTACCGTTCTTTCCAAAACAGTATCCAATGGAATCACCTTGCCTACTTCAAATGGATCTTTGGTCGGATCGATCATCAATAGGTCGAACCCTGCTTCTATATCCGCGACATAAGATTTTTTCCCCAATACCATCGCTTCATCTGTAGGGATGTGGTCGTTTCGCTCTTGGTCACGCTGCCAAGGTCCACCATGGTCACGGCACAAATAGTATAAGTTATCATAATCGATTGCCTTCGCTACTTCTTCGACAGCTGCAGCAAATGTAAATTGATTCCAGCCATTCACATAGCCGCCGCCCAGCTCATCCGCATCCACTTGGTTGCGGCTGGCAATAAACATTACCGGATAGTCATCTTCTTTTGATAATTCTAATGTAGCTTGCACACAATTTTTTGACATCGGTCCAATTCCCAATATAGTGGCACTTTCACCGGTCTTTTGTAATTCTAATAGTCCTTCTACAACGCTTTTGATAGGTAATTTTGTCATTATCTTTTCCCCCTGGTATTGTTTTTTATTATTTAACGATCTCTGTATCTTCAGAATTCGTTTTGAACTCATTATTCTTTCCTTGTGTTTCTTCAACCAGATTCGGCTTAGTAAAGTGCAGAATAGCTACTGATACCAATGTACCGATCATCATTGCCAAGAAATACCATAGTTTGCCGTTTACGACCGGCAAAATAATCAGGCCTCCGTGAGGAACCAACGCTTCAACACCGTTTGCCATACCCAACGCTCCACCGACAGCACTACCAATAATGATCGCAGGCAATACCCGTTTGATGTCTTTGACCGCAAATGGAATCGCACCTTCCGTAATACCGATCAAACCCATGAAGAAGGCGGAAATACCTAAGTCTTTGTCTTCGGAAGTATATTTTTTGCGATCGATGAATGTGGAGATGGCCATTGCCAAAGGCGGAATCGCTACTGCAATCCGATGCGCCCCGTTTGGTGCATAAATACCTTCTGCCATTAAAGCCAATGTAAAGGCCGTGGCCGTTTTATTGATCGGGCCACCCATATCAATCGCTGTCATGGCACCAATAATCAAGCCTAAAACAATTGCGCTGCCGCCCTGCATTTCGCCAAGAACGCTAACCAACCAATTCATTCCGGCTCCAATTGGCACAGCAATGATATAGATGTAGACAAGCCCGACTACAAACGTTGTAAACACGGGAACTATTAATATCGGCATAATGGTCCGAATTGTTGCTGGCACTTTCCATGTTTTACACCATTTGACTACGTATCCCACAGCAATACCCACAATCATCGCTCCAAGGAATCCTGTTTTCACTTGACTTTCCCCGATAGGGTTATTCGCAACATAACCTAAAATCATTCCGGGTGCGATGCCGGGTTTTCCGGCCATAGAGTATGCGATATAACCCGACAAAAGGGGAATCATCATCGAGAAACCAGCAATCCCTAAATCAAGGAGATTCTTCATGAAAGGATTAGTGACTTCCATCCCTGCGTCAGTTGCCGTACCCGTAGCTAATGCAGTGGCAAGAAAAATACCCCCGACTACAACTGCTGGCAACATGTAGGAAACACCCGTATTAAATGCTTTTTGTAAATCCTTGAAAACCTTATTTTCCTTTTTCACTTTCCGTCATCTCCTCATTCTTTGATAAGTACAATGTTTATAATTTTTCAGCTTTATCCAGTAGGTCCGCAGGATGTTTGATCACTTCACCTGGATCGATTTGAATCACCTTTCCGGCATCCATTTTTTCCTCAAAACGATCTTCTCCTTCAATGCTGATTGCTACCGCCAGAATCACTACATCTGCTGCATCCACCTCTTCTTGTTCCAGTTCGTTTTCGATCCCCATGCTGCCTTGGGTTTCTACTTTGACTTCATAACCACGTTTTCTGCATTCTTTTTCGATTGCCTCTTGCGCCATATACGTATGTGCTACTCCTGTTGGACATGCTGTAACAGCTACTACTTTCATCTTCTTTTCCTCCTAAATTTCTATTGAATTCAATTGTTCAAAAATTTTACCCTTATCAGTTTGGTTTAATAGCTTCTCTCTGAATTCATCATCCAGTAATTTCTTGCTCAACTGGGAAATGAATTTCAGATGCAGTTTCCCTGGACTCTCTTGTGGCACACCAATCAAAAATACTAAACGAACCATTTCCTCATTGTCTGCGGTCCATTGAAATTCATCCTTCGTCCGAAGGAAGGCTATGAATGGGTTTTTGACCGAACCGGTCTTTCCATGAGGGATCGCAATCTGATAACCTATTGCCGTAGGAACCTCTGCTTCCCTTCTTTGGACTGAATCATAAAAATCCTTGAATTCACTCACATATCCGGTCGCTTCGGCTTGCTTGACGATAAATGCAATGACCTCATTTTTGGTTGAAAATTCTTCATCGATAAAAATCAATTCTCTTGAAATGACACTGTTACCCTTCTCCTGCATTTGTTCCATATACCTCACTCCTAAATCCTTTTAATAAATCATCTGTAGAAGACGCTCTTCTGATACCTTTGAGCCTCTCTGGGCCATCTATGATATTGTATATATCCGCCAGAATATTCCGGGTTTCCTTCGTATCTTGTTTTGAAATGCATATCATAAAGACAACATCTACGTAATAATTTTTCCACTTAAACTTTTTGGCATTTTTGATGACTGCAACAACTGTTCTATTCACATAATGTGAATTTCCATGGGGTACAGCTACCCCGGTGGGCAAATCCGTTCCGCCTGCTGTCTCCCGATTACTTACACTCTCTATGAACTCCTGTGTGATGTATTCGGCTTGAATCAATTTTTTCCCGATACCTGCAATCAACTCTTCTTTGGAAGTGAAATTGGTATTTAGATAAGTGAACTCTGCATCTATATACTTTGTTAAATTATCAAATCCCGAAAAAGGTCTCTCTACAACTTGCTTGGTGGGTTTATACAACTCACTTCCGATTTTTGATAAATCTTCATCATTCAAGAAGGGCGAGACATAGATGACTTTTTTGTTTGGGAGGTCGATATTGATAGTGGACAGAATCAAGTCAAAGGAGTGCAAATCAATCTCATCCAATTCCATTACTGATGCAGCTTCTAATGTATCCAGTGATGGCAGAACATTTTTAATCCTGTTGATCAAGAGTTCCGAAGTCGCGATTCCCATTTGACAGACAACCAGTATTCTGCGGTTCGCCTTGGCTCTCTCGATAGCCGCTTGAAAATAAATCGTCAGAAAGGCGATTTCATCTTCATTAAAGGTAATTCCAAGTTCCTTTTCGTATTCACTCAACACCACCCAAATCACATTGAAGGTAAGGGAAAATTCCGTTTTGATACGGGAAGTGAATGGGTTTTCAATTTTGTTCTTCGCCCGCAAACGATAAATCATCGGTGGAATATGATTCCTTAGTTGACTGCCCAGTTTTTCATCTCCGGAAAAATTGATGTTCAATGATTCCGAAACGCGATCCAGCAGGCTGTCGACTATCAAAACGTCAATTTTTTGCTCTGGTAGTGATTCGAACCGATTCAAAATCAAATGATGGGAAAGATATTTCACATCCTCAGGGGTATACGATAAATCAAGCCTCAACGCCGCTTTATTCAACAATTCATTTGCGCTCTCTTCAAAAAATGCATCCTCTCCCGAATGATTTACTGCAGTAGTCACGCTGATATGATGGCCCATTTTTATCCGATACATCAAGATGACAAAAATATTCAAAACGTTTTGAACATAATAGTCTGAAATAACATTTGCGTGGTTTCTTACGTAGTTATATAAAATGTTGGAGCAGACACTGATTGGTTGTTCCCCGTAATACACTTCCAGCAACTTCATCTTTTTCGTGATTTCATCTTCGATATAATAATCAGAGTTGCTCAGAACATATCGATTGAATTGAAGAAATGCCTTTTGGATATCCTCTTCCGCTCCAATTAACCTTGTTCCATTAATATCTCCCTGAAGCTTGCAGTTGTTTCCTTCACTCAGGACCTTCATCACAAACGTTAAGTCATTTTTGATCGATGTTTTACTGACCATGAAATGATTTGAAAGGCTGCTGAAGCTGACCTTCTCATCAAAAAGCAAGTACTTCATGATTTCGATTCTTCTGGAAATGGTTGAATACACATCTGCCTCCTCATCCATTTCCATTGGGTCAATTTCTTCATTCACCTTTCTCAAGGCGATTCCGACACCCCTCCTCTTTTCGATGTATTCACCTGAACTTTTTACATAATCCTCGATTATCTTAATCTCGGAATGTATTGTCCTTTTTGAAACACCTAATTTCTTTGAAAAATAATCCACCGTTTGAAAATCATTTTGGTGGATCATTAGATCCAATATTTTTTTTTGCCGCTTCGTAAGCATTCTGATAAGCACTTCCTTAACTCGAGTTTTCTTTTTGTTAGCGTTATCAAACTACACTTATGATTATAGATCCCATTGCAGTAACTGAATATGACAAGTTCCTGCAACAATGATAGCGCTTCATTTTTTGACATGTTGCAAAATCACTCTATGAAATTAGTTGATCATAGCTACTCAAAGTTGATTGATTCAGCACATACAAATATTGATATGGCCTTGATTATAACACCTTTTATTCTATACAATTCGTTAATTTGGATAACTCTGGATTGCAGGTTATCGGTATAAACTAACGGGTATAGACAATTGCTTGCTGCAACTATTTTCAAAAGCATTTATTTATCTGCAAAGTTATGCTGAAAACAGAACAGATTTCTACTACATTGGATTTGAAGGATTCTTTTACACAGAAAAAAACTCTACAAGAATAATTACCCCTTGTAGAGTTTAGATTGTGCTGTATTCATTTATATTGTAACAAATCCATCTGCTGAACCACATAAATATTCCTGCCGAATCTCCCATTTGCGGCAGGGTCCTTTTGGATGGTCAGGTAGCCTTTAGCCAACAGAAGTTTCTTGTGCTTCTGGAAGCGTTCCATGCCCATGTTCAGGTCTTTGCAGATGTCCTCCACCGTAGGGAAATGCGTGTCTCCTGCTCCGATGCATGCGGCAAAGTACCCATAAATCGCTTTCGCCTCTACCGTCAGTTCTCTGTCAGTCATCACCATTCTCGGAACGGTCCCATATCCCATCGCAAATACGTCTATCATTTTCTCCATCATTTCCATCCTACTTTCTTTTTCGGTCTCGGACCCGACCGCCGCCCCATGTCCGTGATCGGAGCATCGTAGGTCTCTACTTACAAAGACGGTGCCGGGATGGAAAGTGTAACCCCCTCACAGATATTTTGTTGCTTCCTCGTTGTCATGAGCTGCTGTTGCCCCACACAAGACCGATTGATCGCTTCGCTGATTCGTCTTAGCCCTTCCTGCAGAACGGCTCTGGGGCAGGCGAGGTTCAGGCGGATGAAGCCGTCCGAGTTTTGGACAAACATGTCGCCGCCTTCCAAAAGGACACCGGCTTCGTGCGCGAAGAACAGCGGCAAGTTTTCTGCTTCCGAGAAATAGCGGCTCACGTCCACCCAGGCGAGATAGGTTGATTCAGATACTTCCATGGTCGCTTCCGGCAGGTGTTCCGCAAGGTGTTTTTTGGTGAAAGAGAAATTCCCGTCCAAATAGTCCGTGAGCTCCTCCAGCCAGTCACCGCCCTTCTCGTAGGCTGCCTGCGCGGCCGCGACACTCAGTGGATTGTCGAAGTTATAGTGTCTGGCTGACCAGACGCTACGTAATTCCTCATTCGGGATGATGATGTTCGAAATCATCAAGCCTGCCATATTGAACGTTTTGCTTGGGGCCATGCATGTGATCACTTTGTCGTAGTCCGGGATGATTTTTGCGAATGGGACGTGCTGCTTGCCCCTTCGCAGCAGATCGCAATGGATTTCATCCGAAATGACCCACAGCTTGTGTTCGACGGCAATCTCCCCGATCTTCCGCAACTCCTCCTCGGTCCAGATCCTGCCGGTAGGATTATGCGGGTGGCACAAGATCAACAGGCTCACTTTTTCGTCCGAAGCCTTCTTCTTCAGGTCCGCGAAATCGATCTGGTATCTTCCGGCCTCATTGATCAGGTCGCTCGCCACCGCTTCCCGGTTGTTGTAGTCCGCTGCATATTTGAAATAGGCATAGGAAGGCGTCAGGAAGAGGACTTTTTCATCTTCCGCGCAGATGTAGTCGACCAATTCGTACAGCGCGGGGATGATCCCATTCGACATGACCAAATGCTGCTTGTCGAAGTTCCAGCCGTATCTTGTTCTGCACCAATTAGAAAAGGCACCATAGTATTCATTTCCAAAAATACGCGTATAGCCAAAAATCCGCTTTTCCAACCGTTCTTTGATCCCATCAATGATCACATCCGGTGTGGCGAATTCCATGTCCGCCACCCACATGCGGATGAATTCTTCGTCCTTGTAAGGAAACGTCATGGAGCCGTCATCTCGGAAGATGTATTCCCTGAAGCCATCCGTGTTCATCGCATTGGTGTTTCTTCGTTCGATTATTTCGTCAAAATCATACATTCTGGCGCCCAACTTTCTCTTTCAGATTTGTATCTATAATCTATTACATCGGAGTACCCCGCACAAACCAGCCAAAGTTTCTTCAGAATGGAAAAAACGAGGCAAAAAATCTATTCAGACTAGATTTTCCGACCCGTTCGCCTATGTTATAATCGTTCTATCATTTAAAGCATCGAAATTCAGACTTTTTTCAATTTATACGAAACTTTGGGGGTCACCTTGTATGACTAATATCAATCAGGAAATCGGCATGCGGATCCGGAATTTTCGGAAGCGCAAAAACATGACGCTGCTGGAACTGTCCGCAAAAATCTGCAAAAGCAAAGCGACGCTCTCAAAATATGAACGCGGCGAAATCGTCATCGACATCGCAACCTTGTATGAGCTGGCGGATATAATCGGCGTCCACATTAACCAACTGCTGCCTGCCGCCGAAAATAATGATCCAAAAAATGTGAAGCCCCTGAATCCAGCTTTCTTCTCCGGGGTCAACCAATTCTATTCCTACGTGTACGACGGGCGCGCAAACCAAGTCATCACGTGCGTTTTCGACATCGTCCCTACGGAAGAGGCAGGCGAAAACAACATCTACATGTATATGAATATCAAGGATTATGACCATTATCAGGATTGCGAAAACACGTATTACGGCAACATCGAGCATTACGACGCGCATACCAATATTGTGCTCCGGAACCAGGACACATACATGGAGCAAGTGACAATCAGCATATTGGCTTCATTTTTGGACGCCAACACGAAATGGGGCTTGTTTTTCGGCCTATCTTCGCGCCCGATGATGCCAATCGCGGTAAAAATGCTTTTCTCCCGAACCCCCTTGAAGGAAGATGCGCAGCTGATCGAAAAATTGAAAGTGTCCAAGGAAGACATCCGATTGCTGAAGCACTACAACATGCTGTCGGTCACGTGAATTTGTCCCACTCCTATCAAACCCCTAGCATCGCAATTGGGATCACATGCACCCGATCCGATTCTCTCGTGTATGCATAAGGGCCTGTATTCAGTAGCACCTTGGTTACTTGAAATTCATCGTTTACGGTATCCTCAAACCAGTTTAAGTGCTCTACATACTGATCTTTCGCATCTGGATCGGCTTTTACTTCGAACAAAATCAGAGAATTGCCTTTTTGCAGAATGAAGTCGATTTCCCGCGTTCCCTTTGCGTCCCGAAAGTGATACAGCTGCGCATCATTCGCATCGGCATAGACAATCAAGCTCTGGTACACTAGCGACTCCAGCAGTTGACCTATCAACGTTTGATTGAATTTTCCGACGTGCTTGGGTACCTTGTAGGTTTCCAGTTGTTCGCGGCTCACCCCAAGCAGGCTCAACGCAATCGCGGGATCCAGCATGAAATGTTTTGGCGCTTTCGCTAAATTGGGATAGAGTTTGCCGATTGCTAAAAACGGCTGCACTTCATCAATGATGTACAAAATCTTTAGAGCCTCGCGATAATTATTTGCGGTCGGCCTGCTTGGCGCCTCACTATTGTTAGCCATAGCAGCATCGATGATGGTTTGGAAACTGGTTGAGGTACCGATGGACGCAGCATAGGCTTTCATCCAAGCGAGCAGACTCTCCGGCTTTTTGACCGTAAAACCGTTCTCGCTGAATTCATGCTCCACAATGTTTGTTGTGTAACTGCTCAACAGTAATTTTCGCGTACGTTCCGCTTTACTTCGGATACCCGGAAATCCCGATTTAAAAATTTCATCTAAATAATCTGTGATTTTATTATCCGTTTTCCCGCTGATTTTCTTCGTATCCGATAATCCAAAAAGTTGGGAAATCCGAATATATTCTTCAGACATTTTCCTTTCCTCTATCGAATAGGGCCGCATTTTCATCCTGACGATTCGGCCTGCTCCGCTATGGATCCGGGAATTGACTTTGATGCTGCTGCCTGTGAAAAGCACGCTGCCTGAAGGTAATCCTTTATCCACTTGATGTCGGACAAACGTCCATATTTCTGGGAGCAATTGCCATTCATCCAATAGAACCGGGTGTTCCTCTCTCAAAATGATTTCAGGGTCGCCTTTCAGGAGCATCCGAGTGGCCTCGTTGTCCAAGCTGAAGACGGTCTTCGCCAGGTGCGAACAAGTCTCCGTTTTTCCTACGGCTTTTGCGCCTTCAATCAATATGGCTGGCAAATCCTCGAAGTAGCTTTTTAAGGACTCGTCAATGATTCGTTTTTCATACATGCGACTCACTCACTTTACGTTTTTGTAGGCCTTAACTTTACAAAAATGTTAGCACGTATTTTACGTTTTTGCAAATCCAATTTTACATATTTTCCGTTTCAATTTTACATATTTTCCCGTTCAATTTTACAAATTTGTTGGTATCTACTTTACGTTTTTGTACCGATTAACTTTACGAATTTGTCGCTCTCTACTTTACATTTTTGTATCAGCATTCTCCAGCCGCTGATTACGGCGACAGAAATTCTCACGAATAAGCTTGACTTAAAGTTCAGTTCAACCTGTATACTAGTTTTATATGCGGAAAAGCTGCCCGGAGGTTCCGGGCACGTTGTTTTGTAACCGCAAACAAAATAGGGTTGGAAATCCCTTCCTGAAGGAGAATATTATGAAAAAACCAAATTTTATGTTACTGGTCTTCAGCGCGATGAGTTTTGTGCTGGCGATGACGGCTTTTGTGTTCAGCGGTATTTTGGACAAAGTGGCTGTTTCGCTGGGCATCTCGGTGGCAGAGTCCGGACTGTTGAACACGATGTACTCTTATGGGGCGGCGTTCGGGGTGCCGATCACTCTGATCCTGTTCCGGAAGGTCGAACGCAGCCGGATGCTGAAGCTCATGCTGTTGCTGACGATTTTGACGACCTTCGCCCTCATCTATGCCCAAAGCTTTGTCCAGCTGCTCATCGTGCGCTTGCTGATGGGGATTTCCGCCAACAGCTATGGTGTCTTGGCCATTTCGACGGTCTTGGCGCTCTCCCCCAAGGATAGGCAAGGTCGTTCCTTGGCCTTCTACATCATGGGCAGCTCCTTGGCGCTTGTCATCGGCGTTCCATTGACTCGGGTCTTATCCGCTGTCTTCGATTGGCGCAGCATTTTTTGGATTTTGAACGGCATGATGATGCTGTCTCTGGCTTATTTCCTGAAATATTTGCCGAAAGCGGACCACGAGGCCACCAAACTGAATCTGAAAAACGAGCTGCAGTTCTTTAAGGACGGGAAAACGTTGTTGCTGCTTGCCTATACGTTGACCATGTTCATGGGCTACAATGCGTTCTACACCTATGCAACGCCGTACTTGTTGCTGCTTTTCCCTTCCGTCGAGCCGCTGATGAGCCTGATACTAGTTGCGCTCGGCCTCGCCACTTTCGTAGGCAATCTGATCGGCGGCCACGTCTCGGATGCGATCGGATATGCCAAGTCGATGATGCTCGGGGCGGTGCTCCAAACGGCGGCGATGCTGCTGATCCTTGTTTTCCAACCGTCGAAATGGCTAAGCGTGCTCTTCATCATCGTGTGGCTGATGAGCGCCTGGTTCACCGGTCTTCAGCTCAACACCGGCATCGCCCAAGTGACCGACAACAAATCCAGCTTCATGCTGAGCATAAACGGCTCCTTGATCCAATTGGGCGGTGCGTTCGGCGCCAGCTTGGCTGCCGTCGTCATCAACCTCAGCGGCATCCAAAGCATCGTCTTCGTCGCCCTGCTGACCAGCCTGGCGATTGTGCTGATCCAGGCGGTTTCGATGAGGAAATATGGCTGAGACTGGTTGATGCTCTGTTGAGGGGCTAGGGGAATAGGCTGCAAAAAAAACAGAAACAGGGATCTGCACTGTTCTCCTCCGGTGAACGGAGGCTTCGCCGAAGTTCAGCCAACATTCTGCTTGCGTTCTCCGATGGAGCCGGCTTCGCAGGAGTTGAGGCTTGCTATTACCGACGAACTCCGGCGGGTGCCCTTTCGCCAGAGTTGCGGACGGATTCCAGGATTGCTGCTTTATGTTTATGTCGCGCACAACCTAAAGAAGCGGCCGCCCATTGCCGGGCGGCCGCTTCTTTGCGTTCGTTTTTGGTTTTATTGGCGCTGCCGCCCTTTTGATTGGAGGGCGGTCGGCCGAATTTGTCGAACGCTGGTTGCCTATTCGACAATTTTATTCGTGAAGTGGCCAAATTTGTCGAACGCTGAGAGGACGTTCGATTGTTTGACGTCTGCAGAAGGCGAAATTGTTGAATGCTGGAGTGTATTCGACAATTCGATCCCACCCAGGCCCTATTCTTAGCGCAACATCCCTGTTTGTTGCCTTCAGATGCGCGGGAGGGGCGCCTTGGTAGCATTTGTCGAACGCCATCAATAAAGAACGCAAATGAAAGCTGTCATTTGCGTTCCTATGCTGTTTTATCATTTTCCGCCAGAAGACTCCCACCTCTAGGAATGAAAAAGGCACAGCCCAATGAGTAGGTGGGAGATGAATGGCGGTAGGCGTCAGCCTATTCTTTTCGAAAAATCTTGTTGTTAAAGAAGGCCCTCCCGTTCGACCAAGAACAAATGTTCGTGTATAATAGGTGGCAGAAGGAGGTGACTGGCAATGCTGATCCACAAAGCCTACAAGTTTCGGATCTACCCCAATCAGGAACAACAAATCCTGATTGCCAAGACCATCGGCTGCTCCCGGTTCGTGTTCAACCATTTCCTGTCCGAATGGAACAAAA
>NZ_FNYT01000028.1 GCF_900109135.1 Trichococcus ilyis | reverse complement strand
CTACTATGACCTCTGCTGACTTCTCGCTATTCGTTGTTACTACAGGGAGTCCTGCTAGCGAGACCTCCCCGGGTAAGAATGATAACCTTCCACTCATGTCACTGCCTCATTTACTGTAGGAGATTTGTGCAGTATAGGACTTTGCTATGTGCGGCAAGCTCGTCCGTCTCCATACAGCCTCATATGAGATTTCTGTTCGTCAGTGCAAGTGTTTGCGTCCGACTTCCTTCAGATTCCACCTCACGGTGGACACCCTTGTCCTTCGCTAACAGTTCCTACTGCAAAGCCTGTAGTGGACTTTCACCACCAAGTTATCACCCATGCCGGGCACACCGCCAAAAAGAGGAAGAGCTGTAAGCAGCTCCTCCTCTTTTTGGTTGATTTGCCTTCTCCCTAGCGGAAATAGGGCTTCAGTTGTGCCAGTTCCGCTCCATTGAGCGGCCGGTAGCTGCCGGGGGGAATCGATTCATCCAGCTCGATCGGTCCCATCGACAGCCGTTTCAGGTAGGTGACTTTTTTGCCGACCGAAAGGAACATCTTCTTCACCTGGTGGAATTTCCCTTCGCTGATGTCCAACAGTACGCGGCTCTCCTCGTCCGCTTCGCTGAGGATGGTCAGTCGCGCGGGCTTGCAGGTCGTTCCGCCGTGGAAAACGATCCCTTCGGCGAAGGCTTCCTGATCGGCGGCGGTCACGCGCTCGTTGACGACAACTTCGTAGCGCTTCGTCACCTTTTTGTGCGGCAGCAGCAATTGGTAGCCCAACTGCCCGTTATCCGTGATCAGCAGCAATCCTTCCGTATCCTTGTCCAATCGGCCGACGGGATAAAGGCCCGGACGGCGATCGGCCGGTTGGATCAGATCGATGACAGTCCGGTTGCCCTCGTCGGATACCGCCGTCACGACCCCGGCCGGCTTGTGCAGCATATAATACACATTCGTTTCCCGTTCCAGCACTTTCCCCGAAACGGCGACCGTCTGGAGCTGCGGGTCGACATTGTGGTTGTCCGCCAGCACGATGTTGCCGTCGATGCTGACCTGTTTGCTGCGGATCAGCTTCTTCACTTGTCCCCGGGAACCGTAGCCGCATTCCGCGAGCAGTTTGTCCAATCGCATCCGTCCTCTTCCTTTCCGTTCTGATTACAGTCCCTCCATTCTAAGCGGAAACGGGACAGGACGCAAGTGCCAGCATTTGACCATAAAAAATCCCCTTCTCGTTTACGCGCGTGAGGGGGATTTATCCTGCACGACTTCGATCAGCTGGTATGTTGCGATCCCGAATTTTTTCATTACCGACTCCAGATTCTTCCTGTTGATGCAGAGGTACAGATCCTTATCGCTCTTCAGCAGTTCCTGCAGCGCTCCGCAGAAGCCGTTCCCGCTGAGCTCGACCGGGCCGATTTCATCCAGCAGGACAGTGCGGATCAGCGGATCGGAAAGAAGTTCCCGGATTGCCTGCTCCGCTGCCGCGAGCGGGGCCAGCAGGAAGGTGAAGCGGTCGAAGGCGAAGCTGCCTTCCGGGGGCGTTTCCCCTGCTTGCTTCAGCCTGATGAAAGGGACTTCCTTCCCGGTCGCCAATCGTTTCAGATCATAGCCTGCGAACATACCCTCATCATAAAAAGCCTTGACGGAGGCGAAGCCGTCTGCGGTTCCGGCAGGCAGTTCCCGGTAGATCCGGAGCAATTTTTTGGTCTTTCCGGCATCCATTTCACCGGTGATGATGTGCACCTGTCCCATTTCGCCGTCCCTACAGCGCAAGCGTCAGGATGATGGCCGCCGCCAGCGCCGCGTAGGCAAAGGCCGGGCGCACCGCAACAATCCGCATGGACTTTTCGGTTTTCAGATAAGCGAACATGAAACCGGCGTTCACGAAGCTTTCCAAAATCAGGAAGCGCAGGCTGACCAGCAGCCCTTCCGTCACGAGCGCCGCCGAAAGGCCGAACAGCGAAATCAGGAACAGATGGAGCAGGAAGGCAGCACGCCAAAGGACCCCCATCGAAAAAACGGACGCGTAGCCGATGGCGCTTTTTTTCCTTTCGGCATAGGCGAATACGGCGGCCACGGCCAGTCCTTCCAGCAGGATGGACAGCGCCGGATTGAGGATCCGGATCGGGATATTCCCCGGAATCAGGAAATCGCAGCATTTGATGGCAGCCGCCACAACCGCCATCCGAAAAACCGCAGTCGCCTTCCCGGTCGACAAGTACATTTTACGCATGAAATAGAAGGCGACAGGGAACATCACGAACCCGGGAACACCGGGCAGATGGATCGCCAGCATATGCAGCACATAGCCCAATGTCGCCTCGGCGATTCCCCACAGCGACCCCCAAAAGACAATCTGAATGGCTTTCTCCTTCATTTCGCCAACCTCCTCCCGATAAAATCCTCCAGCAACCGCAGCGATACTTGCCGCCGATAGTCCGCCGTTGAACGGGTGTCGTCCAGCGGGGTCAGCAGCTCCCCGTAACGCATGCGCACTGTCTCTATTTTTGCAGCCAGTCCCGCTTCCGCCGTCCCGATCAAGGATTCTTCGCAAGCCCGGCACCTGATGACGGTCGGCGCGACGGACCCGAAAGCGATGCGCACGTCTTCGACTGAGCCATTTTTCTTGATTGCCACGG
Organism: Trichococcus ilyis; assembly: GCF_900109135.1. Classification (GTDB taxonomy): domain Bacteria; phylum Bacillota; class Bacilli; order Lactobacillales; family Aerococcaceae; genus Trichococcus; species Trichococcus ilyis. Next base: position 37,990 of record NZ_FNYT01000028.1, on the reverse strand, counting down.
CAAAGAAACTCGCCTTGGCAATGGCGTTGACCTGCCTGCCGCCGATTTTCCGGTAATAGGACAGCGTATAGTCGGCAAGCGGCAGCGTGACCTCGGTCGCCAGTTCGTCGGGCTGGAGCTGCGTCTGTTTGGCACCGGTGATGAATTGCCTGACGGGAAGCTTGCGGATTCCCCGCACGGATGCGAGCGTCACCTCCGCGTCGAGCGCATAGAGCATCGGCAGGCTGTCACCCGATGCCGAGGCGTTGCAGAGGTTCCCTGCCAGTGTCCCCATGTTCCGGATGGCAGGGGAAGCCATCTGGCGGATCGGCAGCTTGATGTATTCAGGCACCAGCGGATGTTCCAGCAGTTCGGACAGCGTGACGGCCGCTCCGATGGTGAGTTTTCCCTCCACGATTGCGATTTGCTTAAGTTCCGCCAGACTCCCGATGTGGAGCACATCCATCGGAAAGTTGGGCGCCATGCCGTTCCAGCGCCGGTACTTCACCATTACGTCGGTTCCGCCGTTGATGATGAGAGTCTTGTGCAGTCCCCTGATTTCCAAGGCTTCCGCCAGCGTGCCCGGGATGAACACCTTCACCATAATCCTTCCCCCTCCCTGGCTGCGGCCAGAATGGCATCGACGATCATCGTATACCCGGTGCAGCGGCAGAGATTGCCGGACAGGCCTTCCCTGACCTGCACTTCGGTCGGATGGGGATTTTTCGAAAGCACCGCTTCCGCCGCAAGGATGATGCCCGGTGTGCAGAAGCCGCATTGCACGCTCCCGTACTCCGCCAATTTTTCCTTCAGCAACCGGAAACGGTCCGTATCCCGATAACCCTCGATTGTCCAAATGTCCTTTCCGGCTGCCATGGCGGCGGTGATCAGGCAGGAGTTGACCAAGCGCCCGTCCAACAGCACGGCGCAGGCCCCGCACTCGCCCTCCCCGCAGCCTTCTTTCGTGCCTTTACAATCAAAATCCTCCCTGATGATATCGAGCAGCCTTCTGGCAGGATCCGTCGCCAACGTAATTTCCTGCCCGTTCAGTTTGCAAACAATAGCCTCCATCATCTCATCAGCTCCCTTATGTATTCCGGCGTCAGCGGGATACGGTCGATTTTTTTGCCGATCGCCTGTTCTACGGCTGCTGCAACAGCCGGCGCTACCCCAACCATCGGCAGTTCGCCCAATCCTTTGGCTCCGAAAGGCCCGCCTGCATAAGGGTTTTCGATCAATTCAAGCGCAATCCGCGGAAAATCGGTGGCTGCAGGGATCAGATACTCGGCAAGGCTCTCCTGCAGCAATCTGCCTCCCGCGGTCTGCAGCCTTTCCATGGCTGCGTACCCCAAACCCTGCATGATGCCGCCTTCGATCTGCCCTTGCACAATCTTTTCGTCTATCGGCGTGCCGATATCGTAAACCGCCCAAACACCTTTGATCCCGACTTCATACGTCATCGGATCGACTGCCACTTCAACGACATTGGCGCCCCAGGAATATTCGGGATAAGCATTCCCAGACAGTTTCTCGCTGTCCCAGGACAGGTTTTGCGGGTAGACGTAGTCCCTCACCACTTCGAACGCTTCTTCGTCCCAGCGCTGCTTCACTTGCTCAGCGCATTCCTGCAGCAGCCGCCCGACGATCATGACCGTCCGAGATGCGACGGTGGGACCGGAGTCTGGACACACGGCGGTATCCGGATAGGCCTGTTTGACTTGTCCGATCGGGATGCCCAGCGTTTCCGCGACGATTTTGCGCAAGGTGGTCAAGGCCCCCTGCCCCATCTCCGTGCTCGAAACGAACAAGCCGACCGTACTATCGGCGTATTTCCTCAATTTCACCTTCGACTTCAACAGTTCCGCCTCACCCGCCCCGGTGAAGCCGCAGCCATGGAAGAAGAACGAGCAGCCGATCCCCCGCCAGGAATCCTTCCCCTCGGCAAAACGGCCGCGTTTCTCCTGATAGCCGGAGCGTCTTGCTACTTTGTCGGCGATTTCAGCTAGTTTGATGTCGGAATGGAAGACGCCGCCGGTCGAGGAAGTGTCGCCTTTTTCCAAAAAGCAGCTTCTCCTCAGCACGAGCGGGTCGGCACCCAGTTCCTTTGCGATATGTTCCATATGCATTTCGATGGCGAAGAATGCCTGCGGCCCGCCGAAGCCGCGGAACGCGCCGGTCACGATATTGTTGGTCGCATAGGCCTTCCCTGTCACTTTCAGATTAGGAATGTCATACACACCGCAGACCGAAAAAATCGTCCGCTGCAGCACGACGCTGGAGAGGCCCGCATAGGCTCCGGCATCCAATTTGACGTCGATTTCCCGCGCGATGATGCGGTTTTCCGCATCCAGATGGCTTTTGATCTTGATGATGCTGGGGTGGCGCTTGGTCGTGGCACGGATATCCTCCTGCCTGTCGAACACCAATTGGACCGGCTTGCCTGTCTTGATGGCCGCCAACGCCACGTGGACACCCGGGATGGTCGGATATTCTTCTTTTCCTCCGAAGCCGCCGCCTGTGGGCAACTGGACGACCCGGACCCGTTCGTCCCCCCACCCAAGTGCCTGCTTCAGGCCACTGTGGATATAATAAGGACATTGCATCGAACCATAAACGGAGACGCGTTCGCCGTCGTAGACCCCCAACAGCGCTTGCGGCTCGAGATAAACATGCTCCTGGTAACCGGTGCGCAACTCATCCTCGACCACGCGCACTGCTTGGGTGATGGCTTTATCCGGATCGCCTTTTGCATAGCTGTATTCGACAAAATAGGGTTTGTCGCCGAACAGGTATGGCGCTTTTGCCTCCACGGCGGCCTCAATCGACAGGATCGGCGTCAGTGGTTGGTATTCTACTTCTATCTGATTGATGATTTCGAGGATGATTTCCTTGTCCGCACCGACAACCAAAAGGATCGGTTGGCCGATGTAATTGACTTCATCCGTGGCCAGAAACGGCTGGTCCTCGTAAACGATCGGCACGACATTCTTGCCGGGGATGTCCCGGTGGTCGATGATCGTGTACCCTTCCGGCAGTTCCGGCAGACGGATGGCGCGAATTTTGGCGCGCGGCACTTCGGAGCGCAAAGTCCTTGCGTACAGCATGCCCTCCGGATGCAGATCAGCGCAGTATTTTGCTTTCCCCTCGACCTTGTCATCGAAATCGAAACGCTTGATCGATTTGCTGATATTTTCCATTTCTTCACCTCTGTTCTTTCGATTGAAAATAGTCCACAGCTTTGGCGTAATCCTCCGGCGTATCGATGTCCCAAAGGATTTCCGGGCGGTCCACTGCGATGATTTCCGCTTCGTTCGCCTGGATGTATTCCCTCAGGCTCTGACACTCCTCATCCGCCAACAGGCTCTCGATCACTGGGCGGCTCAGCAGGACAGGGTGTCCGCGCTTCCCCCGATAGGCCGGCAGGACGATATCCCCCTTCGCAGCAAGCAGTTTTTCGGGCACTTCATAGGCAATGAACGGACAATCGCCGGGCAGGATGAGGACACGCTCCCCTTCGGTATGCCGCAGTCCCAGCCGCAAAGAGGAGAACATGCCTTTTTCGCAATCGGGATTATGGACAAAGACGGCTTGTGCGCTGTGGCCGGCCGACTCCCTGACAGCTTCGGCATGGAATCCCGTCACGACGATGATGCGGCTGCAGAACGGCTGCAGGCTGGCGATGCTTCTTTGGATCACTGTTCTGCCGGCCAAGTCCAGCGTCATTTTCGATTTCCCCGCCATCCGGGAAGACTTGCCGGCCGCTAGAATGACGCCTTCGGTTACCATCACTATTCCCTCCCGCCCAAATAGATAACGCTTTCATTCCTGAAGTTGCATAATTGTTTCTTCCGTCTTCATTATACACCCGTTCGTTCCGCTTCCCAATGGACAGACTGAATGCTGCCAGGAAAATTGTCCGGGAAGAACAGTTTTGACAGCAACTGCAGCAGCAGCCATTTTAAACTTTTATGCTGTGGCGCACACGCGCGCCGGTTGTCCGATTCTTCGCGGTTATCCGACAACATCGGACTAGCTCGACCACCCCACGCAAAAACAAGCCCCGCGCAAGTTGATTCTGCGCAGGGCTTGTTTTGTGTCTTCGGATTATTTTTTCCTGCCGGCTCCATCCGGATTTCCGGCAACACCGCGTTCGAAGGCGGCCAAATGGTTTTCGGAAGCGGCCATCAGCCGTTCAAAGACGCTTCTGACGTCATCAGGCAGATCCTCAGCCTCCAAAAATTGCCCATAGATGGCGATGTTCTTGATTTCGCCTTCCACACCGGCTTCAAAGCTCTCCGCCAAGGATGCCGGCAGTTCTATGCGATCGGCCGCTTCGTTTTCCGGCACTTCAAAACCATACGTTTCGAACAGCGGCAAAAGCAAGGATATGTGCGTGCCTTCCGCCTTGGCGATACTGGTGAATGGTTTGACCGTTCCGTAGGCATCCATGATCGCGATGTAGGAAGCTTCGGCCATGTATTCATCTTCGATTGCGTACAGCAACATCTCTTCCAACGTATACGTTTCGCCCTCGCTGACCGCTGCCGCGCCGTAGTCGCCTTCATCCTCGGATGCCATGACGCCGGTACCGCTGAACAATAAGACTGCCAAAGCCCCGCTCACTGCCCCGTTCATCCATTTTTTCATTTTGATCCGCTCCTTTTTTGTATGCTTCGTGGTTCTTTTCTCTACAAACATAGTATAGGAAAGAAGTATGGCGGAATCATGTCAAAATCGAGGCGAAAAGAGAACGTTTTCACAAAACAAGAGAAGACACGTGTTAATCATTCGCGCTCTTCCGAATTGGTGCTTTTGATTTCCCAATGGATGACGAGCGTCAGCACGACCCGCAGGATGACGATGGCGGAAAGGACGATGAATTCATCAATCGTCTGGATGATGACCGTCTTCAGTATTTCCGCGGCCAGTTTGAACTCCAGGCTGAGTGCCAAAGCTTTGGCCAATTCGAGTTTCGGCTGGTTGTTGCTCAGATTGAGCCTGTCCGTAAGGAACAAATACAATGACTTGACACAGCCATACAGGATGATCAGGACGCCGACACCCTCGATCAGGCTGGCCAGTGTTGGGATGATTTCGGTCAAAAATTCATGCAGATCCATGAGACGCCTCCTTTGTATGATTCAAATTCGGTAACGAATCCGTTCCTTATTTGCTCTGTTTCTTTTTTTGCTTCGCTTCTTCGACGCGGAAGCGGACGATCCGGCGCACCAACTCATAAGGGATCGGTTTCGTCAGCGGGAATTGGATTGCGCCTTTCGAAGTCTTGTAATCGGCCAATTCTTCCTTGAATGCGGCAACGCCGCTCGGTGCCGGATAGAAGCCGATATGATTTTTCTGCACCGCGAAATGCACCAGGTTCCCGTTCAGGTAGAAGGTCGGCATCTGGTAGCTGATCCTCTCTGTCGCATCGGGCGCCTCTTCCCTTATCAGCCTGCGGAATTCCTGCAGGATTGCCTGGATATCCTCATCATAGCGGCTGATGTATGCATCGATTGTGTCAATTTTTGCAGCTGATTCTTCCATTAAAGTCCACCTCGATAGTCCGGATTTTTTTGTTGCTTGCGTTCCTACCACAAGTATATCATATGCCGATGCAAGTGCTTGCAAGCTTAGTCGATAGTCGGTATGATGAGGTCAAAGAAGTGAACCAAAATGGCCAGGTCCGCGCTTTTATCCCGATTTCGACCGAAAGTACTGATGGCTATTGCAACTGTTTCCGAAAAATCCGATTGCAGCTGCAAAACCCTGTGAGGAGTGAGAAAAATGGGCAAAATTCTCAAAAAAAGCAAAAAATTCCTCAAAAAATTTGGGCCCGGCGTCATCACCGGAGCGTCTGATGATGATCCATCCGGAATCGTCACCTATTCGCAGACCGGAGCCATGTTCGGGCTGCATCTGTTGTGGCTTTCTCCGATTTCCTGCATCTTTGCGATAGCCATCCAAGAGATGTGCGGCCGGATCGGGATGGTATCCGGTAAAGGTCTGACGGGGATCATGAAAGAATCCTACCCAAAATGGATAAGCTATCCGGCAATCTCCCTGCTGTTCATCGCCAATACGATCAACATCGGGGCTGATCTGGGTGCGATGGCCGCGGTGGCTCAGATGGTGCTCGGATTTCCGTTCATTTTTTGGATCCTGTTCATGACTTCCTTGACCTTGGTCCTGGAAATATTTATGGATTACAAACATTATTCGAGATTCCTGATGCTGCTGACGCTTTCCTTGTTCGCTTACTTTTTCACGGCGTTCATGGTCCGCCAGGATTGGGCCGTTGTCCTTCAGCACACGCTCATCCCGACCTTTTACCCTTCACGGGAATTCATGCTCAACGTAGTGGCCTTTTTGGGCACGACGATCTCTCCCTACTTGTTTTTTTGGCAAGCGGATGAAGAAGTGGAAAAAGAGATTGTCGAGAATAAAATCAAAGGCATCGGCATCGGGAAACCGCGCATCTTTGTCAAGGATATCAAGGATATGAAGATCGATACGGTTGTCGGGATGGTTTTTACGACTGTCACGGCTTTCATGATTGTGCTGACGACGGCCGGGACCCTGCATCTCAGCGGCATCACCACCATCAATTCCGCTTCGGAGGCCGCTCAAGCACTTCGGCCATTGGTGGGAGACTTCGCCTATTGGTTGTTCGCTCTGGGCATCATCGGAACCGGACTGCTGGGTGTGCCAGTTTTGGCGGGCTCTTCATCCTACGCCATTTCCGAATTTTTCGGCTGGAAGATCGGTTTGGGCAAAAAGCTGAAGGAGGCCCATGGTTTCTATGGCGTCATCACCATCGCAACGCTTATCGGACTGATGATCAATTTCATCGGGATCGATCCGATGAGGGCTTTGTACTACTCCGCAGCCATCAATGGCCTGATGGCACCGCCCCTGATGCTCCTGATCCTCTTTATCGGCAACAATAAAAAAGTGATGGGCAGGTACACGAATCGGCTCTTGGGGAATGTGGTCGGGGGCATCGCGACCTTGGTGATGTTCGGCATCGGCTTGCTGCTCCTTAAGGATTTGCTCGGGTTTTAGCAGAGCAAGCAACACGCCGTTTTTTGCACCTTTTCGCTTATTTTCAGGAAGCCATTCCCTTTTCAAAAAAATATGTTATGATATGGATTGAAAATTTGCACGGTAAAGAAAGGAAAGTATAATGAACACACCTTCTATTTATGGATTGACTTTGGGTCAGCTGGAAGCTTGGTTGTTGGAACAAGGCCAGAAAAAATTCCGCGCCCAACAGATCTGGGACTGGCTCTATATCAAACGGGTCCTGGACTTTTCGGAAATGACGAACCTGTCAAAAGATTTGGTTGCCCTTCTATCCGACAACTTCCTGCTGCAGCCCCTGAACCAAGTGGTCGTCCAGGAATCGGCGGACGGCACGACTAAATACCTCTTCCAGCTGGAAGACAAACTGATGATCGAAACCGTACTGATGCGTCAGGATTACGGGCTGTCCGTCTGCGTCACGACGCAAGTCGGCTGCGATATCGGCTGCACATTCTGCGCAAGCGGCCTGAAACGCAAACAACGCGATCTGACTGCCGGCGAAATCGTCGCCCAGATCATGCAGATCCAACATTACTTGGATCAAAAAGGCAACGGTGAACGCGTCAGCCACATCGTCGTGATGGGCATCGGCGAACCGTTCGACAACTACGACAATGTCATCGCCTTCCTGAACATCGTCAACCATGCCAAAGGTTTGGCGATCGGCGCGCGCCACATCACCGTTTCCACCAGCGGCTTGGCTCCGAAGATCCGCGAATTCGCGGACAACGGCCTGCAAGTCAACTTGGCGTTGTCGCTGCACGCACCGAACGATGAAATCCGCAGCCGCATGATGCGCATCAACCGCAAACACCCGCTGAAGGAAGTCATGTCCGCGATCGATGAGTATCTGGAGAAGACCAACCGCCGCATCACGTTCGAGTACATCATGATTTCGGGCGTGAACGACAGACCGGAGCAGGCGCACGAATTGGTCGCCCTATTGAAGGACAAGCGTCACCTTTCCTACGTGAACCTGATCCCTTACAATCCGGTTGCCGAGCACATCAAATACGAGCGCAGCACCAAAAAGGATATTCTGGCATTCTACGATATCCTCAAAAAGAACAACATCAACTGCGTCATCCGCAAGGAACACGGTACCGACATCGATGCCGCCTGCGGCCAATTGCGCAGCAAGCATTTGGAAAAAGCAGCAAAATAATCGACCTTAGCAGGGGCCGTCTCATTTTATGTTGAGACGGCCCCTGTTTTTTGGTTTGTTTCTGATTTTGTTGGTGCTGGGTGGCTTAGCTTGGTGGGTGGACGGGCCTGAATTGTCGAAAACAGGTGTGATATTCGACATTCTCTCATCCGGACGGGGCGAAATTGTCGAATGCTTGAAGACATTCGACAATTATACATCTGAATGAGGCGAAATCCGCTAATGCGGGAGGTGCATTCGGCAACTTTCCCCAACCCAGCCAACACAACCCCAGCCCATGCTTTTTTATCACTCCTCAGGTCCTGTCTCCTGCATCCATCCTTTGAATCCGCAATGCGGGCAAACCAAGCGTTTGCCTTGCTTGCCTCCGTTCAACGACAGCAAATCCGTCAGGAAGCTGACTTTAAATTTGCGCCGGCACTGCGGGCAGACGTACGCATTCACGCGCGAATGGTAATGGACGATCGCGAACAGAGCTGCTATTCCGGTCAAAACCAACAGTGCCGGATAAAAGTCGCCTGCCTTCTCGGCAGCCGGAAACCCGAACACCAGGAGCAGCACATAACCTGCAACCGCAAGCATCGTCACGCTGTCCGATTTCCGGTTTTTCGCTTTCTTGGCCATGCCTCATTGTTCCCTCCCTGTTTCTGCTTCCAGCATAACCCTTTTTGGTCGGGCACAAAAAATGTGGTATATTGGAACCAACAAATTGAGTCCAATGGCAATAACAATTTTGCCTTTTGGAGATGGAGGAAGAACATGAGCAGAGTGATCCTTACGACTGAAAGCGGTGCGGACGTTCCCGCTGATTTGGCCAAAAAACACAATATCCAGATTGTCCCGATGCACGTCATCATGGATGACGTTGATCATCTTGACGGATCTTTTCCGGTTCAGGACCTGATCGACTATTATGAACGCACCAAAAAGACGCCTTCGACGACCGCAACCAATCCGAACGAATACACTGCCTTCTTCGAGAAGATCCGCTCCGCTCATCCCGACAGCAGCATCGTGCATATCGGCTACACTTCCAAGGCCTCTTCCTCCTTCCAGAGTGCCGTTCTGGCGGCGGAAGATTTCGAAGACATCCACCTCATCGACGCCCTGAACGTATCCGGCGGCTTGGCGGCGATCGTGCTTTACGCAGCCGACTTGCTGGAAAAGGAGCCAGATATCGCAGTGGAACGATTGGTTGCCGCCGTCGAAGCAGTCGTGCCGCGCACGCACTTCTCGTTCATGCCATCCGGTCTCGAGTTCCTGCGGGCAGGCGGCCGCGTCTCCAACGCAGCCTATCTGGGGGCATCGCTGTTGAAGATCAAACCGACGATCGAACTGATCGACGGCAAGTTGGTTTCCACCAAGAAATACCGCGGCAAGATGAGCCGCGTCGTTGTCGATTTTTTTGATGACTATCTGAAGACTTACGATATAGACAACAAAAAACTGTACCTGATCCTTTCGTTGGGCTTGGAAGCAGAAATCATGAACCAAATGGAGACCTACGCGAAGGAAAAAGGTTTCCAGGATGTCACCTGGGTCCAGACCGGCTGCGTCATCACTTCCCATGGCGGTCCTGGCGCTTTCGGGATTGCCGGGATCGAGAAATAAACATTGTAATGGGCAGTAATTACATGTTAAAATCACATCAAAGGAGTGATTAGTATGTCTGCAATCAAAGCCAGAAAACAAGGAAATTCAATCATGATAACGATCCCTAGTTCATTCGGAGTAAAAGAAGGAGAAGAATTCTTTTTCATTAAAAAGGAGAACGGTTCAATCACCATGATACCCAAAATCAAAGATCATTTTGAAGGTGTGGCAGATGGAGAATACTATATGCCTGAATTAGATGCCGGATACGCACCCCGCGAAGGAGAACTAGATGAAATGGATTCCTAAACAACGGGATATTGTGTTCATTGATTTTGACCCTTCTCGAGGATATGAGGTCAAGAAAAGACGTCCTGCGCTTGTCATGAGTAAGGATGCCTACAACAGAGCCACTAATATGGTCATTGTCTGTCCGATAACCACAACAGAAAAAGAACGACCATTTTTGATACCGGTTGTTTCAGATAAATTGCCTGCTAAAGCACCCTTGGTCAGCAAGGTAAATACGAATCAGATATATTCTTTAGACTATACCGAAACAGCAAAATGGGATATCCAATTCGTTGAAAATATGGAAGAAGAACAATTTTATCGAATTGCTCAAAGTTTCATGCACAATTTTTCGTTCAAATTATAAACAAGAACTCCCAAAAGGCACTTTAATATAGAAACAAAACAAGAAACACACACCATTTTCCCTAAATAATGGTGTGTGTTTCTTGTTTTGTGATCATAAAATGTTCATGGCGCTTGTTGGTTGACCCAATAGGGAAAGTCCCGCGCTGCATGGCGGGAAAAAGACCGATTCAATGCAATTCTGGTATTGTTCGAGAACTTTATTTATTATTCGACGACCTACTGGAATGCAAGGTGCTTAAACATTCTCTCCGATGTCCTCCGGCAAAATCGTGAACAGATCGGCGTCCTCGTCTTCGGCCAGGCGGTTGCTTTGGTGCAGCTTCGCCTTCTCGAACAGGCTCCTGGCCGTGCGGGCGTTGCCGAAGTGGCTGTCGCGGGTCGTATAGGACTGCACGAACAGGTTCTTGACTTTCGCCTGGGCTTCCTCGGTCAGCACGAAACCTTGCTGGGTCGCGGCCATGCGGAAGATTTCCGTCAGTTCCTCGCTGTCGTAATCCGGGAAATCGACCGTGTAGGCGACCCGGCTGCGGATGCCGGAGTTCATGCTGAGCAGCTGCCCCATCTCGCCCGGATAGCCTGCCATGATGACGACCAGTTTGTCGCGGTTGTCCTCCATCTCCTTGATCAGCGTGCTGATGGCTTCATAGCCGAAGTCGTTTTCGGAGGCGGAATAAAGCGAATAGGCCTCATCGATGAACAGCACACCTCCGTATGCTTCCTTGATTTTCTCCAATGTCTTCGGACCGGTCTGGCCGACGTACTGACCGACCAGATCCTCGCGCGTGACTTCAATCATGTGGCCGCGCTTCAGCACACCGATGGATTTCAGGATCTGGCTGATCAGCCGCGCAATCGTGGTTTTGCCGGTTCCGGGGTTCCCGGTGAAGACCATGTGCAGGGACAGATCGTTCATCGGATGTCCCAGCTTTTCGCGGCGCTTCTCGGCGCGCACGTAGTTCATGATCGAGCTGACTTGTTTTTTGACGTCCTTCAAGCCGACCAGATTGCGCAGCTGCGCCATCAGGTCTTCGATATTGTCCCCAAACAGTTGATTCGGATCGATGCCGAAATCGAGCGGCTCAAGGATGACCAGATCGTCCTTCGTCACCGACTTTTCGCTCAGGCGGAAAGCCCGTTCGCGCATCGCTTCCTCCATGATGTTCCTGACGGCACGGGCATTGGCGAACTGCGGGACGACTTTTTCCTGATTGATCCGGACTTTGAATGCCTGCTCGGCTTCCTCGGTCAGCGTGTAATGGTTATCTTTTGCCTGCGTTTTGGCGATTTCCAACAGTTCCTGGTCGGAAAAATCCTCGAAATCGATCTGCATGTTGATCCGGCTCGACAGGCCCGGATTCGATTTCAGCAATTGCTTCATGCCGGTGTCATAACCCGCCAGGATCACGATGAAGTCATTGCGGTGATCCTCCATCGCTTTGATCAAAGTGTCGATGGCCTCGGAACCGTAATCGAGCGAATCGCTGTCCGAGGACGCCAAGGAGTAGGCTTCATCGATGAACAGCACGCCGCCCATGGCCGATTCGATGACCGCTTTGGTCTTCTGGGCGGTCTGGCCGACGTATCCGCCGACCAGATCCGAGCGATCGACTTCCACCAACTGGCCCGATTCAAGGATGCCCAAGGAATAGAAAATATTCCCCAGTATCCTGGCGACCGTCGTCTTGCCTGTGCCCGGATTGCCGGAGAAAGCGAAATGGTAGGAAGGCTGCTCGTTCTTTTCGATCGACAGCATGTAGGCGCGTTTCTTGTCGTATTCGACCAGCTTGACGATCCGATTGATGGTCTGCTTCACTTCCGTCAGACCGATCAGCTCGTTCAGTTCGGCCAGCGACTCTTCCAAAGAGACTTTGACTTTCCGGTTGGAATGGGCGGCATCCATATGGAAGTAATCGGCATGCGGGGCCCTTCTTGCCAGCCGGCTCGACTGCATCGTCGCGATCAGCTTGCCGACTTTTTCGGTGCTGTGCGAAAGCGGCCGCGTCCGTTCCAGTTCTTTGTGGATGCGGCGGCATTCGTCATAGCGGCCGTGGATATAGTAGGCATAAACGCGGTCGTACTCGATGGCATCGTCATAGCCGTATTTTTCGGACTCTTCGATGGAACCCAAAATCGTTTCCAGCTCCGCTTCCTGCTGTAGGTAGATCTTCGACTTCAAACGCAAGGCCGCGTAAGATTTCGGGGTGTGCTTCAGCACCTGTTCGACGAGATCCAGTGCCCGCGGGAGGTCGTTCTTTTCGAAGGCCATTTTCGCCAGCACAAGGGCGGCTTCCCAATTGGCGGGATTGCGGGCATAAGCGGCTTGCGCGTAACTCTCCGCCGCTTTGTCGTCGCCGTCCTCCGCATACAGCTTCGCCAGCAGCGTCAAATAAGCATCGCCGGTGCCGTCCAGTTCCACGGCCCGCAGCGCGTACTGCATCGCTTTCTCGAGATTGCGGTTTTTGTAATGGCTGAGCCCCAGCAAATAATTCACATGCGGATGGTCCGGATGCGTCCGGATGGCTTCCATCAGGACCGGGACGCTGCTCAAGGACATGTTTTTTCGTATGTTGTTCTCGATCCCTTTCAGCCTCTCGTCTATGTTTTCAATCAAATTCTCGTCTGTCATCCGGAGTTTCTTCCTTCCCGTGTGTGTACTCTTTTCTGAATAACCGAATTTTCCTCATCGCCCCTTATTTTAGCACAAATCCGCCCCGATTCATCGGCTTATGCTTCGCTCCTTTTCCGGACCGGCTCCAGTTGCCCAAGGTCGAAGGCTATTTTTTGAGTTTGCCTGCCGACAAGGTTATACTTTGATTGAAAGCAAAAAGAACCGCGCGCCATCCAGGACAGGAGGAGTTCCACATGATTTACACGATCACACTGAATCCGACCATCGATTATATCGTCAACGTCCCTCATCTCGCTTTAGGCCATTCCCATCATATGCAGGACGAACTGATCACGCCTGGCGGGAAAGGGATCATGGTTTCGCGCGTCCTGAAAGCACTCGGGATCCCGTCGATTGCATTGGGCTTCCGCGGCGGCTTCACCGGCGACTTTGTCCGTGATTACATGGAGGAACTGAATATCCTCAACCAGTTCACCGTGATCAAGGAGCGCACCCGCATCAATCTCGTCCTGAAATCAGACCAGGATACCGAAATCAGCGACTACGGCCCCAACGCCACCGATGAGGAGGTCGCCCATTTTCTGAAAGGCTTCGAGGACATCTCGACCCAGGACTTTGTGGTGATGTCGGGCAGCAAGCTCCCTTCCATGCCGAAGGACTTTTATGAACAGCTGATCCGCTCCCTTCACAACGAAGGCGTGCCTTTTGCCTGCGACATCACGAAGGATGAATTGCGCAATAGCCTGCAGTACCACCCCTTGGTCGTGAAACCCAACCAGAAGGAAGTCGGCGAATTTTTCGGCCGGACTTTCAGCACTTGGCAGGAAGTTGTCCCTTACGGCAAACAACTGATCGAGTTGGGCGCGCAGCATGCCATCGTTTCCCTCGGAGGTGACGGAGCCTTGCTCTTCACACCGAAGGAAGTCATCTATGCGCCGCCATTATCCGGCAAAGTCGCCAATCCGGTCGGAGCCGGTGATTCCATGGTGGCCGGCTTCGTCGGCACCTATGTCCGAACCGGCGACCCTTTGGAAGCTTTCCGGATAGCCGTTGCCGCCGGAACCGCCACCGCCTTTTCGCCGGATATCGCCACAGGTCCTGAAATCGAGGCGCAACTAGGTCGCGTTGTCCTGGAAAAAATCGAGTAACTACACAAACTGAAAAGCGTTGGGCAGCCCCGGTCTCGGGAGCCTGTCCAACGCTTTTTTCTGCTTTTCTGATTAACCTTCTGCTTCGGCCATTTCTTCGGCCAGGTTGTGGTAGTCGATTTCCTTGTCCATGAAATCATCGGACTGGACAGCGAAGTGCTGCGTGATGCTTTCGATTGTCTGGATCTCGCATTTTGCTTCGTCGACGATGTAATCGAGGATGTGTCCGCCGAATCTGCGGTCGTCGCTGATGAAATGGCAGTGGAAGCCGCCCTTGGCTACCCCGTCGAACAACTCCGGCGTGTAGATGCCGATCGCGGTCCCTTGCATATCGTAGGCCTCGAACTCCGGTTGGACGCGCGTCGCTTCGATCAGGCGCGGATAAGGTTTCTGCTGCTTCGGCACCGCCCGCGTGTGCATGTATTCGAAATGCCCGGTGATCTTGACAACCGAGAACACATTCCGGCTGCGCACGCGCTTGACGATATCCGAGCGCACTTTCCGCAGCGTCATCGGACGGTCGATGTCGTATTCGCGGTCCGGCCGGAAAAACGTCACCGCTGCATGCGGCGTTGTCTGCGAAGGATCCACGCTCGAAATCGAGCCATCCTCTTTCGCTTGATAAGCAATGCCGTCCAACAGGATCAGTTCGCCTTCAAAATCATGGAAGGTCCCGATGCCGATGTCTCCATGCTTCAATAGTTCTTCGAATGTCAGGGTCCCGTCGAACACCCCCGCCATCAGATCCCCCAGTGTCTGATGCTGATACAATGTACTTTCGCCCATCTGCTTCCGCCCTTTCTGTGCCTTGCGCCATCTTTTTATCGTTTTGTCATGATAGCCCATTATAGCACAGCGGAAAGGTGACCAGACAACCGAATCGAGGCAGGACCAGCAAAAAAAACGGGGCCGCCCCGAAAAACGGGACGGCCTCCATTCAAATTAAGCTAGTTTGCTTTCCAGATAATCGACCAACACATCTTTCGGATGGTAGCCGGTCAGTTTTTCCACAGGCTGTCCATCTTTGAACAACACCATCGTAGGGATGCTCATGATGCCGAACTGCGAAGCCGTCATTTGGTTCTCGTCGATGTTCAGTTTGACGATCTTCACTTTGTCGTCCATCTCTTCTTCGATTTCTTCCAAAACAGGTCCGAGCATGCGGCATGGGCCGCACCAAGGCGCCCAAAAATCCATCAATGTCAAACCGTCTTGTACTTCGCTCTGCCAGGTTGTATCTGTTACTTGTGTGCTCATTCGTATCTATCCTTCCTGTTGCTGTATATTTTTGCATGAATTTCTTATCGACAAAAACCATTATACCCCCACCCGTATAATTAGTAAACAAAAAAGATTTCAAGTAAGCAAGATGATTGACATTCCCTTGCAACAGGCATAATATAGTTAGGGCACGAACTATATGGGTGGTGAAAAATAATGAGCAACACAGATCTGCTGGGATTCCGGATCCGTTCGCTTTGGCAACAAATCAAGCGCCTTATGAACAGGCATTTGACCGAAAATGATGGTTATGGCTTGACCGGCATGCAATTCGCGATCGTTTCCTACATCGCCAGAGAATCCGCCGAGCGGGACATCTTCCAGAAGGATCTCGAGCAGAAATTCGATATCCGCAAGTCGACCGTATCCGGCATCCTGAATACGATGGAACGCGACGGCTTGCTGCTGCGGGAGACCGTCCCTTATGACGCCAGGCTGCGGAAAATGATGCTGACGGAAAAGGCATTGCAGGCGAAAGAAAATACGGAACAGGTGATCGATTCCGTGGAAAACCAATTGTCCAAGGGTTTGAGCCAAGAAGAAATCGTCACTTTTTTGGAAATTCTTGAGAAGATCGCGAAAAATGCAGAAGGCTGATTGTCCCGAATGTTTCAAAAATCACCTACTAATTCATTACGGAAAGGATTCATGCTATGATAAAAAAACTCATGGGCAGCATACGCGAGTATAAAAAGGACTCGATCCTTGCCCCTATATACGTCACTTTGGAGGTCGTCCTCGAAGTCCTCATCCCTTTTCTGATGTCGATGATCATCGACCGGGGTGTGGGCGAAGGCGACATGCCCTTCATCATCCGGATTGGGCTTATTTTGATTGTTTCCACCATCTTCTCCTTGGGTTTCGGGGTCCTGTCCGGTCTGCATGCGGCAAAAGCTTCAGCCGGATTCGCAAAAAATCTGCGCAAGGACATGTACCACAACATCCAGGATTTCTCGTTTTCGAACATCGATCAGTTCTCGACTTCGAGCCTGATCACCCGTTTGACGACGGACATCACCAATGTCCAAAACTCCTACCAGATGATCATCCGGATCATGGTCCGGGCTCCGCTCATGCTTGTGTTCTCCTTGATGATGGCTTTGAGCATCAACAGCGAACTCGGCATGGTATTCCTTGGGGCGATCCCGTTCCTGGGCTTCGGTCTGTATTTGATCATGTCGAAAGCCTTCCCGATTTTCCAGAAGGTATTCCGCACCTACGACAAGCTGAACCGGGTCGTGCAGGAAAATCTTTACGGCATCCGGGTCGTCAAATCCTATGTCCGTGAAGCGCACGAGACCGAAAAATTCAAATCCGTCTCCAAGAAAATCTACACCGATTTCACCAAAGCGGAAAAAATCTTGGCTTTCAACAGCCCTTTGATGCAATTCACGATGTATGCGAGCATTCTGGCGTTGTCCCTGCTGGGCGGACGCATGATCGTCTCCGGATCGATGACGACAGGCCAACTGATGAGTCTGATCACGTACGCTTCCCAGATCCTGATGAGCCTGATGATGATTTCGATGGTCTTCGTCATGGTCACGATCTCCCGCGCTTCAGCGGAACGGATCGTGGAAGTGCTGAGCGAAGAGAGCGACCTGAAGAACGGCAGCAATCCCGTTATGGTCATTCCTGACGGTTCGGTCGTTTTCGATCGGGTCGATTTCAGTTACACCAACGACCCGGAAAAGCTCGCTTTGAAGAACGTCAGCTTTTCCGTCAAATCGGGTGAAACGGTCGGCATCATCGGAGGGACCGGCAGCGCCAAAACCTCGTTGGTCCACCTAATCCCGCGTCTCTACGATGCCACCGGTGGTACCGTGAAAGTCGGCGGTGTCGATGTGCGCGATTATGATATGCAGACATTGCGCGGCGAAGTCGCCATGGTGCTGCAAAAGAACATCCTGTTCTCGGGAACGATCAAGGAAAATCTGCGCTGGGGCAATCCGCTCGCCACGGATGAAGAATTGATGAAGGCGGCCCGACAGGCTCAGGCCGATGAATTCATCCAGCGCCTTCCCGACGGCTACGACACTTATATAGAAGAAGGCGGCACAAACGTTTCCGGCGGCCAAAGACAAAGGCTCTGCATCGCGCGCGCTTTGGTGAAACAACCGAAGATCCTGATCCTCGATGATTCGACCAGCGCAGTGGATACGCGGACGGACGCGCTGATCCGGACCGCTTTCAAGCAAGAACTACCGGACACCACCAAGTTCATCATCGCCCAGCGCGTTTCTTCCGTACAGGATGCCGACAAGATCATCGTGATGGAAAGCGGCAGCATCAATGGCATCGGAACGCATGCTGAGTTGCTTGCATCGAACACCATTTATCAAGAAGTGTATTATTCACAAACAAAAGGGGGACAACTCACCGATGAAGCCTAATCAACCAAAAAGGCGCGGAGCCAAAGATGCCGGCAAAACGACAAGACGGCTCCTGTCCTATATCTCCCAAGGACACAAATTCACTTTCAGCCTCGTATTGATCTGTATCCTCGTCAGCGCGCTTGCCAATGTCGCAGGCTCGCTTTTCCTGAAGACGCTGATCGATGCGTACATCACGCCACTATTGGGAGTGACCAATCCTGTCTTCACCAGCATGTACCGTGCGCTTGTGATGATGGCCGGCATTTACCTGGTCGGTGTCGTGGCGACTTACGTCTACAACATCCTGATGGTCACCATTTCGCAGGGGATCCAGAAAAAGATCCGCGATGAGCTGTTCGCGCACATGCAGACTTTGCCTATCAAATATTTCGATACGCATGCGCATGGGGATGTCATGAGCCGCTACACCAATGATATCGACACGCTGCGCCAGATGCTGTCGCAAAGCATCCCGATGGCGTTCTCCTCGCTGGTCACGATCATCAGTGTCTTCGCCGCTATGCTCGCTGTCAGCCTGCCGCTGACGCTCATCGTTTTGGTGATGGTCGGTGTGTCGATCACCGTCACGAAGACGGTCGGGGGCAAGAGTTCCGTCAACTTCGTCAAGCAGCAGCAGACACTCGGAAAAGTGAACGGCTACATCGAAGAGATGATGCACGGACAAAAAGAAGTGAAGGTGTTCGGACGCGAGACCGAATCCAAGGAACGCTTCGACAAACTCAACGACGAATTGCGCGGGAGCGCGACGAACGCAAACATCTACGCAAACATCCTGATGCCGATCCTCGGCAATCTCGGATTCCTGCAATACGCTCTGATCGCCATGTTCGGAGGCGCCATGGCTGTCTCCGGTTTCGGCGGTCTGACTTTGGGGGCGATCGCTTCCTTCCTGCAGTTGAGCCGCTCCTTCACGATGCCGGTCAACCAGATTTCCCAGCAAGTATCCTCGATCGTGATGGCTTTGGCCGGAGCGGAACGGATCTTCGAACTGATGGATGAGCAGCCGGAATTGGATGAAGGCACCGTGACCTTGGTGAATGCAACCAAAGTCGGCGACGAACTGCAGGAAGCCGAAACCCATACCGGGCTTTGGGCCTGGAAAGTGCCGCAAGCCGATGGTTCGGTCCGCTATACGGAACTGACCGGTGATGTCCGATTCTTCGACGTCGATTTCTCCTACAATCCCGACAAGCAGATTCTGCATGACATCAGTCTTTATGCTCATCCCGGCGAGAAAGTCGCTTTCGTGGGCTCGACCGGTGCCGGCAAGACGACGATCACGAACCTCATCAATCGTTTCTACGATATCCAGGACGGAAAAATCATTTATGATGGCATCGATATCGCCGACATCAAGAAAAATGACTTGCGCCGTTCGCTGGGTATCGTGCTGCAGGATACCAACCTCTTCACCGGAACGATTCTGGAGAATATCCGCTACGGCAATCTGCACGCATCCGACGAGGAAGTCTATGCGGCAGCGCGCTTGGCGAATGCCGATGACTTCATCTCGCGGCTGCCGTTGGGCTACCAGACCGTCATTGCCGGCGACGGCGAAGGGCTTTCCCAAGGTCAGAAACAACTGCTTTCGATCGCCCGGGCGGCTGTCGCCGATCCTCCGGTCATGATCCTGGACGAAGCGACTTCAAGCATCGACACGCGGACGGAATCGATCGTCCAGCGCGGCATGGATGCCTTGATGCGCGGACGCACCGTCTTCGTCATCGCCCACCGCCTGTCCACGATCCAGAATGCGGATGTGATCATGCTGATGGAGCAAGGCCGGATCATCGAACGCGGCAATCACGAAAAATTGATCGGCGAAAAAGGCAAATATTACCAGCTGTATACCGGAGCCTTCGAGTTGGAATAAGGGGACCCGGAGGAATCCGTGCTCAGCTCCGGAGAGCCGCAAGCTCGCCGGAGGACACCGGTAACTTTCAGCCTCAACTCCGACGAAGCTGTACTCGTCGGAGTTGATAAATGGAGTGTGGGACTACCTCCGGTGAACACTTCTTCACCGGAGGTAGTCTACCCGCTGGCCCCAGCGGACCCGCAAATTCAGTTACCGAAAACACAAAGAAGCAAGGGCGATCCCCATTTTCGGGATCGCCCTTGCTTCTTTGTTATGTCAGTACAGAATATCGTTGCTGATCGTGGTGTAGAACAGTTCCTTAATCCGGGCCGGATCCTGGGTCTGGCCCAGGATCCACATCAGTTTGCAGACGACAGCTTCGGTGATCATGTCGTAGGCTTCCAGAATGTTGACCCGGGCTTTCAGTTCGTGCCCGACTTTGTAGATTTCCATGTCGCTACCCTCGTTCGGCACCTGCGTCGTCATGACGACCGTCTTGCCCTTTCCGATCCAGTGGTTGATGGCCTCGAAATATCCGTACTCCGGTGCGGACGGGATGCCGCCCACGCCATAGCTTTCGATGATGACGGCATCGTTCCGCTCAAGCATGTAGGAGAGAATTTCCGAATCCACCCCCGGCGTCAGCTTGAACAACGCAACCTTCGCATCGAGTTTGTCGAAGAAGCGCGGCTGTTCGCCCTTCTCTTGGCTAATGTACGAAATCACGCGCCCGTCCTGGATGATCGCCAAATAAGGGTAATTGATGCTGGAAAAAGCCTGGAAGCTTTTGGAATGCGTCTTCCTTGCCCTTGTCCCGAGGATGACCTTCCCGTTGAAGACGATCTGGACACCGCTGGCGGAATCGGACGCCGCATAAAGGAAACTGTCGAAAAGGTTCGTCTTCGAATCGGTGATTTCCATATTGATCGGTTTTTGGGCCCCGGTGATGATAATCGGCTTGGGGGAATCCTGGATCAGATAGGAAAGCGCGGCAGCCGTATAGGCCATCGTGTCGGTTCCGTGGGTGACGACAAATCCGTCATATTGATCATACTTTTCCCGGATGGTATTGGTCATCAGCACCCAGATTTCGGGCGCGATGTTGGTGCTGTCGATATTGCAGATCTGCAGCGTATCGACTTCGCATATTTCCGAGATGCCGGGGATGAAAGCCAAGATCTCTTCGGAAGTCAGCTGGGGATCGAGCCCGTTCGGCGTTATTTTGGAGGCGATCGTGCCGCCCGTTCCGATCATCAATATCTTTTTCTTCGTCACGTATCCACCTGCTTGTTCAAATTTTTTTGCTTGGTCGGCAGCTTTCGGTCAATAGACCACGACCGGCGTGCCGACGGAATAAGTGTTGTAAAGCGTTTGGACCGCATAGTACGGTGTGTTTACGCAACCGTGCGAACCCAAATAAAGGTAAAGGTCGCCGCCGAAGCCTTGGGTTTGCCAAGAGGCGTCATGCAAGCCGTAAGCATTGCCCAAAAACGGGATCCAATATTGGACCGGCGATTCGTAATCTTCGCCGATCAGAACGCTCGGCGATTCCTTGTACGGTTGGATCGCAAACAGCCCTCTAGGCGTCGGCATCGAAGGCCTGCCGGTGATGACCGGAGCATTGACGATCTGCTGGCTGCCGATGTAGGCCCAGACGCGCTGATAGGCGATGCTGACGATAATGTAGCTGGAGCCGACATAATAGTTGGTGCCGGCGTTGGTCCGGAAGATGCCCTCCTGTACCGTCCAATCGGGTCCCGTCGGATAAGCCGGAAGCGGCGGGGCAACCGGAGCGGGCGGCGGTTTCGGCACGTACTTCATGAAGGCGACTGCCGTGTTCCCGGGCGCTGGCGCATCCTTTTGGACCACTTGCAGCTGGACGGCGCTGATGTCATAGTCGTATCCCTGTGTCCCGGCCGTTTCGCCGTTCTTGGCCCAATCAAGCCAACCCACCCCCGGCACATGGACCTGATAATAGATATCATAATGCGCAGCCAGTTCATCCGTCAATTGCATTTCGATCCGCTCGATGTTTTGGCCCGTACCCGGCAGTCCCGCTTCCAATCCGTCCTGCGTCCACTCGAACCAGCCGTTCTCGCTTGTGGCGGCGCGGTAAGTGACCGATCCGGGGTACGGTTGAGAAGCCAATTTCGCCTGCAAGCCCTCAAGGGACTGCGAGGAATCCGGGGAACCGCTTTGCGCAGGATTGAGGACCGGCTCCTGCCAGCCCGAAGCGGTCAGATAACTGCCGTAGGAGAGGACCGGATCGGTGCGTTTGACGAAACTCTGCTCACGCTTGCCTGAAAAGGCTTGTTCCTTGTTCATCAGGACGACCTCGACCCCTTCGATCGGATAACGGAATCCGTCCGTGCCGGCCGTTTCGCCGTTTGTGGCCCAGTCGAGCCAGCCGAAGCGCTCCGTTTGGACCCGGTAATAGAGGTCGTATTGTCCGGCCAAGGCACCGGTCAGCTTAAATCGCAAGGCTTCGACCGCTTCGCCGGTCCCCGCCGTTCCGGCTATTTCACCGTTTTTGGCGTAGCCTGACCAGCCGCTGTCCTGCCTGTAGGTCTGATAGGAAATGTTGCCGGCTTCAGCCAAATGGGTCAGGCGCACCTGGATGGCTTCGATCGGCGAAGCCGCTCCGCCGCTGATGGCGCCTTCCCGCACTTCGGCTTGCCAACCAGCGTTCTGTAAGTATGTTGTATAAACTAATTCCGCATTTCCACTTGCCGCCGGAGACAGCGTGGGTTCCTGCGTCCCCGCAAGAGCAGCGACGCTTCTTGTCTGCCTCAGCACCTGATTTTTGCCGGTTTCGGCAAGCTCCCCGTCACCGTCCATCTGCGCCGCCGGAGCATCAAGTGCCAGCAAACTTTTTTGGACGAGTGCGCCAGCCTCGGTTGAATAGGCTGGGGCCGCGATGCGGGCAGGGGCCAATCCGGCAAAAATGAGCCACGCCAGCAAAATGATCAAAACATTCCTTCTCATCGAAATCCCTCCCAGCAGGACCACATGCGACAGAAATTGGAGCGCCAACACGTAACCGTTCTCTTTCCTTCATTATACCAAACCCTGTCCCGTAAAAAAATCACAAGCATCGCGGACGGCGCGGCGTCTATGCCGGTGTGGCAAAATAGCCGAATGTACGAGTGACATTCGGCTATTTGCGTGTGGATGGGACGAAATTGTCGAATGCCGGAAGACATTCGACTATTCTGCATCCGCAGAAAGCGAAATTGTCGAATGCTGCAGTGGCATTCGACAATTCCACACCCTCATCCTCCCACATTCATCCTACGACTGCGCTCTTTTCCGGAAAGCCAACACCATCCCGATCTGGAAATAGCTGTAGTCGTCCCCCAGTTTTTCCTTCAGCGGTTTCAGATGCTGGTCTTCGGATTCGTCGATCGCTTGATTTATGGCCTCCGTCTGATCCGCCGAGACGAAATCCGCCAACTCCATCGCATAGGCGGGCAGCTCGGCCAACTGGCGGAAATGGTTTTCGATGGTCATGCGCGCCAATCCTCTGGCGGCGATGATTTCCTCGACCGACATGCCTTCCTGATAGAGGCGATAAGTTTCCTCAAAGGTCGTGCCGGTGTAATTTTTCTTCGCAGGTTTCGGGCGTTTCTCGGCGGTTTCCGGATTGCCTGCGTGAATATTCAGCTCTTTCTGCTCCAACCGTTTCTGTTGCAGCAGCGTTTCGGCATCAGGAAACTCA
The DNA here is from genome assembly GCF_900109135.1 of Trichococcus ilyis. Taxonomy (GTDB): domain Bacteria; phylum Bacillota; class Bacilli; order Lactobacillales; family Aerococcaceae; genus Trichococcus; species Trichococcus ilyis. The sequence continues at coordinate 14,483 of NZ_FNYT01000028.1, read as the reverse complement.
TTCAGATAATCGGCAATGACGCCCATGAACACTTCACCGTAGCGCTCCAGTTTCGTTTCGCCGACCCCGGATAGGCGCAGGAAGCCGTCATCATCCGTCGGGAAGTTGCGGGCCATCTCATGCAGCGTGCTGTCCGAAAAGACGATATAGGAAGGAATCCCGTGCTCGTTCGCCATTTCCGTGCGCACACTGCGCAGCCGGTCGAACAGTCCGGTATCGTACAAGCCGCCTCCGCTCTGTTTGGCGGCGCCTTTGCCGGTATCGACCGCATAAGACATCCCGACTTTTTTTCCTTCCTTCAGGATTTCCATCGCTTTCGGGGTGGCTTGGAGCAGCGGATACTGATCGCCTGTCACCTGCAGGTATTCATCCGCGATCAAAACGCCGATCATTTCACGGATTTCCGCCTCGTTGTAGGCGCTCATAAGTCCGTACGTCTTCAGCTGATCCAGCCCGAAATCGGTGATGCCCTTCTGTTTGCTGCCCGTCAGGATGCCGATGATTTTCTGGGCACCGTAACGTCCGCGCACCCGCACGATGCAGGAAAGGATTTTTTGGGACTCTTCGGTGATGTCCCGCTGTTCCGTGCGGCGCAGGCAATTGGAGCAATGCTGGCAATCATCGGTCAGTGGCGTCTCCCCGAAATATTCCAGGATATAACTGCGCAGACACTGGTTCGTGTAGCAATAGTTGATCATTTTGTTCAGCTTGTTGGTGGCTTCGCTGTCGTTCGTATGGCTGTTCAGCAATTTGTTGATGATGATGTCCTGCGCCGAAAACAGCAGGATGACACGCGCTTCCTCTCCGTCACGGCCCGCCCTTCCGGCTTCCTGATAGTAGCTTTCGAGATTTTTGGGCATGTTGTAATGGTAGACGGTGCGCACGTTGCTCTTGTCGATCCCCATGCCGAAAGCATTCGTGGCGACCATGATCGGTTTGCGGTCGAAGAGGAAATCGTCCTGATTGCGTTGGCGCTCGTGTTCAGGCAAGCCGGCATGGTAGAGCGTCGCGGCAAAGCCTTTTTGTTCCAGTTTCTTCTGGACCGATTCGACGTTTTTCCGGGTCGAGCAATAGATGATGCTCGCTTCTTTCGGATTGAGATCCTTCAGCAGGAACTTGAACTTGTCGGCGGGTTTTTCCACGCTGAACGCCAGATTGCCGCGATCGAAACCGGTCACCAACCGGAACGGATGCTGTAGGCGCAATTGGACCATGATATCTTCCTGGACCGGTTCGGTTGCCGTAGCGGTGAAGGCGGCAACCCGCGGACGTCTGTCGAACAGATCGTACAAACGGGCGACCCCTTGATAGGATGGGCGGAAATCGCTGCCCCATTGCGAAATACAGTGGGCCTCATCGACCACCAACAAAGGCACCTTCACAAGGCGCAACGCATTCATGAAAGATTCGTTGTCGATCCGCTCCGGCGCGATGTAGAGCAGTTTGAGCTGCCCGGAGCGCATGTCGTCCATCAATTGCAGGAATTCTTCCCGGGAAAGCGTACTGTTCAGGTACGCCGCGGCGATGCCCATTTCCCGCAGGCTGTCGACCTGGTCCTTCATCAAGGACACGAGCGGCGATACGACGATCGTCATGCCGTCCAGCAGCAACGCCGGCAGTTGGTAGCAGAGCGACTTGCCTCCGCTCGTCGGCATGATCCCGAGCACGTCATTCCCCTGCAGCGTGTTCGTGATCAATTCCTCCTGGCCGTCCCGGAAGCTGTCGTAGCCGAAATATTTTTTTAGTGTCCCGTACAGTAATTCTTTATCAACCACTTGCATCCATCCTTAATTGTTTATCTTTTTCCTTTAATCGAATATTCCTGAACGGTGATCAGGAATGACTTCTTCATCATATCACATCCGCGTCCTGTTTTTCTCTCAGAAAATACGCCGCATCCCATCCCAATCCTAATCCTAATCCCTCTATGATAAAATATGCAGATTATCGGCCTGATGCTTTGACCTGTGGTATATAATTAGATGGTGAACACGTCATGACCTACAGGAGTGAAAAATATGCAACAGGAATTATCAAATGAATTATTTATCTGCGGGGGCTGCAATGCGAAAATCGGCCCCGGCGTTTTGGGGGATCTGCTCAGCCAGTTTCCGAAACAGCAGCATCCGGATTTCTTGGTCGGTTTCGACTCGTCCGATGATGCCGCGGTATTCCGCATCGATGATCAGACGGCCATGATCCAGACGCTGGACTTCTTTCCCGCGATGGTCGCGGACGCCACGCTTTTCGGGGAGATTGCCGCAGCCAACGCCTTGAGCGATGTGTTTGCGATGGGCGGCGAAGTGCTGACGGCCATGAACATCGTCTGCTGGCCCGAAACAAAAAGCACCGACATACTCGGAAAAATTTTGGCAGGCGGCTTCAGGAAAGTCCAGGAGGCAGGCGGCGTGCTGGTCGGCGGGCATTCGATCCACGACCCCCAGCCCAAATACGGTCTGTCGGTGTTGGGACGGGTCCATCCCGATCGGATCTACCGGAATGACACCTGTTTGCCGGGCGATGTCCTGCTGCTGACGAAACCATTGGGAACCGGCATCATTACAACGGCCTACAGCGCCGGTGAAATGGCCCAGGAAGCCTTCGATGCGGCCGTTGCCTCGATGACGACGCTGAACCGTTATGCGGCGGAAGTCCTGAAAAACCACACTGTCCACAGCTGCACGGACATCACCGGCTTCGGCCTGTTGGGGCATCTTTCGGAAATGGTCAGCGACCGCTGTTCCGCGACGGTCTATGCCGACAGCGTGCCTTGCCTGGGCGGAGCCTATCAAGGAGCTCAGGAATTTCTGATCACAGCCGGCGGACAGCGCAACCGCAATCATCTGGGAGCCGATGTCGACTTCCGGATTGATGACTATGCAATGGAGGAGATCCTTTTCGACCCGCAGACATCCGGCGGCTTGCTGGTGAGTGTCCCTGCCGAAGAAGCGAACGCTCTGCTTGCCGAAATCGAAGCCCTGGGCCTGCCCTGCGGCATCATCGGCGAAGTGACCGAAAAAACTGACAAAAAAATCACAGTCGTTCATTAAGCAAGAAACTATGTCTTAACCAGGAGGAAAAGCGCATGAAAAAAATAGATGCAACCGGACAAGCTTGTCCGATGCCGGTCATCCTGACCAAACGGGCTTTGAAGGAAAGCAACGGGGAGACCGTGCTTATCAGCGTGGACAATGAAATCGCCACGCAGAACCTCGCCAAGATGGCGGAGCAGCTGAAGCTGATCGTCCAGGTCGAAAAAATCAACGATTCCCTTTATGAAGTAAAACTTTCAGATCCGAAAGCCGGCAACGAACTTGCTGTTGCCGAACAGACTCCGATTCCGGAGCAAGTTTCCGGCACAGTCGAACCATTCGGCACAAGCTATGTCGTCGTATTGAACAGCGACTTCATCGGCAACGGCAGTGAAGAACTTGGCCGCACACTGATGAAAAGCTTCCTCTTCTCGCTGACGGAACAGGAAGTCCTGCCTGAAAAAGTGCTCTGCTACAATGCCGGAGCGCTGTTGACGACAGCAGGCTCGGCCGTGCTGGACGACCTTAAAGCGCTGGAGGAAGACGGCGTCGAGGTGCTGACTTGCGGCATCTGCGGAGAATTCTATGGCGTGAAGGACAAATTGGCGGTCGGTTCCTTCACAAACATGTACCGCATTGTTGAAATCCTGCGCACCAGCAAGACAGTAAGCCCATGATCGACCGCAAACATTATGGCATCGTTGCCTTTCCGACATCCCAAGCCGCGGCAGCCGCCGAAGCGGTTGTTCTGGAAGCCGGGCATGAATGCCGATTGATCCCCATGCCGGAACAGATTTCGGCCGGCTGCGGCTTGGTGCTGCAGACGCACCTCGAGGAACTGAATGCGGTCCGTTTATTGTTGACGGAGCATGCCATTTCCAACGACGGCTGCTACGAAGTAAGTTTTGAGAACCGGAAAAAATCCGTGGAGGCTTGGCATGACTGAACTTTATTATTTCGACAACAGCGCAACTACGCTGAAAAAACCGTTAGCGGTGGCTGAAGCAGTCTACCGCGCCATCGCTGATGGGCAGCTGGGCAATCCGGCCCGGGGCAGCCATACCGCTTCCCTGAACGCTTTGCGGTTGACGGAATCCCTACGCCGGAAAACAGCAGCCCTATTCAGCGTTCCGGATGCGTCCAATGTCGCTTTCACGGCCAACGCAACGGCATCGCTGAATCTGGTCCTGAAAGGCCTGCTGAAACCGACAGACCACATCATCACGACCGTTACGGAGCACAATGCCGTCCTGCGTCCGCTTTACCAACTGGAGGAACAAGGCGCCGCCCTATCCTTTGTCGGGGTCGATGAATTTGGGACGCTCCTTTATCCCGATTTCGAACGCCTGCTGCGCCCCGATACCCGCGCTGTCGTAGTCAACCACGCTTCGAACGTTACTGGCAATGCTGCGGATCTGGAGCGGATTGGCAGCTACTGCCGCGATCACGATCTGCTGTTCATCGTTGATGCTTCCCAAAGCGCGGGCGTACTTGCCATCGACATGATCGGGCAGCACATCGACGTGCTCTGCTTCACCGGACACAAAAGTCTCTACGGGCCGCAAGGGACCGGCGGCATCTGTCTCGGCGACCGGCCATTGGTTTTCGTTCCGGTCTTCACCGGCGGCAGCGGCTTCCATTCTTTCGACAAAAAGTACCCTGCGCAGATGCCGACACTGTTCGAGGCCGGCACCCAGAATGTCCATGGCTTGGCCGGACTTTCCGCCGGACTGGATTACATCGGGCAAAAAGGTCTGGCGGCAATCGGCCGGCAGCTGCAGGAGCTGACTCTCCGCTTCCGGGAACAGATCAAGGACATCCCCGGCATCACAATCTACGGTCATTTTGATGAATCAGCGGCACGGGCTCCGGTCGTTTCCGTCAATCTTGAGGGTTGGGATTCCGGCGACCTCAGTGATGCGCTCTTCATGGATTACGGGATTGCGGTTCGGCCCGGCGCCCATTGCGCCCCGCTCATCCATCAAGCGTTCGGAACAGAGAAAATCGGCATGGTCCGCTTCAGCTTCTCCAGCTTCAATACGCTGGAGGAAATCGACTATGCCGCCAAAGCGCTGCGGAGCTTGGCCGAAGAAGGATAATAGTCGGGGGTTGTCCGATATACCGAAAGTATCCGACAACCCGAACGCAGAAACTCGGATATGCCGCGTACCTTTCTTGAAAAATACGCACATAAACAGAGCAGCCACCCCATTCGCGGGCGGCTGCTCTGTTTTGCTTTTGTTGATCAATCGTTCCTGCGCTTCATCCATTCCAAAATGGCTTCGGCCGTCCTTGCGGCGTCTTCGTTCCGGAAGGTGGCGGCAAATTCCTTCTTGTTGAAGTTGTAGCGGGGATCATAGTATTTCACCAACAGATCTGCGATGACTGCGTCAAAAGCGTGCTGGCGTACCTGTTCCTTGTAGCCTTCAACGCGCGCTTCATTCAGATAAGGTTTCAGGCGTTCAAGCGCTGCGATGAGCTCCGCTTCATCGCTGTGGAGATAATCCTTTTTGATCTGTCCGATCCGGTAATCCAAGGAAGCTTCGATGTTCAGGTTGACCCCCGCATACATCGCTTCCACTAGAGATGGCGGCAATACAGCCCGGCCGATCCGTTTGCTTTCGCCTTCGGTAAAGACGATCAGCGGCGCTTTCCAGGTTGCGGCGCTCTCGACCAGCAGGCTCTCGAACATTTTTTGATTGTGCGGCTGGTTCTTGGCCAAGCCGACGTTGCCGAAGACGGATCCTCTGTTGTTGGCGCAGGCCTCCAGATCAAGTACATTCGCTCCGCGCTTCTTCAATTCCTCCAGGATGGCTGTTTTTCCGGTCCCGGTGTTACCATAAAGCGTCACAAACTGGATCCTTTCGAACAATGCTGGGATCAGCTTGTTGATCGTGCTGCGGTAGTTTTTGTAGCCGCCCTCCATCCGGTAAACATTCATGCCCAAGGATTTCAGCAAGGAAAAGATCGAATTGCTGCGGAATCCGCCTCTACTGCAAAAGATGACGACTTGGTCGTAGGCTCTCACATATTCCTGGAATAGCCGGAACATCTCAGGCAATCGTGGGGATATGGCTTGGATACCGTGGCTTTTCGCTTCGTCGACCCGGCCGGCCACGTACAGCGTTCCGACCACTTTCCGGTCCTCATCATCCAGGACAGGCACATTCACGGCGCCCGGTATGGTTGCTTTCGCATATTCGGAAGGGCTCCTCACATCCACATACAAAATCGATTTGTCTCCGCGTTGCTGTTCTATTTCTTCATACGTTGCGACTGGTTTCAATTGGTTCACCACTTTCTGAATCTTAGTATAGCTTTTGGCAGTCGGGAATGCCACCCGAAATCGTAAAGGAATACAGCAAAACGATCCGCACACCCTTTTTCTGCGGGTGTGCGGATCATTTCCCGGTCTATTTCCTTGCTTTATGCACTTTCAGCGCTTTTCCTTTGACGGTCCGGTTCTGCATCTCGGAAATCACATACGGACCTTTGCCGTTCAGGATTTCGATGTAGGTCACGTTTTCCTGGATGGTGATGATGCCGATGTCATCGGCATCGACGTTGGGAATGTTCGTCAGCGTGCCGACGAAATCGACTGCGCGCAGTTTTTTCTTCTTGCCGCCGTTGAAATAAACTTTGGTGATGTCCTTGTTCAGTTCACGGTTGCGCGCCCGCTTCACGACCAGGCGTTCCTGCAGTTTCCGCTCGAAGGCCGGCTTTTGGCGTTGCACCAAACGTGCGCTTGGCTGTTGGATCTCCGCGATGTCCAGCTGGGCGAACTCTTGCACCTCTTTCCAGCCTCTTTCTTCTTTCGGCGTCACGAAGGTCAGGGCTATCCCGGTTTTGCCGGCGCGTCCGGTCCTGCCGGTACGATGGATGAAGCTCTCTTTTTCTTCGGGGACGTCGTAATTGACGACATGCGTGACGTTATCGACATCGATGCCGCGCGCAGCTACATCGGTAGCCACCAGATAGCGTAGCTTGCCTTTGCGGAAATCATCCATGACGGCCGTGCGGTCATCCTGAACCATTCCGCCGTGCATCTTGTCGATCGGCAACCCGTTTTTGCTCAAGAAAGTGTACAGCCGGTTAACGGCTTCCTGCGTATTGCAGAAGATGATGCAGCTGTCCGGGTTCTCGACCGTCAGCAAATCGAGCAACACCTTTTCTTTCCCCTCCGCTTGGACGCGGATGAAGGATTGCATGATCTTCGGTTTGGACGTTTCGTCGCTTTCCATTTTCACTGAAACGCGGTCTTTCTTCATATAGAAACTGGCCAAACGCACCACTTCATCGGGCATGGTCGCGGAGAACAGCAGCGTCTGGCGTTCTTTCGGAAGGAAGTCAATGACCGCCTCGACCTGGTCGATGAAGCCCATGTTCAGCATCTCATCCGCCTCATCCAAAACCAAGTGGCGCAATTTATCGACCTTCAGCGTGCCTTTTTGCAGATGGTCCAATACCCGACCCGGCGTCCCGACGACGATATGGCTTTTCTGTCTCAGTTCCGATTTTTGCGTGTCGAAGGAAGTCTTGCCGAAGACAGCCGTGGCCTTGATCCGCTTCAGCCTTCCGATGTTGGTGATGTCCTCTTTCACCTGCAAGGCCAGTTCCCTTGTTGGCACCAAAATCAGCGCCTGCGGACGGTTTTCTTCCCATTCCACACTTTCGCACAACGGTACGCCGAAGCTGACGGTCTTGCCGCTGCCCGTCTGGGATTCGACGATGATGTCCTTGTTCTGCAAGGCCATCGGGATGACCTGCTGTTGCACTTCCGTCGGTTTGAAATAACGCAATGCCTTCAGTGCCGTAACAATTTCTTCGCTGATCGCGAAGTCTTCAAATGTTGTATAATCCATCTTGTCCTACTTTCAACTTTATTTGCCGTTTCAGTATAACAGAAAAATGGGAAAGGAACGAAACATTTATGACAGTTCCGTTCCTTTCCCGCCGTCATTCCTCGCAGAACAGCCTGATCCGTTCAATGGCTTGTTGCGCGATCTCATCCCGTTTTTCAAGATACGCTGCTTTGTCGAAGGTTTTGTGCTTATCGACGTAAGGGATATTCTGGATGCTTTCCAAGTGCAGGGTCGTTCCGCCTTCCTCCGCTTTGGCCGTGTAATTTTGGCGGACGAAAGAGTCTTCCTTCGGATCGAACGTGTCCACCCGGATGGCTGCGCGCATGACGAATTCCTCGGGGAACAATTCCGACTGCTGCACTTCGATGTTCACCGGCACCATTTTCCCGAACATGTCGTATTCCGCTTTGTAGACACTGCCCAGCCCGCCGTTTCCGCTGATCTGATTGATGATTTTCAGGCCATCATGAATGTCTCCCCAATTCCCGACATTTGCGGCGTATTGCCATACCTTGCCCAGCGGCGCTTCGATAAAGATGCTTTTCTTGATGTGGCTCTTGATGTAGTCCATTTTATCCATCCTTCCTGCTGATTGAACCTGCTGACTCTCACACGCATTTTTGGCAGCGCTATCTTTAGCTTCATTATAATCAATTGAACCCCCTTATACAAACTTGGGTCGACAAACTTCGAAAACCGCACTTGGCAATTCTTCGGTTATTTGTTAAACTATTCGGGACAGTTCGTAACCATCCTGTCGTTAAATAAAACTAGGGTAACAGAATCACGCAATCAAAACGCAGAAATGTTTTTTGAGTTGGCTTGTTTTCTCCTTAGAGACGGCCTTCTCGGCATTCATGCGTCTTTTTTTTGTGCAGATTCCTGTAAGGCGTTGTAAAAAAAATTAGGAGGTGGACCGATGCAAAAATCATTCACAAAAACCCAAAAATTGACTTTATCAGCAATGTATATCGCTATGTACATCGTCATCATGGCTCTGACACAATCTTTCGCTTTTGGACAATATCAAATCCGCATCGCCACAACTCTTTACGCCCTAGCTTATTTTAACCCATTCCTGATCATCCCTGCAGGCCTCGCCAATCTCTTGTCGAACCTGTTCTTCGGCGGACTCGGGATCATCGACATGCTTGGCGGGACCCTCGTCGGCATCGTGACGGCTTCGCTCGTTTACGCTGTCCGCAAATACAACCTCCCGAAGTGGTGCCTGATCCTGCCGATCATTTTCATCCCTGGAATCGGCGTGCCGATCTACCTGTCGCAGCTGTTGGCCATCCCATTCCTGCCGCTTGTCGTCAGCCTTTGCATCGGCCAATCGGTACCGGCTTTCGTCGGCTACTTTTTGGTGCAGGCCCTGGAAAAACGCTTCTATAAAAGCGCGCTTCTGAAATCATGAGCGCAAGGAGGAACAGACATGACAGCAGGCAGAAATGAAGCCGATCTGAACGGCATCACCCAACTGGGCAACCAACAGACAAAATATCCGCAGGACTACGCTCCGGAAGTACTCGAGACGTTTCCGAACAAACATCCGGACAATGATTACTTTGTGAAATTTAACTGTCCCGAATTCACAAGCCTGTGCCCGATGACGGGGCAGCCCGATTTTGCGACCATCTACATTTCCTACGTACCCGGAGAGATCATGGTCGAAAGCAAATCGCTGAAGCTTTACCTATTCAGCTTCCGCAACCACGGCGACTTCCATGAGGATTGCATGAACATCATCATGAAGGATCTTATCGCCTTGATGGCGCCGAAATACATCGAGGTGTGGGGCAAATTTACACCGAGAGGCGGCATCTCGATCGACCCGTACTGCAACTACGGCAAGCCCGACACCAAATGGGCAGACGTGGCTTGGCAACGTTTGGCGCAGCACGATCTCTATCCCGAGAAAGTCGACAACCGCTAAATGGAAAACAAGAACGAAACAACCCAAAAACAAGCCTTGGTCATCTTTTCCGGCGGTCAGGATTCCACGACTTGTCTGATCCAAGCCATCCAAAAGTACGGTGCGGCAAACACCGTGGCCCTTTCATTCAGCTATGGCCAGCGCCACAACATCGAACTGGAGCGGGCCGCCTGGATCGCCAACGATCTCGGGGTCGAACACCACATCCTGGACGCGACTGTCATGGGCAAAGTCACGACGAACGCCTTGATGGACGAAACGCAGACAATCGAGGAAGCCGATGCCGAAGACTATCCGAACACCTTCGTCGACGGCAGGAACGCGCTGTTCCTGTTGCTGGCGGGCATCTTCGCCAAGTCCAAAGGCATCCGCACCATCATCCTTGGCGTCTGCGAAACGGACTTCAGCGGCTACCCGGATTGCCGGGATGTGTTCGTCAAATCGATGAACGTGGCCCTGAATCTGGCTATGGATTACAATTTCAACGTCGAAACGCCGTTGATGTACCTGACCAAAGCACAGACATGGGAACTGGCGGATCAGCTGGGTTGCCTCGCCTACATCGAGGAACATACCCATACCTGTTATATGGGCGTCCCCGGCGGTTGCGGCGAATGCCCTTCCTGCAAACTCCGGAACGCGGGACTGGCCGAATATCTTAGCAAGTGAGCAAACAAATAACCCTTGAGCTGCAGGTCAGCTTGAGGGTTATTTGTTTGCGGTCAAAACATCACCAAACGTACGGAAGCAAACGGTATTTGACGCGGTGGGTATAGGCTGTGTAGCCCGGCAGCCCTTCCTTCAGCATCTCCTCCTCGTCCTTGATCCGCGCGAGGATTTCTAAACAGCTCAGCGCCATCGGAATCACGGCGTAGTAGGAACCCAGTACCAACGGAATGGCCAGATAGAGGATGATGGACGCCAAATACATCGGATGGCGGACGACGGCGTAGAGCCCGGTATCGATCAGCTGCTGCCCTTCCTGGATTTCGATGACGCGGGAGGCATAGCTGTTCTGGGCAAAAACGGCGACCACCATCGCGTAGGCGCATTCGAACACAATGACGCTGACAACAATCAGCCAAATCGGGACATCGGACCACTGAAAACGGTAGTCCAGTCCCGGCAGGAAAAAGCCCACGAGCATGAACAACCCTGAAATTTGAATAATTTTGCGTTGCTCTTTGCGCGGTTCCTTCAGGTTCATCCGTTTTTCCAGCAAGGCAGAATCCTTCCGCAACAAAAAGATAAGCGTCATGACCAAAGGCAGCGCCAATGCCGCCAGAAAAAGCCAAGCCTGCCAATAGCGGAAGGTGCCCGCCAAGGCGAACAGGATGCCTCCGATCAGAAGCAAACCTGAAAAAAGGCGGAACAGGACCAACTGAAGCAAATTGCTCTTTTCCTTCCGAACCTGCTTTCTATCCATGAAATTCATCCCCTGTCTGGCGTTTCAAATCCTGCGCTTCATCCGCCAGCAAATAGGCTTTGTCCGTCCGCTCCCAGGGCAAGTCCAGTTCGGGCCTTCCGAAATGGCCGTAGCAGGCAAGCTTTTGGTAAATAGGTTTCCGCAGGTCAAACTCACGGATGATCGCAGCCGGACGAAGATCGAAGTGTTTTTCGATCAATTCTTCGATCTGCTCCTCGGCAATGCTGGCCGTCCCGAACGTTTCGACGCGGACAGAAACGGGCCTGGCCACCCCGATGACATAGGCCATCTGGATCTCGCAGTTGGCCGCCAAGCCCGCAGCCACGACGTTTTTCGCCACATACCGGGCGGCATAGGCAGCGGAGCGGTCGACTTTGGTCGGATCTTTTCCGGAAAAGGAGCCTCCGCCATGGCGTGCATAACCGCCGTAAGTGTCGACGATGATTTTTTTGCCGGTCCAACCCGAATCGCCGGCAGGGCCACCGATGACGAAACGGCCGGTCGCATTGACGAAATATTTCGTCCGGTCATCCAACAGCTCCAGAGGGATGACGGCCGGGATCACCTTACTGAGCATATCCTGTCTGATCTGGTCTTGCGTGATCGCTTCGTCATGTTGGCAGGCGATGACGACGGCATCGACCCGTTTGGCCTGGCCATCCGCATATTCTACGGTCACCTGCGTTTTGCCGTCCGGCCTCAGGTAAGGAAGCTCCCCTGATTTCCGCAACTCGGCAACTTTTTTTGCCAACTTGTGCGCCAACGTGATCGGCAAGGGCATCAACTCCGCCGTCTCGTTGCAGGCATAGCCGAACATCAGCCCTTGATCGCCTGCGCCCAATCGGTCCGATTCATCGTTTGACCCCAGCCGGTTTTCCAATGATGAGCCTACCCCTGCGGCGATATCCGCTGATTGCCTGTCCAGACCGATCAGCACGGAACAGGATTTCCCATCAAAACCATAGTCGCTGTCGGTGTAGCCGACATCCTGGATGATGGCCCGCACTATGGCTGGGATATCCACTACACTGGTTGTCGTGATCTGGCCGAAGACCGTGATCAGACCGGTACTGGCGGAAACGTCGCAGGCCACCCGCGCGAACGGATCCTCGGCCAGAATGGCATCCAGAATCCCATCGGCCAGCTGGTCGCAGAGTTTGTCCGGATGACCCTCCATGACGGATTCCGAGGTGAAAAATGATTTTTTCATATGTAATCGCCTCTTGTTCTAAATTTACTTTTCTGCATCAGGATAACGAGAAAGTGGCAACAAGGTAACCGACCCCGAACGGACCTTCATAGGAGAGCACCTCCGCTTCATACGCCTTTCCTTCGAACGCTCCCATCAGGAACAGGATGGAACGCAGCCCGCATTCCGCCGCCCTTTCGAGGAACCCGGGATCCAAGCGCAACAGTTGGGCTGCATCCTTTTCCTGCACAGCTTTGATGACCAATTTGTCCAACAGCGGCCCTGCCGAATGGTAGCCGTATGGCCCCTCCGGCTTCAGCACATGCGACAGATCGGCGGAGGCGATGACGGCCGTGCGCCGATCCGACCGGTCGCAGGCGTCCCCATACTGCTTTCCCCATTCATAGTAGTGCTCGTAGGAAGGCTCCGTCACCAGAATCATTTCCGTCTCCAGATCGGCCGGCAGCTGTTTGCCGAGATAATGCATGGGCACTTCGAAGCCGTAGCCTTCATTCGGCGAGATGATGAGCAGACGCTCCGGTTTTGCGGCGGCGAGTTTTTCGGCCGCAATCTCCAAAGCCGCCACTGTCCGTTTGACCCTTTCGATGTCCTTCCCCCCGATTTCCGGAATGATGAGCGGCGGATGCGGACTGATGACGCCAAAAACCAGCATAACGATTCCTTCTTTTTCAGGCGTTGCCTATGTGCACATGCTGCAGGCCGAATTTTTTCCCTAACGCCGCGGCCTTTTCCAACGTCTCCATAGGCGTGATGGCTGTGTCCGGCATTTTCCAGCCCGGGAAGAAGCGGTTGACATGCCAAGGCACCTCTTTGCCGACTTCCTCGGCGATAAAGCGCGCCATCCGTTCCAGTTGGTCGGGGCGGTCATTCACCCCAGGGACGACCAGCGTGGCGATTTCGAGATGCACGCCTGCTGCATGGAAATGTTTAATCGTGTCCAATACCGGTTGCGCGGTCCCGCCGCAATATTCTTTGTAGACTTCGTCATCAGTCCCTTTCAGATCCACATTGACGGCATCCAGGTACGGGATGATGGCGTCCAAAGTCTCTTTCGTCGCATAGCCGGCCGTTTTCCAGATGTTCTTCAAGCCGGCTTCACGGGCCAGCTTCATCGTGTCGAGCGCGTATTCGACAAAGATGATCGGTTCCGTATAAGTGTAGGCGATGGAAGGGCACTTGGCTGCCAACGCCCGCCGCACATGTTCTGCCGGGCTGATGTCCTCCCCGTAAATCGGACGATCCGGTTTGGATGCCTGCGAAATCGCCCAGTTCTGGCACCAAAGGCAGCGCAGGTTGCAGCCGATCGTGGCAAACGAATAGGCTGTGGTGCCCGGAAGGAAATGATTGAGCGGCTTCTTCTCGATGGGATCGATGGCGACCGCGATCGCTTTCCCGTAGTTCAATGCGTACAGCGTCCCCTCCCGGTTCTCCCTGACGGCGCAGATGCCCCGCTTGCCTTCAGCGATGATGCAGTGATGCGGGCAGACGCCGCAGCGGACTCTGCCGTCCTCCAATTTTTCGTACAGCATGGCTTCCTTCATTTCATCAACTCCAATCATCCGTTTCGATAATGGTACCGTTTACATATATAGTACTGCATTTTTGTCGGCAATCCAAAAACAACGGCAAGAAAACTATTGTAAACGGTGACAAAAAACGGTATCATAATCCTTATTATACCACTTTACAAGTAATTAAAAATTGTGTTTTTCTTCAACCCATTGCTCATAAGCCTTTAGGATTGCCAACGATTTAATCCTATTTTCGATGGAAAGCACGAAAGTATAGAAAAATACTTCTTGCTGGATCGCCATTCCAACGAGTTGTTTCTTCACTTGAGAACTTTCCGTTTTCAAATGAGCATACTTCTTCTGTTTGAAGGGAAGAAGCTGAACGCCGCTATAGGCAATGGCTAAGAAGTTGACGTAGCTTTCAATCCCGTTTTTACTTCTGACCATATATTTGCCGAATGACCAAAAGGTCTTCTGTTCATAAAAGATAACCTCGATTGCCCAAC
>NZ_FNYT01000045.1 GCF_900109135.1 Trichococcus ilyis | reverse complement strand
CTACATTTTCGCTACTATGACCTCTGCTGACTTCTCGCTATTCGTTGTTACTACAGGGATTCCTGCTAGCGAGACCTCCCCGGGTAAGAATGATAACCTTCCACTCATGTCACTGCCTCATTTACTGTAGGAGATTCGTGCAGTATGGGACTTTACTTTGTTTTGCAAGCTCGTCCGTCTCCATCCAGCCTTATATGAGATTTCTGTTCGTCAGTGCGAGTGTTTGCGTCCGACTTCCTTCAGATTCCACCTCACGGTGGACACCCTTGTCTTTCGCTAACAGTTCCTACTGCAAAGCCTGTAGTGGACTTTCACCACCAAGTTATCACCCATGCCGGGCGCACAAATAGGATCCCTGCCATCTGCACGATGAAAGGGATCCTATTTGTTATGATGCGGCCAAGAAGACTCGAACTTCCACGGGAGTAACTCCCACCAGCCCCTCAAGCTGGCGCGTCTGCCATTCCGCCATGACCGCAAAACCAACTATTTCATTATAGTATTGGCGTCGTTTGTTGTCAATGGCTGTACTCTTTTTTCATCAAAAAAATTACTCGATCAATTTCGAGGTAGTTGAACTGAATTTCTCATTTCCCTCAGGATAGACTCCGTTGACAATGTCATATTCTTGGATGTATTTCATCTCAATATCGGTGTCATTTGCATCTTTCCTATCCACATAAGCCACTTCCAATAATACGAGCATATTAAAGGGGATGACATCTCCGGCTTTGAGCCCCCCATTATTGGCTGTTCTCGTTTGCGAGGAGCCGTCCTTATCGGTCACCAGTATTGATCCGTTATGATTCATGAAACTGTCGATAATATCCGAACGGACGCTGAGCAAATAAAATGTATCACCAACTTTGGCCGACGTCAGGATATCCGCCACCACCGGATTCAATTTCAATGAGCCGTCGATATTTGAGGTTGTGTTCCCATTACCTTGATCAATGACGATGCCGTCGTCATATTTTACGTAATAGCTGTTTTTCCCGGTGCTGCTCGTTTTCTTGTAGAAGTCGTAAATCTGGGATTTATCTCCAGGTGATTTGTTGGTCCTGAGCAGGATATTTTCGGATGTATAGAGGCTGCCGGTATTCGTCAGGGGCAGCGCTTGCCCATCCCAATGGTATTCCACTTGTGCGACTGCAGTCGCTTTGACAGTTGTTCCGTTACCGGCCAGATTCAGGAATTTAGCGAAAATGTATGGCACGTCACCTTCAACATCCGCCTTGATTTTTGTTTTCTCAGGGAAAGTTATTATAACGTCTTCAAAAGGTACCTCATTGTTGTCCGCATAGATCTCAGCAACGCTTTCAGCCGCAGTTTTATCCGGCAATTCCATTGCACCGGCCAAAGCTGCCGCATCAGCCGCATTCTGCAACTTAGATTTCTCGGCATACATCAATCCGACGTCAACAACCAATGCCGAAAAGCCCAAAAGGACTCCCAGCAAAAGCACAATCATCACCAAGGACTGCCCGTCTTCCTCCGTCTTCAACCGCTTAATAATTCTACCCAACACTGCCCTCACCTCATTTCTCGAAAAAATATCGCATACCTCTTATTGAAACGTGAAGTAAGACCAAATCACGATGTTTTTACTATATCTCCGATCCTGACGCTTCCGGTCAGTATTTGGCTGTTCATTTCGATTACACTTTTGGCCCCTTTGACTATCGGCGAAAAGCTGCCGGGCGCCATCCCAGTCATGATGCGGATTATCCGGTTCTCTTCGTCAAGAAAGAGCAGATCGATTGGAAACTTCATGAAAAAACAATGGACACTGTTGCACGGTTTGATCATCAACCCAGCATTTTCGGGCATCGATGGTCTGCCCATCAATCCCCGAAAACGGGCATAGAAGGTATCCGCTGTCTGAAGATCCTCCAAAATCACTTCGCCGGTTCTTGCATTAATCAGTTTCTTCATCTCACATCTTACCTTCCAATACATTTCTGGCTTTAGTTTCTTCAGCTAATGCTTTTTCTGCTTTGTAAATGAAGCGGTACCCGCCGGATTCAAAGACATCCCGGTCGAATATTTCTTTGCCGGTGTGCACTTCGCCATCCATTTTGAAGATGCCGGGAGGTGTCGTTTCGATTTTGATATACACCGGTATATATGTTTTTGATAGCGCCCGGTACCCTTCAAAGCATTTGAAGCGGGCGGGGCTTGTTTCCACCTTCACGATCATCCGGTATGGGATTTTTGCCCCTTCCAATGATAAGGCAGCTTCCTTGTCTTCTGCGCCGAACGCAATCAGCTTAGTGTCCGCTTTCTTCGGCAGCAACCATTCTTGTGCGTCTTCCGAATCATCCGCTTTCGCGTAAACCAAAATCCGGCTGATGCTCAATGCCTGTTTCAATTTAATGGTGTAGATCAACCTTCCAATTCCTATGATGACGAAAGGTACAGACACTAACAACCCGAGAATCAGCCCGTTATTCGCCAGGAAATCCTGCGTTTTTTTCTGGAAAAAGGCCGATCCGGACAGCAGTTGGATTTCTGTTCCGAACGACTGGACTTGCGTCAAAGGATCTTCAGCCACCACTTTGACGGAAACTGATTTTGTACCCAACGGCACGCTATCATCCAAAGCTAGTTTGATTTCCGTTACGGATGTTTCCCCGGCTTCAAGGACGAGTGTTTGTTCTTCAGCCGAGGCATCCTCGGCTTCAACTGAAAGCCGGATGGTCTCGTTTCTTTCGGAGTCGTTCTTGAGCTGAACAGGAATGGTGACAGTGCTGCCCGGCTTCGCATAAGTGCCTTCTTCCGTGACTTTTCCGGATATCGAACCGGTCCAAACGACGCGATAGCCCCCACCGTCTTCCTGCAGTGTAAAATTGCCCTGAGGAGTGGTTCCTTGCGCGACGAGCGAAACCTCATAGTCCCCTTCTTCTGACAGTGGCAAGTCGGCTGTGTAATAACCGTCCCCTTCTGTTTCGTCTGCGCTTGATTCCGGACCGCCGTCCAGCATCGGGATGATTTCCTGACGGCCATCGGAATAAGTTGCTACCACATTCATGCTGTTGAGGATGATTCCTTGCGAACCATCCATAATCTGCTCATCCACTTCCAAATGCCCTGTGATGGTTTGGCTCTCACCGACCTTAAAGACGTCACCTTTCAGCTTTTGCTCGCTTTTCAGGACAGGCAGTTGCTGGACGGAAACCGAAACGGAGTTGCTCGTGATGACGCTCTCTCCACTGATGATCTGCGTTTCCAGAATATAGGATCCCGCCTGGTCGACATTCTCGTAAGTCCCGACATATTGGCCATCTTTCAAATTTAGTGGGATGGTCTCCAATTCGGCAGCCCCGTTTTTCGAAACGACAACCTGGACGGCCATTTCTTCATTCAATTCCCCGGTCACTTCCACCGCCAGGTCGATCGGTTCAGCGATCGGCACTTGCGTATTGGCCTGCGGACTGGTCATCCAGGATTTCAGTGTCAGATCTTTATCTCCGAACAACTGGGCGTTGCCGGTGCCGGTAATGACCAACTCCCAGTCGCCCGCAAGTTCTTCGTCGTTTTGGTTCATCGTGAGGATGCTGTACTGCTCGTTCTTCTGAATGCTGACTCGATCGTTCCCGGCTTCACTGTCGACAGGCCGGATGAAGACATCCGTTCCGGCGGTATCATACGTGACGGCCATCGTCACTTGGGAAGTATAGTTGTCGACTTGGAACGGAATAACCGTTTCCCCTGCCAAGGTGATCGACTCATTCCAAAAGCCTTGGCGGTTCTTCAATGTCCGCAGCACCTCAACGAAATTCACGGCAATGTCACTGGCACTGCCCAAGAATTTGGCTTCCCCTCTTGTGTCCGTAGCGATGCGCTGCAGAATGCTGGTGTCGACCGTACCGAAACCGAGCGGATAGACGGCGATGCCCTTTTGACCCAAACGGGCGGTCGTCTGCCAGACAGAATCCATATAAGTTGTCATGAAAGCCGTGTCCTCCCGGAGCGCATAGTCCGGTTCAGGAACGCCATCCGTCAAGAAGAGGATCACTTTGCGCACGTCCGGATCCTTGATGCTTCCCAGCTGTTCCTCGGCTTTTTCGAGTGCAGCTCGGTAGTTCGTGTTCCCGTCAACCTTAGTGATGGAATCCAGTGTATTCTTGACAACCAGTTTGTTCGCGGTGTCCCCTACTTGCTGCATCGGGACCAACTCGGTTGCTTCCGTTGCAAAGGAAACGATGCCCACATGATCTTCCGGGCTGAGCATATCCACAAAGATGTCGGCTGCTGTTTTCCGCAAATGGTTGGGATCTGTTTCGGCCATGCTGCCGGAAGTGTCGATGACAAGGGCTACCGCAATTTGCTCGGAAGCAGTCATTGCAGCTTTCACATCCCCGGGCAGTGTGGCC
Organism: Trichococcus ilyis; assembly: GCF_900109135.1. Classification (GTDB taxonomy): domain Bacteria; phylum Bacillota; class Bacilli; order Lactobacillales; family Aerococcaceae; genus Trichococcus; species Trichococcus ilyis. The sequence continues at coordinate 8,332 of NZ_FNYT01000045.1, read as the reverse complement.
CATCCGATAAAGATGCTCAGGAAGACCCATATGAAGGCATTTTTTGGGCGCATGTTTCTCTCCTCCTCTCTGACGTCATTTCATCAACGTTTCCATGATATTCAGCACAGCTGGCCCGAGGATGACGACAAACAGCGCCGGAAACATGAAGAACACTATCGGGAACAGCATTTTGGTCGGGATTTTCGCAGCCAGAGCCTCGGCCCGCTGGCGTTTATTCAGGCGCATCGTATCCGCCTGAATGCGCAAGACGTTCCCGATATTCGATCCCATTTCCTCGGCCTGGATGATCGAAGTCACAAACGTCCCCAAATCAGCGACTTGCGTCCGTTTGACCATTTCCCGCAAAGCTTCCGAACGTCCTCTGCCTTTGTTGATTTCGTTCATGGTGAACAGCAATTCCTCGCTCAACGGGCCCTTCATCTTATCAGTGGTCCGGTAGATGGCCATATCGAAGGCCAGACCGGCTTCCACACTGACATAAAGCACATCCAAAAAGCTCGGCAACGCACGTTCGATCCCTTCGATCCGCTTCCTTGATTTCGTCCGCAACGAAGTGTACGGCAGCAGAAAGCCTGCAGCACCGGCCAAAGCGACATACAGTCCGTTTGTCGGCTGTTCGGTCAACTGCATCAGATAATGCGTACCGAAGGCCAGCAGCAGCCCCAGCATCAACTGGATTGCGATGACGTTATTGAATTTCACTGTATCCTTTGTTCCGCTGCTGCTCAACAGCAGCTCGTACTGTTCCCTTATCGATGATGGCGCCAGATTACCCAACCCATGGATCATGCGCTCGTAAACAGGATTGATGACCCGCTCCGCAAAGGACTCGCGCATCTCCTCATCGAAAGCATCCCGCGTGTCGGCCATCACCTTCACGTTGTCGAGCCGTTCCTTCACAACCTGCTTAGGCATCAGCACCGCATCATAGAAAAGATAAAACAGAAGGGAGCTGGTCAGGAACAGTGAGATATAGACAATGTATTCCATCTGGTTTCCCTCCTATATTTTGACTTTTACGATTCGTGTCAGGATGAACGCCCCGAAAAAAATCATGGCACCGGCAATACCCAACATCATCAGGCCCATGGAATCCTGAAACAGTTTCCCGATGTAGGCTGGGTTAATCACGAACATCGCTGCCGCAATCGCGATCGGCAACACGCCGATGATGACGGCCGACATTTGGCTTTGGGCAATCATCGTCCGGATGTCCCCTTTCAGCTTGACGCGTTCCCGGATTGTTTCCGAGATTGTGTCGAGTATCTCGGAAAGATCTCCTCCGACCTGCAGATGGATCAGCAAGGTCGTGATGAAGATGTCCAGATCCTCATCTTCTGTCCGTTTGCCCAGATCCATCAAAGCTTCGTCCATATTTTTCCCGTAGGAATTGTCGCGCAGCACTTTGGCGAATTCATCCGCGATCGGCGCCTCCATCTCTCGCCCGACCACTGCCATCGCCTGCGGGAAGCTGAAACCGGCCCTCAGCCCGTTGGAAATGAGGCTGAGCGCTTGCGGCAATTGATCATTCAGTTTTTTCGAGCGTTTCTTGCGGATCGTTTCCAACAACATTTCCGGTACACGGAATGCCACCACGAATCCGAGCAACGCCAGGAAGAAATGATTCGTTAGCATCCACAGCACGAACCCCAAAAAAAGTCCGGCCATGATGGAAATTTCGATGAACTCGATCGGTTTCATCTTGGTGTAGGCCTGCACCAATTTGGTCCTGATCCGTGAATAGTAATTCGATTTTTCGACATAGCGGATCATGCTGCGCAGCAGACCCTTCAGCAGCCCATTCTGTTTTTTGTCCTGCTCTTCATGGTATTCCTCCAGCGATTTGCTGGTTTGTTTCAAGCGGGTCTTGATGGTGACCCGCTGTTCGAACGCCAACAGATAGAAGGAATAAAACAGCAGCAGTACGGTCGCGAAGATGAAGAACATCAGCAATGTTTCCATATTACATCCCCTTTCTGAAAGGGTCCATGCTCGCGGTAGCTATCGGCTTGAACAGACTAGGCGGGACATTCTCGCCGTGTGCTTTGATTTTTTCCATGAAGTTCGGCATGATGCCGGTGGCCTGGTGTTTTCCTTTGACGTTCCCGTGTTCATCAAAGCCGGTCTGGCGGAAAAGGAAGACATCCTGCAAGGTGACCATTTCCCCTTCCAGCCCGATGATTTCACTGATTTTCGTCACTTTCCGGCTGCCGTCGACCATCCGTTCGACTTGGATGATCAGATCGATGGCCGAGGCGACTTGTTCCCGGATAGCCCGTGACGGCAATTCGACACCGGACATCATCACCATCGTCTCGAGGCGGGAGAGGCTGTCGCGCGGCGAATTCGCATGGATGGTCGTCAGCGAGCCATCATGGCCAGTGTTCATCGCCTGAAGCATGTCCAAGGCTTCCCCGCCGCGGACCTCACCCACGACGATCCGGTCCGGACGCATCCGCAAGGAGTTGACGACGAGATCGCGGATTGTGATCCTGCCGGTACCTTCGATGTTGGCTGGCCTGGACTCCAACGTCACGACATGCGCTTGCTGCAGTTGGACTTCGGCAGCATCCTCGATGGTGACGATCCGTTCATCCTCCGGAATGTAACTGGAGAGCACATTCAGCAGCGTCGTCTTCCCGGAGCCGGTCCCCCCCGAAACCAGGACATTGATCCGACCTTTTACGCAGAGGCGCAAAAATTCGGCGATGTCGCCGTTCAAAGTTCCGAAAGTGATCAGATTGTCTGTCGTCAAGGGGTCCTTCGAAAATTTTCGGATCGTGATCGATGGCCCTTTCACTGCCAGCGGCGGGATGATGATGTTCACCCGCGACCCGTCCGGTAAGCGGGCGTCCACCAAGGGCGAGCTCTCATCGACCCGTCTTCCCAGAGGCGCAATGATTTTGTCGATGATGTGCATGACATGCTTGTCATTCCGGAATTCATTTTCCGTCTTAATGATTTTTCCTTTCCGTTCCACAAAAATGTCCAACGGGCCGTTCACCATGATTTCGGTGACGGTCTCGTCATTCAGCAAACCGCTGATAGGTCCGAACTGATAGATTTCGTTCATGACGGCCTGGTTGACTTTTTGCTTGTCGGCATAGGAAAGATGGCGTTTCTGCTCATAAATGATGTTGCTGATGATGTCGTTGATTTTTTCCTGTGTCCGTTTCTGCTCGGAGACATCATCTGCTTCTTTCGTGGGCGGAAGCTGATCGATGACGATCTGCAGCGCTTCATAAGCCAACTCATCGAGATCGCGCCTTCGTTTGACCAGACCGCTCTGGCTCTCTTCCTTTTCGTCAACCTCTTTCTTTCCGGAAAAGCTGAAGTTCCCGTACGTTCCCAGATTCATAATTTCAACCTCCTTTTCGTTCGTTATGTGTGCCTTAAGCCTTCATCAGATCCTCTTGGCTGAATTTGGCGCACATCTTCTCGAAATTTTTGGACAGGGTGTTTTTCGGGTATTCATGGACCAACGGCACACCCCGGTTCAAGGAGGACAGAACCCGGCGGTAATCCAAACCAATCGCTGCATCGACTTTCTTGTTCAAGGTCGTCTCCACATCGCTTTTTTTGATCTCGCCTTTGATGTCCTCTTTGTTCAGGACAATGCGGATTTTTGATTGCGGAAAATTGAGGTCCTTCAAGGTGACAAGCAACACTTTGATGTTGCGCACAGAGGAGAGTTCCGGGGTGGTGATGACCAGCAGTTGGTCTGCCAAAGCCAAAGCTGGCATGATGGTATCGACGAACCTGCCGGGCATATCGATGACCACATAGTCGAAAGATTCGCGCAAGGCTTCGAGGATGACGTGGACGTGTTCGGCATTGATGAAGTCGTTCATGGCCGGCTGGAGGTTCGCCGGCAGGACCTTGATGCCTGATTCGTGCGGAATGAGATAACTTTCGATCAGGTCGCTGTCCATGTGCCGGATATCGTCGATGACGTCCGTGATCGTGAATTTCGGGTAGAGATTCAAGGCCAAGGCCGCATTTCCGAAGTCCAAGTCCAGATCGACGAGAACAACGCGTTTTTCCGGATTCTTCGCCAAGGAAGCCGCGAAATTGATGGAGACAAAAGTCTTTCCGACACCGCCCTTGGTGCTGAAGACCGTGTACACTTGCCCCAATTCACTTCTGCGGATCTTCTTCTGTGGCGTGTCCGCCTTCGCCACCCCTGCCCGTTCCTGCAGCTGATGGATCCGATAGATGGCGTTCATCAGTTTTTCCGGATCGATCGGTTTGATTAAGACATCCTTCGCCCCTGCAAACAAGGCATTGTGCATCGTTTCTTCCAGCAGCTCCGCTTCCACCATGATGATGCTCGTATGCGGAAACTGGTGCGAAACTTTTTCCGCGAAAGCATACCTGGAGCCATTCATTCCCGAGCCCATCAGCAAGATGTCCACCGCCGAACGCTCCAGAGACTCCATTGTTTTTGCCTCATCGATGGAATCGCCGGTCAATTGGATATAGTCGATGTTTTTCAGCATTTCCGTGATTTCCAGACGTTCGGTTTCCGAGTCCGCCAATAATAATAGTTTCATCTTATTCACTTTTCTCACCGCTCTCTCCAAGAATCAAAGTTATCTGTGCCATAACCGCCCAAGTCCTGCCAAGCAGTGTCAACCGGATTGCGCAAAGTGAAGTAGAAGGTGCCGTTCAGGTTGGCAAAGGCGATGACTTCTGCTTGTGCTGGCGTGACCAGCAACGTCAGGGAAGTCGGCACGCCTGTTCCCACCGAACTGTCCGTCACTGCGGCATTCGGACCTCTCTCAAGCACTTCGATATTCTGCAGTTGCGTGTAGACGACCTGTGCGCCGTCTGAAGGGGTGTAGCTGACAAGGATATCCAGCTTGTCCCCGGCCATCACGTACCCGCCGACGCCGTCCACTTCGCTGGTCGCCACCGTGATCGCACGCATGCTTTCCGGAATGCGGTAGGAAAGCTCCGCTTCTTCGTCAGTGGCGACGATCCGCTCCGTCAAAACTTGTTCGCCGGCCACCAATCCGGTCGTGGTCGTCCCGCCGACCACATCAGCGATTGCCGTATAGGTGTCGGCATGCACCGCTTCGCTCGGGATTTCCTTGAATTCCAGCATGTCTTCAGTGACTTTCACGTGTGCCGGGATATCCGTGAGTGCCACCACGACTTCGCTCATCTCGACTTGATTCTCCTGGGCGGATGCCTCAACTTGCTGCAGATAGATATAGAGCATTCCGGTTGTGAGCAACGCCAGGATGCCTGTAATGATCCAGATCCTTTTTTTTGTTTTCACATTGTTTCACTCCTTCTGACTTTCTTGGATAATACAGAAAATCATTTTCACATATTACTTCCCTTTTTCTCCGTGAGGTTTTACTCTAACCTCATAGTGACACTTGCAGAAGCATCGATTGGATCAGCTGTAGAAAGATAAAAACCCAATGGGCTGCTTGAGTCGACATGAAATCCAATCAAGGAATTCACTGTAGACTCTGCGGTAGCAATTACTGACGTTTCATTGATGGTTACATTTACTGATGTCCCTGGCACATGAGCCATAGCATCTGATTCAGCTTGTGCTTCAGTTTTTCCTGCAGCTGCATACCTAGCTCCTTCTCTGGCTGCCGCTGAAACAGCTATTTCGGCCTTCAGTATCCATCCAAATTCCAAAACGCCTAATACCAACAGCAGCAGCATCGGTAATACAAGGGCGAATTCAACTAGTGCCTGCCCTCTCTGGCTGCTTTTTAATTTCGCCAGAATCTTCAACTCGCTCACCTCCCTTGTCAAAATATAGGATACCCGTTCTTGTAGGCGATCAGCACCAGCACAGCTCCACCGGCGATGGCCACGCCATAAGGGATATAGATTTTTTTGTAATCCTGTCCTTTTTTGGAAAATCTTTCATGAGCTTTGTAAACCGTCTCGTTGTAGCCCAACCGAATGGCGAACTGCAGAAGGAAGTTGATTAATGCATACAGCATTTTTTTCAGCGTTTCGCGCAATTTGCCAGTGTATAGCAGATGGAAGAGGACCATAATCCCACCGACGATGGCCGAATACAGCGCCGTCATCACCGAAAACCTCCAGCCCATCAAAGCGCCGATTGCGCCCATCAGCTTGACATCGCCGGCCCCCATCCCACCCATCGCGAACGGCACGAAAAAGATTGCCAAACCTGCGAACAATCCCAAGATGCCCTGCAGCAGACCAGTCCATCCCCCAGTTATGATATTGAACAGGAGGCCAATCAGCATTCCCGTGAACGTTATTTTGTTGGGTATTTTGCGTTCTTTCAGATCCCAGAACCCGGAAGCCAAAATCAGCACCAACAACAGTGCATTGTTTGCGGTTAACATGTCGCTTACTCCTTTCTGATTGGAATTTTTTTATGATTGAAAATTCATTGTGGATATTTTGAAGCGCGGAGCGGAGGGGTTTGAGAAAAAAATCCCGCTAGAGATAGCGGGATTTTAGAAAGTCTAACAGATTTTGAATATAGCAATACCTTAATTACTTGACTTCCGTGCCACCTAATCCTACAAGAATCTGATTAAACTTTGTTTTAATTTGTGTACCAATTGGAGTAAGAACTGACAGCGCTACAATAGAAATTAATGCAGCAATCAACGCATACTCTACCATACCTTGTCCTTCTTCTTCGCGAACCAATCTTTTCATGATTTCCATGATGTTTTCCTCCTCTTTCTATCCGCTTATTTAATGTTGTTGTTGTTTATGAAACGGCTTCCCGCTAGCGAAGTCATCTCATTCAGCAACAACTCCATTTTTCAATGGACCGGATTTCCCGGTTCCTGTCCACTCAAAAATAGAGTTTCTGGCTGGAGTAAAATTTAACGTTACGATGTGAGCTGAAGATGTACAATCTGCAGAAAATGAATTATAATCATACTAACTCTAGTTAATTTTTAAGCATATGTTTAGAATTATTTGTGGATTACGGAGCATACCCTTTGGAAGTAAGTTTTTTATCCATACGAATTTATTGATTTTTTTTGAGTTTTGGAATTACTCTTCTTGGAACTGTTGGTTGTTCGGTTGTTTGCGTTTTATCGTCGAGCTTGCGCATTGGCAAATTTTTTTCTACATAGCTTGATTCAAAATCGGATATTATTGTGTGTTGATGCATTACCGAAGGGTGTGTCGTTTTGGACCCATATAGGTCATTTTGGGATGACAAAAACGTTGGTTGGATTATCCAAGGGTTGGGTACATCCATTTGTCTTGCGTTGTGTTTTTCTTCATATCTTTATTCTACTTTAATTTGTTTTCTATACAATCCACAAAAAAGCTTTGTTCGTGCAAAAATTGAACAATTCTGTTAAGTGTGTCGTTTTTTTGAACACCCGAACCGAAACTATTGTTTTTTATGAGAAGGAGGTTTTTTCGATGCAGAATGGAACAGATAGCAGAAGCGCACGCCGAACCAAACAATTATTCAAAACCGCCTTAATGCACTTATTGGAAACGGAAAGTTTTGCCTACATTTCCGTCAAGGATATCGTCGAGACTGCCAATTATAACCGTAAGACTTTCTACAATCATTACTACGATAAATTCGATTTACTGGACGATGTGACGAAGGATTTGCTGGAAGGTATGGCTATCGCCGTCAAGGATAGCTTCAAGCATTATCAAAAGACCCCGCGCATGTCGATGATTGCTTCTGAAATCACTTTATTCGATTACGTTTATCTCCACCGCAACATCATCTATATCTGCAAGAGCACTGGGTTGGAGAAAAACATCACCCAAATTTGTGCGCAAACGATTTATAATGCCTTGATCGAAGCCTGGACGCCGCTAGTCGATATGCCGGAACAGCAATTGGCTTCGTACACAAAAATCTTCACCAATTCGCTGGTAGGAACAATCCACTGGTGGATCGACGAGAAATTCGCCAGCCCTCCTGAACAGATTCGGGCTGAATTTGTGAGCTTTTACAATCATGCACTTTGAGAAGAATAATCGATTAGGAGGTAGATGATTAGTTCATCTACCGTCCTCTCACACCACCGTGCGTACGGTTCCGTACACGGCGGTTCAGTACCTTGAGTAAGCAGACTCTGCCAGGAGGCTTAATGAAATTAAGCCCCAATGGTGGAGTCTTTTCGTCGTAAGTGCCCGATGAACTTCGGGCGTTTTGGAGAGCCTCCAGTGTTTCTTTCTGGAGAATCCGACGCGCTTTGCGCTATCTTTATCGAGACCAAGCTTGGATAGTCTGTCAATCTTCGTACGTGAGCTTTTCCATCGTTTAAGAATAAGTTGTCTGATTCTGCGATGCAGCCATTGTTCTATCCTTCGGATAAAGGTTTTA
>NZ_FNYT01000014.1 GCF_900109135.1 Trichococcus ilyis | reverse complement strand
CAGGAGAGGTATGCCCATTTGAAGGAGGAAAGTTCTCAAGTGAAGAAACAACTCATTGGAATGGCGATCCAGCAGGAAGTATTTTTCTATACTTTCGTGCTTTCCATCGAAAATAGGATTAAATCGCTGGCAATCCTAAAGGCTTATGAGCAATGGGTTGAAGAAAAGCACAATTTTTAATTACTTGTAAAGTGGTGTAGAAATTTTTAATCTATTTTTTAAATCCAACAAAAAACATTCCAAGCAGAAGCCCGGCAGCTTTGCTTGGAATGTACCTTGGTGGTTGTGTTCACATGTAAAACACCGGCATCATCAATCCAGCCGGACTCTTCCATCCTCCGCCAGAATGGATTCGATTTTCTTTTGGATCTCGTCTCTGCTGTGCCTGCTCGAGTTTTCGCATTCAAAAGTGTCATCCCCGCAGATCATGCATTTTCTGGGTTCATATCCTATTTCCATTCGCTGCACTTCGATCATCTTGCCTTCTTCCAGGTAAAATACGCTGATTGTGAACAATTGACCGATCGGGCTCCCATCTTCGATCATGATGGCAGCTTGCTTCACGGCGGTCGGGTAGGTATCCACGACGACAAAATATTCCGGCCCTGTATCCAGATCCATCAGTTTTTCGTACGTGACTTTCCATTTGTTTTTCTCAATCGCTGCCTTGACTTCCTGGATGCCTATTTCAGAAATTTGCCTTACGATTGCATTGTATTTGACAGGACCAGGAATATTGCACTTCAGGGCAATCAGCGTTTGATTGGCATTCGTCTTACTGATTTCCTCTTCAAAAAAGGCTCGTTGTTCCCTTGAGGCCAACACTTCCTTGAGCGTAGGCATTTGGCCTTGCGAGAAAATAGATTCTGCTACCATTGCACTCATCCTTTACTATTGATTTTTTCACTCTTCACAAACGAAAACTGAAGCGGACACTCTCCAAAATATTTCCGTTTCGTCAGGCTTTACCTTCGCGCTGCTGTTGGGTCCGAGCTCGTGCTGCCTCACGGCGGGATGCCATTTTGGCCAGTAATAATGATGCTGCCATTATTTATCACAAAATCTCACAGGAAAAGCCTCTATTTCAGGCAATTTCACTATATTTCAGACTCGATTCATCAGGAGAACGTTTCTATGGCTGTGACTTCTGAAGTTTATCAAGGGGCGCGCGTATCCGGCAAAATAATTAAAGCGTTTACATTCACAAGGACGATATCCGCAAATAAATTATCCAAAAAATGTTGCTGGAAAAATTTATTTCTCTTATCCCTATAATAACGCTTTTGGGCGAAAAATTCATTGATTTACTATTAAAATCTGTAATAAAACAATATCACTGCATTTGGCAGGATTATTAGATTAATCCCTTTGCGCTTTCTTTTTGCGCTCGGACAGCCAATTCAAAAAAACCGGCCTTTCCTTCTTTGAAGGCTAGGTCGGTTCATTCTGTTTCGGTCTTCTTTTCCCAGTAATGCTGTCTTACTGAAACTTGCCGCAGAAAGTTATTTGGTTATTTTTTTTCTTCCTTCGGCAGCAATGCTTTGCGCGAAAGATTGATTCTGCCTTGTCTGTCGATTTCGATGACTTTGACTTTGACTTTGTCTCCGATCGCAAGAATGTCTTCGACTTCTTTGACGCGTTCGTTGGCCAACTCGGATATATGGACCATGCCGTCTTTGCCTTTAGTGATCTCCACGAAAGCACCGAATTTTTCGATACGTTTTACTGTTCCTTCGTAAATTTCACCGACTTTGACTTCATGCGTCAATTCTTCAATGATCTGTTTCGCGCGTGCAATCATCGCGGCATCTGCTGAAGCAATGCTCACATTACCTTCTTGATCGATATCGATCTTGACGCCGGTTTCTTCGATGATGCTGTTGATCGTGTCTCCGCCCTTGCCGATGACGACTTTGATCTTCTCAGGTTTGATCTGCATCATTTCGATCTTAGGAGCGTATGGAGACAGTTCTTCGCGAGGAGCCGCAAGCGTGCTTGTCAATTCCGCAAGAATTTCCATGCGCGCTTTTTTGGCTTGCATCAACGCTTCGGTCAGGATTTGTTCCGTAATGCCTTGGATTTTGATGTCCATCTGCAAAGCAGTGATACCTTCGCTTGTTCCGGCAACTTTGAAATCCATGTCGCCCAAATGGTCTTCCAGGCCTTGGATGTCCGTCAAGACTGTGTAGTTTTCGCCTTCCATCACCAATCCCATTGCGATGCCCGCAACCGGCGCTTTGATCGGTACACCGGCATCCATCAGAGCCAGCGTGCCGGCGCAGATGCTTGCTTGTGAAGAGGAGCCATTGGATTCCAGCACTTCCGAAACCAAACGGATCGTGTAAGGGAAGTCGGCTTCAGTCGGGATGACTTGCTTCAATGCGCGCTCACCCAATGCCCCATGCCCGATTTCGCGGCGTCCCGGACTGCCTGCTCTGCCAGTGCTGCCGACCGAGAATTGCGGGAAGTTGTAATGGTGGATGAAACGTTTGCTTTCTTCCATACCCAAACCGTCGATGATCTGATGTTCGCCAAGCGGGGCCAAAGTACAAGCCGACAAAGCTTGCGTCTGTCCGCGGGTGAACAGGCCGGAGCCGTGTACGCGCGGCAACAATCCGACTTCTGATGCCAATGGGCGGATTTCGTCGATTTTACGTCCATCAGGGCGAATCTTATCGACCGTGATCAAACGGCGGACTTCATCTTTTTCCATGTTTTCCACGATTTGGCGGACTTCTTTGACGATTTGCGCAAAGTTGGCGTCCTCCAAATATTTTTCGTTGAAGAACGCAATTGCTTCCGCTTTGACGTCTTCGATCGCAGCTTCACGAGCCAATTTCTCCTCAGTCATGATGGCTGTGGTCATTTTTTCGCCGTAGGCAGCGTTCACTTCCTCCACCAGTTCCGGGTTCAGAGCCAGCAACTTGACTTCCATTTTTTCTTTGCCGACTGCCGCTACGATTTGGTCCTGGAAGTCGCACAGCTCTTGGATCGCCTTGTGGCCGAACAGCAATGCTCCAAGCATATCTTCTTCATTCACCATCGCAGCACTGCTCTCAACCATGTTGATGGCAGCTCGCGAACCGGCAACCGTCAATTCGATATCGGACGCTGCATTCTGCACCGGCGTTGGGTTCAAGACATACTCACCATCTACGCGGCCCACATTCACCCCAGCGATCGGTCCGTAGAAAGGAATATCCGAAATCGCCAATGCCAACGAGGAGCCGAACATGGCAGCCATTTCGGGAGCGCAATCCTGCTCGACGGACATGACGACGTTTGTGATCTGCACTTCGTTACGGAAGCCTTCAGGGAACATTGGTCGGATTGGGCGGTCAATCAAACGCGCCGTCAATGTGGCGTTTTCGCTTGGACGGCCTTCACGTTTGATGAATCCTCCAGGAATTTTTCCGACTGCATACATTTTTTCTTCATAGTTTACCGTCAATGGGAAGAAATCGGTATCTTTTGGTTCTCTTGAACCTACAGCAGCCGTCAACACAACGGTATCTCCGTATCTCACCAATACCGCACCATTCGCTTGCTTGGCCAACTGGCCGATTTCGACTTGCAGCAAACGGCCTGCCCAGTCCATTTGGAACACTTTTTTTTCTGACATGTTATCATTCTCCTTTTGCAATGCTTCCCATCTACCAACTACTAAACAAATGTCAACCTACCTCTGTCGATAGGTTCACATTTGCATAGTAGCGGTCTGTAGAGCGGGAGCCTCATTCTATTATAGCCGATTGCTCAGCATTTTTGCACTCATTCACCGAAAAATCCCAAAAAATAAGCGAGATCCACAGTGGAATCCCGCTTGAAATATCTCAGCCACGAAATTAACGACGTAGGCCTAATCTTTGGATCAATTCACGGTAACGTGCAACGTCTTTGTTGCGCAAGTAAGCCAACAAGTTACGACGGTGTCCGACTTTTTTCATCAAACCACGGTAAGAATGGTGGTCTTTTTTGTGGACGCGTGCGTGCTCGTTCAAGTGGTTGATTTCATACGTAAGAACTGCGATTTGCACTTCAGGGGATCCAGTATCTCCTTCGTGAATAGCGTATTCTTTGATGATTTCGTTTTTAAGTTCTTTTGAAATTGCCATTTTTTTCACCTCTTTCATAAAGTTACCTTTCACTGAGTAAAACGTTGGTGAATCGTTTAACCAAGTTGAAGGTCGTATATATAATACATGGAATAGTTTACCTTAATTCCTTACCGATTGCAAGTAAAAAAGTTTGGTTCACAGCCCTTTGTATTCTGACTTCAGCTCCAGCACCATATCGCGGATTTCAGCCGCTTTTTCAAAATTGAGCGCTTTGGCGGCTTCCCTCATTTCCTTATCCAGTTGATCGAGGGCTTCGCGGCGTTGTTCCATCGTCATCGCTTTGTAGATGGACATGATGCTGGCCTCTCCTTCAGCAGCTTCCGGCGCATGCGTGATGCTGATTCGGTCACGGACCTCCTTGATGATTGTTCTCGGTATGATTCCATGCTCAATGTTGTAGGCTTCCTGGATCGCGCGGCGTCTGTTCGTTTCATTGATGGCCCGCTCCATCGAATCCGTGATGCGGTCCGCGTACATGATGACTTTCCCGTTTTCGTTCCGCGCAGCCCGGCCGATTGTCTGGACAAGCGAGCGTTCGCTCCGCAGGAAACCTTCCTTATCGGCATCCAGGATGGCTACAAGCGAGACCTCCGGGACATCCAGCCCTTCCCGCAGCAGATTGATGCCGATCAGCACATCGAATTCGCCCAGTCTGAGATTGCGGATGATTTCTGCGCGCTCCAGCGTTTTGATTTCGCTGTGCAGATAATTCACTTTGATGCCGACCTCTTTCAGGTAATCCGTCAGGTCTTCCGACATCTTCTTCGTCAGGGTCGTGATGAATACCCGCTCGTTGCGTTCGATGCGCAGATTGATCTCACTGATCAGATCATCGATCTGGCCTTTGATCGGACGCACTTCCACAATCGGATCCAGCAGGCCGGTCGGACGGATGATCTGCTGGGCAACATAGGGGCTTTGTTCATATTCGTAAGGACCTGGAGTAGCTGAGATATAGATGATCTGATTGACCCGCTCCTCGAATTCCGCCAGAGTCAAAGGCCGGTTATCCAAGGCGCTCGGCAGACGGAATCCATAGGCCACCAGCTGCTCTTTGCGTGCCCGGTCCCCATTGTACATGCCGCGTATCTGCGACATCGTGATGTGCGATTCATCGATGACCGTCAGATAATCATCCGGAAAAAAATCAAGCAGAGTGTAAGGAGGTTCTCCGGGAGCGCGCCCATCCATGTGTCTGGAATAGTTTTCGATTCCGTTGCAGTATCCCATTTCCATCAGCATTTCCATGTCATAATTGGTGCGCTGTTCCAACCGTTGGGCTTCCAGCAGTTTGTTTTCTTCGCGCAGCACTTTCAGGCGTCCCCTCAGTTCTTCCCTGATTGTGTCGACCGCATGCAAGGTTTTTTCTTCGTTTGCCACAAAGTGCGTGGCAGGAAAAACGGGAAAATGCTCGACGTCATTCTTTATTTCCCCGGTCAGGACGTCCACTTCCCTGATCCTGTCGATCTCATCCCCAAAAAACTCGACCCGGATGGCCTCATTGTCGCGGGAAGCCAAGAAAATCTCGACCACATCCCCGCGGACACGGAAGGTTCCGCGCCGGAAGTCGATATCATTGCGTTCGAACTGCATTTCAACCAATCTGCGGAGCAGCTCATTCCGTTCCATTTCCATCCCTTGCCTTAACGATAACGTGTGCTCCTTGTAGTCCAATGGATTCACCAAACCATAGATGCAGGAAACCGAGGCGACCACAATCACGTCCCTTCTTTCCAGCAACGAACTGGTTGCAGAATGACGAAGCTTATCGATTTCATCATTTACGCTGGACTCTTTTTCTATATAGGTATCACTGGATGGGACATAAGCTTCAGGCTGGTAATAGTCATAGTAACTCACAAAATATTCAACGGCATTGTTCGGGAAAAATTCCTTCAACTCGCCGTACAATTGCCCTGCCAACGTCTTATTGTGCGCGATGACAAGCGTCGGCTTATTCACTGCCTGGATGACGTTCGCTACCGTAAAAGTCTTACCGGTCCCCGTCGCGCCCAATAAGGTTTGCGCCCGTCTTCCCTGGTTCAATCCGCCGACAAGCTCTTGGATGGCTTCCGGCTGGTCTCCGCTGGGCTGATAAGGGGAAACCAATTCAAACTGATCTTTCATATCGCTCCACCTCTTTGCGTACTGTTAAGATTATTCTACCACCCAAACATACTTTCGTACACTATGTTGCTTTTCCATCTTCTCGCCTGATTTTGACGCAAAAACCCGGAAAATAGTGTCCTGAAATTCAAGTCCGAAGTGGGCAAAAAAGGAATCTCTTTCATTTTTTATTGCACAACCCTCCAAAATTATGTATAATATGGCATGTTGGCAAAACAGCCTAATAGTTATAGAAATACGGAAAGAGGGGTGAACCCAATGCCAAATATCGATTCAGCAATCAAACGTGTTCGTACTAGCGAAAAAGCTAACCTACAAAACAACGCTCAAAAGAGTGCTATGCGTTCAGCTATCAAAAAATTTGAAGCTGCAGTAGCAGAAGGCGCTGAAAATAGCGAAGAATTATTGAAAGCGGCAGTTAAATCTATCGATTCAGCAGCTTCTAAGAACTTAATTCATAAAAACAAAGCGTCTCGCGACATTTCTCGTTTAACTAAAAAATTAGCCAAATAATTTTTTCGGTTTAGGAGACTCCAAAACGCAAGGCCGAAGGCGGACCAGTTGAACTGGTCCGCCTTCGGCCTTTTTTGAATGGATGCAACTTGGCGGTGATCCGCTTTCCTTGCTGATGATTCTACTGTTTTGACATTGCGTTAGCGTACCGGATCAGAAACAATTCGAACTGGATTTCTTTCAAGCCCTGCCCTGTCTTCATGTTGTATTCCGTCTCGACCAGCCCTTTAAAGGCGTCCGCCAGCACTTTTTCGGAAAGATATTTCACTTGTTGAAAAGCCAATTTCACACGATAAGGATGGATCTTCAGTACTTTTGTGATGTCGGTTTGCTGATAGCCGTTCCTGGAAAGCAGCTTCACTTGCAGCAGCAGGCGGAATTGCCCGAGAAGAATCGCGTTTATTTTGATCGGTTCTTCTTTTTGGAGCAATAGATCCCGGTAAATCTGGATGGCTTGATAGGTGTTCTTGTTGAGAACCTGTGTCACCAATTCAAAAATGTTTTGTTCCAGATTTCGCGGAATCAGGTCACTCACCATCTGTCTGGTGATTTTCTTGTCTTCGGATCCGGCCAAAAACAGTTTAGGCAACTCCCTCATCCCACGTGACAGTTGATTTTCGATCCGTTCGTAAAACAATTCGAGCGCATCGCGGTTCATCTGGAATCCTTCGTTGCGGATCATATCCCCCAAAAATTTGCGGGCTTCCTTTTCTGCCAAAGGTGAAACGTCCACCGTGACTGCTTTTTTCCCCAAAATTTTCGTTAATTTTTTTCGGCTGTCTAATTTTTCATAAGGTGCAAAAATTGCTAATACCGTGGATTCTGAAGGATTCTCCAGATAGCTTTCCAACCAGCCAAGATCATGGTCGAGCCCATTTCTGGCTTTTTCGGCCGTCAGAAACAGCGGGTTTTCGATGATGACCAGACGCCTTTCCCCGAAAAACGGCAACGACTCCGCGTCTTCGAGCGCTCGATCCAAAGGGGTTTCATCCATATTGAAGATGCCGACATTCAACTCTTTGTCGGACTCGTCGACCACCGTGCGAAGGAGCAGTTGCTTCGCTTCCTCTATGAAAAAGTCTTCTTTGCCCAGAAATAGATAGATCGGGTGAAACTGACCTTTCTTTATCTTGGACATCTCTGTTGTATAATTCACGTTTGCACCATCTTCATTATTTATTTTTTTGTTGCTCCAAAACGATTCGCCATTCCGTTTCCCCTGATCCGTAGAGGAAGTGGACGGCTCCCTGTTGATCCGTACGGTATACGGGTATGTTACGCAATTCTAACCGTTCCAGGACCTCCGCTTCCGGATGGCCGTAGCGGTTGTTTTTTCCGGCGGATATCAAAGCGACCTTAGGCTGGAGTTGGTCCAAAAAACTTTCCGAGCTGGATGTCGCACTCCCATGGTGGCCGATTTTCAGAACATCGGTCTTCAGATTCGGATAGGTGTGCAGCAGCAATTCCTCGCCTTCCTCTCCGAGGTCGCCGGTGAACAGCCAGTCCAATCCGCCTATGGCCGCATGGATGATCAACGAGTCCTCATTTCCGCCTGCTCCGGGCGATAGAGGCGCCAGTATGCGAAAAACCATATCAGCCGAAATGGGCAAATCAACTCTTCCCAGGACGGGATATATGCCTACGCGCTTCTCTTTTTGCATTTCAAGCAGCACGGCAGCAAACTCCTCATTGCCTTCCGCCCCTTTAGGAAAATAGACTGAAGCGATCGGCAATCCTTCCGCCAGTTCCCGCAGCGAGCCGACATGATCCTGATCGGCATGCGTCAGAAACACCATATCCAATTTTCTAACGCCTTCCGCTTTTATGGCCATGACGAGTTTTTTGCCAGCAGTGGCGGACGTTTCTCGGACCTGCCAAGCTTCTTTTTCAAAAGCGATCATGCCGCCTGTATCTATCAGCACGGCGCGATGATGAAAAGGCGTTATGATCAGGATGGCATCCCCCTGTCCCACATCGACCATGACCACTTTGCCGGCAGGGGACAACTGAGGAGAGAAGGCAAACAATCCGATGGCCGCTATCAGAAAACCAAGCACGCGGTTGTCCTTTTGTTTCTTTTCAATGTTCAACAGTAGCATTGCCACTGCTGCTCCGACCAACGCAAAATAAAAGGCATGCGGCCTCCCGGTTACGAGGGCAGCAAAATCCAGATCCGCAGCTGTTCCCGCGAAAATTTCCAATGCGGAGAGTAACTTATCCGAAACCGAGCAGAACAAACCCAAGAGCGGATTTCGAGGAGATACGAGCACCAACAAGAACAACGTCCAAAACAGCGGAAAAAGCAACCAGGAAAAAAAGAACGAAAAAATCACATTCATAAAAATCCCGAGCCACGACACTTCAAAAAAATGATAGGCGACAACAGGAAAGGATGCGATTGTCATGAGCGCCGTCAAGCAGATATCCTTCAGGAACCCGTTCATTTTCCATTCTGCGCTCACGGGAGCGATAAAGTACAGCAACGCCGCCAAAAGATAGCTCAGTTGAAAACTTGCCGAATAGATCAGCAACGGATTGTACAATACCGTGATCAATACCGTCAGCGCAAAGGCATCCTTCGCTTCGACGGGCCGGCCGAAGATCCTCCCGATCAAAAGGATAAAATGAGTGCAGATAGCGCGAAAAACACCGATTCCCCATCCGGTCAGCACCCCATAACCGACCAGAAACACTACCAAAAGTTTGTTTGTGGTCTCATGGCTGACTCTCATCCGCAGCAGTAAAAAGCGCACTTGAGCCAACAATAATTGGATATGCATGCCGGAGATGGAGAACAGATGCAACAAACCGATTCCGCGGTAGCTGTCCAATGTCTCTCCTGCAATGGCGTGCGCTTGGTTGAAAAGCATGGTCTGAATGTAGTCGGTCGTTTGCCCAGCCGGCAGTTGCTCCAGCATCAAAATGATGGCTCTTCTGATGCTGCCAAGCCAGGCCAAGGCAGAGCGGTCCTCACGCTGGAATTGCAGTGCATCGATAGTGGCTACCCAATGGATATCCTTCCTGGCCAGATACTCTTTGAAATCGAATTGGTGAAGATTCCGCTCAGCCTCAGGCGCCTCCAGTTCGACCTCAGCGGCAAAATATCGCCCTGACCGTTGCTGTTCCCAGCTTATCTTTTCTTCTTCCGTTTTGATTGTGTAATAGAAGTATACGCGTTCTTCCTTGCCTCCCATGCGAAGCAAAGCTTCCCCGGACAGGAGGTCGCCGTTGATCCGCACGTCATTCGGGTCCAACCGCAATACCGCGCTCTGGCCTGCCTCCGCTTCCTGCAAGCTGAACTCGGAA
Source organism: Trichococcus ilyis (assembly GCF_900109135.1). Classification (GTDB taxonomy): domain Bacteria; phylum Bacillota; class Bacilli; order Lactobacillales; family Aerococcaceae; genus Trichococcus; species Trichococcus ilyis. The sequence continues at coordinate 64,204 of NZ_FNYT01000014.1, read as the reverse complement.
CCGCCTGACCAATTGTGAACGTGCAGACTCAACAGACTTGCAGCGACCACTGCGGCGGCAACAACATTCAAACTCCTGGATTGCATCAAGAAAAGACGCAGCAAAACGGCACCCAAAAGTGCCCACGCAAAGAAATTGGCTCTGTCAAACCAAATTACGGTTATCGGGAAGACGAGCAAGGCCGGCAGAAGCAGATAGCCTTTAATGGTCAGTCATGCTGATGGCCGCAACAGGCAGCAGAACCATCATGCGATTGTTCTTTTCGTTTCAGTAACAGGGAAAAGTAATCCGGATCGAGGGGGACTTGTTCATACGGAATGTCCATTGTATCCAAAAGGTGGATCGCGTAGGAGTCATTATGATAATCTTCCAAATAGTAGATTTTCTTGATTCCGGCCTGCAAAATCATTTTCGTGCACTGCAGACAAGGGAAGTGAGTCACATATATTTCCGCATCCTGCGTCTGGGCTCCAAATTTGGCGCACTGCAGGATTGCATTCATTTCCGCGTGGATGGTGCGGACGCAGTGACCGTTCACGACGTAGCAGCCCTCATCGATGCAGTGGACATCACCGGAAACACTCCCGTTGTATCCCCCGGCAATGATGCGTTTGTCTCTGACGATCGTGGCACCGACCTCCAAACGTTTGCAGGTGCTCCGTAACGAGAGCAACACGCTCTGTGCCATAAAATATTGATTCCAAGGAATTCTTTCCATGCAACTAACCTCCATCCATATATGAAATAAGTATACAAGAGCTGTCCGATTGATTCAATTTTTTATTTTGCCCCGACCGTGATTGTGTCTTTAAACCCCTCGAAGGTTTTTTCACCGATTCCTGAAACTCCCATTATTTCCTCGATCGTCTGGAAAGAGCCGTTCTCTTCACGATAAGCGATGATGAGCGCAGCTTTTTTTTCACCGATTCCTGTCAAAGTTTGCAGCAGCGCGGCATCGGCTGTATTGATGTCCACTTTGTCGCCTTCGCCGGACGCTTGGCTTTCGCTTACTGCTTCATTCGAGCTGTTTTCGGGCGCCGGAAGAGGAGCAGTGGTCTCTTCACCGATGGCCGGTATGTAAATCACCATCTGGTCCGTCACGCGCTGCGCCAGATTCACCTTATCCGGATCTGCTGATTCGCCCAAACCGCCCGCCAAATCAATGATGTCCATTACGCGCATATCCGGCTCGGCCCGGTATACGCCAGGTTTATTCACAGCGCCTTTGATGTCGATAATGATGATTTCTTCAGTAAGATCAGTCTCCTCCGATTGCGGCGGTGCGCTTGATTCAACCGGAGCCGATGCCAGGTAAGTTTCATCCAGCACCAATCCATCTGTTCCGGCTTCAAGCGCATCGCCATCCATCCCGGCGCCTGTCCAAAAAAACCAAAAAAAGCCTGTCGTCATCACCACCAACAAAGCGGCAAACCCGATTGCTGCCTGTTTATGACAGGCAACCCACTCACGTATATCCTCCATCATCCTATCCGCCCCACCCTTCGCCTCCATTGACAACATCCGCAAACGGAAACAAAAAAATTCTCGCTTCCGCAACAAGTCACCTTGGGGTGCGCTAAATAGGAAAAAGGCCGGGAAAGGAACCGATGGTCCTTGCCCAACCTTATGCAACTTTCTGATTTTATTCGGCTATTTCGGAGCTTTGAATGCGCTGCCCGCAAACTTCTTGACGATGGCCGCGTTGATGTTGGCCGGAACCAAAGAAGAGACATCCCCGCCGAACATCGCGACTTCTTTGATAAGACTGGAACTGAGGTACCGATAATTTTCCGACGACAGCAAGATCACCGTCTCCAGGTCCGGAGCCTGCAGTTTGTTCATCGAAGCAATGCTGTGTTCATACTCGAAGTCCTTCACATTGCGGATGCCGCGCAGCAGGGCGCAGGCGCCAACATCCCGGGCCATTTGGATCGTAAGCCCACCGGTATGGCGGATGACGCGGACTTGCGGAAAATCCCGCAAAGCTTCAGCGACCAACTGGATTCTTTGCTCTCCATCGAATAAAGACTGCTTGGATGTGTTGGTCGACACGGCGACAACAATTTCGTCGAACACGATGGCTGCGCGGGCGATCGTATCGATGTGTCCATTTGTCAACGGGTCAAAACTACCGGCAAAGAGCGCTGTTTTTTTCATGGAATCATCCTTCCTGGTAATAGTCGAACATTTCGATGGCGATGGTTCCGTAAACGGCGCGCTTCCACTTTTCGTAAGGCCCGATCCGTTCCGGCAAGGTGTTTTCTTTTGCCATTTCGCAGACGAACAGCGTTTTTTCGTTCACCAACCGCAAGGTGATCATCTCGGTGATATCGGCCACTGTTTTTTCTTCGGCATAAGGCGGATCAAGAAATACCAAAGAAAATTGCGTGCCCGGATTTTCCGAGGCAAAAACGCGAAGGTTTTTCCGTGCATCGCCTGCATAAACGGCGAATTTCCCCTCTTCCTTCGTCACAGCAATGTTTTCCTTGATTGTATCCAAAGCTTTCCGGTTCCTTTCGAACAGCACGGCCTTGTCGATGCCCCGGGAAACCGCTTCGATCGACAGGCCGCCGCTGCCCGCGAACATATCCAAGCTTACTCCCCCGTCGAAAAACGGGCCGATGATGTTGAATAAGGACTCTTTGACCTTATCCGTTGTCGGGCGTGTGTTGCTTCCGGGAACGCTTTTCAACCGGCGCCCCTTGTATTCTCCTGCGATAACGCGCATATGTCCTCACCTACAAACAAATATTTTTTATTTCGGAATGCCCCTTAAAAAGAATAGGTCTTCGTTTCAAAGGCGGATTCATTGTATTCCGCTTCAGTGTCATCGCGCTCCTTCTTCCCAGGAAGAGCATTCTTCAGTGTCATATCGATCTCAGGCCGATGCGACAATTCCACCTTGCGCACAAAATGCAGACTGTTCAATTTTTCGGCGGTGGCCTCAGCCTCTTCCTGATCGACATACAACAGGATGTACTTCATCCTGTTGGAGACATAATGGATGTACCCGTATCTTTTCAAATTTTTGATTTGCCTTAAGGTATAGACCCAGACAACGATGCCTTGCCTTTTGGTAACTTCTAAACTCATCTGCTTACCCCCTACTGGAAATGTGTATCTGGCATGCTGCGGGCAAAGTCGAATCCCCCGATTGAAAGAAAGGATCCCCTGCAGAAACCAATATATCTGGTGAAACGGCATGCGCCAATCTTTCAGAAACCCCATCCAAAAGCAACTGCAATTCACGTTCCGCTGCCCGGAAGCGGTAGACCGATTCGTCCAAGTCCATCAGCCTCTTCGCTTGGTACACCCGTTGTCTGAGTTCCTGATAATCCGGCGCAAAGTCAGGATAGGCTTCCACCCTTTCATATGCCTCTTTCGCTTCATTGAAGACTTTTATCTTGGCTTTTGCCACATCATCCTGTGCCAAGTGGCGCTTCGCTTCCTTGTAGGCTGTCATCTCCTGCCCGTTGCAGATTGCTTCCACCAGTCGGAGCGTTTGGTCTTCCAGCGCAAAATACTCTTCATTAATGATCATTTTAATCCCCTGCCTCGTATCTGTGGATGACGTCCTCTTGTAGTATAGCTTGAATCAACAAACGACTCAACCGTTTTTGTCGGCACTTCACCTATTCCCCGAAAAGGACCAACTGGTAATGATCATTGCCCGCGACGGCATATTGCGTCAAATAGTCGGCAAAAAGAACCTCGATATCCAGCTGCTTCAGGAAGAACGTTGGGACGCTATAGCAATCATCATCAAAAAAATAGGCCGTTCTGGTATCGGGTGCCACTTCCGCTAATTTTTTCGCAATGCGTTGATCGCTTAAGGTGAATGTCGCAGTGAAGTCATTGATGTCGTCTTCGGACGGAATCAGCTCCCCTGCGGCTGTCTTCAGCGCTTCCGATTCCTGGAGGAGCGGCAAGCCTCGGCGTTCCCTGAGGATGCTCACGATGCTTTTCATTTGCTGGATATTTTCCTCATCTGCGGCCGCATCCCGTTCCCAGTCATCCTGGCCGTTTTCATAGGCTGTTTCTGAAACAACCGGATAATAGCCCAGGTCCAATAAGGCTTCATTCGAGAGGAAATACATCCCATACACCGTTTTTGTCCCCGCATCGAACAGCAGAATCACAAAACTGTTGTTCTCAAACTGGATCAACGGGGTCCGCTCTTTTTGTTCTTTCGACAGAGCCAGCGCGTACGTCGTGTCGCCGGCTGCGAGTTCAAAATTCCTTGCCAAATAACCTTCTTCAAGCACATTTTCCTGCGTCATGCCGATCGTATACATGCCCGCTTCGATTTTGTTGCCAAGGATATAAAGAGACTGGATGCGGTCATCCTTGACGCCTATCTGGATATAGTCAGCTGAGGTCGTCCCGAACGTCCACCACTCACTGTCCCCGTAGGCTTTGCCGATGCGTACCGGCTCCCCATGTTTTGCCGTATAGGCGGAGATGGGCTGACCGATGTAGGATTCATAGCCCGTCACCGGCAATGGGTAACCCGCATTTTCATCGAAGTCCGTTTGCTCATGCCTTACTGCTTCCGGAGGCGGCACAGCGCGTTCAGCCTTGTCACCAAAGAGCGGATGCGCATAGGCTATGAAAATGAATAAGACGAACAGAGACGCTACTTTTATTGAAAATTTCATTTTTTGCCTGCCCTCCATACCGTTTTCGTCTTTGCTGCGGCCTCGGCGGCCTGCTGCGATACCTATCATTATACTCTATCGGGGCAGAATTCGAGAAATTTTCTGGCGCTTCCGCTCCCTGCCAAAACAAGCGCAAACGCGGTGCGCCATCTGAACAGTGCCTGCCGTTCGAGTCCAAGCAATGATTCAAAAAAAGAGCTGGAAGCCAGCTCTTTACTTGGGTTGTTTGGGTTGCTTGGCGATTTGATCATTGATATGCATATTGTTGACCAAACCGATCGAAACGGCCGATACCAGCAGACTGGATCCTCCATAACTGACGAAAGGGAAAGTGACTCCGGTCAAGGGCATCAAGCCGGTTGCCCCCCCGACATTGATGACTCCTTGGACGAGAAACATGGTCCCGATCCCCACACACACGAGTTGTGCGAACGGATCCTTCATTTTGATCGCGTTCCGGAAAATGCGATAGACCATATAGAAAAACAGGATCAGAACGAAAGCGATGCCCATCAGCCCCAGCTCTTCCCCGACGATGGACAAGATGAAATCGGTGTGCGGCTCGGGCAGATAGCCGGACTTTTGGATGCTCTCCCCGATCCCTACGCCGAAAAGGCCGCCTCTGCTCAAGGCGTAATACGAATTCACTACCTGGTACCCGGAATCCTGTATGTCGGCAAACGGATCGATGAAGGAAGTGATCCTTTCCATCTGGTAGGACTGCATGAAAGGAATACTGCTGCCGAACGTTTTCACCATGATGATGACAAGACCGTAAAGCGCTCCGATAGCACCAAATGTCACGATGCCGTACTTGGCTTTGACGCCGCTGTGGAGGAACATGACCAGGCAGATGAATGCAATGATGGCTGCCCCGCCGAGATCAGGCTGCAAAAAGACCATCGCCACTGCTGCTGCCGTGATCGCCAGCGGTTTCTTCATAGTATCATAAAAAACGGCGTCGATCCGGTTTTGGTGCTTGGAAATGAACCAGGCCAGATAAAGGATGAGATTCAATTTCATGAACTCGGCTGGTTGGAATCCAAAAGATCCGATGTAGATCCATCCGCGCGCACCTTTCGTTGCGGTGCCCGGCCAAAGCAGAAGATAGGCCAGGATACCGAAAAGACCCAGCATAACGAACATCAGTAATTTTTCATCTTTGAACAGGCGCTTGGACAGGAACGAAACGATGAGCGCACCCAGCAAACCCAAGGTGGTGAAAATAATTTGCCTGTAAAAAAAATATTCTGAATTGTTGTAATCCGTCATGGCACGATAGCTGCTGGAGCTGTAGACCATCAGTATCCCGAAGCCGGACAGGATGATGTAGGGGATCAATAGGCGCCAATCCATGAATGAGAATTTTTTCTTGATCGCATTTTTTATCATGTAGGCAACTAAACCCCTTTGTCGGCGGAATCGTTTTTCGATTGGTCGAAATAGTTATTGTACATGGCGTTCAAAGAAGTCTCAAGATCGCTCAGGATCTTGTGTCCTTCCTCTTTCGAAATGATCTGCAGTTTTACCGCATAATCGACTTCCCGGGAGAACCCGTACATTTGTGTATCCACCACATCCTCGAAAGCCGGACAGTTCGCGAAGCAGAGGTGTTCTTTTTGACTGTTGATCAGTTTATATATCTTTTCGGCATCTTGCATCAAGATTTCCAAAGCAGTTGTTTTATTGATGGTATCCATTTCAATTCCTCCCCTCAAAAGGCAATTCATTATCCGATGAACCAGCTCCGCAGTTTTTGCGGTCAATACAAAACTCGTTCAAGTTTATTATACCAGACAAATAGGCTGGCGCCTACAGCCTTTCCTTTCCGGCCTGATCCGTGGGCACACGCTTTGCTCGTTTGTCGAGGCACGGCATTTTGTCCGACCGGAAAGAAAAAAGGCCCAAGGCAATGGGTGCCGTGGACCTTTTCCAGAACTGTCAGTCGGATTATTCTGCTTTTTTCTTGCGTTTGGCAGCTTTTTCGCGCTCGTTTTTGTCCAGGATCTGCTTGCGCAGGCGTACGCTTTCTGGAGTTACTTCGCAGTATTCGTCTTCTCCCATGAATTCAAGCGATTCTTCCAGCGTCAATGTGCGCGGACGTTTGATTACGTTCGTGGAATCTTTCGTTGCGGAACGGATATTCGTCATTTGTTTCGCTTTCGTGATGTTGACTGCGATGTCATTGTCACGTGCGTTTTCACCGACGATCATCCCTTCATAGATTTCCACACCCGGCTCGATGAAGATCGTTCCGCGGTCTTCGACGCCCATGATGCCGTAAGTCGTCGATTTGCCTGTCTCAGTCGAGACGAGCGCGCCCTTGCTGCGTCCGCCGATTTTGCCCGGCAATTCCGGCAGGTATGCCTCGAAAGTGTGGGCCAGGATGCCGTAACCGCGTGTGATGGACAAGAACTCAGTTGAATAGCCGATCAAGCCGCGGGAAGGCACCAAGAAGATGATCCGGACTTGGCCATTGCCGCTGTTTTGCATATCCTGCATTTCGGCTTTGCGTTGGCTGATCGTTTCGATTACCGATCCCATATATTCTTCAGGAGTATCGATCTGTACGCGTTCGAACGGTTCACATCTCACGCCATCAATTTCTTTGATGATAACTTCAGGACGGGATACTTGCAGCTCATAGCCTTCACGACGCATGTTCTCGATCAGGACGGACAAGTGCAGTTCTCCACGGCCGGATACGATCCACGCGTCCGGAGAATCGGTAGGTTCCACGCGCAACGATACATCCGTCTGCAGCTGTCTCATCAGACGCTCTTCGATTTTGCGGGAAGTGACCCATTTGCCTTCACGGCCGGCAAACGGCGAGTTGTTCGTCAGGAATGTCATTTGCAGCGTCGGCTCATCAATGTGCAGCACCGGCAACGCTTCTTGGTGGTCGACAGGCGTCACAGTTTCGCCGACAAAGATATCCTCCATACCGGAAACCGCAATCAGATCGCCTGCGACGGCTTGGTCGATCTCAAGACGCTCCAAGCCGAAGAAACCGAACAGCTTCGTTACACGGAAGTTCTTCACGGAACCGTCCAGTTTCAGCAAGGATACTTGGTCGCCGACTTTGATTGTGCCGCGGAATACACGGCCGATACCGATACGGCCGACGAAATCGTTGTAATCCAACAGAGCAACCTGGAATTGCAATGGCTCAGCTGAGTTGTCCACAGGGCCCGGAATATGTTCGATGATCGTATCGAAGACGTGATCCATTGTTTTTTCTTGGTCGCTAGGATCATCAGATAAGCTCGATGTCCCGTTGATTGCCGAAGCATAGACAACCGGGAATTCCAATTGTTCATCATCAGCACCCAATTCGATGAACAGTTCCAGAACTTCATCCACAACTTCTTGCGGTCTTGCAGTCGGTTTGTCGATCTTGTTGACGACAACAATCGGTGTCAATTTTTGTTCAAGTGCTTTTTTCAATACGAAACGAGTCTGTGGCATTGTTCCTTCATAGGCATCAACAACAAGTACAACCCCGTCAACCATGCGCATGATCCGCTCTACTTCTCCACCGAAGTCCGCGTGTCCTGGCGTATCCATGATGTTGACACGAGTGCCTTTATAGTCAACAGCTGTATTTTTTGCCAAGATTGTGATTCCGCGTTCTTTTTCGATGTCGTTCGAGTCCATAGCGCGTTCCGCTAATTCGGTGCGCTCGTTCAATGTGCTTGATTGTTTTAAAAGTTCGTCTACTAATGTTGTTTTACCATGGTCAACGTGGGCGATGATTGCAACATTACGAATATCTTTCCTAAATTCCATTTGTTGTTTTCCTCCAAATTTTTTAATTGTGTTGCTTTGCTTTATGATATGCCAACTTTTGCTACTATTATATAGTCGATCACAATTCTGAATTTGAACTTCCCATCAATCCCCAGCATCCACCCAGGTGAAAACACGCTGAAAACTCATGAAGACAACTATCAACTTGTCCAGTCTATCACCTCCGAACCCATTTGGAAAGAAAAAAGTTAAATGTAACGGCTTTCTTGAAAAACTTTTTCCATCTGGTGCCGTTCCGAATCGCGCCGCTGACAAGACGCACAACCGGACGTGCGGATCCACACCCGTCAAGCACCCGCAAAAAGAGGCATAATCCGCAATGATTATGCCTCTGATCCCTTGCATTTTTGCTTACATGTTTTTGATGATCAATTCTGCGAATCCGGAGCAGCTGACTTTCTGGGCCGCTTCATCATCCATCAGATCATAGAAATCGCGTGTGACCGTTTTGTTCGCGATCGTCTTTTCGATACCGCTTATGATCAGTTGGCCGACTTCGTTCCAGCCGATGTAATCGAACATCATGGCACCGGACAACAACACCGAAGAAGGATTCAGTTCATCCAAGCCGGCGAATTCCGGCGCAGTGCCATGCGTAGCTTCGAAGATGGCATGTCCGGTATCCGGATTGATGTTTCCTCCCGGAGCAATCCCGATTCCGCCGACCTGGGCAGCCAAAGCATCGGAAATGTAGTCCCCATTCAGATTCAATGTCGCGATGACATCGTATTTCTCAGGGTTCATCAAAATTTCCTGAAGGAAGATGTCGGCAATCCGGTCCTTGATGATCAATTTACCGGCTGCAACAGCCTCTTCATAGGCTTTATCCGCAGCAGCTCTGCCATCCGCAGCCTTGACGGCATCGTATTGGCCCCAAGTGAAGACCCTATCCCCGAATTCCCGCTCAGCCAGGGCGTATCCCCATTTCTTGAAACCGCCCTCGGTGAACTTCATGATATTGCCTTTGTGGACCAAGGTAACGGAAGTGCGCCCGTTTTCGAACGCATATTCGATTGCGCTGCGGATCAAACGCTCCGAACCTTCTATCGAAACCGGCTTGACACCGATTGCGGAAGTTTCAGGGAATCGGATTTTGTTCACGCCGAATTGGGTCTGCAATATCTCAATGATCCGTTTTGCCTCTTCGCTTTGCGCTTCGAATTCGATTCCGGCATAGCAATCTTCGGTATTTTCGCGGAAGATTACCATATCGGTCTTTTCAGGCTCTTTCAGCGGAGACGGCACGCCGTCGAAATAACGGACAGGGCGTTGGCAGACGTAAAGGTCCAAAGTCTGGCGCAAAGCAACGTTCAGCGAGCGGATCCCTCCGCCGATCGGAGTCGTCAATGGCCCTTTGATGGCCACCAGGTGCTCACGGATCACATCCATCGTTTCATCGGGCAGCCAAGACCCTGTCAGGTCGAAAGCTTTCCCACCTGCCAGAACCTCTTTCCAAACGACTTTGCGGGAAGCACCGTACGCTTTCTCAACAGCGGCCTCGAATACTTTTTTCGATGCTTGCCAAATTTCCGGGCCGATGCCGTCCCCTTCAATGAAAGGGATGATCGGAAAATCCGGAACCTGCAAACCAACTTCATTCATAACAATTTTTTCGCCAAGTGTCATAACGTATTACCTCCAATAGTTTCCTTTTCAGATATAGGCATGTAGGTCAGATTCACGGGTCCCACGTATTTAGAACGTGGCCGGATCAAAGTAGCTTCATGCTTTTGCTCGAACACATGGCCTAACCACCCGGAGACGCGGCTCATCGCAAACAGCAGTGTGAAGAGATCGTGTTCGATTCCGAAGCAGTGATAGACGGTGGCCGAATAGAAGTCCACATTCGGAATCAAGCCTTTTTCTCGCAAGAGATAGTCTTCCACTTCACAGGAAAGGTTGTACAAGTCTTCCTTGCCGAATTCTTGGGTCAATTCCTTCGCCATGCGTTTCAAATGTTTTTTGCGGGGATCTTCGGTTTTGTAGACACGGTGGCCGAATCCCATGATTTTTTCTTTATTGTCCAGCTTTGATTTCAGGTAACTTGCGACATCTCTGGTGTCCGATTCAGCGATTTCCGAAAGCATATCGAATACGCGTTCATTGGCTCCGCCGTGCAAAGGCCCTTTTAAGGCTCCTATTGCACCCGTGATGCAGGAATAGACATCCGTCATGGTGGAAGCAGCGACTCTGGCTGTGAATGTCGAGGCATTCAGATCGTGATCGGCATGGAGTACCAAACAGTGATTATACGCTCTGACCAGATCCGGATTTGCCTCTTCACCTGTCAACATATACAGGAAATTGGCTCCGAAAGAAAGGTCTTCGCGGGGCGCGATCGGATCCAAACCTTTGCGCAATCGGGCGAATGCAGCTACAATCGTCGGAATTTTTGCTTGTATCGAAATTGCCTGGATATATACAGAGCGCTCATCCATCTCCTCCGCATACGGATCGAACACACCCAGCAATGAGACCGTCGTGCGCAGGACACTCATCGGATGAAGATTCTGACGGCACTGTATCTTCAGGCAGGCAATCACACTTTCGGATAAAGCCATGTGTTTGTGCAGATCGTGCTGCAATTCCGCGAATTCTTCTCTGTTCGGCATTCTCGAATTCCACAACAAAAAGATGATTTCCTCAAATAATGCATCTTTTTCGACCAATTCGTCGATATTGTATCCCGAGAAGGATAACTGTCCCTCAACAATTGCGCTTAGGGAGGTTTCTGATACGACAACATCTGCTAATCCTTTATGTACTTCCATGATTTTTCTCTCCTTTCAAAAACCCCTCTTCGGCAATCGGGCGGCTTGCCGCTTAATAAGCAAGCCCCATTTTTTTACGGATGACCATCGGCAGGATGCCTCCGTTGCGGTAATAAGTCATGTCCACTTCTGAATCGAAGCGGGCGATAGTAGTAAAGCGGATTTCTTGGCCGTCCGCTTTCGTCGCTGTCACCGGCACTTCAGCATGAATGCCGACGCTGTCGTTCAAGTCGATCGTTATTTTTTCTGATCCATCCAAGCCCAGGCTTTCGGCGTTTTCGCCCGCTTTGTACTGTAGCGGCAGAACGCCCATCATCACCAGGTTGGAACGGTGGATCCGCTCGTAGCTTGTCGCGATGACCGCTTCGACGCCAAGCAGTTTGACACCCTTGGCAGCCCAGTCGCGCGATGAGCCCATTCCGTAGTCATCACCAGCGAGAATGATCAGGCCAGTACCGTTTTCGCGGTACTTCTCGGATGCTGCATAGATGCTCATCTCCTCGCCTGTCGGCCAGTAGATGGTGACGCCGCCCTCTTTGGCAGGAACCAGTTGGTTGCGGATACGGATATTCGCTAGCGTACCGCGCATCATCACTTCATGATTTCCGCGTCTTGCGCCGTATGAGTTGAAATCACGGACGCCCAAACCTTTCGACGACAGGTATTGTCCGGCTGGTGTATTGACGCCGATGCTTCCCGCTGGGGAAATGTGGTCGGTCGTAACCGAGTCACCGAATTTGCCCAAAACCGCCAATTCCTTCAAGGATTCGATCGCTTTTGGTTCCGGCGATAAATTGTTGAAGAATGGTGGATTCGCGATATAAGTGGATCCTTCTTCCCATTGGTACAACGCATCATCATTCGTTTCGATCGCATTCCACTCGGCATTGTCATCGAACACATGCAGATACTCTTCTTTGAATATCTCCGGGGTCACGAAATCACGGATCATCGCTTCGACAGTGTGTCTATCCGGCCACAGATCCGCCAAGTAGACCGGTTGGCCGTCTTTGCCGTTGCCGATCGGTTCGGATTTCAGATCGATGTTCATTGTACCCGCTAGGGCATAAGCGACGACCAATGGTGGTGAAGCCAGGTAGTTCGCTTTAACCAAAGCGTGGATGCGGCCTTCAAAGTTTCGGTTTCCGCTCAAAGCGCTCGAAACCAGTAAGTCGTTGTTTTTGATCGCTTCTTCGACTTCAGGCAATAGTGGTCCTGAATTCCCGATGCAGGTCGTACAGCCGTACCCGACAGTGTTGAAGCCCAGTTTTTCCATGTAAGGCAGCAATCCTGCGTTGTCCAAATAAGCAGTGACGACCTTGGATCCAGGTGCGAGTGAGGTCTTTACGTATTTCGGAACGTTCAGCCCCAGCTCCACTGCCCGTTTTGCCAACAATCCGGCACTCAGCATTACGTAAGGGTTTGATGTATTCGTACAGCTTGTGATGGCTGCGATGGCAACATCTCCGGCTTTCATTTTCACTTCTTCTCCATCAATCAAGAGAGAAACTTCTTTGTTCGTATCTTCTTCCGATAATCCGAATCCGGCATTGCCTTTTGGCGCGACCAAGGATCTTTGGAAATCTTCTTTCAGTTTTGAAACCGGCACAAGATCTTGAGGACGTTTCGGACCAGCCACATTGGCTTCGATTGTGCTCAAATCAATTTCAACAACGGTAGTGTATTCCGGTTCAGGATCTTCAACACTATAGTAAAGGTCATTGGCTTTGACGTATTGTTCCACGATAGCCACATGTTTTTCATCCCGTCCGGTCAGCGTCAAGTAGTTCAATACCTCATCATCAACCGGGAAGAATCCGCAGGTTGCGCCGTATTCAGGCGCCATGTTGGCGATAGTCGCACGGTCCGCCAAAGTCATGGAAGTCAACCCAGGACCGAAGAACTCGACAAATTTGCCGACAACTTTCATTTCGCGCAGGGTTTGCGTCACTTTCAAAGCTAAGTCAGTCGCTGTTGCCGCATCCTGAAGCGTGTTGATGAAGCGTACCCCTACAACTTCAGGAACCGGGAAGAATGAAGGTTCGCCCAACATGCTGGCTTCCGCTTCGATTCCGCCGACTCCCCAGCCCAATACGCCAAGCGCGTTTGCCATCGTCGTGTGCGAATCCGTTCCGACCAACGTGTCAGGGAAGACCAAGCTTTTGGTTTCGTTGATTGCCTTCTCCGTTACGACCGAAGCTAAGTATTCTATATTGACTTGATGCACAATCCCGGTAGCTGGAGGCACTGCGCGGTAATTGTCGAACGCTTTTTGCGCCCAGCTCAAAAATTGGTAACGCTCCTGGTTGCGCAAGAATTCCATCTTCATGTTCGCGATCAAAGCTTGCGGTGACCCGAAGTTATCGACTTGCACGGAGTGATCGATGACCAGATCAACAGGCACTTCCGGATTAATGAGAGCGGGATCGCCGCCTAAGTCGTGGACGGTTTTTCTCAAGGAAGCCAAATCCACCACTGCCGGAACTCCTGTAAAATCCTGCAGGATTACCCGGGAAGGCTTGAAAGGAATTTCTCCCTCGTTTGTTTCGGAGGCACTCCAGTTAGATAAGGTGACAACATGCTCTTCCTTGATTCCGCTTTCTCCCACTTGACGTAACAAAGACTCAAGCAGCACGCGGATCGAGAAAGGCATTTTAGCAATCTTGATTTTTTCATTATTTTCTAATTTTTTTAATTTATAGTATTCATATTGATGACCATCCAAACTAAAAGAAGCTATGGCATTTTGATTAAAATCCGACATTTTATAACCCCCATTTATCATCTGTTTCACATCCAACTCTTTGAATACGAAAATTATAACCATAATTTAATCAAATGTAAATGTTTTAAAGGAAAAAAATACCGCAATCGCGTGGAATCAATCGGAAAAACTTTACGCGCCCATGTCAGGTTTTTGATTAGAACGGATGAGAAAGGGACTTGAAATTAACCAAAAATGAGAAAGTCTCTTATCCAAGAAGAATTAAAAAGTCCTAATCACACTCATTTATTTATCATTTTTTAATATTGTTTCACATTTAGCCGTTTTAATCTGATCCCTTTTCTGAGAAAAAAATTTCCCCTCAACAAAATAGGTGATTAAAATAACCTCCGATTTCGCCTGTTCGTGTCAGATTTTCTGACACCTTTCGTTAACCGAAAAAAAATGAACAAAATACAAACTCTTGTATCCTGTCCACTCTAATAAATTGGTTATTCACCCATTCGCATGGTCTCGCTGATTTCCCGAAACGCATGCTCATTCGCAACGATGATCGCATTGTTCCCCAACAGATTCACTTTTTCTCCCGTAACTTGTCTATAGACCAAACCTACTTCTTCGGCAATAACCAACCCGGCAGCAACATCCCATGGAGCCAAGCTCGGAGCGATGTAAGCTATCAACTTGCCTGAGGCGACCCACGCTGTCTCCAGCCCGGCTGATCCATTCACACGCAACCCGCTGCTTTTTCTGGCGATCCGGCGAGCTTCTCCTGCATCCGCCATGACCAAACGGTTGCTTATCGCCACCAAACCTTCCGACAGCGGTTTGTTTTCGACCATCGGCAATCGGCGCTCATTACAGAAGGCACCATTATCGCGTATCGCAAAATAAAGCTCATCTCTGACAACATCATAAATATAACCCAATCGGCCGATGCCGTCTTCATAAACACCGATCATGATCGCAAATTCGGCTTGCTGCTTGATGAAATTGAGCGTTCCATCGATCGGGTCGATGATCCAGACAACACCTGACAAATCCTTCAGATCGTGCCCGATGCTCTCTTCCCCCAAAATACGCTCACCGGGGAAATGATTAGTGATTTTTTCGTACAGGAACACTTCAATTTCCCGGTCCATATTCGTCACCAGATCCGTCCGCGATGTCTTTTCGTCAATCTCAAGTTCCTCATGGAAGGAATCCCGAAGGATTGCTGCAGCTTCGTATAACCAGGACTTTATCAAGCGATCTCTATTACCGATCTGTTCCATCAAACCCTCATCTCCTCCAGCTTCCGCCGACAAGCGCAGAAATTTTCTTATCGCTGCCCCAGAAAAATTTTGCTTTTATCGCTGTTTTTGGCTTCCTGCAGCACTCTGTACAAGGAATACCCTGATTCTTTCTCAAACTGCTTGCTGTATTTCTTTTCCTGGCCGACAGAAGGCAGCACCGTCTTGAATTCCCGATAGGCTCTCATAAACTCTTCTTTACCGATTCCATTTTCATAAGCTTTCTCCATGGCATTCCACAGAGCGATGACTTTGATGATTTCCTCTTTGGACCATTCTGCTTCGAACGGATAGTCATAATGTTGCATGTTTTTCCCTCCATCTGATTCCTGTTTCTACTATATTATATAAGGCAAAAAAAAGAAAGAGAATCCGGATTCGGATTCTCTTTGCTTCTGACTGTTTTGAAATTAGATGTGGATCGGCATACCCAAAGCCAATTCGGCAGCATCCATGATTGTTTCGGATAACGAAGGATGCCCGTGGATGGTCAACGCGATATCTTCTGCATTCATTCCTGCTTCGATAGCCAAGCCTAGCTCTGCGATGATTTCGCTCGCGTTCACACCGGCAACTTGCGCACCGACAAGAACGTTGTCTTCTTTTGTAGTGACTAAGCGAACGAAGCCTTCAGTCTGGTTCAATGACAAAGCACGACCGTTACCGGATAACGGGAATTTCGAAGCTTTTACATCCAGGCCTTTTTCTTTCGCTTCAGCAGCAGTGAAGCCGATGGTAGCTAATTCAGGATCCGTAAAGGCAACTCCTGGCATAGCGCGGTAATCAACTGCGGCAGGATGTCCGGAAATCGCTTCAGCAGCAATTTTAGCTTCGTAGCTAGCTTTGTGAGCCAACGCAGCACCCGGAACGATATCGCCGATTGCAAAAATGTGTTTTACGTTTGTGCGGCCTTGATTGTCGACCTTAACCAAACCACGGTCAGTCATTTCAACTCCGACCACTTCAAGTCCTAGATCATCCGTGTTCGGACGGCGGCCTACAGTAACCATTACGTAGTCAGCCTCGATAACTTCTTCTTTGCCGTTCGCTTCATATTTGACGGTCACGCTGTCTCCGTTGTCGATGGCTTCTTTAGCCATTGCTTTCGTAACGACTGTGACGCCTTTTTCCTGGAAGGATTTCTCGACGAATTTGACCATATCTTTTTCGAAAGTCGGTAAAATTTGTGGAGATCCTTCAAGGATAGTCACTTCAGCGCCTAGGTTAGCGTATGCTCCGCCCAGTTCAGTGCCGATGACACCGCCACCGACGATGACCAGTTTTTTGGGAACTTCAGCCAAGTTCAATCCGCCAGTCGAATCGATGACGCGCCCGCCGAATTTGAAGCCTTTGATTTCGATCGGACGGCTGCCGGTTGCAATGATCGCATTTTTGAAAGTATACGTTTGGGCTGCATCTTCGGTGAAGACACGCAATGTTTCACTGTCATTGAAGAATGCATTTCCGCGGATGATTTCGACTTTGTTTTTCTTCAGCAAGTACTCGACACCGGAAGTCAATGTTTTGACGACTTTATTGTCTTTCCATTCTTGTGTTTTTGTGAAGTCAAGCTTCACGTTTTCAGTTGTGACACCGAAAATGGATGAATCCAAAGCTTCTTGGTAATGATGTCCAGCAGAAATCAATGCTTTTGAAGGGATGCAACCGACGTTCAAACAAACGCCTCCGATCCATTCTCTTTCGATGATGGCTACTTTTTGTCCTAATTGTGCAGCGCGGATGGCAGCTACATAGCCACCAGGTCCTGCTCCAACCACAACTGTATCTAATTCAACTGCGAAATCGCCTACTACCATTGTCTATCCTCACCCTTCCATTAATAATAATTCTGGATCAGCCAGTAATCTCTTGATGTTGTTCATAGCTTTTTGAGCTGTTGCGCCGTCAACGATACGGTGGTCGAAGCTTAATGATAGTTTCATTACGCGACCCACTGCCAATTCGCCTTCAGCGTTCACGATAGCTTGTTGCGCGATCGTGCCGACACCCAGGATGGCTACTTCAGGGTAGTTGATGACCGGTGTGAAGAATCCGCCGCCTACAGAACCGATGTTGCTGATTGTAACAGAGCCGTTTCTCATATCTGCAGCTGCCAGTTTGCCGTCATGTGCTTGCGCTGCCATGTTGTTGATTTCATCGGCAATTTTGAACATACCTTTAGCATCGGCATTCTTCACGTTCGGCACGTACAGTCCGTGGTCAGTGTCGGTTGCGATACCGATGTTGATGTAGTTTTTCAAGACGATTTCTTGAGTTGCGTCATCGATTGAAGCATTCAGGATAGGGAAATCGCGTACTGTTGCCGCCAAAGCCTTAACAACGTATGGCAAGAACGTAAGTTTCGTCCCTTGCGCTGCAGCAACATCCTTGAATTTTTTGCGGTGATCCCATAGTTTGGACACTTCAACTTCATCAAACAACGTTACGTGAGGCGCTGTATGCTTGCTGTTGACCATTGCTTTCGCAATCGCTTTTCTTGTCGGAGACATTTTCTCGCGCGTTTCCATTTCGCCCATATTTGAAGTGAATGGTTGAGCAGGCGCCGGAGCTTGAGCTGCAGCTGCTGCAGCAACCGGAGCTGCTT
Organism: Trichococcus ilyis; assembly: GCF_900109135.1. Lineage (GTDB taxonomy): Bacteria > Bacillota > Bacilli > Lactobacillales > Aerococcaceae > Trichococcus > Trichococcus ilyis. The sequence continues at coordinate 46,343 of NZ_FNYT01000014.1, read as the reverse complement.
GGACTGCCGCTTGTGCCGAAGCTTGCGCTTGGACTGCAGGAGCCACGGCCGCTGCAGCAACCGGAGCTGCGCCGCCGAAGTTATCGATATCTTCTTTCAGTACACGGCCGCCCTTGCCTGTCGGCGTTACAGCTGTGATGTCGATGCCTTTTTCCCGTGCATATTGCCGAACGGATGGCATAGCCAAGACTTGTTTGTTAGGATTTGCAGCTGTTGGAACACCTGTTGCAACTGGTGCACTTGAAGCTGCTTGAGCTGGAGCAGCAACTGCTTTTGGAGCTGCCGCAGCCGGTCCATTATGCCCTGGCGCATCAATTTCGACCAAAACGTCACCGATGACAGCTACCGTTCCGACAGGCGCAACGATGCGCACTACTTTACCCGTAACCGGGGATGGGATTTCTTCAACGGATTTGTCGTTCTGAACTTCAACCAATGTATCATCTTCGTTGATTGTATCGCCTTCTTTGATAGGCCAAGAAACGATTTCGCCTTCCATGATGCCTTCACCTAATGCAGGCAATTTGAATTGGAACAAGCCGCCGGTCGATGCCGTTGGAGCGGTAACTGCCGCTGCCGCAGCGGGTGCAGGAGTAGCCGAACCTTCCTCTTCATGGCCAGGTGCGTCGATTTCCACCAATACATCGCCAATGACCGCCACTGTACCTACAGGAGCGACAATCTTCAGGACTTTCCCGGTTACTGGAGATGGGATTTCTTCGACGGATTTATCGTTTTGCACTTCTAATAATGTGTCATCTTCATTGATGGTGTCGCCTTCTTTTACTGACCAAGAAACGATTTCACCTTCCATGATACCTTCGCCTAGAGCAGGCAACTTGAATTTAAAAGACATTTTCCTAACTTCCCTTCGTTTGTCTATTTTTGGATTTCCGGCGCACAAAAGTGGACAAATACAATTCGGTTGGGTATGGAATTGTATTTGTCCAAACTTTCAGCTCTTAGAAATGATACGTTTCTCTTACTTTGTTTTCGATGTCGGTAGCATTCGGCAACCAAATGTTTTCCGCTTGACCGAATGGGAAGACAGTATCCGGAGCGGCCACGCGTCCGATAGGAGCTTCTAAAGACAATACTGCGCGTTCCGAAATTTCGGACATGACCATCGCGCCCACACCAGCTTGACGCTGTGCTTCTTGGACAACAACGACACGGCCTGTTTTTTCTACAGATGCAATGATTGTTTCGATATCAAGTGGTGCAACCGTACGCAAATCGATTACTTCTACAGAGATGCCTTCTTTTTCAAGCGTTTCTGCAGCTTTAACAGCTTCGCGAACCATTGCGCCGTAAGTGATGACGGATACGTCCGTTCCTTCTTTTGTGATGGCAGCTTTGCCGATCGGAACAGTGTATGCTTCTTCAGGAACTTCCTCACGGAATGAACGGTACAATTTCATGTGTTCCAAGAACACAACAGGATCATTGTCGCGGATAGCGGAAATCAACAGACCTTTTGCATCGTATGGATTTGAAGGGATGACCACTTTCAGACCTGGCGACTGGGTCATCAGACCTTCCAGGTTATCCGAGTGCAATTCCGGAGTATGCACCCCGCCACCGAAAGGAGAGCGGAACACGATCGGAAGGTTGCGTGTGCCGGCCATGCGGTAACGTGTACGCGCTGCTTGGGCTACCACTGTATCCATTACTTCGAATACGAAACCGAAGAATTGGATTTCCGGAACGGGACGGAACCCTTCCAGAGCCAAACCGAATGCCAAACCACCGATACCGGATTCAGCCAAAGGAGTATCAAACACGCGATCTTCACCAAATCTTTCTTGAAGTCCTTGTGTCGCACGGAATACACCGCCGTTTTTACCTACGTCTTCTCCGAAGATCAATACGTTAGGATCGTTTTCAAGTTCAATTGCAAGCGCATCAGTGATGGCTTGGATCATAGTTAATTGTGCCATGATTATTTAGTCTCCTTTGCTTCGTAGTAAGCGATTTGTTCTGCAATCGTTTGATTCGGTTCTTCAAACATGCTCTTCAGGAAGTCGGAGACCTTCTGTTTTGGTGCCTGGTCGGCTTCTTTGATGGCATCTTTGATTTCTTCCTTGACTGCTTCGATGACTTCATTTTCTTTTTCTTCAGACCATAGTCCTTTTGCGGTCAAATACTTGCGCATACGGATCAACGGGTCTTTAGCTTGCCAACCTTCCAGTTCCGCAGTGTCGCGGTAACGGGTTGGATCGTCACCGGATAAAGTATGCGGGCCGAAACGGTAGCAGATTGTTTCGATCAATACCGGGCCATTACCGGCAACAGCGTACTCTCTCGCTTTTTTGGTCACTGCATACACAGCCAAGATGTCCATGCCATCGACTTGGATACCAGGGATTCCGGCAGCGACTGCTTTCTGTGCCAAAGTTTGAGCTGCTGTTTGGACATGGCGTGGTGTGGAGATTGCCCATCCGTTGTTTTGGATAAAGAAGATGCCAGGCGCTTTGTAGGAGCCTGCAAAGTTGATTCCTTCATAGAAGTCCCCTTGCGAACTTCCGCCGTCACCCGTATAAGTGATGACCACATTTTTCTTGTTGCGCTTCTTCAAACCTAATGCAACACCGGCTGCTTGCACGTATTGTGCGCCGATGATGATTTGAGGCGGCAAAGCCTGCAAGTCAGCAGCATATTTGTTACCATCCACGTGGCCTCTTGACCATAGGAAAGCTTGCGATAACGGCAGGCCGTGTTTGACCAGTTGCGGGACATCGCGGTAACCAGGCAACAACACATCTTCTTTGTCGATTGCTGCGATACTGCCCAACTGGCTCGCTTCCTGCCCTGCTGTAGGCGCATAGAAACCCAGTCTCCCTTGACGATTCAACGCTGTCGAACGTTCATGCAAAATTCTGGACCATACCATATCTGTCATGAATTGAACCAATTGTTCATCAGATAGATCTGGCATGAGCTCAGGATTCACAATGTTCCCTTCTTCGTCCATGATTTGGACCATGCGAAAATCTGTGTTCGTGCCGCTTAATAATGCGTCAAGATCGATTGTTGTTTTTTTTGTAGCCATGCTAACACATTCCTCTCTATTCCCTAAATATTTCATCTCTGCCGATGAGGTTTATACAGATGATTTCAACTGTATCAATCCACAGTTGTTACATGAATAATTTACCACGCATCCGAGATATATGCAAGGCTAAAGGGAAGTTTTCATTTTTTAGGCACAGAATATCCTATACTGCTTATTTGTAAGCGTTTAACCGATTCTTTATGTTCAATCATTAACGAATGGAAAGCGTTGCATTTTATTCATTTATTGATTCACCATAGTTATCTATGTTTGCAGATTGTCGCAATCAGATGCAAACGAACTGTATCATATGCACACTTCATCTGTTTCAAGAAAAGGTGACAATCGTTGATGGAATAGGCTTTCAAACCTGGAACAGCATTTTCCTTTTGACTACCGTTTTTTGGATAACCAGTTTCAGCAAATTCTGCTAACCGCTTTGCTATTTTTCCGAGGTGTTTATCCCGCCATTCGGTTCATTCACGAAATCACAATCTCGTCATTATGAAAACATGATTAAAATAGCTTGTTTTTCCTGTCGGAAACAAACAAAAAAGGCTATTTCAATAAAGAAATAACCTTTTTTCGTAAAAAATTTATGTTAAAACCGGGATCAAACTAATCCTTGATACATCATGGCATCCGCCACTTGCACAAACGCTGCGATGTTGGCGCCTGCCAAGTAGTTGCCAGGTATGCCGTATTCTTCAGCTGTTTTTTCAGCTGTCTTAAAGATGTTCGCCATGATGTCCTGCAGTTTGCCGTCGACTTCTTCAAAAGTCCAATGGCTGTGGGCGCTGTTCTGCGCCATTTCCAAAGCCGAAGTTGCTACTCCGCCCGCGTTGGCAGCTTTAGCCGGCCCGTAAAAAATATTGTTGGCAGCATAAACTTCCACAGCTTCCAGAGTACTCGGCATATTCGCCCCCTCACTGACACAATATACGCCAGCTTTGACCAGTCTTTCGGCCTGTTCTTTGTCGATCTCATTTTGCGTTGCGCTAGGCAAGGCAATATCGTAGTTCAGATCAAAGTCCCAGACACTGCCTTCTTTATAGACCGCTGTAGTTTTTTCAGCAGCATAGGCAGTCAACCTTTCACGGCGGACCTCTTTGATATCTTGAAGCAAAGCAACATCGATCCCTGATTCATCATAGATGTATCCGTTCGAATCGGAGCAAGCTACAACCGTCCCTCCAAATTCATGCACTTTTTGGATAGCATAGATGGCAACATTTCCGCTTCCGGACACGACCACTTTTTGGCCAGCAAACGATTTTCCGTTCGCCTTCAACATTTCTTGCGTATAGTAGACCAGACCGTATCCTGTCGCTTCCGTACGCGCCAAGCTGCCGTTCATCACAACCGGCTTGCCGGTCAGCACGCCTGTTTCAGCGCCGTTCAAGCGTTTGTATTGGCCGTACAGATACCCGATTTCGCGTCCACCGACTCCGATATCCCCTGCCGGAACGTCCAAAGTAGGTCCGATATGCCTTTGCAACTCAGTCATAAAGGACTGGCAGAAACGCATCACTTCAGCATCCGATTTGCCTTTAGGATCAAAATCGGATCCGCCTTTACCGCCTCCGATCGGCAAACCGGTCAGACTGTTTTTGAAGATTTGTTCAAAACCCAAGAATTTCAGGATGCTTTCGTTCACGGTCGGATGGAAACGCAATCCGCCTTTGTATGGTCCGATGGCCGAATTGAACTGGACACGGAAACCTTTATTCACTTGAACCTCACCTTTATCATCCATCCAAGGTACACGGAAGGAAACGATGCGTTCAGGTTCTACCATTCTTTCCAGAATGTTCCATTTGATGTATTGAGGGTTCTTTTCCAACGCTGGTTCGATCGTGTCAAACAACTCTCTCACCGCCTGTAAAAACTCTGTCTGATGCGGGCCTCTATCTTGAACCTTTTTATAGACTTTTTCAATATAATCTTTAGCTGCTGTCATAAAAAACATCTCTTCTTTCGCTATAGAGTCAAAAAAACCTCACACCGTTGTGTAATCATTTTTTCATTTTTCTATTTTACACATACCTCTTCTTTATTACAAGAGAAAAGATGAGTCTAGCTTTTTTTTTTCGAAACGTGTACTATGGAACGTGAAGTGTTTTGTAGTTAGCTGGACCAATCATTTCAATATAAATAACTAATTAAAGGAGGATGAAGCATGATCACTATGGATAACATCATCCGCGAGGGTCATCCCACACTGCGCAAGTCAGCCGACTCGGTCGCTTTCCCTTTGTCTGCGGAGGACCGAAAAATCGCCGCAGAAATGATGGAATTCCTTTCGAACAGTCAGGATGAAAAAATTGCCGAAGAACTTAATTTGCGCGCCGGTGTCGGTTTGGCGGCTCCGCAGATCGACGTGGCCAAGCGCATCATTGCAGTGCTGATACCCGGGGAATATGAAGACGATCCTCCGGAATTGGCTAAAGTGATGTTCAATCCCAAAATCATCAGCCACTCCATCGAGAGCGCCTGCCTGAAAGGCGGGGAAGGCTGCCTTTCAGTGGACCGAGAAGTTCCGGGGTTCGTCGTCAGACACAGCCGCATTACGGTATCTTATCAGGATGCCGAAGGAGTGACGCATAAAGCGCGCTATAAAGGCTATACGGCCATTGTAGTCCAGCATGAAATCGATCACCTGAACGGCGTCATGTTCTACGACCACATCAATGAACAAGCACCATTCGCAGTGGCAGACGATGTCATCATCATCGAATGAAAAAAGAAGAACGGTTCTGCAGCGATGCAGGCCCGTTCTTCTTTTCTTTTTTATTTCGTGAGGTATCTCTCCAGGAACTGCTTGGTGCGCTCTTCTTTCGGGTGATTGAAGATCTCATCAGGGGCACCTTGTTCTAGGATGACGCCTTGGTCCATAAAAATGACGCGGTCGGAAACTTCCTTGGCGAACTCCATTTCATGCGTCACGACGATCATCGTCAAGCCGCTGTTGGCCAGATCTTTCATAACCTTCAATACTTCCCCGACCATTTCAGGGTCCAGAGCGGATGTCGGCTCATCGAACAACAATGCGTCCGGCTCCATCGTCAAAGCGCGGGCGATCGCAACACGTTGTTTTTGCCCGCCTGACAATTGATCCGGTTTGGCATTGATGTACTTCCCCATCCCCACTTGTTCCAGATAGCCCATCGCAGTGCTTTCGGCTTCCTGCTGGGATTTTTTCAGGATTTTCACCGGCCCGACCGTGCAATTGTGCAGCACATCAAGATTGTTGAAGAGGTTGAACTGTTGGAAAACCATGCCCAATTTGCTGCGGTATTTGAAGATGTCGTGTTTTGAATCCAAAATGTTTTCGCCGTTGTAGATGATTTCACCTGCTGAAGGTTTTTCCAGCAGATTGATGCAGCGCAACAATGTCGATTTACCCGAACCGGATGAACCGATGATGCACACGACTTCCCCTTTATTTACGCTGAAGTCGATATCCTTCAGCACTTCATGTTGGCCAAAGCTCTTCTTCAGATGCTGTACGTCAATAACTTTTTCCATCAAATGATTCCTCCTGTGGCAATTAATTTGCTCTGTCTCTTTCTGCCTGTTTTTTGCGAGCCATTAATTCTGGTGTGGTCAGTTGATCTTGACCTGCACCCATCATCTGATAATTGTCCGGGCCTTGCATCTTTCTTTCGATGGCACGCAGGATGCGCGTCACCGTGAAGGTCATGACGAAGTAAATGATTGAAGCCACGAAGAATGATTCGAAGTAGCGGAAGTTGTTCCCGGAAATCGATTTGGTCGTAAAGAACAATTCGGAAACGGAAATGACGTTCAGTACGGATGTGTCTTTGATGTTGATGACGAATTCGTTCCCTGTCGCAGGCAGGATATTCCGGATCACTTGCGGCATGACGATATTCCGCATCGTCTGCAGGTGGTTCATTCCGATCGCTTGCGCGGCTTCGAATTGCCCTTTGTCGATGGAAATGATTCCGCCGCGGACGATTTCCGACATGTAAGCGCCGGTATTGACCGATACGATCAGGAGCGCCGCGAAGATGCGGTTCATGTCGATATCAAATGCCAATGCCGCTCCATAATAGATGACCATCGCTTGCACGATCATCGGCGTGCCGCGGAAAATTTCGATGTAGCAGGACAACAAAAAATTCACCACGTTGTACATATGTTTTTTCCATCCCGACTCTGCCACCGGGATCGTACGGATGACGCCGATCATCAGGCCGATGCCCAGCCCGATGACGGTTCCGATTAATGCGATATATAACGTTGTCCATGCACCCGTCAGAAACTGTTGCCAGTTTTCTTCGATGATGCGGATAACCCAACTAAACTCCATTTAATTTTTGCCCCTTTTTGATGTTCCGTTCGCCTTGATCATTCAGCTGACGGTTGGTTTTGGATTGCTTCATCCATCATCTGGATGCGTTCTTCTTCAGTGATCCCGCTCAGGATTTCATTGATTTGGTCTTTCAATTCGCTTCCCTTGATCAAGCCGATGGCGATTTCGGAATCAGCTGCCGACAATTCGAAAGTATCTGCCTTATCCAGCTCGATCATTTTGAAAGCAGGGTTGGCTGCCGAAGCGCTGATCGCTTCCGGGCGTTCCGAAACATATGCATCGATCGTGCCTGATTCCAAAGCTACGCGCATGGAAGTGAAACTGTCCATGGCTGGTTGTTTCTGAACCCCTTCGATCTGATCGATCACATCATAGTGCAATGTGTTCAATTGCGCAGTCACCTTTGCATCTGCAAAATCAGCCAAAGAGGCCGCATTCGCATAAGCGCCGTCCGCCTTTACGACCATAACCAGTTCCGTAGTATAGTAGGAATCCGAAAAATCGATCGCTTCTTTGCGCTCATCTGTCGGCGACATCCCCGCAACAATGGCATCGATTTTGGATGAAACCAAGGCCGGAACCAGGCCATCCCATTCGGTCTTGACGATGACCAGTTCCTTGCCCAGGCCTTCCGCCACTTTCTGGGCCATCTGCACATCGTATCCGTTCGCATAGCCATCAGCGCCTTCGATTTTCACTGCGCCGTTACTGTCATCATTTTGGGTCCAGTTGAAAGGAGGGTAGCCCGCTTCCATGCCGACCACGAATGTATCCGAATCTGCTGAACCGTTGGCTGCGGATGAATCCTCAGTTGCTCCGTTTCCGCAACCCGCCAAAATGAACAAACCTGTCAATGCTGCCAATGTTTTTTTCCATGCCTTTACTGTCATTTCTGTTTCCTCCTAAGGTTTTATAGTCTTTTTTCACTTGCTCAAAAATAATAAAAATAACCCTGTTTATACGGCCGTTCTTGTCCACCTTTCTACCCATAAAACGTCATAACAACGATAATTCAGTCCGTTTTTGTGCAAAAAAATAGACTATAAAGCAAAAGGCCCTATAATCCAGCTTCCTTCTGCCCGCAATACCGAAAGTACTCCACGAACGGTTTTGGGCAAACCGTTCTGACAGTCTCAGGATTATTTACCCTGAACCCAACACAGCCAATGCTGTATTTCGGCGAACACCCCTTTCAAACGGGCATTTTACTCTTGATGTTCGCAGCCTCTTCCACTATTGTATGATCGTATGACATTATTGTATGCTATTATACTGTAAGGAATTTGAATTTGCAACAACAAGCGCTTCGCTCCCTTATTTGGCGCGCCACACCCGCTTCCGAGCACGGAAAGCGGCCATTCCCAATTTTTCCATTTCAACAAACCGGTTTCGGATGCTATACTGACTGCAACAATTAAAGGAGGGTACACCGCAACAATGCATACTATTTTATTCGATTTGGACGATACGCTGTACGATACTGCACGTCCTTTTTTCCAAGTGTTGGAAAGCTATCCCTTGGCGAACAAGCACAGCGATGAGGCTGCTTTCGCCCTTTTCCGCAAGCATTGCGATGAGGCTTTCGACCTGTTCGCCAGCGGGGGACTGACGCTTTCCGAATCCCATATCATGCGCACGCAGCGCACCTTCATTGACTTGGGTCTTCCGCTCGCCGACGAAGAAGCGATTCATTTCCAGGAAGCCTACCAAAAAAGGCAAGGAGAAATCGTGCTGAGCCCCGGCATCGAACAGCTGCTGGATGAGTTGGAGAGCCAGCATATTCCAATCGCGGTCTTCACAAACGGTCCCGAAATGCACCAAATGAAGAAGTTCACTGCGCTGGGCCTGGAGAGATGGGTGCCACCATCACGCATCTTCATTTCCGAAAAAATCGGGTTTCCAAAACCCCACGCTGAGGCCTTCGCGCATGTGCAAGAGGCTTTGAAGGCGAGACCTGACGAGTTGCTTTTCATCGGGGATACCTACGAAACGGACGTCATCGGCGGCCAGACTGCCGACTGGACGACTTTGTGGTTCAATCATCGCCGAAAGACAGAGAATGAAAAAGTGGTGCTGGAACCAATCGTCTATTCAGTGGCGGAAATGCACCAAGCCATACGTGACAATATCTCAAAACGAAAGGAAATGTAACTTATGATCCAAACAAAATTAGCCATCATCGGGGTCGGGCATGTCGGTTCCCAAGTATTGACCGACTGTAGCCACCTCAATTTATTTTCCGAAATCGTCCTGATCGACAGCAAGGAGGACACGGCAAAAGGGGAAGCATTGGACCATCGCCATGCTCTGGCTGCCAGCTATCGGACCAACAGCAAAATCTATGCCGGAGACTTCGCCGACTGCGCCGATGCCGATGTCATCATCATTTCCGCGGGAGTCAGCGAGAAACCGCGCCCGGGCGAGGATATGCCTCCGAGAGCCTTGATGGGCAAAGAAAATGCCGTTGAGATACGCAAAATCATGGCCGGCATCACGGCTTATACGCACGAGGCCATCATCATCCTGATTACGAATCCGGTCGACACGATCACCTACATCGCCGAAAATGAGTTCGACTATCCGAAAGGCAGGATTTTCGGCACCGGAACAACCTTGGATACTTTCCGCTACCGCCAGATTATTGCTTCCCACTACGGGGTTGACCCCAAAGCTGTCAGCGGCTACATCATGGGCGAACACGGAAGCACCGCCTTCGCGGCTTTCAGCAGCACGACTGTCGGTGCCCTCACACTTTCTCAATGCGATGCGTTATTGGATCGAGCTGAACCAGTGGATCGGGAATTTATCAGCCAAGAAGTGGTGCACACAGCTTCCGATGTCTTCAACTGGAAAGGCTGGACCAATTCCGGCATCGGGGAAGTCGCAGCTGTTTTGGCACGCGCGGTCATGTTGGACGAGAAAAGCATCTTCCCTGTGACCGCAACTGTCGATGGCTTTTACAATTGCCACGGCGAAGCGGCCTTCAGCATGCCCTGCATCATCGGCAGAAACGGCTTGGAGAGACAGATCCCCTTGCCGCTGGATGAGGAAGAATACGAAAAACTGCAGCTCTCCATCAAAGATATCCAGCACACCCTGCAATCCGTGCGATAAGAAAAAGCGCAACCGCATCATGGCCGATTGGCCTGATGCGGTTGCGCTTCTTTTGTTTCTGCAAGGACAGGCTACATGCTGAGCCTTCCGTGCTCTTCATATCTTGTTACCGTTGTGATGGCATTCTGTTCATCCACGAACACCACTAGCGGTTTGTGTTCCTTCGCTTCCTGTTCATCCATCAGGCAGTAAGCCATGATGATGATTTTGTCGGACACCTGAACGCAGCGCGCTGCGGCACCATTCAGGCAGATCATGCCCGAGCCGCGTTCGCCTGCGATGACGTACGTTTCGAACCGGGCGCCGTTATCGATGTCGACGATCTGGACTTTTTCGTATTCGATCAGCCCAGCGGCGTCCAGCAGATCCTTGTCGATAGTGATGCTGCCCACATAGGAAAGCTCCGCCTGGACAACGACGGCGCGGTGTATTTTACTTTTCAGCATATTGAGTTGCATTGTTTTCCCCCCACTTATTCCATGATTAAATTATCGATCAGACGCGTTTTTCCGATATAAACTGCCAAAGCCACCAATACAGGACGCTCGACGCTATCCACTTGCTGCAGCGTTCGCGCATCCACCAACTCCACATAATCGATCTTCGCCATCGGCTCCGCTTGGATCGTTTCCGAAATGGCGTTCCGGATTTTTGTGGCATCCCGCTCGCCGTCTGCAAGCAGCTGCTTCGCGACTTCAAGCGATCGGCTCAGCACCAGTGCCGCCCTGCGTTCGTCAGCCGACAGATAACTGTTGCGCGAACTTTTCGCCAATCCGTCCGCTTCCCTGATGATCGGACAGCCGATGACGGTGACGTCCATATTCAGGTCGCGGACCATCTGCTGGATGACCGCCAATTGTTGGGCATCCTTCTGGCCGAAATAGGCGCGGTCTGGTTGCACGATGTTGAACAGCTTGGTCACAACCGTGCAGACTCCCCGGAAATGGCCTGGCCTGCTCTTTCCGCATAAGCTATCCGTCAGACCCTGCATATCCACAAAAGTGCTGAAGTCGGGATGATACATCTCTTTCGGCTCGGGATGGAAAATCAGATCCACTCCGCTGGCTTCGCACAGAGCGGCATCCTTTTCCAGATCCCTTGGGTAGCTTTCCAAATCTTCGGATGGGCCGAACTGCATCGGATTCACAAAGATGCTGACGACCACCCGATCGTTTTCGCTGACGGCTTTCTGCATCAAACTTTGATGGCCTTCGTGGAGATAGCCCATCGTCGGAACAAAGCCGACCGACAACCCTTCCTTTTTCCAAGCCTTCACGGCACTGCGGATTTCTTCAACCGTTGCTGCAATCTTCATCAGTGATTACCCCTCTAATATAATTTTTCGATGACCGCATCGGCCAGCGCAAATGTGTGCTCCGGTGCCGGAAACGCGCCGCTTTTCACTTCGGATATATAGGTTCCGATGGCTGTCTGCATCTGCGGTCCGATTTCGGCATAACGCTTGACGAACTTCGGCGTGAAATCGGAATAGAGCCCCAGCATATCCTGATAAACCAGAACCTGGCCGTCGCAGCCGTTCCCTGCGCCGATGCCGATTGTCGGAATCGAAATGCTCTGCGTGATGAGCTCAGCCAACTTGGCCGGTATGCATTCCAGCACAACCGCGAAAGCTCCTGCCGCTTCCACCGCTTTCGCCTGCTCGATCAGGCTGCGCGCCGCTTCTTCATCTTTCCCTTGGACCTTGAAGCCTCCGAAAGCATTGACGGATTGCGGCGTCAGGCCTAAATGCGCCATGACCGGAATGGAGGCTTCCACGATCGCTTTGATCTGCGGACAGACTTCAAGTCCGCCTTCCAGTTTGACTGCCTGCGCCCGGCCTTCCTTGATCAGTCTGCCTGCATTCACGACCGCATCATAGACGGAAGTCTGGTACGACATGAACGGCAGATCGCTTACGACCAACGCCTCCTTTACCCCTCTGGCGACAGCCTTCGTGTGGTGGATCATGTCCTCCATCGTAACCGATAAGGTGTCTTCATACCCCAGCATCACCATACCTAGCGAATCGCCCACCAAAACGGCGTCAATGCCTGCAGCATCGATCAGCTGGGCCGTGGAATAGTCGTAAGCCGTCAGCATCGTCAGCCGCTCATTTTTCTGCTTGGCATTGCGGAAAGTCAAAACCGATTTCTTCACCCGAATTCTCATCCTCTCTTCATCCGATATAATATATTATTCACACATTACGTTCTGCGGGGAATAATGTCAACAACTTTTTGAATTTGGAAACCCTACCAAAAACATTTACTGTCATGACAGTTGGATATTCCAATCGAAATGTAGTCGAAACAGGCAGGAAAAACAAGAAATATAACCTTTTGAGCGCCGAAGGAACACCGTCCTACCAACGTTTCGAAAGGTTAATCTTGTAATCTTATGGAGATGATGGGTATATTATCTCCTTAATAAATAAGCCACAATAAAGAGTAAAATAAGGTATAATATATTCGTTGAAGGGATTCTCTTCAAGGACAAGAAAAGTAGGTGAACAGAATGGGAAAATATCAATTGGATTACAAGGGTCAGGCAGCTGTGACGAAGTATCATGAAAAACAGACGCCTGCCAAATTTGATAAAAAGCAACAACTTGAAAAAATACGTGCGGAGTATTTGAAAAAGAAGCAAAAACAAACAGGTGAACTACATCAGCACTCAAGTACCGAGATTCAAAAACAACGCTAAAGGTCTATGCCTACGACACAACAAAAAAACAACCCTCAGAAAGGGATATGAATTGCTTCATATCAAGCTTTCTAAGAGTTGTTTTCTTTATTTTTATGGAGACGATGGGGCTCGAACCCACGACCTCTTGACTGCCAGTCAAGCACTCTCCCAACTGAGCTACGCCCCCGAAATAACAGGGTATGAAAGACATTCGGCAAAAACGCCTTATGTATGACATCATACCCTATTTCCGCTTCTATATCAAGCCTAATTTTTCAAGTGCGTAGGCAATTCCGCCTGAATTGCAGTCTTTCGTAACGAATTTGGCGACATCCTTGACCGGATCGACCGCATTCCCCATTGCCACGCCATAGCCGACGCTGGAAATGAGTTCATAATCATTGTTTCCGTCACCGAAAGCCATGGTGTCTTCATGCGCGAAACCGAGATGCTGCGCCATCCAGAGCGCGGTCTGGGCTTTTGATCCCGGATTCGGCAACACATCGACGCCCGCATCGTGCCAACGCACGAAACGGAATTCAGGGAACGCGCCGCCTTCATAGATCGCCTTCTCTTCATCTTTGTAGAACAAAAGCGCTTGGTAAAGCGGATTGTTCAGATAGAATGATTTGTCATGGTCAGGAACCTCGAATTCGATGCTCCTCATCGCATCGGTTGCATTGCTCTCCACCGATTCATGGCGACGAGCCAATGCATGCGCCGATTCGTAGACGACCTGATGGCCGCTTTGATCGGAAATTTGCAGCAGTTTCTCAAAAGCATCGAGATCCAGTTTGTTCTCATACCGGAGTTCATGCTTGAAGTAACCTGCGGCGCCATTGCAGACGATGTAATTATCCAGCTGGAATGCATCGATGACCTCCTGCGCCAGAAACAGATTCCGTCCTGTCGCGATGGCGATTTCATGCCCGTTCCGCTGCAGTTGGCGCAAAGCTTGGACAGTGCTTTCAAGCGGCGTCTTTTCGTCGTTCAGCAGTGTTCCGTCGATATCGAAGAAAATGAATTTTTTGTTGTTCAAATTTTCGCTCTCCTTATTTTGATCCATTTTTGAATTGACTGGTGTATAAATCGTAATAGAATCCTTTTCTTTCCAATAGTTCCAAGTGTTTGCCCTGTTCAATGATTTCGCCTTGATCCATGACCAGAATCACATCAGCATCGCGGATAGTGGAAAGCCGGTGGGCGATCACAAAACTGGTCCTGCCTTGCATGATGCGTTTCATCGCTTTTTGAATCAATGCCTCCAGTCTAGTATCCACAGAACTTGTCGCTTCGTCAAGTATCAAGATTTTCGGATCCGCGATGAAGGCCCGGGCGATCGTCAACAGTTGCTTTTGACCCAAGGAAATGTTGGAAGCCTCTTGGTTAATGACCGTATCGTAGCCTGCGCCCAAAGTCTGGATAAAATGATGCACATTGGCTGTGGTCGCCGCCTCGACAACTTCTTCGAAGGTCGCATCCAGCTTCCCGAAGCGGATATTCCCGGTGATTGTGTCCTTGTAGAGCCAGGCGTCCTGCAGCACCATCCCGAACTGGGAACGCAAATCCGCACGCGTAAGATCTTTCGTGTCGTAACCGTCGATTTTGATGGATCCCGCATCAACATCGTAAAAACGCATCAGGAGGTTGATCAGCGTCGTCTTGCCGGCGCCGGTCGGACCGACGATCGCCACCGTTTCCCCACTCTTGATCCTGATGTTGAAATTTTTGATGAGCGGATTGGCTTTGTCATAGCTGAAAGAGACGTTTTCAAATGTGACTTCTCCGCGGATCTGCTTCGGCAAAGTCGCCTTGGCTGTGCCTTGCACCTCCTCTTCCTGATCGAGGAGATCGAAGACGCGTTGGATGGAAGAGGCAGCCGACTGGATGATGGCTGACAATTGCGTGATCGTGGAAATCGGCTGGTTCACTTGCCAAACGTACTGCACCATCGCCTGCACATTCCCGATCGTCATCGCCCCTGCCATCGCTTGCAGAATCCCGAGCACTGCGATAAGGATATAGGAGGCGTTCGTGACGAGCGCCACTGCCGGAGACATCAGTCCTGAGATGAAGGCGGCCTTGAAGCCATTCTTCTTCAGGGATTCATTGATGGAACGGAACTCATCGAAAGCAGCCTCTTCTTTTCCGTAAAGTTTGATGATGGAAAAGCCGGTCAGCGATTCCTGGACAAACCCGTTCAGTTGTCCGAGATATTTCGCCTGGCCGCGGAAGTAAGGCTGTGACAGTTGCGTGATTTTTTTGGAAAGGAGCATGGCCAAAGGGATCATGATGACCATCGTGCTGGCCAACTTCCAACTGATCGTGAACATCATGATCAGTGCAAAGGTGATCCCCAAAACGGCATTCAGCACTTGCAGCAAGGACTGTTGCAGCGCGTTGGCGATAGAGTCGACATCATTCGTCACTTTGCTCAAAACATCCCCGAACTGGTTGCGGTCAAAATAGGCAATCGGCAGCCGATTCAATTTGTTGCTCAAATCTTTGCGCAGGTCATGCATAGCATCCTGAACGACATCCGTCATGAATAATTGCGAGTAGAGGTTCGTGACCTGATAAAAGAGGGCCCGAACAAAATAGATCAGCAGCACTTTCGACAGGTAATCGTAATTTATGCCGGCGCCTTCCACGCCGTTCAGCATATCTGCCACATTCCTGCCGATTTCCGTAATGGCAAACCCGATGATGAAAGGCTCCAGTACATTCAGAATCGTCATCGCGATCGTCAATAGGATGGACCCGAAAAACTTCAATCGGTAAAACTTGAGGTAATCCCATACCCGGAGAAACGTTCTTTTGTCCACTTTTTTCATGCAAGTTCCTCCTTGCTCAATTGTGAGGACGCAATATCATAATAGATTTCACTGTTCTGCAACAACTCTTGATGCGTCCCTTGTCCGACGACCTCGCCCTCATTCAAGACAATGATCTTATCCGCATGCATGATCGTGCTGACGCGTTGGGCCACAATGATGACTGTCGCTTTTCCGGTCTCTTTTTTGAGCCGCGCGCGCAAGGCCGCATCCGTTTTGTAATCCAATGCCGAAAAGCTGTCATCGAAGATATAAATATCTGGTTTGCGCACTATGGCCCTTGCGATGGAAAGGCGCTGCTTTTGCCCGCCGGAGAGGTTGCTGCCGCCCTCAGCCAAATGTTCATCGAAGCGGTTCGGTTTGCGGTAAATGAATTCTTTGGCTTGGGAAATATCGGAAGCTTCTTCGATCTCTTTATTTGTGGCATCCCGTTTGCCGTAACGAAGATTGTCGGAAATCGTCCCGGTGAAAAGCAAAGCTTTCTGCGGAATGAAGCCGATTTTCTTGCGCAGAGCCTTCAGATTATAATCGCGCACATCATGGCCATCGATGAGGATCCTTCCTTTCGTGACATCATAAAAACGCGGAATCAGCTGGATCAGCGTCGATTTGCCGCTCCCGGTGCTTCCGATGAAAGCGATCGATTGGCCTGGTTCGGCGGTGAAGGAGATACCGCTGATCACCGGCGTATCCGTATTCCCCGGATAGGCAAAACTGACATCTTCAAAACTCAGATAACCGTGCGTCCGTGTTTCCGCGATCCCTCCCTCGTTCGGGGAAATGCTGCTGGCCGTGCCCAATACTTCCTGGATGCGCTTCGCTGAAACCGAAGCCCGTGGATACATCATAAAGACGACCGCAAAATTCAGGAACGAGAACAAGGCATGGAAACTGTATTCTATGAAAGCGGTCATGTTCCCCAACTGCAGGCTGCCTCCCTCGATCTGCTCGGACCCGAACCACATGATGGCGATGATGATCAGATTGATGACGTGCGAAAAGACGGGCTGATTCCAGGCCATCAGGCGGAACAACTTCTTCGAGACCAGGCTGTAGGCATCATTGACCCCTGCGAAACGATCAGCTTGAAAGGCTTCCCGGACAAACGCCCGGATGACGCGCATGCCGGACAGAGATTCCCTTAAATTCCCGTTGATGGCATCCAGATTTTGCTGCTGGGCCTCGGATAGCGGCTGCGATTTCTTGCCGATCACAAGGATCATCACAAGCAACGCCGGGAATGCCGGCAGCAGGATGACCGATAACGCCGGACTCGTGCGCGCAATCATAAAAGCGCTGGCGAACATCATGATCAATGTCATCAAGCCCATGCGCAACAACATTTGGGCGAATTGCATCAGAATAAAAGCATCGTTGGTCACACGCGTCACCAACGACGAAACGCCGATACGATCATACTCCTCGTGGGAAAAGGTCTGGATATTTCGGTACATGTCATTTCTCATGTCTGCCACCATATTGGTCGTGATTCTTCCCGTTGCATAGGAAACGATGATCCGCCCTATAAAACCAACCAAAGCCAACCCGATCATGATCAGGGTCGTCCTCAGGATATTCTCTTTGCCTCCGCCGGCCACCGTTTGATTGATCAAGTGCGCAAGCATCGTCGGCAGCCCCAGTTCCACAAATACGAAACCGAACGCGCCAAACATGTTCAACAGGAGCAATTTGCCGTTCCGGCTGATATAATGCCAAATTAAAGACATTTTGATACACCTACCTTAATGATACTATTCATTCGGTTTCTTCTGGGCAAAAAACACTCATTTTTCGGTCCGGCCCATTCAACCCACTCCCTCAAGTCTAGCCAATCAGACTGATTAAGTCTACAAAAATATTGATTGCTTCCGATAAAAAAAACAGAAGAGAATTGCCTTACTAATGGAAAGGCTTGCGCATGCCGGAAAATGATTTTGCTAGTCATTTCTATACTAACTGCCTTAATTGTGGTAAACTCATAGTAACGATTGTATGAAAAAATACAACTATTGACCAAGTTAGCACACTAAGATTGTAATTTTTAAGTACAGTACTATCAAAAACAAATAAGAAAATGGAGTGAACTATATGATATTTAAAGTAACTTACCAACCTGCCAAATTTGATGCACCAACAAGAGAGAACACACAAGCTCTTTACGTCGAAGCATCCGACAAGGTTGAAGCAAGAAGACTGGTTGAACAAAATACCCCCTACAACATTGAATTCATTCAGCTGCTGGATGGCAAACATCTGGAGTATGAACAAAAAAGCCCTGATTTCAAAATCACGGAGTTCAATGTATGAAACCTAACATAAAAAATAACGAAGTCGGCGTTTTTGCTCTCGGGGGTTTAGGCGAAATCGGCAAAAATATGTACGGCATCCAATTCCAGGATGAGATCATCATCCTCGATTCCGGTATCATGTTCCCGGAAGACGATTTGCTGGGCATTGATTATGTGATTCCCGACTACAGTTATTTGGTGCAAAACCAAACCAAAATCAAAGGATTGTTCATTTCGCACGGACACGAAGATCACATCGGGGGTGTTCCTTTCCTGTTGAAAGAGCTGAACATTCCGATCTACGCAGGCAAACTGGCTTTGGCCATGATCCGCAACAAGCTGGATGAACATGGCTTGCTGCGGGATGCTGTCCTGCACGAAATCAATGAAGATTCTGTCATCAAATTCCGTAAAACCAGCATCAGCTTCTTCGGTACAACGCACAGCATACCGGACACCTTGGGGATCGTGGTCAAGACTCCTCCAGGCAACATCGTGTTCACCGGAGATTTCAAGTTCGATTTCACACCTGCGAACGGAAAACCGGCGAATATCCATAAGATGGCAAAAATAGGGGAAGAAGGCGTCCTTTTGCTTCTCAGCGACAGCACCAATGCCGAAACACCGGCATTCACGCAATCCGAGCAAATCGTGGGCCAATCCCTCAAAAATATCATCCAAAAAGTTTCCGGAAGGATCATTTTCGCCTCCTTCTCATCCAATATCTACAGATTGCAGCAAGTCACTGAGGTGGCGCTTGAAACGGGCCGGAAAATAGCAGTCTTCGGCCGCAGCATGGAGACGAACTTCCGTACCGCCAGAGAATTGGGCTTCATCGTAGCCCCTGATGATCTCTTCATCGATGCGCGGGAATTGAACAGTCTGCCTGCGGATAAAGTACTGATCATGTGCACGGGGTCTCAAGGCGAGCCGATGGCTGCCTTGAGCCGGATCGCCAACGGCACGCACAGACAGATATCCATCCAGCCCGGGGATACTGTCATCTTCTCAAGTTCACCAATCCCGGGCAACACAACCAGTGTCAACCGCGTCATCAACCAGCTTTTGGAAGCCGGCGCAGCGGTTGTCCACGGTAAAGTGAACAACGTCCACACTTCCGGACATGGTGGCCAACAGGAGCAAAAACTGATGTTGACACTGATGAAACCGAAATACTTCATGCCTGTCCACGGAGAGTACCGGATGCTGAAGATCCACACAAGCTTGGCTGAATCAGTCGGCATCCCGGCAGAAAACTGTTTCATTTCCGGCAACGGGGAAATCCTTGCTCTGACGGCTGATTCCGCGAGACGCGCCGGCAACTTCAACGCAGCCGATGTCTACGTTGATGGAAAAGGGATCGGCGACATCGGTAACATCGTCTTGCGCGATCGTCGCGTCCTCTCGGAGGATGGACTGGTGGTCGTTGTATTGACAGTCGATTACCGCAACAAAAATTTGCTGGCGGGACCGGACATCCTTTCAAGAGGGTTCATCTACATGCGCGAGTCAGGCGACCTGATCCATGAAGCCCAAACGATCGTGCGCCACGATGTACTCTCCTTGTTGAAAAGCAGCGATTCCGTTACCGAGAAAAAATTGAAAGACACCGTCACGAACGCCATTCAGCCGTATCTGTACGAAAAAACGGAGCGTCGCCCGATGATCGTACCTGTCATCATGGGCGTCTGAAGCAGACGAACCAAATGGAAGGCCAAAAGAGGACGCCGGATCAGAATCCGGCGCCCTCTTTCTTTGTTGTAAAAAAATAAGCATGTCCTTGGCGGGACATGCTTATTTTCAGACCTCTTCATTTTGTGCGATGAAGTTATACTCGGGTTCGCGTTGTTTTTCATCGAAGCCTACGTACAAATCATAGCCATTGAAGAACCAATCGTCGGCATCCTCGACATAATACAGAATGCCATTGTATTCGGCCTTGCCGATCGGAGCGACTGGTTCATCCACATCAAGCCCGACGGAAAAGCCTTCATGTATTTGGCTGCTGCCGTAAACTTTCCCAAGGAAACGAACCCCTTTTCCTGGCGAAATGCCCATTTCCTGTTCAAACCACTTTTGTGCGCGTTCACTGATCTCTATTTTCATCTGTTCGCTGATCGGGATGATCAGCTTGCCCCCTCTCGGTACTGTCTATCACATTCATCTTATCATATGGAGGCTTCAATCTATAACACTTTGCTCAAAGTCATTGGATCAGATGGTGCTTGAAAGCATAGATCGTGGCCTGGGTTCTGTCCTCGACTTCCAACTTGGTCAAAATATTCGAAACATGCGTTTTGACCGTCTTCAGCGTGATGAAAAGCTGGTCGGCAATGTCCTGATTGGAGTAGCCTTGCGCGATCAGCAGCAATACTTCCCGCTCACGGGCCGTCAGCTCCTCATGCAACGGACGGATATTTCTTTTCGAAAAACGCTCCAGCATTTTGTCCGTCACTTCCGGCTCCAGGACAGATTCCCCGTGATAAGTGGAACGGATCGCATCCGCGATTTCGTGAGCGGAAGAAGTTTTCAGCATATAACTGGATGCCCCTGCTTCCAACGCCGGATAAACTTTTTCATCGTCGATGAAGCTGGTGACGATGATTATTTTCGCTTCCGGCCAATCATTCAATATCGCTTTGGTCGCCGCGATGCCGTCCATGACTTCCATGACCAGATCCATCAAAATGATGTCCGGACGCAGATCAAGGGCCATTTCATAGCCAATCATCCCGTTTTCAGCTTCCCCTATCACTTCAATGTCATCTTGGATGGACAGATAGGCCGAGTAACCCAGCCTGACCATCTCGTGATCGTCGATAATCAATACACGTATCAACTTAACCCCTCCTCAGGAAACTATTTTTTCGGAATCTTTCCTATTCAGCATTTGAACGATTTACATTCACATTGGTATTCGGAATCCGTATTTCGATTACGGTACCCTTTTTGGGGAAACTGATGATTTTGCAGCTTCCCCCCATTCCTTGGACACGCTCCTTGATATTCATTAGGCCGTAGCTTCCGGACTTTTCGATTGAGGTATCGAAGCCGACACCGTCATCATAAACGCGGAGACTGATTTCCTGCAAAGTCTGCTTCAGATACACTTCCAGCTGGCTTGCCTTTGCATGTCTCAAAGTGTTCGAAAGAAGTTCCTGCACGATACGGAAGAGGTGATCCTCGATGCCACTCATCGTATGGACATCATCGATTTCCCATTTGATGTTGATTTGGACTTTTGACTTCAGTTCCACCAGCAACTGTTCGATCCCTTTTTTCAGGGATTTGCCTTCTAGTTTGGTCGGTCGAAGATGCAGCAACAGTGCCCGCATCTCCGACTGGGAATCGTTGATGATTCTCTCAATGAGGCGCATCTGTTTCTGGATTTTTTCCGGGAAATCTTCGGCGCGCTCATTGACCGCGGACAACATCATCATGGCGGCAAAAAGTTGCTGGCTGACGGAATCGTGCAGTTCCCTCGCGATCCGATGCCGCTCCTGCTCGAGTATCTCCTCTTTCGTTTCGTTGCCGATCTGCTGCGGATTGGCAGACAACTGTTGTACATCCCGGGACAGGCTGAGCATCTTTTTCCTGAGCAACTCGATTTCCAGTTGGATCGCCTGGCAATACTCATCCAAAAACAACGATCTGTCCGGTTTTTTGTTGAAGACGGAATGTTCATACTTGCCGAGATAAAGCCAGTGCAGCTTGTCCTTGATACGGGTTTCTTGATTTTTTAAATAAAAATGGGCGATCCAAGTAACGACGGCGGCGGCAAAGAGTATCAATACGATGATATAAAGAAAGGCAGGCACATAAAAACGATCCACCTCAATCAGTTCCTGGTAACTCAAAAAGGGACGCAAGGCAAACAGCACCCCCGAAACGATCAGGGCAAACACACCGAATACCATGCCGAACAGCACCAATAATGTTCTTTTTCTCATAGGTAGATCACCTCCAAGTCACCCAGCAGGCTATTGGACACGATCTTGATTTTTCTGTTGGCTGTATCGTAGTCGCGGCTGTATAATTTGACCGTTTCGTTGTTCAAGGCTATCTCATCTTCGTTGAACAAAAGCTGCCCTTTGATGGCGGAATGATGGACAGCCACACCGACTCCCAAGGGTACAATCACCCTAGTCTTTCCGAATCCTTTGCGGATCAGGATGATATTTTCCTCTTTCGGCAGCAGCGTATTCCCCAAATCGATAATGGTATCGCCCATGAATACGGTCAGATTGACGTCATCCCATTCGTAGACATCCGTCCCGATGCTGGTGTTGCCGATCCATTTCTGACGTTTTCTGGTGCCGCTCCGCTGTTCCGGTTCTTTCGTTTTGACCGTCCGGAATGCTTTCTCTTCCCACGGCACATCCACAAAAGTATCCAGCTTCATTTCAGACCAGATGCCCCTGCCGTTGACCGCAACGAACATGATGAGGAAGACCAACATCAGCCACACCGAAAAAGTGGAGAGGATGCTCATCCCTACCATAAACCACCCAATCAAGCCGAGAATCTGACGACGCTCCCCTTTACCGGTGCCGAATTTGATGAATACCAGACCGAAAACAAAGACGAGCAGCAACTCCGTATCCTGCACCAACTGAAAAAGGACAGCCACCCCCAACAATCCTTCCAAGAGCAAAAATAATTTCAAGGCATTCTTCTTCATGCCAGCCCCTCCTTTCTATCCCTAATTTCCGGATTTTCGCTGGCCTCAGGGCTCAAAAACAGCATCTTTCTCATTTACTTCCATTATAGAGTATCTGGCCTGATTTGCCAGTGCGCTATGGGCGGACATCGGCATACGACTAAAGTCGCATTCCCTGCGAATGCAGGCACTTTCATTATACCCGAAACATAAACAAACAGAGGATAGGACAGCAAAATCATTCCTGATGATCCTTGTCCTATCCTCTTTTTAATTGGTGATGCTAGGCTTGTTCGACTCTGACGATTTTCACGTTCATGTCCCCGCCCGGTGTAGCAATGACGACTTCTTCACCGATATGCTTGCCCAGTAAGGCTTTTGCGATCGGTGAATCATTTGAGATCTTGCCTTCCAACGGATCGGCTTCCGCGCTGCCAACAATGATGTATGTTTCTTCGTCGCCATCCGGCAACTCCACAAACGTCACTTTGCGGCCAAGCGAAACCAGATCGCTGTCCACATTCTGAACTTCAATGATTTCAGCAAAACGGATCATTTTTTCCAGGGTTGTGATGCGGCCTTCAACAAAAGCTTGCTCGTCTTTTGCTGATTCGTATTCTGAATTCTCGGATAGATCCCCATAGCTTCTGGCAATTTTGATGCGTTCCACGATTTCTTTTCTTTTGTTTACTTTCAAATCTTCAAGTTCCGCTTCTAACTTGGCTTTACCTTCAGCCGTCATCGGATATGCTTTTTCGATCATAAGAAATATAGCCCCTTTTAAGTAATGATTCAATACTCGATTTCCGGCTCAGGATTGCAATTCTCTTTTTCCGCTGGTAGTTGTTCCCACAATCAGCTGAACATGGGCCAGGTAACCTGCCATCCAAAAAGAAATGATCATTTCCTGGAGCGCTGTATCGTTTATTGTCTGTCTAGTTTTATAGTGAATATAAAATACCACTTAATCCCACCAAAAGCAATTATATTTTTGAAATATTATGGACATTTATTTTTATTCTGCATTTTCGGACAAAATTGAGGCAATTTTCGTCGTCATCAGATCGATTGCGACTTGATTTTGTCCGCCTTCAGGAATGATGATATCCGCAAATTTTTTGGTCGGCTCGATGAATTGCTGATGCATCGGCTTGACAACCGTCAAATATTGTTGGATGACCGAATCAAGGGTCCGGCCTCTTGATTCCATGTCGCGTTTGATTCTTCGGATGATGCGGATATCGTCATCCGTGTCCACATAGACTTTGATATCCATCAGGTCACGGAGTCGCGGATCTTCCAAAATGAGGATCCCTTCGACGATGATGACTTCTTTCGGCTCGCGGTGGATCACCTTATCACTGCGGGTATGCTTAGAATAATCGTATACTGGCTGTTCGATACTCTCGTAGCGGATCAATTTCTTGAGGTCCTGGATAAACAGGTCCGTATCGAAAGCAAACGGGTGATCATAGTTTGTTTTCAAGCGTTCTTCAAACGGCAAATCGCTTTGGTCTTTGTAGTAAAAATCTTGTTCCAACAGCAAAATGGAAACATCGGTGAACTTATCCAAGATGGCCCGGCTGACGCTGGTTTTCCCGCTTCCCGATCCCCCTGTCACCCCGATAACGATAGGTTTTTTCACTGTCACTGGTGTACTCTTCCTCTCTTCTTGCAGCGAGCTTAGCTTTTTTATTCGCTGTCTACGTATTGGCTTTGCAGTTGCAGATGTTCATCATATGTTTCTGAGAAATAGACAATGCCTGTTTTGGTATCCGCAACGAAATACAGATAATTTGTATCGGCCGGAGCCAGGGTTGCTTGAATCGCGCCTTCGCTCGGGCTGTTGAACGGACCAGGCCCCATGCCAGTGTTTTTGTACAGGTTGTAAGGCGAATCGATTTCCAGGTCCTCAAAAGTCACCAATTCCTTGTGCTCATTCAAGGCATACAAAATGCTGATGTCTGATTGTATCGGCATATCGATTTCCAGACGATTAAGGAATACGCTGGCGATGTTGGCACGATCTTCCGGGGTGACCCCTTCTTTTTCGACAAGCGAGGCAATCGTCAGAATTTCATGCAAAGTATGGCCCGATGAAGCGATCTGTTCGGCGTACGGCGTCAAGACTTCATTCGTTTTTTGCAACATCTGCAGAACGATTTCCTCCAAACCATTTCCAGTTAAGTAGTCATAAGTAGCCGGATAGAGATAGCCCTCGAGGCGGTAACGCGTATCGGTGCGCTGCGAAGCTTCCGTCAGAAGCTCGGGGTATTGCGCGACAGCATTCGCCAAAAATTCCGGATCATTCAGGGTAGCCAGGAACTCCTCCGCGCTGAAATCCGTTTTCGCTTCGACTTCCGCAGCTATTTCTTCAGCAGTATTGCCCTCTCTGACGATGATTTTGTGATCGCTTGATTGGGGCACAGGGCTCCCGCCCGCCTGGAGCGTCGCAATGATATCGTTCAGGCTCATGGATGGGGACAATTCATAAAATCCAGCTTGGAAATCGGAAACATTCTGGGTTTTGATATAGTAATTGAAGATTGTCGCATTTTTTATGACCTTGCCCTCTTCCAACAGTTGCGTGATCCCTTTGGTGGACGTTCCGATCGGAATTTCCACTTCAACGACTTCGGTACTTTCAGGCTCCAACGGTTGAAGTGCGTCCGTTATATATTTGTATCCGGCAAAGCCGACGATGATCCCCAATAAGATCCCTATCGATACAATCGCGAAAACAATTTTTCGCACTAGTGTCCGTTCTTTTTTCCGTATCTTCATTTTGTCTACGGCTTCTTTCTCCAGCGTAGGCCGAATGAGCTTTTGTGGCTCTTGAGGTTCTTGCTGTTCATTTTGTGACAAAGACGAGGCCCTCCTTACTTGCTTTGATGGCTATTAATGGATCATCAGCCATTCGACTTCCGTAATTATACACGAAAACCTATGTAAATTGAACCTTTTTTGTCATTTGCATAGACAGATAGCGGATATTGGACAGATTTCTCATCATCCTTTCAGGTTGGTTCTATTCCGACGGAAAAATCCAGCCGCAACTCGGAAAGCGTACAAAAAAAGGATCCGGACTTTGCGTCCGGATCCACTTTTTGTTTTGCTTCAGCAATCACTCAAGACTTTATTGAAGATCTTCGTCTTCCATGAAAGTGTTCAGCACCTCTTCGATCATATCCCATTCTTCATCCGATTCGATCGGCTCAAGATCGCCTTCGCCGCCGTCTTCTGTTTCCACATAAGAGTAAGCCTGCAATTCGATTTCTTCCCCTTCAGGAATTCCCGCTGGATAAACCAGGACATAGGATTTGCCGAAATCTTCCGATTCGAAAGTGAACAGAATTTCGAATAGTTCTTCATTGCCGTTTTCGTCCACGATTGTGATGTGCTCGTGGTTATGGTCATGGTCATGATCGTGGTTATGTTCAGTCATGGTATGCACCTCTTTATCAAAGTATTGTTGCTATCGTTCAAACAAAGGATATTGTAACGCAAATACAGCAAAAAAACCACTTTCTTTAATGGCTGTCCAAATAATTCTGGAGAAGTATCACGGCAGCTAGTTTGTCGATTACTTTTTTCCGCTTTTTGCGGGAGACATTTCCTTCGTTGATCAACATTTTTTCCGCCTGTACAGTGGTTAGCCTTTCATCAACATAGTCGACCGGCAAGCCGAGTTCTTTTTCCAGCAGTTGTCCATAAGCGATGGAAGCCTCCGCCCGGAAACCGATGCTGTTGTCCATATTTTTCGGCAACCCGAGTACAAATTTCTCGACTTCGTACTGCTTGGCCAGTTCCGCG
Organism: Trichococcus ilyis; assembly: GCF_900109135.1. Classification (GTDB taxonomy): domain Bacteria; phylum Bacillota; class Bacilli; order Lactobacillales; family Aerococcaceae; genus Trichococcus; species Trichococcus ilyis. The sequence goes on along the minus strand of NZ_FNYT01000014.1, from coordinate 19,555 downwards.
ATGCGGGCAATCCCGAATTCGCCTTTGGCTTCGTCGATTTTTACGATTTCCACCCCTTGCGCCGTCCATCCCATCGGGTCGCTGATGGCAACCCCTACCGTTTTGGACCCGACATCCAAACCCATGAGCCTCATTGGATGATTCTGCCTGTTCCAGAAAGATAGCTTTTCACTAATTCCTCCATTATTTCATCACGTTCATGGCGGCGGATCAGGTTTCTGGCATCGTTATGACGCGGAATATACGCTGGGTCACCAGAAAGCAAATACCCAACAATCTGATTGATCGGGTTGTACCCTTTTTCATCAAGCGCATCATAAACAAGGGCCAATGTCTCTTGTACATTCTTTTGTAGATTGTCATCAAAATTAAACAACATCGTTTCGTCTTTCGAACTCATAGCGACACCCCGATTTTCTTTAGTATATTTACCATTTTACAAGAAATGACTAAAAACTACAACAAAGAAATGCCACCTCCCTTCTGCGCTCAGCGCAGTAACTTGTCTGTTTTTACTTCTGTATGGATATTCCGCATTTCTTTCCGATCAGCTCTTGGCAACAAGCAAGGGCAGGCATTTTTCGGATGCCTGCCCTTGGGAATTGATGCTTATTCTGTTTTCTCAGCGATCCAGGCCGCTACCTGTTCCATGGCATTCGGGATGCCTGCTGGATTATTGCCGCCTGCTTGGGCCATATCCGGACGTCCGCCGCCTTTACCGCCGACTAATGGAGCGATCGTCTTGATCAGGTCACCGGCTTTCAGCCCCTGTTCCAATTTCTCTGCGGAAACGGCAGCCAACATATTGACCTTTCCGTCCGTAGCCGAAGCTGCCACGAAAAGATCAGAAACCGCTTTTTGGCGCCACTGGTCAGCCAGTTGGCGGAGTGCGTTCATGTCCTGGTTCTTTGTTTCATAGGTGATGTAAGTGATGCCATTGACACTCTTCACATTTTCGAAGAGATTTTTGGCTTCGGAATTCATGATTTTTGCTTTCAAGGATTCATTTTCGCCCTGCAATTCCTTCATTTCCTGCTTGAGCTGATTGATTTTTCCCGCTACTTCTTTAGTCTGTTGGGCCTTCACAAGCTGGGCCGCTCCGTTCAATTCGGCTTCTTTTGTGCGGAAATATTGATAAGCCGCCTGACCAGTTACCGCTTCGATGCGTCGGACGCCTGCGCCGATTCCGGACTCGGACAAAATCTTGAAGACGCCGATATCCTGCGAATTCTGGACATGGACTCCCCCGCAAAGCTCGACTGAATAACCGCCGACGTTGACAACACGGACTTCTTTCCCGTATTTCTCGCCGAACAAAGCCATGGCGCCCATTTCCTTCGCTTTCTCGATGGTCGTTTCGACCGTCACGACCGGCAAAGCTTCCCAAATCTTCTCATTCACGATTTCTTCCATCCGCACCAACTCTTCCGCGGTGACCTGCCCGAAGTGGGTGAAGTCGAAACGCAGTTGATTCGGGTTCACCAATGAACCTGCCTGATTTGCATGGTTCCCCAAAACATCCTTCAGCGCTTGGTGAAGCAAATGGGTTGCTGTATGGTTTTTCGTGATGTTTCTTCTGCGCGATTCATCGACATGCAGGATGTAGCTTTCATTCGCATGGATTTCCTTCAGGATCCGCGCGATGTGCATCGTTTGCCCATTAGGAGCGCGTTTGACATCTTCAATCTGGGCGAGCACTTCACCGGCTTCGTTTTCGATCGTTCCTTTGTCAGCGACTTGCCCACCCATTTCTGCATAGAAAGGTGTTTCGCGGAAAATGATCTGCACGCGGTCATCTGCAACGGCTTTTTCGACGATATCGTCGTTCGCCACCATCACGGAAAGCTCGGAAACAATTTTCGTTTGGGCATAGCCTGAGAACGTGCTCGGGACCAATACATCCGCCCACACCGGGGATTGCACGGAGAACGAGTCTTCCACTTGTCTTGCTGCGCGGGCGCGATTGCGTTGTTCCTGCATCTCTTGGTTAAAGCCTTCCGTATCTACCGTAAAACCTTTTTCTTCAGCATATTCGCTCGTCAATTCCAACGGGAAACCATATGTGTCATACAGTTTGAAGGCATTCACGCCGTTCACGACCGTTTCGCCCTTATCGTTCATTTCTTCGAAGACGCTGTTCAGGATATCCATCCCTTCATGGATCGTCTCCTGGAAACGCTGCTCTTCATTCGTGATGACTTTGATGATGAAATCCTGATCCGCCTTGATTTCCGGATAATAGGATTCCATGATTTCAGCCACTACCGGAACCAATTCGTTCAGGAACAATTTTTCGATGCCTAATTTTTGGCCATGCATGACAGAACGGCGGATCAGACGACGCAAAATGTAGCCGCGGCCTTCGTTGGATGGTAAGGCACGGTCTCCGATCGCAAAGCTGACAGCACGGACGTGGTCTGCGATGACTTTGAAGGAAATATCCAAAGTTTTGTTTTCTCCGTATTTTTTCCCGTCACTCAAGGTTTCGATCTTCTCGATGATCGGCATGAACAAATCGGTTTCGAAGTTGGTTGGGGTATTTTGGACTACGCTTGTGACTCGTTCCAGTCCCATCCCTGTATCGACGTTTTTGTGCGGAAGCGGTTCATACGTGCCGTCCGGCTTGTGGTTGAATTCGGAAAACACAAGGTTCCAGATTTCAAGGTAGCGTTCGTTTTCTCCGCCCGGATACATTTCCGGATCTCCGTCAGGCAAATCCTGGAAGGATGGTCCGCGGTCGTAGAATATTTCCGTATCCGGTCCGCACGGGCCAGCCCCGATATCCCAAAAGTTGTCTGCGATCGGAACGATATGATCTTCCGGCAAACCGACTTTTTCCTGCCAAATGCGTTTAGTGTCCGTGTCTTCCGGATAGTAAGTGACATAGAGCAGTTCCGGATCGAAAGCCAACCATTTTTCGTCCGTCAGGAACTCCCAAGCCCAAGGGATCGCTTCTTCTTTGAAGTAGTCGCCGATCGAAAAATTCCCCAGCATTTCAAATAAAGTATGGTGCCTTGCCGTCACGCCGACATTTTCGATATCATTTGTGCGGATGCTTTTTTGGGCATTGGTGATGCGCGGGTTTTCCGGGATCAAGGTGCCGTCAAAATATTTTTTCAATGTCGCTACCCCTGAATTGATCCATAATAAGGTAGGATCGTTGACCGGTATCAAGGAAGCGCTCGGCTCCACTTTCGACCCTTTCGATTCCCAAAAATCAAGATACATTTGACGGATGTCGCTGCTTTTCAGATTCTTCATTATTACCTTCCTTTTCTCTTCGTTTTTTTTGAGTCGATAAAATAAAAAAACACCCCACTGCATACAAGGACGAATCACGCGGTACCACCTTGTTTGCAATGAAATGTTTTGATCATTCATTACCTCTCGGATCCGTTAACGCTGGAAGCGATAGTATTTCTACTATATTCACGCAAAGGGAGCATAAACGGATGCGTTTCCTTTCACCAGCCAGAAACTCTCTTTGGTTATCCATTCCTTTATCCTCTGCTTCAATCAAAAACTAGTATAACCAAAAACACAGCCGCACGCAAGCACGAAAAGCGGTCCAGACTACATCTCTATGCGTATGGACCGCCTTGCGCAGTAATAGCCGGGCACCAAAGGCTCCTGTTGCTTCTCGCTCAAGGCATCTGCATAATTCTCATAATAGGTGGCGTAAGGCAAGAGTTTTTCCAAAATGTTTTCGGCCTGAATGGAAATCCAGCCCCCTTTAGCCAACAACCCGTCTTCGACGAGTTCCGGACCCCAACCCATATTCGCGATTTCCAGACCGAACATGTTCTTTTTGTACAGGTGGCTTTCTTCCGGTTCAAACAGATTCCGATGCAACTGGTTGCCCCAGCGGAAAAGCCTGCGGGTTGAGGCACCGCAACAATATTCCCATTCATCGGTGGACAACAGCCCCATACCGTCCTTCTCCAATTGTTTGCGCATCTCCGCATACGTCGTCTCATAAGGGGCAAAAACTGCGTAAGAATCCAGATCCTCATTTTGCTTCAGGAAAAAGGAATCGTTTTGGACCAGATGCGCCGGAAAATCCGCGAACACCGATGACCCGGTTGCGCTCGGCATCAAGGCTTGATGGATAGCCTTTTCGTGCCTGCTGAACCAGTCAAGCTGGCCTTCGAATTTTCCGTTTATGACTGCATAATTCCCGACTTTCGTCATCCCTACATAATGCGGATTGACTTCCACCAACAACGGAGGGACCGCCGTCGTCCGCAACCGGGACATTTGGCCGTTGACCAATCCTTCCAGTTCTTCCAAGGAATGGATCGGTTCGATTTTCTTTTTCATCCAGTGATCGTCATGCAAAAACTCAGCTCCCTGGACTGAAAGTTTGAGACAGTTCTCGATGGCGAGGTACATCTCTTTCCTGTCGGAACTTATGTCCAACGGATCCAAACCGCTTATGCCGCTGTCCCAGCCAAGGACTGCTTCCTGTTGTCCCGGCACAAAAACGAACGGAGCCCCGTTGATTTCCACGGTGAACGTCTCGGTCTTGATTCCGCCCATCTGGAAGTATGCCGGCCGGATATCGGCGACAGGCAACAGCGGATTCACAAAATATCGGATAACGCTGCTGGCCAGAACAAGTTTGTGCTCCATCGGGATGTTCTTCCAATTCGGGTTCATCAATCGATCAAATAGTTCCATTATCCCACTCTCTTCTTGTAGCTGTATTGGAAAACGAGTAAATTTCTTTACTGTCAGTATAGCAGAATATTTCGACGGCGAGTAGTTTATTCCTTTCGCACGTCTGCCGGAATGAGAAAAAACCGCAAGCAACTCATTCTTTGCTTGCGGATTTGCGTCAGGATTTTGCGTCCATGAACATTTCCGGATTTACATTCTCCATGCCGATCATCGGATCGATACTGCCATCGGCTATCTGCTCGATGGTCAAATGGTAAACCGGAATAATTTTTTGCTGCCCGTTCTCGGTTGGCTCTTGGTCCGTTGATCCGGCAGCCGGATCGGCAGCTTCTTTCCCGGTTCGGCGGGCCATTGCTTCGCTTTGGTCGGCATTTTCTTCCGCAGTGAATATTTTGTCGCTGTTGAGGTTCCGTTCCAATTTTTCGTGGAGCATCGTTTTGCGGATGTCGCCGGTGCTGACGACGGCTGTTTCGAAAGCTTCATAATCGCCGCACAAAATCAATTTGCTTTTGCTTCTCGTGATGGCGGTGTAGAGCAAGTTTCTGCGCAGCATCCGCCCATACTGCTTCACCATCGGCAGGATGACCATCGTGAATTCGCTGCCCTGGGATTTGTGGATGGAACAACAATACGCCAGAACGAATTTGTTCCAATTGTTCCGATTGTAGGTGACCTCGACGCTGTCGAACAGGATTGTGATCTGATCGACTTTCTCTTCCGTCTCCTTCGCGAACTGGATGGCGGTGATTTCACCCATGTCCCCATTGAATACGTTGTTTTCCGGTTGGTTCACCAACTGAAGCACTTTGTCGCCGACCCGATAGACAACATCGAAAAAAGCGACTTCGCGCCTTTTCTTGTTCCCTTTCGGATTGAAGATTTCCTGCATCATCGTATTGATGGCATCGATGCCGGCAGCCCCTTTGTACATCGGCGCCAGAACCTGGATGTCCTTCGCGGTGAAGCCTTTAGACTTGGCCTTTTCGACGACTTGCCTGATCACTGGTTCGATCTGGTGCGTCTGGCAGGGCAGAAACGACCGGTCCGCTTGGTTATTCCGGAAATCGCGGGGAAGGATGCCGTTTTTGATTTCGTGCGCCAAGGGGATGATGGAAGAATCGCCGGATTGCCTGAAAATTTCATTCAACTCGACCTGCGGCAATGCTTTGCAGTTCAAGAGATCAAACAGCACCTGCCCAGGGCCTACCGACGGCAACTGATCCTTATCCCCCACAAACAGGACTTGCATGCCGGGCGGCACGGACTTCAGGAGCCGGTGCATCAGCCACGTGTCCACCATCGATACCTCGTCGATGATCAACAACTTGCCTTCCAGCTCTTGCGTGTACAGCTCTTCGGATTCCTTTTCCTGACCTGTCAATCCCAACAGGCGGTGAATTGTGCTGCCGGGTAGCCCGGTCGTTTCCTGCATCCGTTTTGCGGCGCGCCCAGTCGGAGCGGCGAGCAGGATCGGGAAAACGCCCCCTTTGTATTCATGCGGATCTTCGGGCAGATCGTTCAGCTCGGAAAACATACGGACGATCCCCTTCAGAACGGTCGTCTTGCCGGTGCCGGGCCCCCCGGTCAGGATGAAGAACGGAGAAAGCAAAGCGGATTTAATCGCTTCGATCTGGGAGTCGCCATAGCGGATCTGCAGATTTGATTGCAGCTTTTCGATTTCCCGGTCCAAATCCACTCCGGGATAAGCGATTTTCGTTTTCCGCTTCAGCAACCGATCAATCGATGATGCGATGCCTTCTTCGGCGAAATAAAGCGACGGGATGGCAAAACGGCTATGGTCCTCGACCACTTTCATGTCCATCACCATCTCCATCAGCGCCTCGATGACGGGCCCATCTTCGATGATGAAACGTCTGCTTTGTTCAAGCAGGTGGATCGTGCGCTCAAGCAACACGGTCCCATCGACGTACGTATCCCCATTCGCCAGGCAAAGTTCCTGCAGCGTCGCAAAAAGCCCGCCCTTCAGCCTGCTGCTGTGGTCCGGGGCGAAGTTCAGCTCTTCCGCCAACTGGTCGGCTTTTTTGAAGCCGATGCCTTCGATGTCCTCAAGCAACCGGTATGGATTCTCGTTCAGGATTGTCAGCGTTTCTGAGCGGTAAAAATGAAAAATATTCGCAGCCTGATTATTCGAGAAGCCGTAGTTCGCCAAAGCGATCAGGATCTTATCGGTCCCTTGCGTCTGCATCAGCACGTCGCGCATCATTTCTCTTTTCTTTGGTGTCAGGCCGCTGATCTTTTTCAAGGCCTCAGGATCGTCCAGGATGACATCAACAGCATCCTCCCCAAATGTCTCCACGATTTTTTCGGCTGTCCGTTTGCCGATCCCCGGGAACCGCTCTCCTGACAAGAACGCAATCAACCCATTTCTAGAGGTGGGTTTTTCCTGCTGATAGGAGTTGGCCTGGAATTGGACGCCATATCGCGGATGCTCCACAATCCCACCGAAAAAACGGTAGGTTGTGTCTTCGGTGATCTGCCCGAAGCTTCCGGTCACAACGATTTCATCGTTATTTTGGGGAAGGTTCGATTCGTTGACTGAAATCAGCATCACTTTGTAGAAATTACTCGCATTTTCAAAGAAAACCGCTTTGATTTCCCCAACGATATAGCTTTGTTCTGTATCCATCCGGATCATCCCTCCTTTTTCGAATAGTCAGTCTTGGTATAATATTCTCTAAGAACGATACCATAATTCCCGCCCAAATTAAAGAGAGGCTGGAGAAAAACCAGCCCCTCATTTTTTCAGATATACTGCAGGACGCGGTCGGCTTGGTAAGCCTTGTCGATCGTGCCGCCGCCGAGACATTCCATGCCGTCATAAAAGACAACGGCCTGGCCGGGTGTGATCGCGCGGACAGGTTCCGCGAATTCCACACGGGCGGTTGTTTGGTCCTCGTTCAGATAGACGGTGACCGCTGTGTCTTGCTGGCGGTAACGGAACTTAGCCGTGCATGTGAATACGGCTGGTTTTTTTTCTTCGGATGTGAAGTGGATATCGGTCGCATCCAGACGATCGGCATACAGGTTCTCATGATGATAGCCTTGCCCCACGTAGAGCGTGTTGGTCGCGAGATCCTTGCCGATCACGAACCACGGATCATCGGACTCCCCGCCGCCGCCGATTCCCAGCCCTTTTCTTTGCCCGATGGTGTAGTACATCAAGCCGGCATGCTCGCCCATCACTTCGCCGCTCAAAGTCACCATTTTGCCTGGGATTGCCGGCAGAAAGTTGGTCAGGAATTCTTTGAAGTTCTTTTCGCCGATAAAGCAGATGCCGGTCGAATCTTTTTTCTTGGCTGTCGCCAAACCGGCCTCTTCGGCCATGCGGCGCACTTCCGGCTTTTTGATTCCGCCCAGCGGGAACATCGTTTTGGAAAGTTGCTCTTGGGAGAGCTGGTTCAGGAAGTAAGTCTGGTCTTTGTTGTCATCCACTCCTCTGAGCAGATGGGCAGTGCCGTCTTCATCGCGGACGACTTGCGCATAATGCCCGGTTGCGACGTAGTCCGCGCCCAATTCCATCGCATAGTCCAAAAAGGCCTTGAATTTGATTTCTTTGTTGCACATGACGTCCGGGTTCGGCGTCCGCCCCTTCTTGTATTCATCCAGGAAATATTGGAAAACTTTGTCCCAGTATTCCTTTTCGAAGTTGACGGAATAGTAGGGAATGCCGATCTGCTGTGCGACGGCCTGGACATCCTTGTAATCTTCCGTTGCTGTGCAGAATCCGAATTCATCGGTGTCATCCCAGTTCTTCATGAAAATGCCGATGACGTCGTACCCTTGTTGTTTCAAAAGCAGCGCCGTGACGGAAGAATCAACGCCTCCGCTCATTCCGACCACCACGCGTATTTTTGAATTGTCTTGCATGCCTATCACACCCTTACTTAATTTGTGTATTTTCTCACTTCTTACAATAGATAAGTTACGTCCGATACAAAAAAACAGTTTACACCATCCCGGCGCATAATTCAAGCTTTCGCGCCTGTCCGCGAACAAGTTCCCGGTCACATCAGCCTGGCGAGAAGCATGAGTACGGCTTGGTGGATCGGATAGTAGGCATACCCTGCCCATTTCGGCAACGGTCTGACAACGATTGTGACAGGCGCCAGCATCGGAATGAGCGCCAAGGCAGCGAATACTTGCAAGGAGGGAAATTGCAAGGCATTCACCAACAAAAACAGCGTTACCCCTGCCCAAAAATGTTTTTCAGACAAAAGATAGATGGTCCACCCCATCAGGAAACCGTACAGGCCGTATTCAGTAAAACGGACCAAAAAGACTGCCGGCACGATGAGCCGGCAGTCTTTGATCGACAGAGCGAAAAGAGCCAGCGTGAACAGGATATTGAAGGCATTCCCTGCCTGTGCGGTTATCGGCATGCTGATGACCCCGGTAAGGATCAGGCGCAGCAGATACTTGCGGAAATCACGCGTTTCCCGCACCCCTTTCACGGTTGTATACAAAAAACACGGGAAAGCGATGCGCCCGATGACACGCAGAAACAGGAACGAAGGGAACAGATAGTAGCCGATGTGGTCGATCGTCATGGTGATTACCGCAATCCATTTGATGAGTGCCGTTTTATTGCTGTACCCCATCTTTTCACTTCCGTTCTTCTTTTTTTGGCAAGTTTCGGCACATGCTCGCAACAAAGAAAACAAAGCAGAAAACCTTGGACGGATTTCTGCTTCGTTATTGGGGCACTGTCGATCAGACGGTATAAGGCTTTGCATCCAGGTTGAGGTGTGCCAAGGCCTGTTCGATGTCTTCGATGATATCATCGACGTTCTCAAGCCCTACCGAAAAGCGGATCAGTCCCGGAGTGATGCCGGCTGCCGCCAACTGCTCGTCGGTCAATTGTCTATGGGTTGAACTTGCCGGATGGAGCACACACGTCCGGATGTCGGCCACATGCACTTCATTGGATGCCAACTTCAGGCTGTCCATGAATTTGACGGCATTTTCCCGGCTGCCTTCGATGGAGAGCGAAATAACGCCGCAAGTTCCGAGCGGCAGATATTTTTTCGCCAATTCATGGTACTTGTCTCCCTCCAAACCGGGATAATTCACGAATTCGACTTTATCGGATTGTTTGAAATATTCGGCGACTTTCAAGGCGTTGCTGCAATGCCTATCCATCCTTACCGCAAGCGTTTCAAGACCCAAGTTCAATAAGAAGGCCGCATTGGCGGTCGGGTACGCCCCCATATCCCGCATCATCTGCACCCGCGCTTTGGTGATGTACGCAGCCTTTTCAAAGCTTTCCGTATAGACGATGCCATGGTAGGATGCATCCGGTTCGGTGAATTCTGGGAACTTGCCGTTTTTCCAATCGAAATTGCCGCTGTCGACGATGACTCCGCCCAGTTGCACAGCGTGTCCGTCCATATATTTAGAAGTGGAATGGATCACGATGTCGGCACCGAACTCAAAAGGTCGGCAAAGGTACGGCGTCGGGAAGGTGTTGTCCACGATCAAAGGCACGTTGTTTTTGTGCGCAATCGTTGCCCATTTTTCGATATCCAGGACGGATAAAGCGGGATTTGCGATCGTTTCGCCGAAAACGGCCTTCGTATTCGGTCGGAACATTTTTTGGATTTCCTCCTCAGGCAGTTCCTGATCGACAAAGGTGCATTCGATTCCGAAACGTTTCATGGTTACGGCGAACAGATTGATGGTCCCGCCATAAATAGAGGCGGTACTGATGAAATGATCGCCTTCCTTCAGGATGTTCATCAGGCTGATCAGGGTGGCTGCCTGCCCGGATGTTGTGCACAAAGCCCCTACACCGCCCTCCATTGCCGCGATCTTGTCCTCCACGGCCGCAACGGTAGGGTTGGAGATGCGCGAATACATGTGTCCGTCAGCCGTCAAGTCGAATAATTTCCCGATATGTTCCGTTGAGTCATATCTGTAGGTAGTGCTTTGGTAAATCGGCAGCGCGCTTGGCTCCCCGTTCCCCGGATGATAGCCTTCATGCAAACATTGTGTTTCGATTCTCATTAGTGATCCTCCTCATTAAAACAAAGCTCATAATCTCATGTATATTTAACATTTTACCACAATTCCCAAATACTTTGTGGAGATATTGAAGCTGATTTTGAAGATCCGGGAGGAACAAAAAAAGGCAGAGCTTGTCTGCCTTCCCTATCCTGCTATTCCTCGATGAATTGGACCGTGCCGTTTTCAAAAGCTCTGATGCGCGCCAATGAATAGACATCCATTCCCTGTTCTTCCAGGATCTTTCTGCCCTTTTGGAAAGATTTTTCGATGACGATGCCGACTCCGGCGATTTCCGCTCCAGCCTGCTTGCAGATTTCCATCAAGCCGTTTGTAGCCTGGCCGTTCGCCAAAAAGTCGTCGATGATCAGCACCTTGTCGTTCTTGTCAAGATATTGTTTGGAGATTGTGATCTCATTGGTGACATCTTTCGTGAAGGAGTAGACATTGGCCGAATACAGGTTGTCTTTCATCGTCAGGCTTTTTTGCTTTCTTGCAAAAACAACTTTCACTCCCAAGGCCAGGCCTGTGAATACTGCGGGCACGATGCCGGACGTCTCCACCGTCAGAATCTTGGTGATCTTTTTGTCGGCAAAATACCGGGCGAATTCATCACCCAATTGTTGCATCAATACCGGATCGATCTGGTGGTTCAAGAAATTATCCACCTTCAACACGTTGTCCCCCAACACAACGCCATCATTCAATATGCGCTCTTCCAGCAATTTCATAAACAAAATCCTCCCTATTCACATTTCGTTCTATCTATCAGCCGAGTGCGACAGCCGGCTGGTCTGACTTGTTCCGGATAACAAATAACAGTAAAACAATACAGATTATCTTCGCTTTTGTCAACCGTCCATCCCCCTTCGCGCTGGCTGCCGTTGGCATAAGGCCGGAAAAACGAACAAACTGGCATTCCGGCATTTTTTATCCGTAAATGAAAAAAATGAGAAGGGTCCGGTTTGCGGATCCTTCTCATTATGGTTTGTGCGGCTTCCGTTCCGCTTAGTCCACGTAAACTTCGGAATCTTTGTTCATCCATGCATACAGCAATCCGATGATCAATCCGCCGCCGATGTAATTTCCGATCATGGCGAAGAACCAGTTCGTCAGCACGCTGCCGACTGTCATCCCTGGAAGTGCGCCGCCGTATGCGAAAAACGCAAGGCTGAAGGACGAGAAGTTGGCGATAACGTGTTCAAAGCCTAAAAATGCGAAGATGAAGATGATGAAAATGGTCGAGAACAACTTGCCCGCGTCATCCTTCATATGGGCGCTCACAAATACGGTCGTGTTGACGATGACATTCGCGAAAATCCCCTCGGCAACCATTTGCAAAGGCGTCTTCAGCAACTTTCCTTCCACTGCATGGAACAGGAAGTGCTCAGCTGGCAAATCTTGGAAAATATTTGTGAATGACATGATGAATGATGCGATTGCACCCCCGATAAGGTTAAACAGGATACAAGCGAATAAAATGGCTAAAGCTCTTTTTGGCACCAGCACTTTGCGGTAAATGGCCGCTGTCATGTACATCATGTTCGATGTACCCAATTCCGTGTTCATGTAGTTGATCATGACCAGAGACCATGCAAACATGAATGAGTAGAAAAATTTTCCGCTTCCTGGCAGCATATGTTCCGCTTTTTCAGCGACCATAACGGCGATTGATGTACCCAATGTCAAAAACATACCCGCAAGCATACATCTGATGAAATATTTTACTTGTGAAGTCTCGAATAAATCTGACTTCTTTAGCGCGCTTTTATCAACGGTAGTCATGGCTGCGCCTTGATATTTTTGTTCCACTTTTTTCATCTCCCAAATTGTTTGTGCGATTCTGAATAAGTATATCATATTTCATAGGAAATGGAATGAAAAAAATAGCGGTTTATATAATTATATTAATATATTTTTTGTGTACATCGTGTTCTTTTTGTGCACTCGCATCGGTGCGTCGCCCTGATTGACAGTATCGCAAAAAGACCGGCACTGTAAGGGGAAATCCCTGCAGTGCCGGTCTCATGTTCTCAAATGCTGCCAAAGATATCTCGCTTCACTCCGATACTTCGGCCAGGACACCGTTCTCGACCAGACTGTCCAGAATGAATTCCAGCTGCTCCTTCGCTGCCGACATCGTGTCTTTCGCGTAGACATCCACCGTCTTCAGCCCGTTGCTCGTCGTGGTGGAAACTTTCAGTGTTTTGAGATCGGCTGCGACCACAATTTTCACTTTGATTCCCTGCTTGTGCAGCACCGCGTTGTCCAAATCACGGACCAGTTGAAAATTGCCGTTTTTGGTCTCTTCAAACCCATTGTCGCGCAAAGTGTAACGCTTCACCTGTTCATTCAAGCGAAAAGTTTTGCCGGAGCCTTTCAATGATACTTTTTTTTCGAATGCCATATGCAGTCCTCCAAAATATCGTTTCCTCTATCATAACACACTTCTTGTCTCCCGATCAGCCGTTCTTGTATTGCTTTCTGCTGATGTTTTGCAGGAGCGCAATCAAGGAGTCGATTTCTTCGGTTGTGTTGTCCGCTCCGAACGAGATGCGCAGCGATTCGCCGGCTCTGGGGTTGCCCTTTCCGTACATCGCTTCCAATACATGGCTCGGTTCCAGGCTGCCGGCGGTGCAGGCGGAACCGGCCGCCAGCATGATCCCTTTCAGATCGCACTGGATCAGCATCTTGTCGGAACGCATACCCGGAAGCCAGATGTTCAGGATGTGCGGAACGCCTTCAAGGTAATTGCCGTTCTGTTCGAAAGCTATTCCGCTTCTTTCCAGTTCGGTCAGCAAATGATTGCCCAGTTCGCGTTTTTTTTGATTGCTGTCATCGCGTTCAGCTTCCATCAGCGAGACGGCCTTAGCGAAACCTCTGATGTAGGGCGTATTCTCCGTTCCGGCACGGTGGTCATTCTCCTGGCTGCCGCCATGGATGAAGTTGGGCAAGTGCAGACTGCTTTTGCGGTAAAGAAATCCGATTCCTTTGGGCCCGTTTATTTTATGAGCGGAAACGGACAACAGATCGATGTGTTGTTGCACGACATCGATCCGCTCGCTGCCGTAAGCCTGCACGGCATCACTGTGGAAAAGGATGTCCCGTTCCGCCAATAAGTCGCCGATTTCGGCGATCGGATTGAGGCTGCCCACCTCATTGTTCGCAAACATCAATGAAACCAGGATCGTATCTTCCCGGATCGCTCCCTCCAGGGATGACACACTGACTCTCCCGGCAGCATCGACCGGCAAGTAAGTCACTTCGAAACCCAGCGTTTCCAGATAATTCATCGGATGCAGGACGGCATGGTGTTCCGCTGCTGAAGTGATCAGGTGTTTGCCTTTCCCCTGCAGGGCCAAGGCAGTCGGTATGATTGCTGTATTGTTGGCTTCGGAGCCGCAGCTTGTGATGATGATGTCTGCCGACTCAGCTTTGATGGATGCTGCGAAAATCCTTCGGGCCTGTTCGATATGCTGTCTTGTTTGCCGCCCCAACGCATAAGTGCTGGAAGGATTGCCATAATCTTCGGCAAGCGAATTTTGGATGACCGCAGCAACTTCCGGATGCACCGGAGTGGTAGCGGCATGGTCGAAATAAATCAATTTGTTACCTTCTTTCTTCTTATTCAAAATAACCTTTCAGCCACTGCACCAAGCGCGCCTCTGTGCTCTTGTCCACTTCCTCGGCATCGGTTTCATCTGCTGCTGAACCCTGACTCAACAACCGCTTCGCTTCCTCAATTTCAGTGCGGCAGAAAAACGCATATGCTGCTCTGATTCTGTTGTTTGCGTTCCAATACCGCTTCAGGAGCGGCTGCGCTTGAATTTGGGAATATTTCTCTTCCGCAGTCCCGATCCGCCCGAACAACGCATCGCAAAACAGAGACTCCATCAGATAGATCGGCCAATAGACCGACTCTTTGACCGGACGATGGGCGGAGAATGCCCACAGCAGGCTGTCGGCTTCCTCAAAGTCCAGATTCCCCAGAGCACGGACATAGGCGACCATGTAGAAATAATCGATGAGGAAGCTTTTTTCGTATCGCGCCTCCCCCAAACAGGCGAAATAGGCGTCCGGCAGATCCGTAAACGGAACTTCCGCTTCGATAAGCTGTGCCATTTCCAATTGCTGGAGCAAAAGCTGGCGCGCAGGCAACGATCGGCTTGCTTCCTTCAGCACGGCGCCGTCATTCTGTCCTTTCGGAAAAAAGTTCGAAAGGGCCATCCACACCGGAACAAAGCTGAACAACACCATTACGGCGCCTTCCCGCAGGTCCATCAAAAAAGCCGCGCTGTACAGACACGCCCCGGTCAAGGCGTTAGCCAAAATCCCCCCGAGCAGATACCCGCGAAACGGCACTTCCGCATAATCCGCTTTCGGCGGCGCCATCAAGCATTGCCCCGCCAAAAGGGGGGACGCGGTTTGCATCCGACGCAAGCTGTGATCCGCCTGCCTGTATTTAAAGCGTCTGACCTGAAAACTGATCAGCTGATAACCGCTCAATTTCCCGAACAGAAAATGCCCCCCTTCATGCAGCAAGAGATGCACATAGACGGATAAGAACAGGCCGGCCAGCAGCAGGGGGATGAGGATCGGATCCACGGACAGCAGCCGTCCCCAGCCGTTCAAACCTTTCGCAATCAGATATCCATAAAGCATGGTGCCGGCAATCGAAATATAGCCGGCAATCCTGAGAAATGCTCTTTTCATAAAATTCCCCCTACTTTTCCCCCAATTGCATTTCCGGGAACAATAATTTCAGGATTTCCAGCGTCAAGCGCCGGCTTTTTCCTTGGTACGGGTAAATGTGGATCAGCATGGCAGGATTGAAGTTGGCTTCGATCACACCGTAGTTCGGCTCCGCTTGCGTTGCAGGAACCGAATGATCGGGAATGATGATGTCCACACCGCAGACCGCTACACCCAGTGCGGCAGCCATCTGCACCGCCAGTTTTTTGTAGCTTTCGTGCATCTGGTCGGTGAAATCGATCGAGTCGCCGCCTGTGCTGATATTCGAATTGTCCCTCAGACGGACTGTTTCCCCGGCAGGCGGAATGCTTTCGAAAGTATATCCTTGGCCTTGGATCGTCAATTTTTCGAGTTCGCCGGTCGCGATCAGTTCCAGCGGAGAACGGTGATTTCTGCCGCGCAGGCTGTCTTTGTTCTTTTCCTCCACCAATTGGCGGATCGTATGCTTGCCGTCACCCACCACATTGGCCGGTACACGCAGCAAGACGGCCTTCGTCTCATTGCCGATGACAAAGAATCTGTATTCGGTCCCTGCCAGGAAATCTTCCACCAGCACATCCTCGTCTTCTTCAAAAGCGATGCGTACCGCTTTTTCATAGTTTTCGAAGCTTGCGCCGTCCTTGAAGATGGAAATCCCCAACCCATAGTTGGTCGATTTCGGCTTGACAACGATGCCTTTCCCGGCAAAAATCGGATAATCGCGCAACGCAGCGGCTACCGAATGGTACTCGCCGCTGTCCGGCACCACAAATCCGTTCTCCGCCAGTATTTTTTTGGTGACGACCTTGTTCTCCATGATCAGTGGTCCGATGTAGCTGTCTTTTGCCGTCATATTGCCGTTCTTCACATATTCGCGATGGTTTTTGTAAGTCAGGGAGATGAATTGGTCATAGCGGTCTAGGATGTTGATCTTCAGCCCTTTTTGGATGGCATCGAACAACAGGATCTGCGTGGAGAGTTCCATGTCTTCAAACCCCCTCAACGCATAAGGCCGTTTCCAGGCAGCTTCCTTGTATTTTTTTGCCAAGGACGCTGCCCAATCGGTTTTGTCCGCTCCGGCTTCCAATGCTTGGACCATCTGTCCAGCCACCGTTTTTTCCGGATGGCGGAACGCCTCGATTTTTTCTGTGATGATGGCGCTGATTTTCTCTTCAGCGCCGATTGCTGTGGCCATATCGAGCATCCCTTCCAGGAAGGCCAGGCCTTCCGCTTGGAATGCGGATGGTTGCAACGGATTCTCCAAGGCAGTCGCGTAGTTCATTTCCTTCCCGATTTTCATCTCTTCTTCGCCGGCATCCTTGTCGATCCACAACAAGTAGAGCAGGAAATAATGGATGAAGTACATATCGTCTTTTTGCATCCCGAACTCGGCAAAAGGATTCAGGTCGAACAATCTGAATTCGAGGTAGGCGATGCCGTTCGTCAATAAATCGCGCGCTCTGTTTGCCCCTCTGAAGCGCACGGTGGAATAAAACTCTTTCTCAGCGATGAGTTTGCCGCTCGTCACCATGTGTTCGATATCCTCCACATAAGCGGCGATGGATTCGAAAGAAACGTGCACATCCTCCCGGTTGACGTAGCCGTACTTGCTGCTGCGGATGCTTCTGGCGTACCCTCCCGCCGGCAAATCAGGAGCTGTTTCCTTTTCGAAGTAGCTGTCGTCGGCTGATATGGATGCTCCCATCAGGTAGGTCATGATCCATTGGTACCGGAGGAAATTGTGGGCCATCTTCAAGTAGACATCCGACTGGAACGCCTGCAGCGTTCCGGCAGAACCGGAAAGCTGATGAAGTTCTTTGATAAGGGCAGCACTCAATTCGAAATTGTAGTGGATGCCGCTGACCATCTGCTTTTTGTTTCCGTAGACCGACACCAGATACTCCCGATATGCCACGTCATCCGCATTGTCCAACTTGGCGACCTTGATTTCTTCGCTTGCCGGCATGGTCGGTGGGATACTGCAAGGCAAAAGATATTCAGCTTCCGGCAAGGAACGCAGCACGACATCATGGATAGCCATCAGCCACTCATGCATTTGCTCGATCGAATCCATCGGCGGCGTGATCAATTCCGGTTGGCTTTCGGCGAAATCAGTCTGTATGTAAGGATGGAAACTGCGGTTCCCGAATACGGCCGGATGGTTCGTCTTGGCGATTGTGCCGTCATCCGTGATCCGCTGGCTTTCTTTTTCGATTCCAAAAGAGGCTTTCGAAAATAATGCTGATAGTTTGTTTGTTAAGATAATTTCTTTGAAATCCGTCATTATATACTCTCACTTTCTGCGATCCATTTTTCAATGTATTCATTATAGCTTTTCTGCTTGTAAATAGTAAAGATGTTGCTTGCCTTTCTTTTCAGATCCATTTTCAATTTCCAAAAATCCGCAAAGAAAGATCCGGGCGAATGTTTGTTCTTTTTCATGAGATGGCATATAATGAATAAAGAAAAAGGAGCGGAAAATATGAAACAACCTTTAGCGTACCGTATGCGCCCCGTACACATCGATGAAGTCATCGGCCAAAGCCATTTGGTGGGCGAAAATAAGATCATCCGCCGCATGGTCGATGCGAAGATGCTGTCTTCGATGATTTTGTACGGCCCACCCGGAATCGGCAAAACCAGCATCGCAAGCGCCATCGCCGGATCGACCCATTCAGCTTTTCGGCAACTGAATGCAGCCACCGACACAAAAAAAGACCTTCAGATCGTTGTCGAGGAAGCCAAGTTCTCCGGTCAGGTCATCCTCTTGCTGGATGAGGTGCACCGGTTGGACAAACCCAAACAGGATTTTCTCCTGCCACACCTTGAAAGCGGGCAAGTCATCCTGATCGGCGCCACCACCGAAAACCCGTACATCAGCATCAGCCCGGCGATCCGGAGCCGGACCCAGATATTCGAATTGAAGCCATTGACGACCGATGATGTTGTTTTGGCGCTGAAACGGGCCATCGGCGATGAAAAGCGCGGCTTGGGAAAAGAAAAAATCACGATTGACGAAGATGCCTTGCTGCATTTCGCCAGAAGCACGATGGGTGACGTGCGCGGTTCGCTTAATGCCCTGGAATTGGCTGCCTTGTCGACCAAACCGGATCCGGACGGCACGATCCGCATCACTTTGAATATCGCCGAAGAGTGTGTCCAGAAGAAAGCCTTGGTCCACGATAAGAATGGTGATGCCCATTATGATGTCATCTCAGCCTTCCAAAAATCGATCAGAGGCAGCGATGTCGATGCCTCGATGCATTACTTGGCCAGGCTGCTGGAAGCCGGGGAATTGCTGATCGCCTGCAGAAGGCTGATAGTGTGTGCCTATGAAGACATCGGCTTGGGCAACCCGCAGGCAGTGGCCCGCACCGTATTGGCTGTCCAGGCTGCAGAAAAATTGGGCCTGCCGGAAGCGCGGATCCCTTTGGCCAACGCGGTCGTCGATCTGGCCCTTTCGCCGAAATCCAACTCGGCTTATCTTGCTTTGGACAGCGCTTTGGCGGACGTACGCGCCGGAAAGTCCGGCGAAATACCGGATAATTTGCGTGACTCCCATTACAGTGGCGCAAATAAGCTGGGCCGCGGCATCGGTTATCAATACCCGCACGACTTCCCGGATCACTGGGTCAAGCAACAATACTTGCCTGATTCGCTGAATAATCGCCGCTACTACGAGCCAGCAGCTACGGGCAAATACGAACAGGCTTTGGCGAACCAATTGCAGCGCCGTTTCAACAAAGACTCCTGATGGCATTATGGGAGCGTTTAACCTGTTGCTGCTTGGTTAGTTGCAATAGTAAATTCCAGTTTGCAAAACTAAATTCCGCACTCGAGCCGATGAAAAGAGAAATAGACAAAAAATGAATGTCAAAAAGGTCAATTTGTATATTTTAGAGTGATCAATGTATCGAATTCGGTCTGTTTTTGGGCATGACAAACCGAAGGTGAAGATTCTGCGTTTTTTCGCAAGAGTAAATTCCACCCCTAAAAGATATTTTATTGTGGACAATGTTCTGCTGCTTTTTTCGGTTAGAACGGGATTCCTTCATCTTCAAAGCTGTTGGTTTTGCTCAATGCACCTTCTGAGAGGCGTGAGACTGTGGCTTCGAGCTCGGCC
>NZ_FNYT01000032.1 GCF_900109135.1 Trichococcus ilyis | reverse complement strand
CCACGGGGTTAGCCTAACGAGAATCTGACCGATAGGTCGGAGTTTTTAGGAATCTCCCACCTCTAAGCATAAGCATAGGTGGGAGTAGTTCAATTTTTTCTTTCTTCCAGCCAAACACAACCGATCGTCTGCGATGCCGGCAAAATGGCCTGATAGCGGCCGTGGTTATCGTAGGCCTTATAGAAAAGCTTGCCGTACTCGTTGTGCCCGTAAGCATAGACGACCACCCAATGGTTTTTGTACTTGCTGTTGAAAAGCCGCGTCGTTCCCACGATGACCGGGACCGGCTCCGGGCGATCCAGCAGCGCCGGAACGATTTTTTCCGTGATGAGCCCCGATTTGACAGTCCAATCCGGAATGTCCTTCAGCAATGCTTTCAACCCGTGCTGCACATCCCAGAAAAAAGTCCCTTTGTAGGGCAGAAATTCGTCGACGACCGTCAGCAAGCCCGCCAACAAAATATCCTTATCCAAGGAATGCTTGTATTTCTGCAGAACGGCATCATGCACCAGTACGGCGCTGCAGTAGGTTCCGCAGATACCCGGGCTGCCGCTGTTGATCCAGTTGCGGTATTTCACGAAACGCGACGGTCTGAGGCCATGCCATTGCTTGGGCAAATTCTGTTTGGCTTGCGGCTTTTTCTCTTTCTGGTTTGAAGTCATGGCAAATTCCTTTCTGATCGATACGGGTTTTCCGATTCCCCCATTATACACCCTGTCAGCTGAATAGATGGAAAAGGATGCTCACGGCCCCCGAAACCAGTATCAGCCAGATCGAATCGATTTTCGTGGCCCTGAGCGCATACAGTGCCGCCACGAAGATGGCCACCGCCAGGAAATTGATGGTGATCCCGCCTACCGCTGTCCCGCCGGATTGGAAGAGCGCCGCCACAAACAGCGACAGCCCCGCCGCGGCAATCAAGGCCACAACAGCCGGCCGCAACCCGCCAAGGATCCCCTGCATGACTTTGATGTCACGGTACTTATAGTAGGCCCACGCCAAAATCAGCGACAGGATGATCGACGGTGTGACCGTACCGACCGTCGCGATGATCGCTCCCGCAAAACCGCCCACCTTTGTCCCGACGAAAGTCGCCGAATTGATGGCGATCGGGCCCGGCGTGATCTGCGAAATCGTGATGATGTCGGTGTATTCCTGCATCGTCAGCCAGCCTTGATTTGTGACGATTTCATCCCGGATCAGCGGCAAGGATGCGTAACCGCCGCCGATCGTGAACAGCCCGATTTGGAAGAACGACCAGAATAATTGCAGATAGATCATTTGCCCACCCCCATCTTCGCCCGGTAGCTCAAGTTGATGAAACCGATCAGCCCGGCCAGGAAAATGATCAGGACGACATGCACATCGAAGAAATAGGATGCGATGAATGCGGCCAACAGCAACAGCGTGTTCACGACGTCCCGTTGTTTGGCGACGCCGCTGACCATGCCGATGACGACATTGACGATGACCGCCGCCACACCTGCCTGCATCCCGACCATCAAAGCATCCACAATCGGATTTTCACGGAAATTCATGTAAAAATAAGAAATGATTGTGATGATGATCAGCGGTGGCGCAACCGTGCCGAAGACAGTCACCAATGCCCCCAACAATCCCGCCACCCGGTAGCCGACCAAAATGGACGTGTTGACGGCGATCGCACCCGGCGCGGACTGGCCCAAGGCAACCAGATCGAGCATTTCGTCCGCCTCGATCCACTTGAGTTCCTCCACGAATTTTTTTTGCATCAACGGCACGATGACATAACCGCCGCCGAAAGTGAATGCGCTCAGCACGAACGTTGCTTTGAAAAGCATCCAAAACAATCGGCCTGACTTTTCTTTATTAACCAAAGCGTCTCCCCACCTCTTGATTATTATTTTCAACCCATATACCTTTGATTCTACCAAAGTTGGCAATCGATGTAAAAAGAACGATTCTGCGGATGCTTGTTGTAAATGGTCTCGGGCCTGGTTGGGCCACGATCGCCCCAATAGGATTTTCTTAAGATTGTTCAAAATAAATTGAAAATGCCCAGGCTTCGTGTATAGTTATAATAGAACATTTGCATAATATAGAACTATTTTTTGAGGAGTGAATCACTATCGAAGCTTGGATTCAAAGCATTATGGAACAATTTGGCTACTTCGGTGTAGCATTTCTGATTATGATCGAAAATCTTTTTCCGCCGATCCCTTCTGAAGTCATCCTGACTTTCGGCGGGTTCATGACAACCACTACGGAACTGAACATCCCTTTGATGATCGTCGCCGCCACAATCGGCGCAGTGGTCGGGGCCGCGATCCTTTACGGTCTGGGTACCCTTTTGGACGTCGAAAGACTGGACAAAATCGTCGACAAGTACGGCAACATTCTGCGCATCACGCACGCTGACATCCACAAAGCGGATTCCTGGTTCGATCGCTACGGCTTCTGGACGGTTTTCTTCTGCCGTTTCGTGCCGTTGATCCGGAGCCTGATTTCTTTGCCGGCCGGAATGGCGAACATGAACTTCGGCCTCTTCCTGGTGTTCACGACTGTCGGAACCGTCATCTGGAACACCGTCCTGATCTACTTGGGCGCGGCGGTCGGCTCGCAGTGGGAGACGATCGTCCACTACATGGACATCTACTCCAACATCGCTTATGTCATCCTTGGCATCATCGGGATTGCCGTCATCATCTGGTATATCCGCAAACGCAAACAGCCTGTCAAAGCTGATTGATCAGCCTGGCCATCCTCCATCCGGAAGATGGCTTTTCTTGTTTTTCGGGCGAAATGTCGTATACTAATAGTAAGAAAAACAGAACCGGATAGCCAGTTTTCCTGAACGGTCACTTGCGGTTAATATACAGAAAGAAAGGGATCTTATTATGAAATTTACTTTTACCGATTCCGCCATCGCGGAAATCCAAAAACGCTACGACCTCAAGGACATCAGCCTGTTCTATGCGGTCGGCGAAGATTGCGGTTGCCCGTCCACCGGCATCTTCATGCTGAAGGTCAATGATGCCGGAATGGCGGAATACGATGCCGTCATCGAGACGAACATCGGACCGGTCCCGGCCCAAAAATGGGCATTGGTTTTCCTCGACAGCGACAATGTAGTCGATTTTAACGAACGCTTGCGCGCCTTCCAATTGAAGAGCGAGCGCGGCTTCCTGAACATGAACCTGTTGCTGGAGCAGACCGTCGCACAATAAGCAACGCACATACAGCGAACAGCCCCCGCCAATCCATTGCTGATGGATAAGCGGGGGCTGTTCTTTTCAAGAAAACCGATCAGTATTTCACTTTGATCACTCTGGCGGCGCGCACTTCATCCAGTCGTCTGACCGATGTCCGGTGCGGCGCTCCGGTGACGGTTTCCGGCGCTTCGGCGGCTTCGCGCGCGATTGCGATCAGTGCATCAGCGAAGTCATCGAGCGTTTCCTTGCTTTCGGTTTCCGTCGGTTCGATCATCAAAGCTTCCTCGACGATCAGCGGGAAATAGACGGTCGGGGCGTAATAACCGTAATCCAGCAGGCGTTTGGCCATGTTCAATGTCCGCACGCCGCCCTTCTTCTGCCGGTTGCCGGAAAGCACGAATTCATGTTTGCAGATGACCGGGTACGGCGTGTCGAAATCGTTCTCGAGCAGCTTGCGCAGATAGTTCGCATGCAGCACGGCGCTCTCGGAAACTTTGCGCAGGCCGACCGGACCCATCGTGCGGATGTAGGTGTAGGCCCTGACGAGCACACCGAAATTGCCGTAATAGCCTTTGACCGGACCGATCGAAGCGGGATGATCGCTGTTCAGCACATAGCCGGTTTCCGTCTGCTCCACTCGCGGAATCGGCAGGAACTCCTTCAGGTAGGCCTTTACGCCGACCGGACCGGCTCCCGGGCCGCCGCCGCCATGCGGCGTGCTGAAGGTCTTGTGCAAATTCAGGTGGACGATATCGAAGCCCATCGTTCCCGGCGTCGTTTTGCTGAGGATGGCATTCAGGTTCGCGCCGTCGTAATACAGCAGCCCGCCGGCCCCGTGGATGATTTCAGCGATCTGGACGATGTCGCGTTCGAACAGCCCCAGCGTATTCGGATTCGTCAGCATCAAGGCGGCAGTCTGGTCGTCGACAGCGTTGCGCAACGCTTCGAGATCGACCAAACCTTCAGACGTCGACGGGATGCTCACCACATCGAAACCGGCGATATGGGCACTGGATGGATTGGTCCCATGGGCGCTGTCCGGCACAAAGACTTTCGTGCGCTGCAGCTCGCCGTTTTTCTCATGGTAGGCCCGCACCATCATCAAGCCGGTCCATTCCCCGTGCGCTCCGGCTGCCGGCTGCAAAGAAACGCCGTCCATGCCGGTGATGACCGCCAGATCTTCCTGCAGTTCGTGCATTAATTGCAGTGCGCCCTGCACGGTTTCCACCGGTTGATACGGATGGATATTGGCGAAGCCGTCCAGGCGGGCGGTCACCTCATTGATTTTCGGATTGTATTTCATCGTGCAGGAGCCCAGCGGATAAAAGCCGTTTTCCACGCCGAAGTTGTCCTGGGAAAGGTTGGTGTAATGGCGCATCAGCTGCAGTTCGCTGATTTCCGGCAGTCCGGCCGGCTCTTTGCGGACAAGATGCTCCGGCAGTTTGGCTTTGAAGTCCGTTTTCGGGACGTCGCTCTTCGGCAGGCTGTAGCCGACGCGGCCCGGACGGCTCAATTCAAAGATTACCTTTTTCGTTTTACGCATGGCTTATACCCTCCAATACCGCAATGAATCGGTCGATTTCTGCCTTCGTGCGTTTTTCGGTGGCGCAAACCAACAGCTGATTCGGCTTCTTATAGGTTTCCGCCAAGCTGTAGCCGCCGATGATGCCCGCCTCGAGCAAAGCTTGGTTCGCTGTTTCGGCAGGGAAAGGCAGATCGATGACGAACTCATTGAAGAACGGCGCTTGGTTCAGGATCGCGAAGCCTTTTTCCTGCAAGGTTTGGGCAAAATAAGCCGCTTTGTCGACGTTCAGCTGCGCCATTTCCTGAACGCCCTGTTTCCCGAGGGCCGCCATGCAGACGGCGGATGCCAACGCGTTCAAGGCTTGGTTCGAGCTCATGTAGGAAGTCGCTTTTTCGCGGCGGATATGCTGCTCCCGGCTTTGGAGCGTCAGCACGAAAGCGCGCTCGCCATCGGCATCGACCGTTTCCCCGACGATCCGGCCGGGAACTTTGCGGATATGCTTCTGGTTCACGGAGAAGTACCCGCAGTGCGGGCCGCCGAAGGACATCGGCAAACCGAAAGGCTGCGTGTCGCCGACAACGATGTCCGCACCCAACTTGCCTGGCGCTTCCAGGATCCCCAGCGCCAACGGATTGGCCATCACGATCAGCAGCGCGCCTTTGTCTTCAGCGATTTTTTTGACGACAGCCAAATCTTCCACCGAACCGAAGAAATTCGGGTACTGGACGACGATCGCGGCCGTATCCGGCGTCGTCAGGCAGCGCGTCACATTGAAGTTGGTGACATCCTTCTCCATCAACACTTCGATGACATCCAGTCCGCGGCCTTTTGCGGCAGCGTGGACGACGGCGCGGGCGTTCGGATGGACCGCCTGCGAAAGCACGATTTCGTTCCTTTTCGTGACTGCCGCGGCCAAGCCGACCGCTTCGCTCAAGGAAGCGAAGCCATCATATAAGGAAGAGTTTGTCGCTTCCATCCCGGTCAGTTCGCTGATCATCGATTGGAATTCGAAAATCGCCTGCAGCTCACCCTGGCTCGCTTCCGCCTGATAGGGCGTATAGGCCGTGTAGAATTCCGATCGCGAAATCACCGCATCGACCACGCTCGGGATGTAATGATCATAGGTGCCGGCGCCCATGAAGATCGGCATCTGCCCGGCGCTGACGTTTTTTCCGGCCAAAGCTTTCATCTGCTTCAATAGTTCCGATTCGGAAACGGCAGCCGGAATCGCCAATTCTTCCTTGAGGCGGATCGCTTCAGGGATGTCCGTGAACAGATCATCCATGCTTTCGACGCCGATGACCGCCAGCATTTCCTTTTCGTCTTCGGCTGTATCCGGTAAATAACGGAATTGCTCCTCAGTCATCTTATGCCTCCTCCTCGGCCACGAAGGCTTCGTATTCGTCGTAGCTCAACAATTCATCCAATTCGTTTGCGTCGCTCAGGCGCATTTCGTACATCCAGCCGCCTGCAAAAGCTTCCGCATTGACGGTTTCCGGCGCATCGGCCAAAGCTTCGTTCTGTTTGATCACTGTTCCGGAGACCGGCGCATAGACTTCCGAGACGGATTTCACGGACTCGACGGTGACCGCTTCGTCCCCTTTGGCCAATTCCGCATCCAAATCCGCCACAAAATCCACGAACACGATGTCGCCCAGCTGTTCCGCCGCATACTCGGTGATGCCGATGCGCACCGTATCTTCCGTAATTTTTTCTACCCATTCATGCTCTTTCGTGTAATGAAAATTTTTGTGGTCTGCCATTTTGATCATCCTTCCGCGCCGTGCGCTGGTTTATTTCGTTCTTTTATAAAATGGTTTCGGTATGATTATCGCTTTGATGCGTTTGTTGCGTATTTCGATCTCGATCTCCGTGCCGATGGCGGCCGCTTCCGCTTTCAGCAAAGCCATCCCGATGCTTTTTTTCAGAGTAGGCGACTGCGTACCGGAAGTGACGATGCCGATTTCCGCCCCTTCCGCCGCGAAAACTTTGTATCCTTCGCGCGGAATCCCCCTTTCAGTGGCTTCGAATCCGACGATCTTTTCGGCCGGTCCGCTTTCGCGGATTGCCGCCAAAGCAGTTTTGCCGATAAAATCGTGCGTTTTTTTCGTTTTGACCGCAAAGCCCAGTCCGGCCGCCAATGGATTGATCTGCTCCGACAACTCATGCCCGTAGAGCGGCATGCCCGCTTCCAGGCGGAGCGTGTCCCGGGAACCGAGTCCGCAAGGCAGCAGCCCGTAGGTTTCCCCGGCAGTCAGCAATTTTTTCCACAACGACTCGGTCCGGTCAGCCGCAAGATACAGTTCGAAGCCGTCTTCGCCGGTGTAGCCGGTCCGCGAAATCAGCACATGCGGAATGCCCGCCACTTGCTGGTCAGCGATGAAATGGTAATTCCCGATGGCATCCAAATCCGCGTCAGTCAGTTCCCTCAGGATTTTGGCGGCTGCCGGACCCTGCAGGGCGAGCAAGCCGATGCTGTCGGAAATATTGTTGAGGAGCGCTGCCGACCGATTGTTTCCCTGCATCCATGCAAAGACTTTATCTGTGTTGGAAGCATTGCAGACCAGGAGATAGCGCGCTTCGTCCATTTTGAAAAGGATGATATCATCCACTGCCCCGCCGTCCGGATAACATATGATGTTGTATTGGGCTTGGCCGATGTCCATCGCGCTGACATCATTCGTCAGCAGCCCGTTCAGGTAGCCTTCCGCCTCACTGCCGGCGATTTCGATCTCGCCCATATGCGAACAATCGAACAGCCCGGCGCGTTCACGGACAGCCTCGTGTTCCGCAAGAATGCCGGAAAATTGGATCGGCATCTCCCAGCCGCCGAAATCGATCAGCTTCACGCCGTTCGCTTTATAATATTCAAATAATGGCGTGTGTTTGCCTGTTGTTGGTTCCTTCACGTACAAATCCCCCTTTTCCTCCTGGTTCCCGCATTTTTTGCGACCGTTTTTCGCATTCCGTCACATTAATGTGTAACCGTTTCACTTCCCTTTGTTATCTATTTTAGCATAGACAGCGGGCAAAACGTGCCCATGAGAGATCGTTCGCATAAGCCGCAAAATTATGCTCATAATAGCATGACTCATTTTGAAATACGAAATATATACTTACGTTAAAAACAAATTAACTAATGATCGTTCGCCTTTAGCTAAAAGTCGGCATTTCACTCAATTATTAACAGATTCTTAAAAAGATAGTTGTAAACAAGCCGAATAATGTGTAAAATGAATAATTAAAAAGATATTATTGGTTTCTCTCTCCAAATTTTCATATTTGGCTGAAACCACGAATCATTTTTAATCAATGCTTAAGAAATGTAATTGAATTCATTAAATCGGCGAGGTGGAAATATTGAAAAAAGTTTTGGTTGCAAATCGCGGCGAAATCGCGATACGTGTATTTCGTGCACTGACTGAACTGGGAATCCCTACTGTTGGCGTTTACGCGCAGGAGGATGAAGGTTCTGTGCACCGTTTTAAAGCAGATGAAGCCTATTTGGTCGGAAAAGGCAAAAAGCCTATCGACGCCTATCTGGACATCGAAGACCTTATCCGCATCGCTAAAGAATCCGGTGCAGACGGCATTCATCCAGGATATGGTTTCTTATCTGAAAATATCGACTTCGCAAGACGTTGCCAAGAAGAAGGCATCAAATTCATCGGCCCTTCATTGGAGCATTTGGACATTTTTGGCGACAAGATCAAAGCAAAAGTAGCTGCCGTGGAAGCAGGCATCCAGTCAATCCCTGGTTCGGACGGCCCGGTCGCAAACATCGACGAAGTGCTTGAGTTTGCGGAAACCTACAGCTATCCGATCATGATCAAAGCGGCTTTGGGCGGCGGCGGACGCGGTATGCGTATGGCCTTCAACGAACAAGAAGCCCGCGAAGGTTTCGAAAGAGCCCGCAGTGAAGCTCTGGCCGCATTCGGCAGCGACGAAATCTATGTCGAAAAATATATCCAAGACCCTAAACACATCGAAATCCAGATTCTCGGGGATGAGCACGGCAACATCGTTCATCTTTACGAGCGCGACTGCTCCGTGCAGCGCCGCCATCAGAAAGTTGTCGAAGTGGCACCTTGCGTTTCCATGTCGGATGAAGTACGCCATGAAATTTGCAACGCTGCCCTGCAATTGATGAAACACGTTGGCTATGTGAATGCCGGAACCGTTGAATTCCTTTTGGAAGGCGATCGTTTCTACTTCATCGAAGTGAATCCGCGCGTTCAAGTGGAGCACACAATCACAGAATTGATCACAGGTATCGATATCGTGCAATCACAGATCCTGATTGCGCAAGGTCAAGATCTGCACAAAGAAATCGGCATCCCGCAACAGGCCAATATCCCGTTGATCGGCGCTGCCATCCAATGCCGGATCACGACGGAAGATCCGTTGAACAATTTCTTCCCTGATACCGGAAAAATCAATACGTACCGTTCTCCAGGCGGCTTCGGTATCCGCTTGGATGCCGGCAACGGCTTCCAGGGCACGGTCGTAACGCCGTTCTTCGACTCCTTGTTGGTCAAATTATGCGTCCACGCTTCGACATTCGAGCAAGCCGTCCGCAAAATGGAACGTTCGCTGATCGAGTTCCGTATCCGCGGCGTGAAAACGAACATCCCGTTCATGTTCAACGTCATCACGCACCCGATTTTTGTGTCAGGTGACGCGAAGACAACGTTCATCGACACGACGCCGGAATTGTTCGAATTCCCGAAAACGCGCGACCGCGGTAACAAAACGATGCAGTACATCGGGAACATCACCGTCAACGGCTTCCCGGGCATCCAAAAAGGCCACAAGAAATTCTATGACAAGCCTCGGATCCCGACCGACCTTGTCGTTCCGGAACAGAAAATCATCACAGCCAAAAACATTCTGGATGAAAAAGGCCCTGCAGCCGTCAGCCAATGGATCAAGGACCAGGACCGCGTGCTCTTGACGGACACGACTTTCCGTGACGCGCACCAAAGCTTGTTGGCTACCCGCATCCGCACAAACGAAATGCAAGCAATCGCAGCCGAAACCCAAAAAGCGATTCCGCAATTGTTCTCTTCGGAAATGTGGGGAGGGGCTACCTTCGACGTTGCCTACCGCTTCCTGAGCGAAGACCCTTGGAAACGATTGAAGAAACTGCGCTCGCAGATGCCGGATACTTTACTGCAGATGCTGTTCCGCGGCTCGAATGCGGTCGGATACCAAAACTATCCGGACAACGGTCTGGAAGAGTTCATCAGACTTGCAGCCAAAAACGGGATCGACGTTTTCCGTATCTTCGACAGCCTGAACTGGACGAAGCAAATGGAAAAAAGCATCCAGTATGTGCGCGATAACGATAAGATCGCTGAAGCAGCCATCTGCTACACAGGCGACATCAATGACCCTGCACAAACGAAATACACGATCCAATACTACAAAGACATGGCCAAAGAGCTTGAAGCCTTGGGCGCGCACACCATCGCGATCAAGGATATGGCTGGCCTGCTGAAACCGCAAGCGGCTTACCGTCTGATCAGCGAACTGAAGGATACCGTCGATCTGCCGATCCATCTGCATACGCATGACACAAGCGGAAACGGCATCTACACGTATTCGGAAGCGATCAAAGCCGGCGTCGACATCGTAGACGTGGCCATGAGTGCCATGAGCGGTACGACCAGCCAACCGAGCATCAGCAGCTTGTATTACGCCCTTGAAGGTTCTGAGCATGCGCCGGACATCAACATCCACAACGTGCACAAAATCAACCGCTATTGGGAAGATATCCGCGACTACTACGAAGAATTCGAAGGTGGCATCCAGACGACTTCCACCGAAGTCTACGACCACCAAATGCCGGGCGGACAATACACGAACCTGCAACAACAGGCGAGCGCTGTCGGCTTGACCGATGAATGGGACAAAGTCAAAGAAATGTACGCTGACGTGAACAAAATGTTCGGCGACATCGTGAAAGTGACGCCATCCTCAAAAGTTGTCGGCGATATGGCCCTCTACATGGTCCAAAACAAATTGACCGAAGAAGACGTCTATGCGAAAGGCGAAACAATCGACTTCCCTGAATCAGTCGTCAGCTTCTTTAAAGGCGACCTGGGTCAGCCTACGGGCGGATTCCCTGAAAGACTGCAGGAAATCATCCTGAAAGGCAAAAAAGCCATCACGGAGAGACCAGGCAGCCTGCGTGAGCCGATCGACTTTGTTGCTTTGAAAGCCGAACTGGAGGAAAAAATCCAACGCACAGCCAGCGAAGAAGACGTCATCAGCTACCTGATGTACCCGCAGATTTTCCTGGATTACGTCGCAGTCTACGATAAGTTCGGCGATGTCACAAAACTTGACACCCCTACTTTCTTCCACGGCATGCGTACGGGCGAGCAGATCGAAGTCCAGATCGAAAAAGGCAAAACTTTGATCATCAAACTGAATTCGATCGGTGAACCTGATTCGGACGGGATGCGCATCCTTTACTTCGAATTGAATGGCCAAGGCCGCGAGATTGAAGTCAAAGACATGTCCATCACCAGCACGAAAGCGATCCGCAAAAAAGCCGAACCTACCAACAAAGAACACGTCGGCGCAACAATGCCTGGTTCTGTCTTGGAAGTTCTCGTCAAACGCGGCGACCGCGTAGCGCAAGGCGATCCGGTCGTGATCACCGAAGCGATGAAGATGGAAACGATGATCCGTTCCACGATCAACGGTGTCGTCGATCAGATCTATGTCATCGACGGCGATCAGATCGAAGCCGGCGATCTCCTGATCGAAATCGAATCAAAATAATACTTGCGGGGCTGCCTCACTTCGGGGCAGCCCTGTTCTTTCGGATGCCGCTGCCGCCTTTCCGGGAAACTTGGGCATTCGTCCGCGTCCCTTGACTCCGGTGAAGCACCTGTCCATCGTAGTTGACGCCCTGCTTATATGCTGGAACACCAGGGAAGCGGCCTTCATCGTATATGCAAGCTGCGAATGCTGCCTCAACTCCGGCGAAGGGGGGCTCACCGGAGTTGACGCTCCCCGGTGGCCCGGATTCCGGTCCGCTGTCCGGACAAAACTGTCACAAGGAGGAATCATTTATTGAACAATGAACTAAAACCCTACATCCATCTCGCCCAATACTACGAAACGGACCAGATGAAGATCATCCACCACTCCAATTACATCCGCTGGTTCGAAGAGGCCCGCGTGGACTTCCTTGACCAGATCGGCGCGAATTATGCGAAACTGGAAGAAGCCGGCATCATCAGCCCGGTCCTTTCCGTCGAAGCGCACTACAAAACGATGGTCCGCTTCGGGGACTCCGTCTATGTGCTGACCGAAATCGATTCGTACAGCGGTGTGAAATTGGGCCTGACCTACCGGGTCATCGACGTCGCGACCGGCGAGTTGCGCACGACCGGCAAAAGCAAGCATTGCTTCCTGAACGATGCCGGCCGGCCCGTCTCGTTGAAGAAAGCCCAGCCGCATGTGCATGCCAGCTTCGAAAAGTACCGGGAGCATGTTTTCAGCGTTTGAGCAGGTGTTTTGGGATGGCGGGAGGGAGAAATCCAAGCCCAAAGCCTTGAACGCTCTCTCAGCTTCGCAAAAGCGGCCTCTACAGGCGATAACCGTTGCGGATGGGTCCATGGAGTACTTTTCACCCGAACAGGCGCGCACAGTGCCTTTATGCACCGAAAAAAGCATGAGCCAATCAAACAGGCTCATGCTTTTTTCGGTGCATTGTTATTTTCATTCTGCTCCAGTATAGTGACGAAGCGGTCGGTCAGGTTCGCGGTGAATCCCCAGAGCCGATGCGTCTCCAGATGGTAGAACGGCACGCAATGGACGCCGATCCTGAATTGGTAATCCTTGCCGTTCGGGATCAGTTCGAACGGGAAATCATCCGGGTGCTCCAGCCGGACCGTCGAGGAATAATAGGTCGGCCGGTTGTCCATGAAATACTGGAGCGGAACCGTGAAGATTTCCTGCACTTCCTTATTGAATGGGATAGCATCCTTGTCCACACCGACGATTTCACCGACGAAACAATGGATGATCGCGCGCTCATTCATGATGTAGTCCATTTCCCCCAAAATTCTGATGTTGTGCCTTTTCAGGTTCAGCTCTTCCATCGTTTCCCGGATCGCCGTTTCCTCAAAACTTTCCCCAGGTTCCACTGCTCCGCCCGGAAAAGATATGTCGCCCGGCTGGGAAATATGCGCGCCCCGTACTTCATAAAGCACATGAAGCTCCCCGTCAATCCGGATCAAAGGGAGCAGGACGGAAAAGTAGCGCTGTTCCCCGATCGGCTTGGGTTCGTGTTCATCCAATATTTTTTTGATATCCTCCAGCATCGTGTCCTCACCTACCGCTTGTTTTTCTTACATTATACAGGTTATTATCTCGAATTCGAAACAATATACTCAAATCACAGTCAAAGGCTTACCCGGCGATGATCTTCACGTGGAATTTGCGGTTGCGCGGGCCGTCATAATCCCAGAAATAGATGCTTTGCCAAGTCCCAAGCAGCATCCGGCCTTCCGTCACAATGATTGTTTCGCTGACGCCGGTCAGGGATGACTTGATGTGGGCGTCGGAGTTTCCTTCGACATGCCTGTAGCTTCCCTTGTTCGGAAAGGTGTCCGTGTACCCCCAATTAAGATCCTGCTGCACATCCGGGTCGGCGTTCTCGTTGATCGTGATGGCAGCGGTCGTATGCGGGCAAAAGACGACCAGGATGCCGTCCTTCACGCCGCTTTTCGCCAGAGCATCCTCGAGGTAGGCATCAATGTTCGTCAGCGATTGCTTGCCGCTCGTCTGGATACGGTAGGTGAACAGATTTTGGCTCATCATCTTCCCCTCCATTCTGCAACATAAACCGGTTTACCGAAATGCAGAAAATCAAACTGCATCCACTGAAATCTGCCATTCGACGCCGTAGCGGTCCTTCAGGCTGCCGTACAGCGGACTCCAGAAAGTCTGCTGGAGTTCCATGCCGATGGAGCCGCCCTCAGCCAAGCGGTTGAAGACAGCCCGGGCTTCCTCCACGTCATCGTAGGTCAGCGTCAACGACAGATTGTTTCCGACATGGAATTCCCTTCCCGGGAAAACATCGGAAATCATCAGCATGGCGCCATTCTTCAGTCTGATCTGCGCATTCATGATCAGGTCCTCTACACCCGGCGGTAAGGAAAATTCTTCCGACTCAACTGAGTCGTCCTTCGGGGCTTCCCCGAAAGTTGTGATGTCCAGCAGCTCGCCATCAAGGGCTTCCACATAATAATGCGTTGCTTCTTTGGCGTTGCCGTCGAAATTCAGATAAGGAAATAAGCTTGTCAACATAGGGCTTCCTTCTTTCGGATAAATTTTTTTGATGATCAGCGCACGACTTCAATGCCGGCCACATTGCCGACATCATGATAACTTTTGCCTGTCTTTTTGTCGGTGAAATCGACCGTGACGATGCCGGAAAGGCCTTCCTTGACGATCCTGTTCATCCCCAGCTCGGTCGGCGCCAACAAAGCCCCTCCGTGCAGCACTTCCGCACAGATCGTCAGGGAGGCGGAGGCATGGGACACTTCGATTTCGATCCGATCATCGGTCAACAGCCCCAAAGTGAATTTGCTGCGGTTATAGGTCGCAAAACGGTACTCCTCCCCATCCAGCATGAAACTGCAGATGAAGCCTTCGAACGCGGAACCTTGAAAAGGGATCTTCGCCACCGAGAAGAAGAGGCTCGTCCGTTCGTCCCGGAAATGGTTGCACTGGATCCAAACATACTCCTCCGGGAAAGACGTCCCCCAGTCCTTTTCGAGATAGCCTTTGCCGCCCGTAAAATCACGGGTTCTGGTTCCGACCGCCACCGTTCCGTCGATGGCGTGATCCATGCTGATGACGCCGTGGTAGCACTCCATTTTGGGGATGTAGGCGAAGAAACCCATGATGGACGGAGACAGCGCTGTCCGTTGGATCGCTTGGAATGGCCCCAGTTTCAGAATGCCTTCGATCCGGAAATCTTCCTCTTCCAGGTGGACGCTGACGAGCGTTTCCGAAAAGATGCTGTTGCCGACCTTCAGCACAAAGGGGCTCCGGTTGCACTGGAACGCGGACAGCGGATAGCGGATGTAGCCGGTCCGCAGCTCTTTATCGGCCGCTTCCCCGCTGTGGACATAGGAATATTGGACAAAACAATGCGGGTCTTCCGCAGTCAGTGAAATGCCGGGAATCAGGCTGAGGACGGTCTTTTCATCGGCCGAGACACTTTTGAAATACCACCCTTCAAAATAGGGACCTTGCTTTTTCAGGTTTCCCTGGAACAGGATCGGATGGGTCACTTTGTTTGCCATAGCGCAGCGCTTCCTTTCGCATGCATTCTTATCTTAACTATGCAACAACAGCCCTTGTCCCGTCAATTTTTTACATTTGCGGTTTATGTAATTTTTCGCTTTTCGCTTGTTCTGGTAACTTGGGCAGCTGCTCCGGTGAGCGGTTTGCTCATCGGAGTACAGCTTGCGCCGACCAGCCCAACTCCGGCGAACGCATGCTGGCCGAAGGAGACAGCACGGCGGTCGGCCGTACTCCGGCGAAGCCGCCGTGGTCGGAGCTGATCGTCTTTTGGGCTCTCCTCCTCCGGCAAAGCAACAAAAAAAGAGCCCACCCTCAAAAAAGGCAGACTCTACTTGCATATGCGCTTATTGTTTGACGATCGATACGACGCGTGCACCGTCCACTTCGATTACCACGCTGTCGCCGGCTTTGATGAACGGCAACTGCTTGTCGATCGATACTTTGGCGACGTAAATCGTTTCGGCATCGCCCTCCAAGGTGAAGTAATAAGTCGTTTCGCCGTCGATGACGACGGATTCCATGGCGGTGATGGCACCGCTGATGGTTTCGGTCTCGACGACTTCTTCCTCGTCCTCCTCGTCGGTTGTCGCGGAAACGACGCCGCCGGTATAGGCATTCCAGGCAGCAGCCAAGGAATTGCCGGTCCCGACTTTCTGATAGTTCGTCGCATTCACGAAGGCGTACATTTTGATCAACCCGGCATCATCCTTCAGGGACAATTGATAGACCGGCTTGTTCTCCATGTTGAACAGCAGCGGGAAGGTGCTCGTGTAGCCTTTTTCCTGCACCGATCCCTGGGCGCTTTCCATGGCGCTCCACTCGGTCGCCGTGCTGATGTTGTAACGTTTCGATTCCTTCGTCCGCGAATTCACCAGCACAAAACCGATGTTCGATTCATCCGCCGCTACGGAAGTCAAACCGGTGTACAGATAAAGATCGTCATTCAGCACGATGTAGTTGTAGCCCTCCGCATTCTGGATGACGCCCTTCTTGCTGATGATGCTGTTCAGGTAACCGCCTTGGTATTGCCCGTTGTAATTGATCTGCGTCATCACCATGTTCGCCGGGAACACGCGATCGACCCAATCAGGCACATCGGCAATGCTGTAGCGCGTGATGTCGCCTGTGGAAGCATCAACGACGAAAACGCCGACGACTTCCTTAGGCCCCATGAAGCTGAATTTTTTTTCGACGATCGGCGCGATGTAATAGGGATTGCCCTCTTCATCCAACTCAAAGACTGGGTTTTCGAACATCACCGTCGGATAATTGAAAAAGATATGCCGGTTGATGTCATCTCCGAAATAGCCGGAATGGGAATAATGGATGTTCTTCTCCAGATTCACCAATTCAGCATCCCCCGTCACCATATCGACAGTCACATAATGCGGAATCCCGTCGTTGCGGTTGTTCAGCCAACGGAAAAAGCTGACATATTCCAGCGGCGAAACGCGGACCGAATCGCCTTGATAAGCGATCTGCGTGTATTCCGTGCTCACGTCGAATTGCGAAACCAAGTTGAGGACTTCGCCGAGCTTGCGGCTCCCCAAACGCTCCGCCATATCGCGGTCGATCGTCGGTATCTGCGCAGGATCCGTGATCGTCAGATCCTCCTCAAAATTGCCTTCCGTATGCGTAAGCATGCTGGCGTAATCTTTGGCCCTGAAAATCTGGGAGCCAAACAGCATCCCTCCGATGATGAAGACAATGATTATCCCGATGATCGTTCCGGTAACTTTGTTCACTTTATCGGCTTTCTTCCGATCCAATATGTTCATCAATCCCGCACTTGCGACCAAATACAAAAACATATTCGTCCAAAACTCCGGCGACTGGATCGACACTGGGGTCAATGCCGAATACCAATAGCCCAAAAGAACGACTGCCGGCAGGCCATAGGCAATCGCCACACTTTTCCAATTTTTCACAACTCTGCACCCTTTCTTTCCCTTCGAATCATCCTTCTTGAATCACTTAAGGATTTGTTGCTAGTATTATACCATTTTTTTGAGCTATATTTCGAATTTCAATATATGGAATTATTTGGGCCGTCCCAACAGCCTTGAGTTCCCGATTGAGGATGCATTCGAATATGCGTTCACCGGAGCAGAGCACTCCGGGACGGCGTCAGCTCCGATGAAGCCGGACCTGCCGGAGTTGACGGTATCATACTGAGCCTTTCTCCGGCGAGCGCAGGCCCGCCGGAGTTCGCGGTGCGGTTCTTGTCCCAGCTCCGGCCAGGCGAGTCTCGCCGGAGCTACGCACGCACCTCGCCCGCGGCACCAAAAATCCAAAAATCCACAAAAAAACCGAAGCAGCGCGACTCAACGCTGCTTCGGTTTTTTCAACTGATTTAGTAGATTGCTGTGTGACCTGACAAGAAACGGTCCACTTCGCCAGCGGCCAGTTTCCCTTCTTGCAGGGCCCAAACGACCAAGCTTTGTCCGCGGCGCATGTCGCCGCAGGTAAAGACTTTGTCCACATTCGTTTTGTAATCGCCCTCTGCCGCTTGGATATTGCTGCGCAGATCGCGTTTCAAAGCTAATTCATCAGGGATAGTATCTTCCGGCCCGGTGAAGCCCATCGCCAACAATACCAAGTCCGCTTTCCAGACTTTTTCGGTTCCTTCGATGGCTACCGGATTCATTCTGCCCAAAGCATCACGTTTCCACTCGATCTGGACGGTATGGACAGCGATGACTTCGCCTGCCGCATTCTTTTCGATTTTGGTCGTATTGATCTCATAGTCGCGCGGATCGGAGCCGGTCAAGTAGATCGCTTCTTCTTGGCCGTAGTCCGTTTTCAGCTTTTTAGGCCATTCCGGCCACGGGTTCGTTTCTGTGTCGCGTTTGTCCGGAGCTTTCGGCATAATCTCGAATTGGTGCACGCTCTTCGCACCGTGACGGATGGATGTGCCGACGCAGTCGGTACCTGTGTCCCCGCCGCCGATAACGATGACGTGTTTGTCCTTGGCGCTGATCTGGCTTTCCTGCGTTTCGCCCGCAAGGATATTTTGTGTGTTTGCGGTCAGGAAGTCCATGGCCATATGTACGCCTTTTGCGTCGTTGCCTTCGACATTGATGCCGCGGGCGCGGGTTGCGCCGCCGCAAAGGACGACTGCATCGTAGGTGTCAACCAGTTCCTGCGCACTGATATCTTTGCCGACTTCGGTGTTGCAGACAAAAACCACGCCAGCTTCTTCGAGGATATCCAATCTTCTTTGGATGATGTCCTTGTCCAATTTCATGTTCGGGATACCGTACATCAGCAAACCACCGGGACGGTCGCTTCTTTCGAAGACTGTGACCGCATGGCCGACCGACGTCAAGTAATGCGCAGTCGCAAGGCCGGCCGGGCCAGAGCCGACAACCGCAACGCGCTTGCCGGTCGCCGGAGCTTTAGCCGGTTTTACCCAACCGTTCTGGAAAGCATGTTCGATGATTTCGTATTCGATGCTGCTGATCGTGACGGGTTCATCGATATGCCCCAATGTACAGGACCCTTCACAAG
The DNA here is from genome assembly GCF_900109135.1 of Trichococcus ilyis. Taxonomy (GTDB): domain Bacteria; phylum Bacillota; class Bacilli; order Lactobacillales; family Aerococcaceae; genus Trichococcus; species Trichococcus ilyis. The sequence goes on along the minus strand of NZ_FNYT01000032.1, from coordinate 15,296 downwards.
GGGCTGGACAGACGCGTCCTGTAAACTCCGGAAACGGGTTCGTCAAAGATAAACGTTCGTAGGCTTGTTGCCATTGGCCGCGATACACCATGTCATTCCACTCGGGGATGAGGTTGTGCAGCGGGCAACCGGACGCTCCGTTCGGCAGCATGATTCCTGCTGAACAGAACGGAATGCCGCAGCTCATGCAACGGGCAGCTTGGGTCCGAATTTTTTCTTCTGATGTTTCTTCACGCATCTCGCCCCAATTTTTGATGCGGACTTCCGGAGAAATCTTTTCATAATTGGAACGGCTGTATTCCTTGAATCCAGTAATTTTTCCCATCTTATCCCTCCTCCTTAGTTTGTCGCCACTGGTTTGTAGCGCTCATCAAAGGCATAGCGCATTGCGTCTTCACCGGTGATGCCCATCTGGTTCGCAATTTCGATGTTCTCCAGGATGAACTTGTAGTCGTTTGAAATGACCTTCGTGAACTGTGACTTCACGTCGTCCCAGTTGGCCAACAAGCTTTGCGCTTTTGGACTGCCTGTAAAGATCATATGTTCCTGCAGCATGCGCTTGATCGTATCATGCTCCGCTTCGTTCAAATCTTTCGTTGCGCTGACCATTTCCATGTTCAGGTTGTTCTCATCGAAGTCAAGGATATAGGCTACCCCGCCGGACATCCCGGCAGCAAAGTTGCGTCCGGTTTTTCCGATGATCAGAACGGTTCCGCCGGTCATGTACTCACAACCATGATCGCCGATCCCTTCAACGACAGTATCCACGCCGCTGTTGCGGACGCAGAAACGTTCTCCGGCGATACCGTTGATGTAGGCTTTACCGCTCGTTGCGCCATAGAATGCGACGTTCCCGACGATGATGTTGTCTTCAGGTGCGAATGTAGCCTCATTCGGTACGCGTACGATGATTTTACCACCGGACAATCCTTTACCGATGTAGTCATTGGAATCGCCCTCCAGCGTCAATGTCATCCCTTTCGGAATGAATGCGCCGAAACTTTGTCCTGCCGAGCCCACGAAAGTCAATTGGATCGTATCTTCCGGCAAGCCTTCCGCGCCATATTTTTTCGATACTTCGCTGCCGATGATGGTTCCGACAACGCGGTCGATGTTTTTGATGGCCGATTTGGCTACGATGCGTTTCTTCGATTCGATGGCCGGTTTCACCATTCTCAAGAGACGGCGCATATCCAGCGTTTTCTCCAGTTCATGGTCTTGTTCCGTCATGTTGTATCTGCCGACATTCGGTGCCGCATACGGTTGGTACAGTACGCTGGACAGATCGACTGTCTTGGCTTTCCAGTGCTTCACGTTCTCTTTCATCTTCAGCTTGTCGCTGCGTCCGACCATTTCATTGATCGTACGGAAGCCCAATTTCGCCATAATTTCACGCAATTCTTCGGCAACGAACATCATGAAGTTCACGACGTATTCCGGTTTGCCTTGGAAGTTCTTGCGCAAAGATTCATCCTGCGTTGCGATACCCACTGGACATGTGTTCAGGTGGCAGACGCGCATCATGATGCAGCCGATAGCAACCAGCGGTGTAGTCGCAAAGCCGAATTCTTCGGCACCCAACATACACGCAATCGCTACGTCACGGCCGGTCAATAATTTGCCGTCCGTTTCGACGCGGACACGGTCGCGCAATTTGTTCAACACCAAGGTTTGGTGCGCTTCAGCCAAGCCAAGTTCCCATGGCAAGCCGGTATTGCGGATGCTGGTTCTTGGTGCCGCACCGGTCCCGCCGTCATAACCGCTGATCAGGATCGTATCGGCATTCCCTTTCGCAACACCGGCCGCGATCGTACCGACACCGGCTTCGGAAACCAACTTCACGTTGATGCGCGCATTGCGGTTGGCATTCTTCAAGTCATAGATCAATTCTTTCAGATCTTCGATGGAATAGATGTCATGATGCGGCGGCGGTGAAATCAAGCCTACACCAGCGATTGAGCCGCGTGTTTTGGCGATTTCAGGGTACACTTTCGGTCCCGGCAATTGTCCGCCCTCGCCCGGTTTCGCACCTTGGGCCATCTTGATCTGGATTTCCTTCGCATTCACCAAATAGTGGCTCGTAACGCCGAAACGTCCGGAAGCGACTTGCTTGATGGCGCTGCAACGGGAATCCCCGTTTTCGTCCACTTCGAAGCGGCTCGGATCTTCTCCACCCTCACCCGAGTTGCTCATGCCGCCGAGACGGTTCATCGCGATCGCCAATGTCTCATGCGCTTCTTTACTGATCGAACCGTAGGACATCGCGCCGGTCTTGAAGCGTTTCACGATGCTTTCGGCAGATTCGACTTCTTCGATCGGAATCGCATCTTGTGCGTTCGGTTTGAATTGCATCAACTGACGCAGCGTATACGCGTTCGTATCAGCATTGATTTCGCGGGAGAACTCTTTGTATTGTTCATAATCCCCTTGACGAGTCGCTTGCTGCAGACGGTAGATCGTGCTCGGATTGTACAGGTGTTCTTCACCCATGGCCGAGTATTGGAAATGCCCGCCCACTTCCAGCGTTTCGCTGTAAGGTGCTGTCGCTTTATAAGCACTGTCATGGCGCATTTTGTTTTCGGTAGCGATCTCCTGCAGACCGATCCCTTCGATGCGCGTCGGTGTGCCGGTGAAGTATTTCGCTACAACTTCACTGCTGACACCCAGTGCTTCGAAAATTTGCGCACCGTGGTAGCTGCGCATTGTTGAAATACCCATTTTGGTCAAGACTTTTGACATGCCGTGGACAGCCGCATGGATGTAGTTCGCTTGTGCTGCTTCAGCGTCCAGTCCATCCAACAAGTCTTCCTGAGCAAGCTCGCGGATCGTTGCGTAAGTCAAGTACGGGTTGATCGCATTACAGCCGTATCCGACCAAAGTACAGAAGTGATGCACTTCTCTTGGTTCACCGGATTCCAGCACAAGGCCGACATTCGTGCGCGTTTCTTCACGGATCAGATGGTGGTGCAGACCGGAAACGGCCAGTAAAGCCGGGATGGCTGCCCATTCAGCATTCACGCCGCGGTCGGAAAGGACCAGAATGTTGGCGCCGGACGCGATCGCTTTGCTCGCTTCGCGGAAGAGGCGTCCCAGCGCTTTTTCCATTCCTTTCGCATCTTCTTCGATGCGGTACAGAAGGGAAAGCGTGACTGTCTTGAATTTGTCGTCCTGCAACGCTTTGATTTTCGCCAATTCGGAATCCGTCAGAATCGGGCTGTCCAAGTAGATGGCGTGCGTATCGTCTCTGTCGGGATCCAACAGGTTCCCGCAATTTCCGACAAGCATTGTGTCGGAAGTGACGATTTCCTCGCGGATACCGTCGATCGGAGGGTTCGTTACCTGCGCAAATAATTGTTTGAAGTACAGATACAGCATCTGTGGTTTGTCCGACAAGACTGCCAACGGAGAATCGATCCCCATCGCGCCGACTGAATCCACACCTGTAACGGCCATCGGTTTGATCAATAACTGGATGTCCTCGAACGTATAACCGAAAGCTTTCTGTTGGGGCATCAATTCTTCGGCAGTAACAGTCGCTGTCGATGGGGCTGGCGCAAGGTCCTTCATTTTGGAAATGTGCTTATCAGCCCATTCGCCGTAAGGCTGTTTGGCAGCGACCGTTTCTTTGATCTCTTCATCCGAGATGATCCGTTTTTGTTTCGTGTCGATCAGCAGCATCTTGCCCGGCTCCAGACGGCCTTTGTAGGCGACATCTTCCGGAAGCACGTTGACGACACCGACTTCGGATGAAAGGATCACGCGATCATCTTTCGTCACATAGTAACGGGACGGGCGCAAGCCGTTTCTGTCCAACACCGCTCCGACGATTTCACCATCCGTGAAGCCCATCGCTGCAGGGCCATCCCATGGTTCCATCAGGAAGTTGTTGAAGTTGTAGAAATCCTTTTTGGATTTCGACATCGTTTTGTTCTTTTCCCAAGGCTCAGGAACCATCATCATGACGGCTTCCGGCAATGAGCGGCCGTTCAGGTAGAGGAATTCCAGATTGTTGTCGAATTGGGAAGAGTCGCTTCCGGTTTCGTCGATGATCGGATAGATCTTTTCGCTGGCCTCCAACAGATCTTGGGACATGCTGCCTTGACGGGCACGCATCCAGTTGATGTTTCCGCGGATCGTGTTGATTTCGCCGTTGTGGATCAGGTAACGGTTCGGATGGGCTCTTTCCCAGCTCGGGAAGGTATTCGTACTGAAACGGGAATGGACCATCGCCAAAGCGGAGGTGAAGTCCAGATCCGTCAGATCAAGATAGAAACTGCGCAATTGTTCCGCAGTCAGCATTCCTTTATAGACGATCGTTTTCGAAGAAAGGCTGGCAAAGTAGAAAGAACCGCCTCTTTTTTCGCTTAATGGAACGATTTGTTTTTCTGCTAATTTACGGATGACGAACAGTTTGCGTTCGAAATCCATTTCAGTCATTTCAGGGTTGCCTTTTCCGACAAACACTTGGATAAAACGAGGGATGGCAGCTTTTGCAGTCACACCGATATCGGAACTGTCGATCGGAACCTCACGCCAGCCCAATACTTTTTGACCTTCGGAAGTGATGATCTCTTCCACCATTCTCATTTGTTCGTGACGTAGATCTTCATATTTGTGGGCAAAGAGCATCCCTACACCATAGTCGCCTTTTTTAGGCAAATGGATTCCTAGGACGTCGCACTCCCTGCTGAAAAAATGATGAGGAATCTGCACCATGATACCTGCCCCGTCACCTGTCTTAGCATCAGCACCGGAAGCACCCCTATGCTCCATGTTTTCCAATAAATCCAAAGCGTCAGATACTAATTTATAAGAGCCATTACCGTTGATATCAACGACAAATCCCATACCGCATGCATCATGCTCGTAGGCGGGATCATACATTCCTTGTTTTTGTGGAGGAGTGTAACTATTCATTTCGGCGTCCCTACTTTCTATTATGTTATTCTGATATTATAATCAAACTCTAATTTAAATACAATCCATTTTCATTCATTTTTTCACAATTAGTTGCATCTTTTTTTTGATAGTAACAATATTAACTTCGAAGAAAACATTAGATATAACACGATTATACAACCAACCGAACGGTAACTCAATTGTGATAGATTTCATTACATCACCATGTGAACAATTAACGTTTTCATGACTTTTTAATGCAAAAATGTTTCATTAGTGCAAACTGGACAATTCGCCCATCATTTATTAAAAAAACCGACCTTGAGCTTCGTCAAAGTCGGTTAATCGGTTTGTTTCTATTTCGTCAGCGTCAAAAGCATTTCTCTGACGGTCTTGCAGGCCATCGCGGTCGAAGCTCCTGAAGGATCGTACTGCGGGGAAAGTTCGACGACATCGGCCGCAACGATCTGATTCAGATCCTGCAACGCGGCGATGCTCGCCAACAATTCCTTGTAGGTGATGCCGCCCGGCTCAGGTGTGCCGGTTCCGGGGAATGTACCTGGGTCCAGGACATCCAGATCGATCGTCACATAGACAGGAACATCCTTCAGCTGTTGGACGATCTGCGGTAAAGTGTCGATGGCGAATTTCTCCATATAAGTGTGCTCTTTCGCCCATTCGAATTCTTCCTTCAAGCCGGAGCGGATGCCGAATTGGAAAATGCGGCCGTCGCCGAGAAAATCGAAGCAGCGGCGGATGACCGATGCATGCGACAGGGGTTCACCCATATAGTCTTCCCGCAGATCCGTGTGGGCATCGATATGGATGACGTGCAGATCCGGATATTTTTCATAGGTAGCCTCAATCGTAGGCAGGCTCACGAGATGTTCGCCGCCGATCATCAGGAATTTTTTGCCGTTGCTCAAAACTTCTTTGGTATAGTCAGCGATTTCTCTGAGTACGCGTTCGGTGTTGCCGAACGGCAGATCAAGATCTCCGCCGTCATGGATGGCTACTTCTTCAAGATCGCGGTCCAAATAAGGGGAATAACTTTCCAATCCGAATGAATCTTGGCGGATCGCCTGCATTGCAAAGCGCGTGCCTGGTCTGAAGCTGGTTGTTCCATCGAATGGGATCCCGAATAATACGGTGGAAGCTTCTTCGAAAGAAGCTTCGCAGCCGATAAAGGTCTGAATGTTCATGTTGTTTTTCACTTTCTGCCGTCCTCCAACTGTGTGCTTTCTGATGATTGTTTACGGTTCTTAATCTGTCAGGACTTTGATCTGATGAGGCATTTTTTCCTCGGTCAGGACATTGCCCAAAGTTTCGTTGTAATAGTGGTAATGCTGCACGACTGCTTCAGAGATCACTTCACCGGGGATGATCAACGGAATGCCTGGCGGATAGATCATGATCGAGTCGGCGCTGATGCGGCCGATTGCGTCATCGATGCTGACAACTTCATTGTCGGCATAGAAGGCGTCACGCGGGCTGCAGGCCAATTCGTTGATGCTGCAAGTCATCACATGCGCATCGAAATGTTGGCTAGCTTTTTTGTAGCGTCTGCGCAAGTCCATCAAGGCATCGACCAATTTCCCGATCGATTCGCGCGAATCGGCTGTACTGATGACCGCCATCACGACGTAGCCCTCAGCCAGCTCCAGTTGGATGCCGTATTCTTCTTTCATGATCGTGTAGACTTGGAAGCCCGTGAGGCCGATATCATTGACGCGGATCACAAGCTTGGTCCAGTCGTAGGTCTGGTCGAATTTATCCTTGATGTAGTCGGATTTCAGCACTTCGTAGTCGCCGAAGGCTTCGATCGCTTCGATCGCTTCGCTGACGACCGGACGCAATTTTTTGTAGCGCTCTTTCCCGTGCATGGCCAATTCGCTGCGCGCTGCATCGATGGAGCTCATCAACAAGTAGTTGGCGCTGGTCGATTGCAGCATGTTCAGCATCTTCTGCAATTTGTTGGCGGAAATGCGCTCCCCTTGCATCACAAGCAGAGAGCTCTGCGTCAAAGACCCGCCGGTTTTGTGCATGGAGTACGTCACCGCATCCGCGCCGGCTTTCATCGGATCCTTCATTTTTCCGGGCATGAACGGCAAATGCGCACCGTGCGCGCTGTCGACGATGACCACAACTCCGCGTTCATGCGCGATATCGCAGATCGTTTCGAGATCGTTCAAAGAACCGAAATAAGTCGGATAAGTAACCAAAAGGGCTTTCGCTTGCGGATTTTCATCCAAGCCTTTGATGATGCGTTCAACCGAAACGCCGTGGGAGATCCCGAAGGCCAAATCCATTTCCGGCTGGATGAAGATCGGCTTTGCGCCGCTCAGGATCAAACCGTTCATCACTGATTTGTGGCAGTTGCGCGGAACCAGAATCGTGTCGTTCGGTCCCACCACGCTCATGATCATCGCCTGGATGCCGACAGTCGTGCCGTTCACCAGGAAAAACGCTTGGTCGCCATTGTATGCTTTTGCGGCTAATTCCTGTGCTTCTTTGATGACGGATTGCGGATGGCTCAACAAGTCCAATTCTTTCATCGAGTTGACATCCATCTGCATCGTCATTTCGCCCACAGTCATTTTGAAAGGCGTCATCTGCGCACCCATTTTATGTCCAGGGACATCGAAAGGCGTAACGTCCTGTTTCGCATATTTTACAAGCGCTTCAAAAAGCGGCATTTTGATGTGTGTAATATTTTTTGGTTTAACGTTTGAAATTTGGTAGGTAATTTTGTCAGAATGTCCTTCCAAAAAAGTGTCTGAATTGAATAAAACCTTTTCAGCCAAATAGATTTCCCCCTTTGATATAAAAAATGGGCATAAAAAAAGCTCTCCAACCAAAGGAAAGCTTCGATATCTATCAGCTGCTTTTCCTCTTATTGCTCATAGGACTTGGATAATCCTACGCTCAGGTTGGGCACCCAATATCAATCCGTACTGCAAAAAAATTGGATTGATTGGTTTGCCACCGTATCTTCGACCCCTCGTCTCAACGGCTATTAATAAGAGATATTCAATTTATGCAAGCTAAATTCTATACAAATACAGCGTGTATGTCAATGATTTTGGAAAGAAAATTATAATTTTTTTGAAGCGTCTTTTCCGAACGTTGTTTTGGAGATTCTCGGCGAATATTCACAAAAATCACGAACAAGTCCTGCAATAAAAGTCGGCTTTGTTCGTGGCGGCTGTTTCTCCGCTCAGCCCCGATGTGCGGTGGCCTACTTTGCTTCAGCGTCTTCATCAGCTACCGGATCCTGGACGTCCTTATGGTACTTCTGCGCCAGCTTCAGTTCCTTTTCATACATGTCCATGGCCAAGGAAATCAGCGCGGCCCCGGCAAAGCCGACGATGCTGCCCAGCACCAGGCCGTAGAAACGGAAGCCGACCAAGTCCATCGCGAACGCGCTGCTCGACAGATTGGACAGCAACAGCGCCAGCGGATTGGTGAAGAAGTTGGCCAAGCCGTAATTCCGCACCATCGCATATTCCACAAAAAAGTTCAAAACGATCAGCACCACGACTGTTTCCATCGTGCTGAAATGCAGGCTGAAGAGAAAGACCCCGATGCCCAGGCCGACCATGCCGCCGACGATCCGCTGCACATGGCGATGGAAAATGACCTTCAGTTCGCGCCCCTGCAGCACTGCGGCGCAGGACACGGCCACCCAATAGAAGTTCCCGATCCCTAAAGAATGCGCCAGATAGGTCGCCAGGAACAGAATGCCGGCATGATGCACCGAGGAAAGCAACAATTCCGAATCGTTCTCCACAGCATCATAAAGATGCTCCCGGTAACTCCGGGCATCATTTCTGTATGGACGGTTCAGCACGCGATTGTTGAAGATGACCGCCAACACCGCCCAGAAGACGGATGCCGCCACTCCGATGCCTACGAAGGACAGCGCTTGGATCATCTCCGGAATATCCAGGCTGACCCCCGTCCCCATGGCAGTCACCATGATGACGAAGAAGGCACCAGGATTCGGGATGTGCAGGATGCGGACAACCAGAAATCCGGTCAGGCTGACCAGACTGATCGTGATCGGTATCATCCAAGGGACGTAGGTCGAGAGCGCTCCTGCCAGAAAACCCGCCATGATGGCGAGCCCCACTTTCAGGATGCGTACCGCCAGTTTCCCCGGCGAAAACGGCTGGAAGGAAAGGAAGGCGAACGCGCCCAAAGCACCGAATGTCCCGATCCGCATATTTCCGGCCAGCAGTCCGATGAACAACGGAACCGCAGTGCTCAGTCCCGATCCGATCACCCGCGTCAAGGTGTCGTCCGTTTGTCTGATGTGCAACATTTCTTTGATGTGTCCTTTAATAAGCCATCTCTCCTTTGTTTTTTAAATCTTTTTTTTACAGAAAATCCCACTGCCTTCGCTGTTTCAGCTTATCACAGATAGCGAAAACGTTGCTGCAAAATTTGTGACAACTTTCCGAAAATTTTCTGAAAACAAAAAAACAACCCCTTTTTGGATTGTTTTTTTGTTTCACGCTTTAGTTTAGGCTTTCGACTGGCTTTTCACCGTTTCGAATTCCGCTTCCATCGCAGCGGATGGTTTTTCCCCGATCAAGGAGAAGATCACGATTGCGATGCAGGAAAGGATGAACGCCGGCAACAATTCGTAGATGCCGAACACGCCGCCGATCGGTTTGATCAGAAGTTTCCAGATGAAAACAGCGATTCCGCCCGTCAACATGCCGGCGATGGCGCCTTGACGCGTCGTTTTTTTCCAGAATAAGGAGAAAAGCATCAACGGTCCGAATGTCGCACCGAAGCCCGCCCAGGCGAAGGATACGATCGTGAAGATGACTGAGTTTTCATCCAAAGCAATGATGATTCCCAGGATCGCCAAAACAATCAGGATCATCCGGGTCATCGCCATGACTTGCTTATCTGAAGCATCTTTGCGCAGAACGCCTTTGTAGATGTTTTTTGAAAAAGCACTTGCGGCGATCAGCAGATAAGAATCCGCGGAACTGATCGTCGCAGCCAAAATGCCTGACATGACGATTCCGGCCAATAGCGGCGGGAACAATAATGTCGCCATCTCGATGAAGATCGTTTCCGAAGTGGAAGCAGTCGTCAACGCCATCGGGAACATCGCGCGTCCGATCAGTCCGATCAGGACGGCAGCGCCCAGTGAAAGTGTCGCCCAAATGATGCCGATGCGGCGTGATTGCTTGATATCCTCAGCCGAACGGATCGCCATAAAGCGCAACAGCACTTGCGGCATACCGAAGTAGCCAAGGCCCCAAGCCATGCTGGACGCAATTGTGATCAGTCCGTATTTGCCTGCAGGTCCAAAAGCAGCCATAGCGCCATCAGCTTGTTGCACACCATCAACTAATGTCGGTGTTGCGATTCCGAAGAAATCCAAGAATCCTGGGATGCCTTTCAGGTTATCGATGACCGCTCCGGGACCACCAGCATGCACGACGCCTCCGACCAAAACAACAGCCAACGCCGCAATCATGATGATGCCCTGCATAAAGTCGGAAACACTCTCAGCCAAAAATCCGCCGATGAACGTGTAGAACACGACGAACACCGCTCCGGCGATCATCATCGGGATGTAAGGCACTTCGAACAAAGTTGCGAAGAGCTTCCCTACGGTCACGAAACAGCTGGCTGCGTAGACGGAAAAGAAAACGAAGATGAACGTGGAAGAAACCGTCAAGATGACGCGCTTGTCCTCATGGAATCGATTGCTGAAGAATTCCGGCAACGTGATTGCTTCCGCTGATTCGGAATAATGACGCAACCGTTTCGATACAATGATCCAGTTCAAAGATGTGCCCAATGCCAAGCCGATCGCTGTCCAGAATGCATCTGACAGCCCTGACCAATAAGCCACGCCGGGAAGCCCCATCAGCAGCCAACCGCTCATGTCCGAAGCGCCCGCACTGATTGCGGCAACCCAAGGTCCGAGACTGCGTCCGCCCAGGAAGAAGTTATCGGAACTTTCGTTTGAACGCTTGTAATAATAAAAACCGATACCGATGATGATCGACATGTAGCCGGCCATCGCCACAAAAATTAATGCTTTATCCATAGTTACCCTCCAAATAAATAATGACATGTTTCATCATTCTAATTTAATTAAAATTTAATGAATGCACTACGTCATCATAGCACAAGATTAAAATTTTAATCAACGTTATTTTCAGAAAAGATAAACGGACCGGCCATGATCAGAGGAAAATGGATACAATAAAGCCCACCTGATTTCTCCAGTTCTGGAAAAATCAGGTGGACTTTAATTTTGTTCGAATCAGTGGGCCTCCAGCTGAGCATTAATCCAATCGATAACGTCCTGCGTTACTGCATCTTTGTTCAGTTCGTTCAAAAGCTCATGACGGGCGCCCTCATACAGTTTGCAGCTCACGTTCTGGAGTCCGGCTTGCCGGTAAGCTTTGCACGTCTGGACGACGCCTTTTCCGGACCTGCCGCCGACCGGATCGGCGGTGCCTGAAATGAAATGCAGCGGCAGCTTTTTCGGTATCGCTTGGATATTTGCAGCATCATTCATGGCCAGCAATCCGCTGAAGAAATCATGGAAATAACCGGCCGAACCGATTTTGCCGCGCAAAGGATCTGCCAGAAATTTATCCACTTCCACTGGGTCCCGGCTGAGCCAATCCAAATCCGTCCGCGCGGGCTTGAAACTCCGGTTGAAGTTCCGGAAGACCAGTTTGTCCAGCAAACGGCTTGGATGGGCGCGACCGTTTCTTTTGATTTCCGACGCTGCCACGACTGTGCCAAGCTTCAGTAACCCGTTCGAAAAGACACCGGAACCGGACAGGATTGCGCCGGCAAGTTCGTCCCCGAACAGCTGGATGTAACGTCTGATCAACAGCGAGCCCATGCTGTGTCCGAAAAGGAAAAGCGGAATGTCGGGGTTTTCAGATTGGATGATCCCGGTCAGCGCATGCATATCCGCGACGACCTTGTCGAATCCCGCCTCATCCGCAAAACTGATCGCTTCGCCGCTGTTTCCGTTCGTCTTGCCGTGGCCGCGATGATCGTTTCCGTAGACGATGATCCCCGCTTCCACCAGCTTATGTGCAAAATGGTCATACCGCCCGATATGTTCTGCGTAACCATGCGCAATCTGGACGGCGGCTTTCGGTTTCCGGGGACTTTCCGGCGACCATTTCATCGCGAAGATTTCCATGCCATCGCTTGATCGGAAAGTGAATACTGTTGCTGTCATGAATGGTCCCCTCTTCTGATATCAGGGCAAAAATAAGCTGATAAGCTTTGATACCGTTATTCTTTTCTCCAATTTAGCGATACCGATTCAAAATGTCAAGGCCACAACAGAAGGGCAACGAATCTCTTTTATCAATGGCTTAATCCTTCATGAATCTTTTCCAGGTTCCATTTCATCATCCCGTAATAGCTGTCGCCGTCTTCCCCTGCTTTTGCGATGGAATCCGTGAACAGATTGCTGTGAACGGGAAGATCCACCTCATTTGCTAATCGTTCCATGCTTCTGTGATCGACGCTCGTCTCCACAAAGAGGACCGGAACTTCTGAATTTCGGACTTTTTCAATGATTTGCTTCATCTGATCAGGCGTACCTTGCCCTTCAGTATTGATTTCCCAAATATAGGCGGCTTGTAATTCATAAGCTTTTGAGAAATACTTAAAAGCTCCTTCGCTCGTCACCAACAGCTTCTTTCCCTCGGGGATATCAGCAAATTCTTTTTTGGCCTCGCTGTCCAGTTCCGTTAAAGCGGCAATGTAAGCATCTGCATTTTTTTCATATGCTTCCTTGTTTTCAGGATCTTTTTCGCTCATGACGCGCGTGATTTCGGTGATGTAACGGATGCCGTTTGAAATATCCAGCCAAGCATGAGGATCTTGCTGTGAGCTATTTCCTGTCAGATAGATGGGTTCGACATCTTTGCTGACGGCAAAGTAATCCTCATTTTCTTCTTTACCAGCAGTTTCCATCAATTTGTCAAACCAGCCATTGCCGGTTTCCAAATTCAAGCCATTATAGAACACGACATCAGCTTCGCTGGCTTTCCGGATGTCTTCCGGCAAGGGTTCGTATTCGTGCGGATCGGTCCCGACAGGCACGATGCTGTGCGCATCGATCAGATCCCCTCCAACTTTGTCCACCATGTCGCCGATAATGGAATTGGTTGAGACGACTTTAAGCTTGGCCTCTGTTATTTCTGCTGTTCCTTGTGCATCCGCGCTTCCCTTATCATCTGCCGGAGGATTTCCGCATCCTCCCAAAACTCCTACAAACAGCACTGCAGCGAGCAGCAATAATTTATTTTTCATTTTGGAGATTCTCCTTCCTTGATTGACCGACAAGGCCCTTCTTCGGTGCAAAAATGAATGCCACGATGAACAGCATTGCTGCTGCCATGACAATCGTCGCCCCGGACGGCAGATTGTAGGTGTAGCTGAAGTAAAGACCTGCGATGGAACTGATGGTTCCGAATACAGTCGACAGGATGATCATAACAAGCAATTTATCGGTCAGTTGGTAGGCTGTCGCAGCCGGGGTGATCAGCATTGCGATCACCAGAATCGTCCCGACTGTCTGCAGCGAGGTCACCGCCACAAGTGTCAGCAAAAGCATCAACCCATAGTTGATGGCGCTGATGTTCCACCCGTATGATTTTGCGATCGTCGGAGCAAAAGAAGTCAGTTTGAGTTGTTTATAGAAAAGCGGCACTGCGATCAACACGAAAACGAGTACAGCGGCTGTCAACAACATGTCCGAATCCCGGACAGCGAGCACATTCCCGAAGAGGATATGATACAAATCCGTGGAACTTCTGGCGAAGGAAATCAAGATGATCCCTAGGGCAAAAAATGCGCTGAAGACAATTCCGATTGCCGTATCGTTTTTCAAACGGCTGTGTTTCGTGACAAAACCAATGAGCGCGGCCGATGCCATCCCAAAAACCGTGGCGCCGATGATGTAGCTGCTCCCCAGCATATAAGAGATCGCCACTCCCGGTAATACTGCGTGCGAGATGGCATCCCCCATCAAAGACATCCCGCGCAGGATGATGAAGGAACCAATGATTCCGGCAGATATCCCGACCATGATGGAAGTGATCAAAGCGTTCTGCAGGAATTGGAAATCCAAAAGTCCTTGTATGAAATCATTCAGCATTTGTTCCACCCCCAAGATTGATCATTTCGGAAATTGCTTCTCCATATGCCCTTCCCATATTTGTGGCAGTGAATACCTCAGATACCGTACCGAAGGCAACCACTTCTTTATTGATCAGGACAATGTCATCAAAATAAGACTGTACTTTATGCAGATCATGATGCACAATCACGATCGATTTGCCTTCATCGCGGAGTTGTTTCAATAGTTCAATGATGATTTTCTCGCTTGAAGCATCGATCCCGGCAAACGGTTCGTCAAGCAGCAGCCACTCCGCTTCCTGGGCCAAAGCCCGCGCAATGAAAACGCGCTGCAACTGCCCACCGGATAATTCACTGATATGCCGATCTTTAAAAGCTGCCATACCGACCTTCTCCAGAGCTTTTAATGCCAAATCCTTTTCCTTTTGCTTCGGTCTCTGGAAAAATCCCAGCTTTGCATAGGTGCCAAACAGTACGGTTCCGAAAACGTCTATCGGAAAAGACAGATCGATTTCTTGTCTTTGTTCGACATAGGCTACCTTGTTTATCATTTCCTTCAGTGGTTTACCGGAAAGACTGACCTTGCCGGTATTCAATGGCGTCAAGCCCATGATTCCTTTCAACAAGGTCGATTTCCCGGCTCCATTTGGCCCTACGATCCCCGTTAATTTGTTCGCCTCAAACGCAAGCGTTGCGTTTCTGATCGCAGACTGCCCTTGATAGGCTATGTTCATATTTTGGATTGTTAAATTTCCCATGATGTGTCGATCCTTTCTTGTTTTTATTTTCTGTATTTAATATTTTGTATTGAGCACCCGCAATCGATAAGGTTTATTTAATTATTTTATTAGGCTTGCCTAACTTTTTGTTTAAGTTTAACTTATTTAATCCAAGTAAGCAAGTGTTATGCATTTCTTACAGCCTGTTCTTCTAATTTTTTTAAGATTGCAAAAAAACACCTTTTAAAGTCATTCGTATGAATCGTAAGCGCCAAATAGGTTCTTACTATGAAGCAATTCCATTCATATAACAACTTAAAAAGATGATCGTGTGACATTTTGCGGGATTGTGCTACGCCATACTTTTGGCACATTTTTGTTCCGTACCTGATGTGTTTTAATCAAGGATCTATGGTTTTATACCATATGGCACTAGTGTTGCATAAACATTTGCAGGTCTTCATCTAAACTGTTTTCTGAAAAAAGCAAAAAAATTCTTATGCTCACGCAGAAAGATGACTTTCT
>NZ_FNYT01000030.1 GCF_900109135.1 Trichococcus ilyis | reverse complement strand
TGTTTGTATTTTTATGCCCTTAGGGGCGTGAAAAGTTGTAAAGTGGTGTATACCACACAGGCCTTGCGAAAAAAATGAAAATCGTTAGGTCTATTTGGCATGCGAAAATTTTTTTGATGGGGGAGGGGTACCCCTCCCCCATCAAAAAAGCTTCATCTCTCCGAATAAAGTTTCAACAAAACACTTGACTGGAGGTAAGAAAGAGGCTGGGACAAAACTCCCAGCCTCTTTGTGCATCCGAACATAGTGTGCGTAAACGCGGGACAGAACGCAGCCCCTGGCTCCACTTCACGAACAATGCTCGAATGGCCTGCAGCCATTCTGTGCTTGTTCGCTCCAGTGGTCCGGAGCTAAACGCGTTCTGTCCCGCTCTCCACTCCATAACGCTAAGGTTGTTTCATCTGCGTATTGTACAACATCGTGTAGATGCCGCCTTTTTTGACGAGCGTCTCGTGGTCGCCTCGTTCCACGATCCGGCCTTTCTCCAGAACCAGGATTTCGTCCGCCGACAGGATCGTCGAAAGACGATGGGCGATGATCAGGCTCGTGCTTTTGGCGAGGATCGGTTCGATCGCTTCCTGGATGGCGTGCTCGGAGATCGAATCGAGAGAGGAAGTGGCCTCGTCGAAGATGATCAGTCCCGGTTTGCGGAGGATGATCCGCGCAATCGACAGCCGCTGCTTTTCGCCGCCGGAAAGTTTCATGCCGCGGTTGCCCACAACCGTATCGTACCCTTTCGGCAAGCCGCTGATGAACGCATGGATATTGGCTTCGCGGCAAGCTTTTTCGATGTCGGCCTGCGCGGCATCGGGCTTGGCGTAGAGCAGGTTTTCCCTGATCGTGCCATTGAACAAGTACGTATCCTGCGTCACCACGCCGATCTGATTGCGCAGATAGGCCAAATCGAGTTTGCGGATGTCGATGCCGTCCAACAAAATCCTCCCGCCCGTCACATCATAAAGGCGCGGAATCAGGTTAATGATGGTCGACTTGCCCGCTCCCGAAGGACCGACGATGGCGACGGAAGTGCCCGGCTTCAGTTCAAAATCGACATGCTGCAGAATCGGCTGTTCCGGATCATAGTGGAAAGAAACATCCTCAAAAACCAATTCGCCTTTGAACGACGCTGGCTTGAGCGCATCCGGATCGTTGGCGATTTCCACCGGCAGATCGAAATATTCGAAGATGCGGTCGAACAGCGCCATCGAACGGATCACATCGACCTGAATATTCAGCAAGGAATTGACCGGCCCGTACATCCTGCCCAGGAGCGCGACCATAACAGTGATGTCCCCGATCGTCAGGTCTGTGTTGCCTTGTTCGATGATGAGGATCCCGCCGACCAGATAGATCAGCATCGGGCCGATGTTCGTGAAGACGTTGATCACAACCCAGAACCACTTGCCCGCCATGCTTTCCTTGATGTTCAAGCGGATCATCTGCTTGTTGGCTTCCTGATAGCGGTCAAACTCATATTTTTCCGTGACGAAGAGCTTCGATAGCAATTGGCCGCTGACACTGAGCGTCTCGTTCAGGATTTGGTTGATGTCGTCATTGTGCTTCCGCGACTCCAGTGTGATTTCCCAGCGCTTCTTGCCCACACGTTTCGTCGGCAGAATAAACAGCGGCACAACCACGATGCCGATCGTCGCCAGCAAAGGGCTTTTCGTGTACATCGTGACGAGCGCCACCGCTAATGTCGCAACATTCTGCAGGATATTCGTCCAAGTTCCGGTCAGCACACTCTGCACGCCACCGATATCGCTGGTCATGCGGGTGATGATGTCGCCCTGCTTGCTGGCTGTAAAGAAACGGTGCGACATCCGCTGCAGATGGCTGTACATCTTGTTGCGCATATCGTAGGTGATGTTTTCCGCCATCCAGACGCTGATGTAGCTTTCCAGCACACTGATCAGATTGGCAACGATCAATACCCCGAACGAAAGCCCGATCAGCCGCAGCAGCACCGGCATATCCTGCTGCAGCAGGCCTTCATCGATGATGCGGCCGGTCAGGATCGTCGGAAACACGCTGAAAATGGAGGAGAGAATGATCGCCAAAACGGAAACGATAAGCTGCTTCCAGTAAGGCTCGAGATAACTGAACATCCGCTTCAACAGCGGCAACGTGATTTTTGGACTGCTCTGTTTCTCCTCCTCCGTCAGAAAACCGCCGCGTCCCCCTTTGAACCCATTACCGCCCATCACTGCTCACCCGCTTTGCTTCTGAAGTCCTCCAAGGATTTTGTCAATTTTTCGCACAAGGCAACAAACTGCTCCTGTTCCTCCAGCGTCAAGCTCCGATTGATGTGCTCCCTTTCCGTTTGGCGCACTGCCTTCATTTTTTTCAATAAAGCATACCCCTTCTCTTGGATAAAAATCCTGTTCCTGCGCTGATCGGCCGGGTCAGGCCGGCGCATCACGATCCCGTCAGCCTCGAGCCGGTTCAGCATCTCCGACAAGGAGGCCGGTCGGATCCCCATCCGGTCCGCCAATTCCCGCGCACTCATCCCGTCATTTTCCTGCAAGATCCGCAACAGCCGGCCGGCACCGCGCGATTCGTGCTTGGCTGGGTTCTCCTTGCGCCGCAACGTGCGCATCAGCTTCATCGCGCTGCCGATGACATCTTTGGTTTGTTCCTCCATGCGGATTCCTCCTTCCGATAGTTAGGTACCTATCTTTTACACCCCGAATTATAGTAGGTACCTAACTAATTTGCAACAAATATGCCTCAGCTCCTTTTGGGCACAAAAGGAGCTGGATTGCTTCTGTGATCAGAGCTAGCCCGACACTAACCTGCCCCAAAAACAATTCGCATGCCCACGAACCACAAAAAGAGGATTTTTCCAAGTGGAAAAGCCCCTCTTTTGTCATTCCGAATGAAAAATGTCTTCCGCACGGTTCGTTCGCTTGCGCCAACGGAATTGCTTGGCTTTTTTCGGCGCGGAAATGTCCGCTTGGATTTGCCTTTCCTTGGCTTCGCGCAGCAGGAACAGATATTTCGCTTCTGCTATCTTTTCGAAGATGCGCAATTCTTCCGGCAAATCGTAGGCATTCTGCTGCAGTTGGGCCAAAGTAGTGTAGTGTTGATGGACATCGCTGATCAGGTCGATCAGTTTTTCGTCGTATTGCTGCTTCAAGTGGCCTTGCTTCTTGTTTGCGATATTCAAATGGAATGCCATTTTCGCTCAATTCCCCCCGTTGTTCCTTCCCTTGTTACAGTTCCCGGCGCCCGTCGATGGCGCGGAAGAGCGTCATCTCATCTGCATACTCGATGTCGCTGCCGACCGCCAGCCCGTAAGCCAGACGCGTGACCTTGATGCCCGCCGGCTTGATCAGCCGCGACAAGTACATGGCTGTCGCTTCCCCTTCGGCTGTGGCATTCGTAGCGATGATGATTTCCTTGACGGTCTCATCCTGCAGCCGTTTGATCAGGCTGGCGATGTTCAGATCTTCCGGTCCGGTCCCTTCCATCGGCGAAAGCACCCCGTTCAAGACGTGGTAAAGGCCGTGGTATTCGCGGATCTTCTCCATCGACATGACATCGCGGGGATTTTCGACCACCAGGATGATGGACTTGTCCCGCGTCGTATCCGCACAGATGTTGCACGGATCGGTTTCGGTAATATTACCGCAGATGGTGCACTGGTGTAAATCCCTTTTTGAACGGATCAGCGCATCGGCGAAGGCCAACACAGCTTCCTCGTCCATATCCAGACAGAAAAAGGCCAGCCGGGCTGCCGTCTTTTGCCCGATGCCCGGCAGTTTCATGAAACTCTCGATTAATTTCGCAATGGGTTCTGGGTATTGCATCTCAGAAAAATCTCCTTTTCTTCTCTCAAAAGAAAGGAGGCTGGGACAAAAGTCAACACTGCCCGACTTGTCTCACCCTCGCTCCCCTCATTCATTTCGGTTATTGCCTATAGTCTGGCTTAGAAGCCCGGAATCGCATTGGCAAATTTGCCCAATTTCGCTTTCGTCGCTTCATCGATTTTGCTCAATGCATCATTCGTCGCCATCAGGATCAGATCCTGCAGCATTTCCACATCTTCCGGATCGACCGCTTCAGGCGCGATGACCACATCTTTGACTTTCTTGTCGCCGGTCATCGTGATTTTGACCAGATCGTTGGATGCCGCACCGACAAACTCGGTTACGTTCAGTTGTGCTTGTGTCTGCTCCAATTCTTTCTGCATTTTTTGCATTTGCTTCATCATGCCTTGCATATTTCCCATTCCGCCTCGCATTGAATGACTCCCTCTCTGTGTATGTATTTTAGTTTGTTTTCATAGCTTGTACTTATTTCGAAAGCCGTCAGTCCTCGACGACCGTTACGACTTCATCTCCGAAAAGGCTCAGCGCCTGATCGACGACTTCCTGTTCTCTTTGCTCCTCGATCACGATCGGATCCGTTTCGACCGCAAAATCATCGGCGAAATTCCCGGGGTGGTAATCCCCACGGAAGCCGTCTTCCATTTCCAGCAGCGGCGGTTCCGGCGGCAGGTCAAGATCGGCCGCCACAGTCTCATCGACCGTTGTTGCTGGTTGCTGTTTCGGAGCAACCGGTTTTGGAGCGGCTTGCTTCGGTTCGCCATCAGATCCAGCAGCCGGACTGCCATTTCCGTTCCGGTTCTGGATAAAGTTGCGTCGCACCGATGTCCATTGGTCTTCGGTCAAGCACACCAATTCGCCGGGGCGCTGGAGCATCCGCTGCGTCGCAGCATCCACGGCCGCCTGCAGTTCGGCATCCTCCGTCGCTTTTTGGCAAAGGATATCGTACTGGAACGCCAGGATGAAACTGGTCGGGCTCGCCGCCACCGGATTGGCCTGCTTCAGCACGGCGCGTTGGGTGACCGAGAGCACGTCCAGGATATCCGTCCAGAAATCCCGTACCCGGGCCAGATCCTGCTTCGTCGCCTCGCCCAAAATTTGGTAAGTCCGGCCCATGTTCGGCTTGAAGCCGGTCGATGTGTTCGACGGCCGGGCGCTTTCCTTTTTGGCGGGCGCCGCTTTGGCCCCCTCCTGCGAAACGCTAAGGTTCCCGGAGGCGATCAGTTCCTGCAGTTTCGCAAGTTCCTTTTTGACGAGCGCCAATTCCTGCGCCAGCCTTTGGACCTCACCGCTCGGCGCCGCTTGTGCGCCCGGAGCTGCCGATGCCGCTGTTGCTTGCGCATGCGGCTGGGACAGTTTCACCGCCAGCACTTCCAGATAGATGTCCGGCTGAGTGGAGAAGCGCATCTCGCCTTGCGTTTGGTTGAAAGCTTCGATCATTTCGTAGAGGAACGTTGCCGGCGCCTCCTGCGAGAAAGTCTGGAAAGCTTCACTGTATTGTTGCGTATTGTCCGCAAAGGCCTTGCCTTTCGTCTGCTGATAGACCAGCACATCCCGTGCAAACAGGATCATCTCCTCCAGGAAACGGCCCGCCTCTTTGCCGGAACTGAGAATTTCCTGCAGCAGTTGCAGCGCCGCTTCCGTCTCTTCATGCAGCAACGCGCTCGAGAAGGAAATCATCATTTCCTCGGTCAGGCTGCCGGACACTTTCACCGCATTGTCGAAAGTGACCGATTCCGAACCGTAGGAAATGACCTGGTCGAGCAGGCTCAGCGCATCCCGCATCCCGCCGTTCGCGGAGCGCGCGATGACATGCAGCGCCTGCTCGTCATAGCCGATCTTCTCCTCCTGCAGGATATAGGCCATCCGGTTGATGATATCCTGATAGGAGATCCGCTTGAAATCGAACCGCTGCGTCCTGGAAATGATCGTCAGCGGAATCTTGTGCGGCTCCGTCGTCGCCAAAATGAAGATGACATTTTCCGGCGGCTCCTCCAGCGTCTTCAGGAGCGCATTGAAAGCACCGGTCGAGAGCATGTGCACCTCATCGATGATGTATACTTTGTAATCGGCCTGGGTCGGCGCATACCGCGCTTTGTCGCGGATGTCACGAATCTCCTCCACGCCGTTGTTGCTGGCGGCATCGATCTCGATGACATCGTTCAGACGCCCCTCGGTGATGGCCCGGCAGGTTTCACATTCGTTGCACGGCTCCCCGTCGACGCGATGGTGACAGTTGATGGCTTTCGCAAAAATCTTGGCTGCACTCGTCTTACCCGTTCCACGCGGCCCGGTGAAAAGGTAAGCATGGCTCGTTTTCCCCTGTATTAAGGCATTCTTCAGCGTCTGCGTGACCGCTTCCTGGCCTGCGATGTCCCCGAACCGCTGCGGGCGCCAAACCCGATATAGTGCTTGATAGCTCATCCATTTCCCTCTTTCACTTTTGCTTCGTCCATCCATTATAAGGGAAAAACAGGAAAATAGAAAGGCATCCCTCAGCCGCTTTTTGGCGGAATCCACCCCTGCCGAAAGGTTGAAACATTAACTGTTGACAAAAAGTAAGTTTCGGATTATAGTAAACCCATAGCCGAATAGTTCGAATTCGTATTAATTAAATTTGTGATACTATTCCATCCAGAAAATAACCATAAATCAAACAGAATCGAAAAGGGGAAAAAGCAAATGACAGCATTTTGGGATTTGGGCAAAGTTGCCTTGAAAGTGAATGATTTGGAAAAAATGACGCAGTTTTACCAGGAAGCGATCGGATTGGATGTAATGGAAGAAAAAGCAGGATCAGTTGTATTGGGCGTCGCTGCGGACAACACGCCTTTGGTGGAATTGATCCAACTCCAAACGCCGTCCAACCGGAAACGGACGACCGGGCTTTTCCATTTGGCCATCCTTTTGCCGACCCGGGCCGATTTGGGCTCCATCCTCTATCACTTGCTGACGAAGAAATACGCTATCGATGGCGCGAGTGACCACGGCTACAGCGAAGCCATTTACCTTAACGATCCCGAAGGCAACGGAATCGAAATCTACCGCGACAAAGAGATTTCTGCATGGGATGTGCGTCCCGACGGCAAGATCGAAGGCGTGACCGAAGCGATGGACGCGGACGGTGTAATCGGCGCGATGGTCAAAATTTACGATGGCATCCCTTCCGGTTCCATAATGGGACACGTCCATTTGACCGTTCATGACCTGGTCGAAACCCAACAATTTTACGAAAATGTGCTCGGCATCTCCTTGAAGTCCGACTTCTTTGGACAAGCCAAATTCTTCGCCGCCGGAAACTACCATCACCACATCGGCTCGAACACGTGGGCTGGAAAACATTTGCCGCCCGCTGAAGAAAACCAACCAGGCTTGGCGTACTTCACTTGGGTGATTGCCGATGATGCTGCCTATGACGCATTGAAAGGCCGATTGGTTCACGCAGATGTTTCGTTTGAAGAAATGGGCAACACACTTATCTTCAAAGACAACAGCGGCATTGAAATCCATGCCGTCGTTCATCAAGGGTAATAATTGAATCAGCATTTTATAGCGTAACCGGCGGAGAATCCCTGCCGGTTACGCTTTTTTAGGATACAATCGAAAAAAATGCTAAAGTGTCCAGAAAATGGTTCATTTCTGGACACTGCTATTTTGGCATGATTTTTCTCTAAATGATCTGAAATACGTGTCCATAAACCCGTTATAAATTCTATGTCCAATTAATCGCCATGGCTGAAGTTAGGGCACAATAAAAAATGGGAGATTTTTTGAATATTAGATATACACGTGTTGCTGCCGGTATACAGAATTTGGATTTACAGGAAGATAGGCTGGAAAAATTTGGCTGTTAGAAAGTTATTACAGGGCACACGAGTGGTGAATAGATTAATCGTCCGGGATTAGAAACAGCGATTGAATTTTTTCATTCAGGGGATACACGCATTGTGTGGCGATTAGATCGGCTTGGCAGAATATGGGAGACTTGATTACGATCGTCAATCGTTTGAATAATCGTGGCGTTAGCTTTCATAGCTTACAAGAAAAGATCACGATGGATAAATCAAGTTCGACTGGCCAATTAATGTTCCACTTGTTTGAGGCGTTTACGGAATTTTAACGAAATCTAATTCTGGAGCGATCTGTAGCCGGCCGTGCAGCTGCACGGGCACGAGGTAGATTTGGCGGCCGCCCGGAAAAGTTGAGCAAACGTGACTTGGAACTTATGAAGACGTTGATCGATAGAGGGAGGTGACACATACATCCTAATCACTTTTCGGACCAGAAACAGATCAGATATTGTCAACCATAAAAAAACTGCATAAGACTAAGAGGCACCCCTTCAGTCTCATGCAGTTTTATACAATCTACTATATTATCGTAGAGTTCTAGTCTCCGCCAGCAGCGATTTTCGCTTTGTTATAGATAGACACTTTATTTTTCAGTTCTTCTAAAGTGCCTACTTTTTTCCCTTTAGAATAGAACCCATCTGTAATGCCTAACGCTTGGAACACAGCTTGTTTATAGGCGATTTCTGCATTCCATTCAGCTGTGTCGAGAATCTGCAAGGCCTTATGAATTGCTTCACTTCCGGTTGCACCCTTCGCGTTGATCAGTACTCCATGGCTGTCCAATAACAACATGTGTGGCAATGGCAAATCATTCATCTTGATATACCCGCTGGTCAAAGCCGCTAGTTCTTCTGAGCAGTTCGGTTCAAAATCCATAACAGGAACGGGGCCTACTTTTTGTGTAGCTTCAGTCAAGTTAGGCATTGGGAGTCCGGTTGTAGCCCAAAACATTGCATTTGGGGCATGAGCATGAAGAACTGCTTTGATTTCTGGATTAGCATCATAGACAGCCTCATGCATATTAATTTCTCGTGTCAGGCTACCGACACCATCAATAATCCTTCTTGTATGCGGCTCAACGACAAGTACTTGCGCTGGAGAAACTTCTCCGAGATACGCTTCAGACATCATAGTGGGTGTCATGATAATGTATTCTTTCCCATTTTCGTCTGTTGTCTTAAAAGAGAAATTGCCACCTGCTACGTTGGTATTCTTACGCTGGAAAATCACCTTAATAATATTCGCCATGTCTTGTCTTTCTCTTTCAAATATCATACGTCCGTCTGACATTTTTATTCCTCCTTCATCTTAAATAATTTTTTTGATTGCAGCGCGGTTATGGTTGCTTCTCGCACTACTTCGACGTCTTCTATTTTTCTGTTTCGATATTCGTTATACTCTTTAAATAAGATGCGATCCCCTTTGTCGTAGATATACAGGGATAACCCGATCACAAAGATGTTTAGCGCATATATTTTCGTAGAGAGCGCAATCAGGAATAGTGCAAGGGCAAGAAATAGTAATCCCATCCATTTCATTTTTTCGACTTCTTCTTTCTTGTGACGCACGGTCAATCCCCCTCTAATTCTAGACTCTGTCTGTAGGCATCTTCGCAGAAATAGCAACTTTTGAATCTTCTGCGTAACGCTCACTCGGAACTTTCGCATTGTTCATGTATCGATTCAGCAAGAAGAATAACCCTAGGAACACGACACATCCTACAATCGCTAAGACATTCTTATCAAAAGCCTCTGCAAAAAGAATTCGGAACTCGGGACCTTCGATTGAAGACCATGTAATCAATTGCCCTTCTTTGATCCCTTCAACGGCACCCGTTTCCTGAGCCAAGCCACTCAAGACAGGAGCTAAGTAAGTTGCACTGTACAAATAAATCGGCATTGAAAGGACACCTAAAACAAGCATGCGTGCCAAGTTACCACCAGTTAGCAATAATCCACCTACAGCAATGGAATAGTTGATGATTCCCGCTAGCGGCAACACTTCATTTCCAGGTAAAATGATTGAATACCCGATAAAAACAGGAACTAACAAAATTGCTGTAACCCATACTTCTGATCGGCCTGCAAGAATCGGCCAATCCAGTCCGATATATACTTCACGATCTTTGAATCTTTTCTTGATAAATTCTGACATTGCATCAGCCAATGGCGAGAGAGACTGCATGAACAATTTAGAAATCATTGGGAACAACGCTAAAGCTGTAGCGACTTGGACCGCCAAGTTCAAAGAACCAGAAACTCCATATGCTGCTGCAAACCCAAGACCCAACCCGATGATGAAGCCCATGACCGAGTTTTCAGAGAAGATACCAATTTTTTTCTTTAATGCATTTGTGTCTGCGCGTTTGTTGAAGAATGGAATTTTATCCATTAACATATTAAGTGGCAACAATAACACTGCAGCTGAAGTCATAAAGTGGGTTACGGTAACGAGTGGTATACCTGTCAAATCTTGTATATGTTTTTGGAACATATCTCCTAACTTCAATTCCAACACTACTTGAATAGCAGCAGTAATAAATCCGGCTACAAGACTTCCAGAAACATAGTAAACTAGGTAGGCCGTCAAAGCTTTCCCCCAAACATTCCACATGTCTACGTTTAGTGTCTTAGTTAAATTCAATATCAGCATCACAAAGTTAACACCGATAGTCACAGCGAAAAATACGAAAGCATACGCCCAAGACCAAGTAATACTTGCCGCACCGGTCCAACCTAGATCCAGAGCTGGGAGATTAATTCCTGTGTTTGTCGCTAGCGCTTCAGATGCCGGACTCACGGCATTGGACATGTACCCTATAACCATTGACATACCATTGAATGCGATACCTAAAGTCAACGCCGATACAAATGCCTTTTTAAACTTCATCCCAGATAGTAATCCTAGCAACAAAATAATGAGCGGTACGAAAACAGCGGACCCTAAACCTAAAATATAGTTAATGACATCTTGAAAGATCTGCATTTCTAAATACCTTCTTTCCAATTTCTTAGTTTATGAACACCTTTTTATCTTACTAACTCACAAATCTGCGAATAAATACTATCTACACCCATTCCAGTGAGAAACGGAATCCCTGGGAACACAGCTACACCTAGTTCTTGCGCTTTTTCTAGGACATCTTCATCGGGCTGAGCAACATAAACATAGATGCCTGTTGATGGTAACTCATTTTGAATAGATTTATAGTCCACTGCATCAACAGGATAACTGATACCATCATTCTCAAACATATTTGCAATTTTACTTGCAATAGTTTGACTTGTTGCTACCCCACTACCACACGCCACAATCAATCTTTTTTTCATAATAATTACCTCCTATATAATTAGATATTATTAACAAATAACTGATATACATCTTTTGTCGATACAGTCGATCTATACTGATCCACAAACTTCTTATCCATAAATAAGTTCATGAAAGCTTGCAACAACCCTACTTGCTCCTTACCATTCTTGATACCAAGGAAGAATAGATCTTTGACAGGCATTTCTTGACTGTCACCCATTTGCCGACAGACAACCTCATCCGTCAGACGCGCAACGAAAACGAATGGTTTGTTCACGTACTCTGGATCAGAATGCGGCAAAGCAATATTCAGGTGCTGTGTTATCAATCCGGTTGGAAAATTCCTTTCTCTCTCGGTTATACCTTTTAAATAACCAGCATTTACCACTCCCGCTTCCATCAATTTTGCCGCAACCAACTCAAACGCCTCTTCCTCCGTAGCGGCTTGAATATTTAAATCTACCCAACTCGCATCAAACATATCTTTGTAGCTCATTATCTCACCTCTTATATTTGAACGTTTTTGTTCTACAAAGTTAATCTTCAGTTCGATAAAGTTCAACTTTGTTTTACACGCTTAGTATATACCGCTTTCAAACAAGTTGTCAACGGTTTCTTTTTGAATTTCCGATATTACTGATTGACTTTATTTTACTTTGTTATTCTTTTGGTGTTTTCGTGTTCTTCTTAGTCTAAAAAGAACACCGAGTCACAATTGAAGCGCTTTTTTTGTTCGACCTCTTCAAAATACTCGAATATTTCTATTGAAAAAGAAGATGAGTATCTATATAATTAGGTCAAAGCAAAAAGTTCGAACAAAGTAGAACACTTTGGATTAAGAAAGAAGGAACTGTCATGTTGAAAAAAGAACGACAAAATAAAATACTCGAACTTCTAGAAGAACATTCTTATCTAACAATTGTAGAAATTGCTGATGCATTAGAGGTTTCAGAGATGACTATTCGACGAGACGTAACGGAACTGTCAAAGAAAAACAAACTCAAAAAATTGTATGGCGGTGCAGAAAAGCTTGATTCTCAAAGAAAAGAACTCAGCACCCAAGAAAAAATCCATGCAAATATAGATGAAAAAAAATATATAGGGAAAGTCATGAACGAAATCATCCAGGATAATTCCACCATCTTTGTAGGGGCCGGAACAACTATTCTTTATGCACTTCAATTGATTAATCGGAAAAATCTTTTTTTCATCACAAACAGTCTAATCGCCTTCATGTATTTACGGGAGCATACGGATTATCGAATTATTTTGACTGGTGGAGAGTTCTCCCCTGTTACTGAAGAGTTTGTTGGTGAGGTAGCCATTAAATCCTTCGAAAGTTTGAATATCGATATCGCATTTGCTGCAACTAACGGTATCATCGACAACAATGTCACAACGGCTCAGTTTGTCGAAGGGGCTGTCCAGAATGCTGCACTTGCAAAAGCCAAAATCAAATGTGTTGTTGCCGACAGTTCAAAAATCGGCGTTTCTGATATCTACACTTTTTGTAACTTGAACGACTTTGATTACTTGATTACCGATGAAAAGATTTCTAAAGAGATCTTTGATCATTATAGTCAGTACACTACTATTCTAAAGGAGCATGCAAAATGATTATTACTGTAACGATGAACCCTTCACTAGATCACGCTTACTTCATTGATCACTTTTCCCCTGGCATAGTCAATCGTTTTCAAACGCCCAGAAAATCAATTGGAGGGAAAGGGATAAACGCCGGCAGAGCAGCATCCCTTTCCGGGTCCAAAGTCATTATTTCTGGTTTCCTCGGGGGGGATCTTGGACAAATCGTAGGGCGAGATTTAAAAGATGAAAATTTATTTGAGTTAATGATGCTGCCAGTCTCAGAAGAGACACGTCGCGCCATCACGGTTATGCATGATGGCAATGTTCATACAGAGATTGTTGAAAGCGGTCCCGAGGTCAGCGATGAACAAGCATTCCACTTAATGAATGAAATCAAAGAGAAACTAAATAAAGAAAATGCATCTGTCATAACTATCAATGGCTCCGTCAATTCCAATAACAAACACTTGTACAAGGATCTCCTTAAATATATCCGAACTGAAATCAGCAACGAGATACCCGTTTTAATGGATATTTCTGGGGAGCAGTTATTATCGCTATTGGAAAGCGACGAGTACAAACCTACATTCATCAAACCGAATATCCATGAATTGAGTGAATTGATCGGAAAATCAATTCCATCAAAGGAAGTAGCTATACATGAAATGTCCCATCCTCTTTTCAATGACATTGATTACATCATGGTCTCATGCGGCGCGGAAGGAGCTTTGTTCAAAGCAGGAGACGTCTGTTATAATGTTGAGATACCTACGATCGACATTATAAATCCTACAGGTTCCGGAGACGCAACGGTAGGTGGATTTGCTTATGCACTAGAACAAAAATATTCAATTGAAGACACCCTGAAGTACGCAATGGCCTGCGGCATGTCCAATGCTCAGCATGCTGAAGTGGGGGTAATCAATAAACACGATGTAGAACTATTTATGAATCAAATCCAAGTGAAACAGTATAAATTTGAACCCACAAAAGCAATAGGATAAACAATATAGTAACTTACAGTATGATGCTGCAGAATTTACTTAAAATAAGATTAATCTCGATTTCTCCAATTCAAAATATTTAGCCAGAAAAAACTGCCCTAAAACCAGAAATGAATCATACTGGGTTTAGGGCAGTTTTATTTATTTTTCTATTCTAATTTTTTAGTTGCCACCCTTTTGAAGCGCATCCTGTTTGTGCTCTACCTCCCATTTTCCCCCGCATCTTTTTGGATAGTCAGAGGGCATCCACCAGTAGAGCGTTGAAACCTTGATAAATAAATGCTTCACTGTTTAGCTTAGTTATAATAATCCGGTAATGAAGGATACACTACTGGACCAAGGTAGCCCTCTTGTGGCGGGTCAAAGTACTCTTGCTGATTCCGGTCATTTTCTCTACCTCTTTGTAGGAATGATTCTTCAATAGATTCATGGCCAGATTGATTTGTTGCTGATTGAATTTCTTTGGTCGTCCTTCCCGGAAATCGGGTTTCAGTTTGGCAAGTTCTTTCCCTTCCTGCGTACGTTCCACAATCAGATCCCTCTCAAAATCCGCAAAAGCGCTGAAAATCGTGAAGATCAATCTTCCAGTGGACGTATTTTCGATAATTCCTAAATTCAGCACATTGATCCGCACACCCTTCTCAAATAAGAGCTTGATTGTGTTCAATGCGTCTTGTGTGCTGCGAGCGAAGCGGTCCAGCTTCGTCACAACCAAAGTATCCCCTGTCTCAATTTCCTGAAGGAGTTTTTGGAATTCGGGACGATCACTTTTTGTCCCGGTAATTTTCTCGAAGTAGACCCGGTCGCAGCGTTCCTCCTCGAGTTGACGCAGCTGTCCTTCCAGATCTTGTTGGCGGGTACTCACCCGTGCGTAGCCATATTTCATCTTTTTTTGCCCTCTCTTTTGACTATAAGTTATGACACCTTTGTATCCCCTGATTTTACTGGACCTCGGAAGCATAGTCAATACTCTTGAGTTATGGCTATGAAATATAAGATTCAGAGCTAGAGAATGCTACGAAGAATAAAAATGAAGGAAAGTTAGATAGAACGTGACTCATAAAGTTGACTCTTAAGAAGAGATAAGGCCGCTTTTTTCTTTTGAAAAGCGGCCTTCCTTATTTGTCTTGTAATCGATTATTTTGGAGATTACATTTCCTAGATATTAAATTCTTCGCTTGACTACGTACCGTGGTACATGGTTTATAATATAGAAAAGGATGTGATTGCATGGCTTATCGTATTAGTTCTTTTGCTGAAAAATGCGGTGTGAATAAGGAAACGATTCGGTATTACGAGAGAAAAAAATTACTACCAGAACCTGATCGAACCA
This sequence comes from Trichococcus ilyis, assembly GCF_900109135.1. Lineage (GTDB taxonomy): Bacteria > Bacillota > Bacilli > Lactobacillales > Aerococcaceae > Trichococcus > Trichococcus ilyis. The sequence continues at coordinate 22,336 of NZ_FNYT01000030.1, read as the reverse complement.
ATACCGGGTATCGATCCTATTCAGAAAAGGACATAAAACGGGTAAAATTTATTAAACATCTCCAAGAACTTGGCTTTTCTTTAAGTGAAATTTATAAATTGCTTGGTGTGGTGGATAAAGACAACGTTCGTTGTGAGGGTATGTTTGAATTTGTCTCAAAAAAAGAAAGAGAAGTTCAAAAACAAATAGAAGATTTGAAAAAGACGGAACACATGCTCAAAAATTTACGACGAAGATGTCCAGAGGAAAAGGAACTGTATGCGTGTCCTATCATAGATGAGCTAATAGAAAATTAAGGGGGAAACAAGAAAATGAATCAATTTAAAATGGGCATTCACGGCATGACTTGTACAGGGTGCGAAGAGCACATAGAAAAAGCGCTTGAAAGTATCGGAGCGACCAAGATTAAAGTTAATTTTCGTCGGAACGAGGCGGTGTTTCAATTGCCTGACGACTGTGCGATAGAAACTGCGATTAAAGCAGTGAAAGAAACAAATTATGAGCCCGGAGAAATAGAGAACTTATCTGCTCGAGAGCATGTGGTGTCAGTTAATAAAGAGGAATATGATTTGCTCATTATCGGTTCTGGCGGAGCTGCTTTTTCAGCAGCTATAAAAGCAGTCGAGTATGGAGCAAAGGTGGGCATGATTGAACGAGGAACGGTAGGCGGCACCTGTGTGAATACGGGGTGTGTTCCCTCAAAAACGCTTCTTAGAGCTGGAGAAATCAATCGATCCGCACACACGAATCCTTTTGAAGGATTACACACTTCTGCGGGAGAAGTAGAATTAGGTCGCTTAGGGAATCAAAAAAATGAACTAGTCAGTGATTTACGGAACCAAAAATACATTGATTTAATTGATGAGTATGGATTTGATTTAATTAAGGGAGAAGCACATTTTATCAATGAAAGTACTATTGAAGTGAACGGACAAGCATTTTCTGCCCACCGCTTTTTAATCGCAACCGGGGCTTCTCCCCTCATACCCGATACTCCAGGACTTGAACAAGTAGATTATCTGACTAGCACAACTCTTCTTGAACTTAAAAAAGTCCCAAAACGCTTAACCGTTATTGGATCGGGTTATATCGGAAGAGAACTCGGACAGCTCTTCCATAATCTGGGTTCAGAAGTTACCCTAATTCAAAGAAGCAAGCAATTCTTGAAAGAGTATGACCCTGAGATTTCTGAAGCAATGGAGAAATCTCTCATCGAACAAGGAATAAAACTCATTTCTGGAGCAGCTTATGAGCGAGTGGAGCAAGACGGAGAGATTAAAAAAGTCCATATTATTGTAAACGACAAGAAAAAGATTATTGAGTCAGACCAGCTACTAATCAGCACAGGAAGAACGCCCAATACTGAAGCATTGAACTTAAGTGCAGCAGGAGTTAAAGTTGGAGCCCACAACGAAATCAAAATAAATGATTTTGGTGAGACAAGCAATGAAAAGATCTATGCAGCGGGAGATGTCACATTAGGGCCTCAATTCGTCTACGTGGCTGCCTATGAAGGAGGAATTGTTGCAGACAATGCGATTGGTGGGTTAAATAAAAAAATCGATTTAACAGTGGTCCCTGGTGTTACGTTTACAAGTCCCGGATTCGCAACCGTTGGTTTAACAGAAAAGAAAGCGAAAGAAAAAGGATATGAAATTAAAACGTCTGTGTTGCCGTTAAAAAATGTTGCTAGAGCGATTGTAAATCATGACACGGCAGGTGTAATTAAACTTGTAGTTGATGGAAAAACGCGAAAAATTCTGGGAGTGCATGTGGTCGCTGACAATGCAGGGGAAGTTATTTACGCAGCCACTTTAGCCGTTAAATTCGGATTGACCGTAGACGACTTAAAAGAAACGCTTGCACCTTACTTAACAATGGCAGAAGGCTTAAAATTGGCAGCCTTAGCGTTTGACAAAGACGTATCAAAATTATCCTGCTGTGCAGGCTGAAATTGTTTATTTAACAGGTATCTTACACGAAAAGCTGATGGAAAATATTCATTTTTCCGTTTCGAAGCTGTTAAGTTTTGACTATTACTCTGTAAAATTAAGTGCTCACTATTTTATTTGTTTAAAATCATAAATTTCTCTAAAAGTAAGTCTTTTCTAATTTCTTTGAGACTCTCCATTTCCTCTACAGGAATGATTTCTGTAGTATATTCAACATCTACTACAGGATTCATAGCGCTATCTGCAACAGGTAATGCTATTTCTTTTGATACGCTGTCGATATATGATGGCTTCACTGAATTATTATCATAAAAAATACGAAGTTAAAATTGAGAAAATCCAACATGCATTAGCTGAATCGTAAGCGCCAAATAGCGATTACGCTGAACCTGAAAAAAAAGATGCTGAAAAATCCACCAAAGCAACCGCTCCTGAAAGTGCAAAGCAAGCCAAAAAGAGGCTATCCAAAAATCCTATTTCAAATGACTTTTTGGATAGCCTTTTTGTATGGTAGATATACTTATTTAGCTGTACTTTGCGTTCGCATGGCCAAAAATTGACTAGCCATCCTGTCCACGAATACCAAACTGCTCGAAGAGGAAATTGTACGTCTATATGGAAATCATTTGGATACAGTGCGCTTCTTTAAGATGGCGAAATCACACGTAGCTTTGGACAAAGAATTTCAGTACCGCAATTACGATACGATGGTTTACCCACACAACGATTGTCTTCACGCGCTACATCATGATCGCCCTCCGTACTCGTGAAGAGAAGGATTCCCGGACCATCGGTCTGCTTTTAACTGGAAGATATCCGCTTTGCAGAGGCAATCTTGTTAGTCTTGAACTGCCTGAAGGCATCTCTTACAGCTGAACCTGCTATATCCGAAGAAATAGTTCAATCGCTTTTGGATAAGCTCTTCCGTAATATGCCTGCCTTTCTGAAGCGAGCCTTTAATCAGGCTGTTAGCGGTCTATCAAGGGCTTTAGCGGCATAACTATATAGGTAGAAATGTTTTTTATATCAAGAATTGACCTTGATTTTTATGGTGCGAAAGTTGAGTTAATATGAAATTTCTTGTACAGCAAGCTACTCAATATTTCAAAATTGGCGCCAATGCATGATTTCGCATGTGTTTGCTTAACTGAACAATCTCATACATTTCTTTAACTGCTTGCTCATTCATTCCAAGCTGGTTTGCAATTTCATGAGCGGTTAATCCCTTTTGCTGACCAAAGAGTATCAAATCAATCTTAAGGTAATCCATCTCAAAATAACTCATATATTTATCTGTTACTCCTGGTAAAATATCTGGATTTGGAGAACGATGTAATATCTCCAAGGGTATTTCTAAGAATTCTGCTAACTGAAGAATATGGCTTCGATATATATTTTTCATAGGCATGATATCAGCACAATCATCTATTCCGTATTTGCAGAAGAGTCCAACCATATCCTCCGTTTTATGTGCAGAACCAGCGACCATATAGTTGTTCTCTTCAGCAAATTTATAAGCTACCAGAACCCTCGCTCTTTGTTTAGAAGTGATTTTTGCAATCATCTTCCGTTTCCACGGATTGAGCTTTCCTGTGAGTGAATCTAAATAATCTTCTTTTTGTGAATGCCCGCTCTTATACACGATTTTATTTACAATATCTTTCCAAAATACGCGGCCTGATAGTACAGACAAAAGAAAACCAGAAGTTCCCAACCCCCTTAAAATAGGGCTAATACTAATTTTTACTGTTTCTATACCAAGGTGTTTGCTGATCATTCGGCCATAATGATCAGCTTGAGGATTTCCCCATCTTTCAGGAAGCATCAACCCCTTAACCTTATCCTTGCCAATAGCACGAGTACAAAGTGCAGCCGTTACACTGGAGTCAAGTCCACCTGAAATAGGAACTACAATACCATCTCGATATGACTCGGAAAATTTTTCATTTATGAAATCTTCAATTTCCTTGCACCATTGTTGAGCATCAATTTGAAAAACATCTTTAGTTAGCTTCATATATTCATTCATAACTGTTCCTCCATGTTAAAGCTTCTTCTCTAAATATTTTTTACAATGTTAGATACTCTTAGTATTCATTACACGCATTGCATTTAAAACTGCAATGATGGCAACTCCCGCGTCTATAAATACTACTTCCCACATTGATGCTACGCCTGAATCCCCAAGCACAAGGAATATAGCCTTAACTCCTAATGTAAAAATAATATTCTGCATTACAATGGTTTTTGTTCTTTTGTATAGTCTAAGACTTGCTCGAGGCTACTAAACACGTGAATGTCATCCAGACTGTAAATCATAATTTTCCGTCTCTTCTTATTTTTACTGAACATGAGCCTTTCAAAGTTTTTAACTGATGAGAAACAGCAGACTGTTGCATGTCTAAGGAAAGTGCAATACTAGTTCTTTATTCTGTAAAAGAAAAAAAATCGATAATCTTGTTGGGTCGCTGATAATCTTAACTAATTTGCTTATTGATTGATTAGTCTCTCAATCTAACGGAGAAGGTAATGATGTTTCCATATAGTTTTAACTCCTTCACAGGAGGGTTTGTTCATATCCTCTCTATTCTTTCAATATTTTCTTCTTTTGTTGGTATTCTTCATCCGATAGTTCTCCTTTTGCATAACGCTGATTAAGGATTTCAAGTGCTTCATCCCGGCCATTTGATGTTTTGCCAGCATTACTGCCTCCCTGGACTAATTTTATCACCGCATATACGATGATAACTATTAAGATTACCAGGATGATCATCATGAAAATTCCCCATCCACCCATCATGTTATATCCGTAATAATTCATCATTTTTTCCGCTCCCCTTCTGCTAATGTTCAGAAATCACTTGTTCCAGATCCCCATGCCAATCATGGTACCAGACTTCTCCAGTAAGATCATTGACACTCAGCATCCCGATGACTTTGTCATCTTGCTTGATATGAAACGTGTAATAGCCATAAAACGCATGCCCTTCACCCGGAACCGAAAAATCCTCCCCTAGTTGGCTCTTCACAAAATCGTCCGCAATTTTGACTGCTTCTGTCTCGTTCACCTTTGCCGTATACGTTGCGTTCGCATTGTAGCGGAAGGAGCCCATCATCATGCTGTATTTCTCGTTCCACATCATGTTGGGACCCGGTTCGGGATAAGTCTGCCCCGTATAAGGATTGATCAAAATTTCCATTGCCCCTCTGCCGGTATCTTTCTCTTCCACTGAAACGTAGTAATCCGCATCATTGAAGACAAAAATATCCGCCACTTGAAGGTTATTTCCATAACCATTCAAATAATTTTCGACATCCAACAGAATTTGGTCGGGGGTCAATTTCTCATTGCTACTGTTCTGATTCTGGTTGCTGTTGACTCTGCCGTTCATCATGCCATTGTTGTAATACCCTTGATTGTAAACGACTGTTTCAGCACTTTTTGCGAACAAAAACAACCACATACTGTACCCAATCAGTACGGCAATTGAACCAAACAGAATCACACCCCAAACTAATTGATGTTTGTTTTTCATATCCTCGCCTTCTTTCTCCGTTAAGCCTTCAAAGTGATTTTAGATCGGCACCTTATTCTTGAGACCTTTTGATAAACGCCGCTTACTGAGAGCTGTGTCGTCGAAATACGACCCTATATTGTTAATTATAGTGCCCTGGATTACTAAACGCCAATTCGAATCCTTATTTTGATTGAATGAGGCTTAGAAAATAACCACCCTGACTTTTAAGTTGGAAAATTATAAGGATACTGGGGGATTTTTACAAAAAATAAAAAGGGAACTTCTCTTTTATTCAAAGAAGTCCCTTCTCGCTAGCATAATCTACTTATTGAGGATTCTCATAGCATTCAGAACGGCTATGACAGTTACCCCTACATCCGCAAAGACAGCTTCCCACATCGTGGCAAACCCGAAGGCACCCATAATGAGGAATAATCCTTTCACCCCAAGGGCGAAGAAGATATTTTGCCATACAATGCGACGGGTATCCTTGGCCACCTGCATGGCAGTAGCAATCTTAGAGATTTTGTCATCCATGATCACAACATCCGCGGCCTCAATTGCCGCGTCTGACCCCAGGCCACCCATGGCAATGCCGATATCAGAGCGGGCCAGTACCGGAGTGTCATTGATTCCATCCCCCACGAAAGCGACTTTCTCATTTTTTTCTTTACGAGAAAGGATTTCCTCGAATATAGTCACTTTATCTTGTGGCAAAAGTTCGCTATAAACTTCCGTAATGCCTAGTTTCTTAGCTACTGCTTCTCCAACTTTTTTGGAATCCCCGGTTAGCATAATAATATTTTTGATTCCTAAGTTTTTCATTGCAGCAATGCTTTCAATGGCATCTTCTTTGATTGCGTCAGCAATCAATAAATGCCCCATATACACTCCATCAACAGCTAGATAAACGATTGTTCCGATTTCTTTTACTTCCTCAAAATTAATCGAGAATTTTTCCATTAGATGGGCATTTCCTGCCAACGCTTCTTTTCCGTCAATAGTGGCTTGAATTCCGTAACCAGCAATTTCATTATATGCCGTAATTCTTTCTTCGTGAATCTCTCTTCCATACTGTTCTTTAATGGAATCAGCTATTGGGTGAGTAGAATGAGATTCTATGTAAGCAGCTAACTCAAGTAACTGCTGTGAATTGATTCCATTCTTTGGTTCTATAGCAGTTAGTTCAAATTTCCCTTTTGTTAATGTACCTGTTTTGTCCATCACTACATACTTGAGGTCGTTCAAACCTTCCAGGAAATTACTGCCTTTCACTAAAATTCCTTTTCGAGAAGCAGAACCAATTCCGCCAAAAAACCCAACAGGGATGGAGACGACTAAAGCACAAGGACAAGAAATGACCAAAAAGATACTGGCTCTGTATATCCATTCATTAAAAGTAGCTCCTGGCAGTAACAATGGCGGCACAACGGCCAACAAGAGCGCGGCCACCACGACAACGGGCGTATAGTAGCGAGCAAATTTGGTGATAAACTGCTCGGTGGGAGCTTTTCGCCCACTGGCATTCTCCACCAGATCCAAGATCTTTTTGACGGTGGATTCCGAAAAAGGTTTCTCCACCGCTACTTTCAACACACCATTGCGATTGATAAAGCCACTGAGGACAGAATCACCAGGAGTCACGCTCCGCGGTACGGACTCCCCGGTCAATGCGGACGTATCCATAGCGGAAGTCCCGTCCACTACCTTTCCGTCCAAGGGTACTTTTTCACCCGGGCGGACCAGAATGATATCGCCCACCTTTATGGTTTCCGGGGCGACCTTCTCGATCCCGTTTCCTGTATCCAAATTCGCATAATCGGGACGGATATCCATCAGGTCCGCAATCGAGCGACGCGACTTCGAAAGAGCGACTTCCTGGAACACTTCTCCAACTTGATAGAAAAGCATAACCGCAACAGCCTCCGGGTATTGCTGAATGTAGAAGGCACTAAGGGTCGCAATGGTCATCAGGAAGTTCTCATCAAATACTTGTCCGTGGAAAATATTCCGTACGGCACGCCATACGACATCATAACCTGCAATCAGATAGGCACTCACAAATAGGGTAACAGAAAGCCCTCCTTCGAGCGGCAGGAAGATTCCGGCTAGCATGAGGGCGAACCCGAGTACCAAACGAATAATGGTAGTCTTTAATTCGTCTCTTTCCCCTTTCTCTTCATCACGATCTACTTGTTCCAGACCCTCAGAAAGCGCTACCGATTGACTGTCTGCTCCAATGAGTTTACCGTCCGCTTTATTTTTCAAGACAACATCAGGCTCTAACTTGTTCACTTTTTGTTTCACTTGGGATAAAACAAGTTCTTCTCTTTCCTCTGTTACATCGAAACTCAATGTTTGCGTCATATAGTTCACATTACTATTGGCAACGCCCGCAACTTGGGAGACACCTCTTTCAATCTTGCTGGCACAATTTGCGCAGTCAATCCCATCCAAGATCCACTCGTAGTGTTGTTTGTTTTCATCTATTAGATTTTTATCATTTCCTTGGGTGCCAACTTCGATCAATCGGCCGTCCGCCTTATTCTTCAAGACAACACCAGGTTCCAACTTGTTCACTTTTTGTTTCACTAGGGATAAGACAAGGTCTTCCCGCTCTCCTGTTACCTCGAAACTCAATGTTTGCGTCATATAGTTCACATTACTATTGGCAACACCTACAACTTTGGCGACGCCTCTTTCAACCTTGTTGGCACAATTTGCGCAGTCGATCCCATCTAGGATCCATTCGTGTAGTTTTTTGTTATCGTCCATTGTATCTCTCCTCTAATGAATTAACTGACTTCTTTTATAAACTGAATAATGTTTGAATGGTGCCATTCTCGACCATGATATAAATACCTAAGCCAATGAAAACCAGGGAGACAACCGGCCGCTTATATTTTTCTATGGTTTCGGATATCAAAGAAATTTTTGACAGTTTGTAACTGATATGGCAGAGAATCGCTATAGAAATTGCAAAAACGATTAACGCTACAGTAGTTTCCGGCCAGGTAAGGGCCGTGAAGTAGGGGATATAAATTCCTAGATTATCCCCGCCAGAAGCAACGGTAATCAGGGCTATCGTCCAAAATAATGGATTGGAGCCACGTGCTTGCATTTTTTCAAGCACATTCTCATCTTCCGGATCCTCCCTTTTTAGGGCCAACCGGATCCCTAATGACAAGGGGATTAATCCCAGCAAACCGATAACCCAGTCTTGCGGAATAAAATTTAATACAAAAGCTGCAAATAAACTAAAGGCGACTAAGATTCCCATTCCTAAATATTGTCCCCCAATAATCATCTTTATTCTCCTTCTTGTATCGTTTTGGGAGAAAATAATCATGAGGATTAGTAGGTAATCAATATTCGTAGAAACATATACCGCAAGGGCAGATACAATCGTTGGCAACATGGTTAGTCCCTCCAATCTAAGAAGTGAGCTGCAGGCCTTCCGATATTTTCAGCAAAGAACCAATAGCATCTGAAATTTCTTGATTCGCGAGCGAATAATAAACCATTTTCCCTTCTTTATACGATTTGGTTATGCCATTTTTTTTCAGAAAACGTAAATGATGAGAAGTGGTGGCCGTGCTCGCATCAATAATAGCTGCTAAGTCACAGACACACATTTCCTTATAAGTGGATAATGCATATAGAATTTGAACTCTGGAGAGATCTCCCAGGCATTTACTTAGTACCAGTAAGTCCGCAAAGTTTTTACCGTGTAGTTCGGATTTAACATAATTAACTTTTCCCTCATGAACAATCGTAGTTTGACAAACTTCTAAGTCCACTTCTTCCATTTTTAAGCCCCCTATCATTCAAATGTTCATTTGAATGAATTGTATCAGTATTTGTTAAAAATTTCAATGGTATTGTATATCATGCCAAGAAAGGATTAAGATATCTCCTCCGTTACCTGACTAGCAGCTCGATGTGAATCACTTTGAAAAGCACCTACTGCAAACAGGAAGCAATAACAACTGAAAAAGCTGATTCCGGGGGGGAATACCGGAATCAGCTTTTGAAATAAACTGTCTGCGCTCTTTTTTTAGTTGCCCTTTCTTTCTATGTCCCTACTGGACGTATTGTCTTCCTCTTTCTCGAAAAAGAGAATATAGATAATCATGCTGCTGACTCCTAAGGTGAGGAAAACATCTGCCAAGTTGAAAATCGGGAAATTGATGAAATCAAAACGGAGCATATCCACTACATAGCCGATACGCATCCGGTCAATGAAGTTGCCCAAAGCCCCTGCCAGAATGAAGGAGAAGCTAATGCCGGACAAGCGGCTATTTTGCAGCTGCTTATGGAAGGTGTAAACCATATACCCCACTACCACGACGGTGGTGAGGAAGAAGAAACCTATCCTTCCTTCAAGGATTCCCCATGCTGCCCCGCGGTTTTGAATGTAGTACAAGGAAAAAATGCCTGGAATAACTTCCATCTGGTCGTACAGGGAAAAATTTTGGACGATCCCCCATTTCATCAGTTGGTCTGTGGCAATCAAAAAAGCTGCCAGTAGGTAATATAAAATCATGCAGTAACCTCTCTTTGTAAGGAATAGATTCACTAACTATTGTATAAGACTGCGACGAGGAAGTATAGTTCCCAGCTGGCACATTGAAAGCTGGGGATTCTATTGAGTTTATTTTGACAAACGAAAAAATAAAAGAGCTCGTGCAAAGATGTGCGCTCTTACCCTTTGCACGAGCTCAATCCTTTGGCTTTACTAGAAGGACAACATTTAGTTAGACCTTAACAATCGAAGTCCATTCAGAATTACAACGATAGTACTCCCCTCATGAACAATGACACTGATTGCAATATCAGTTAACCCAAAAAGGCTAACGATAACTAAGAAGACCACGACGGCCATGGAAAAGTAGATATTTTGCCAAATCACTTTGTTCATTTTTTTAGAAATTTTATGTGCTTGGACTAGTTTTGATAGATTATTTTGCATTAAAACGAGATCAGATACGTCTACCGCAACATCCGTACCATCTCCCATCGCAATCCCGACATCTGCCTTCACGAGGGCTGGCGCATCGTTCACACCATCTCCTACCATGGCGGTCACACCATATTTTTCTTTTTGTTCACTAATAATATTCGATTTGTCTTCAGGCATGACATTCGCAATCACTTCTGCGACACCGAGCTGTTCACCTACAGCTTTCCCTGTCAACTCCGAGTCACCCGTAATCAACGTGGTGTGGATCCCCAGTTTCCTAAAGTAATCAATGGTTTCTCGCGCATGTTCGCTCGGAATATCCATGAGGGCAATAAACCCAATCACTTTTTCATCTTCCGCTACATAGACAACTGTATTTCCTTGTGAAGACCATTCATTGTTGGAACGGAGATACTCATCCGGGACCGTATCAAAAGAAGACGGTTTTCCGATACGATAATTTTTTCCGTTATAGCCCCCTGTTAGACCTTTCCCGATTTGATTAGTCACTTCGATGTTTAGGTTAGTTTTGGCTTCAAATTTTTCTAAGATTGCATTGGCCAGTGGGTGATTTGCTCCTTTTTCAAGAGCCACTACGATATCAATAAGCTGTTCCTCATTCACAGAATCAGCAAAATAGTAATGGGTTACTTCCGGTTTTCCACGCGTAAGGGTCCCGGTTTTGTCGAAGGCAATGGCATCGATATCCGCTAATTGGGAGAGAAAGGTACTTCCTTTGGAAAGCACGCCTCGTTTCGCCAGATTAGAGGTTGCGGACAGAGTCGCGGAGACGGTGCTTGCTGCCAGGGCACAAGGGGAGGCTGCCACTAAAAGAACTAAGCCTCTGTAAATACTTTCGGACCATGTCCAATGAAATAAAAAGGGAGTAAATAAGATGAAGAGTGGGATTGCGATCAAAACAAAACTAACATATCTTGGTTCAAACTTTTGGATAATACTAGCAGCTCTTGTTTGATTTTCTTGGTTTTGACTGACGAGTTGTAAGATTTTGGAGAAAACAGTGTCTTTCGTTTCTTTCGTGACTTCCATTGTAAACGTCCCTGTTCCATTAATCGTACTCCCAAATACAATGTCTCCTTTAGACTTCTCTTTGGGTATACTTTCACCATTAATGGAAGATTCATCAATGGAAGTAATGCCCGATAAAATCATCCCATCAATGGGTACTTGGTCCCCATTTAATACTTGGAGTTGATCTCCCACTTTTAATTCACTAACGTCAACGATTTTTGTATTTCCGTCTGGAAGGATTAACCTAGCTTTTGTTGGGTTCATTTCGAGTAATTTCGCAATTTCTCTTTTGCTTCGTCCCTCGGCATACTCCTCAAGAAAATGGGCAGCAGAAAAAATAAGAATCAGCAACGTTCCTTCCCAAAAATTGCCCATCAAAGAAGCGCCAATGGCAGCCAATCCCATTAAAATATGAGAGTTAGGGGTAAATCTTTTTTTAATTTTTGTGTTCTTAACCGTTTCTCCCATGCCCTCAAGAATAACGACATGATAGCCCATACTGATTGTCGCCAGTGAGAATAAAATATTTTGCAGTATCAAATATTTTTCACTTAAAAACAATGCAACAAGTGCCACAACTAACCCAATGAAATACATGACAATGGGCAATTTTCCGTGATTGTGATCGTGATCGTGCTTGTGATTGTGGCTATGATTTTCGTGTGTGTGTTGTTCTTGTATATTTTTCATTTCCATCACCCTTCTCGATAAACTTAAATATTTATCAATTGCATTAACCAAGCTGCTACAATAATGACTGTGCCTATACCCAAACGAAGAAAAAGCGGAGTTATATCAGCTACATTGCGCTGGTACCACCTGCAACATAATCATGCTTCTTTCCAGCTTATTTAAATGGTTTGCGCTGTCAACTCATCCCATAGCTATGCAAGATGGTCTCCATTATGAGACATTTAAGAATCACCTCTCTACTTCCCTAAATCGGAATATTTTCGTTTTAAACATGATTTGCAATTCATATGTTTATACATTCATTTTAAATGATTTGCTATTCAATGTCAAAACTAAACTTTTCATTTTGCTATTTTTTTAAATTTTTTCAAATTTTCAATTCATTTTTTAGTGAGCCAAAAAAAGGTATACCCTTATCTCAAGATAAAAAATTTGCATTTCATCAAACGTATGTTACCCTAATCATGAACGTTTGGTCATGTAAAAAGGAGAGAGTGCAAGTGAATACACCAATAACACCGCAGTTGGACAAAAAATCCATCCAGTCTGTCAGCAAGATTTTTAAGATTATCAGTGATCCTACCAGAATATCGATCCTCTTTCTTCTGCAACAACAAGAATTAAGCGTAGGCTCAATTACCACTTCCTTGGAAATGGAGCAATCCGCTATCTCCCACCAATTAAGAACTTTGAAAGAGGCGCGCTTGGTTAAAGCAAGGAGAGAGGGAAAAGCGATTTTTTACAGCCTCGATGATCCCCATGTTGTACATATCTTAGAGCAAGTCCTGGACCATGTTCGGGAGATAGCAGAATAAATCTATACATTAGAAGGAGGAATTCATAATGTCCAAACTTGCTGCAGACTATGCTCATAAGGCGCAGCCGAGAAAGAACATTAATATTGCTTTTTCCATCTATTCATGTTTCCCTGAAGTTGGGATATAACTAGTGTAAGCTAATGAAAAAAGGTTCCAATCACCGAATCGGGGTGGTTGGAACCTTTTTGAGGACCTAGGTGCAGATTTCCTCCTAAGGAGGGCTGCTTGGGAGGCGTATTTGCACACATTCACCTTTCCTCTGACAGAGAATCGAGTGAAGCACAAATTAGCCTCCAGCAATCCGAACGCTCGTTCTACATCGATCTTCCATTTTCCGTAGATTGCGCCAGTCTTTGCATCCGAAAGCAAATCTTTAATTATTTTCTTCTGTTGTTCCCTTCTTTCGCCTTGGTGCATTGCGCTCGCAAGGGGCATCCTGAGCAGTTTGCGCACTCATAAACCTTGAAAGTTCGAGAGAAACCATAAGTATCTTTCCGAGGGGCTAGATAACGGAAGGGGCTTCTGCCCATTGTGGGACATGAAAGCATCCTCTTTCTTATAATGCTCCCAATTGGAGAAGGGGAAAGGATTATTCCGATATTTCTTCTGCTCTAAACTCAGAACCCGTGAATGCAACTGGCGTGTTCTAGCTGTCTCTAGGATCCATTGGAATCATCGATTACTTAATCAGAGCAATTATTACAATCTATTTCTCACTAGCCCTCATCATGCCCACAATCTGATTCAAATGTACGGAAACTCGCTCAAGGAAGGTCTTCTCCGATAGCAAGCAAATAGGTCGGCCTTCTTGCTGTAAAGCTTCAACTTTTTGCATCTTCAGACTTCGCGGGTCCTCTTGGAAAAGATTGGTGTTCGCCTTTCCTACCACCAAGATTGTTGTATCTTTGGTGACAGTTGCTTGCGTTTTCCCTCCTAGGGCGGACGCTTAATGTAAAAGTTAGCGTGTTAGTAGTTGGCTTGTTTCCGGGATAATGTATCCAGTTTGCCTGTAAATACAATCTTCTCTTCTCGTAACATATGCGCGTCATTCCCTTCTTCACAAGAGACCTTTCTTATCGCGGATCCGTTCTTCTCTTCCATAATTCGTCTACGTGGCTGCCTATGAAGGAGGAATTGTTGCAGACAATGCGATTGGTGGGTTAAATAAAAAAATCGATTTAACAGTAGTCCCTAGGGCAGCGCTTACAAGTCTCGGATTCGCAACCGTTGGTTTGACAGAAAAGAAAGCGAATGAAAGAGGATATGAAATTAAAACATCTGTGTTGCCGTTAACAAATGTTGCTAGACCGATTGTAAATCATGGTACGACGGGTATAATTTAACTTGTAGCTGATAGAAAAATGCGAAAAATTCTGGGAGTGCATGTGGTTGCTGACAATGCAGGGGAAGTTATTTACGCCGCTTCTTTATCTGTCAAGTTGGGATTGACCGTAGACGACTTAAAAGAAACGCTAGCACCTTATTTAACAATGGCAGAAGGCTCAAAATTAGCAGCCGTAGCGTTTGACAAAGTCCTATCAAAATTATCCTGTTGTGCTGGCTAAAATTGTTTATTTAATAAGTAACTTATACGAAAAAGCTGATTATGCCTGGGTTTTTATGATCCAAACCTTATCTTTATCTTACAAGGAGTGTTAAATATGACTAATAAAAGCAATTCAGGATGTTGTTCAGGTACAACAGGATGTTGCGGAAACGCAGAAGAAATTAAAATTGAAAAAAATAAAATAATAATTGATTTTTTATATCTGGATTTGAGTGTATGTACTCGCTGTCAGGGCGCAGAAGACAGCTTAGATGAAGCTTTAAAGGAAATTGCAAATGTACTTGAAGCAACTGGGACAGATGTACATGTAAACAAAATCAATGTGAATACTAAGGAGTTAGCGGTAACTCATAAATTTCTTAGTTCGCCTACAATCCGTGTTAATGGACACGACATTCAGATGGAGTTTAAAGAAAGTATATGCGAATCCTGTGGTGATTTGTGTGGGAACGTAGTTGACTGTCGAATTTGGATTTATCAAGGTCAAGAATATACCGTCCCCCCTAAGGCTATGGTTATTGAAGGAATCCTTAAGGCGGTGTACGGAGGAAGTTTAGCTGATAGTATAGCTGAGCAAGAATACGTACTTCCTGAGAATCTAAAACATTTCTATTACGTTATGGAAAATAAAAAGTAAGATCGGTGACGTTTGATTCAGAAGGGAACGATTTTACTCTCACCCAATGAACAGTCACAGATAAGAAGAATCTGCAAAAATAGAACTGTGACATAAATCAAATTTTGGCGGAAATTAGCTAATAGAAAAATAGAAATCGCATGAAATCAACATTTGTCAGTTTGATTCATGCGATTTTTTCTCTTTTTTAATACTTCTGTCCCAACCTCTATTTTTAAATTGGGTTATTTTAGAGGCGTATTTTCAAGGCGGGAAGTTTTTTTGTTCCGATTCAAATTGTTCAGCAGTGCCCACAGAGCCGGGATTTCTTGTCTACTTAACAGGAGTTGATAAGTTATATCCGATTTCAATTGATAGGCGACCGGCAATATTTCTCCGCATTCGTTTTGGGCGGTCCAGGACAGCAACTATAAAGTCATATTCCGAATTAGTTTCTGCAGATTAGGATCTCCCAGGTCATGGTTCAGAATCGGTAAATTCAATACTTGGAGTCCAATTTCTTTCCGATCCAGGCGCTATTGTTCCATCTGACCGATATCATCATAGTTTCGACCCAGTCGATCCAATGACTCCACAATCAGGACATCTTTCTCTCGCAGGAACCCCAAAGCCTGCTGAAACTCCTCACGATCTGTCATACTTTTACCGGACATTCTCTCTTAAAATATTTTTTCTGCCTTGCTTTTTTCAGGACTTTGATCTGTCGGTCCAGCTTCTGGTCTGTGGTGGACACACGTGCTTATCCGATGTTCATCTGTTTTCCCCCTTTCTCGAACTCGATTTATTCGACACATGTACTCCACATTAAAAATCCAATAAAATCAACATTTTACAGGTGGTGATTTTGGGTACACCCCAAAACTACAGATAATAAAGACCACCTAATTTTTAGACAAAAATAAAGGGCAAAACTCACTTATGTGAATCTTGCCCTTTATTTTTTGTCCAATGTTTCTTTAATATATGATCTATTTGATCAAGTAACAGATAATCTTTATCTCTTCAATGCTGGAAAGGTAAACATTTAATTGGGCGATAGTTCAGCCTCTGTTACCCATTTATGGTTCCTGACCATTTCTTCCCCTGTGGTCGGCTCAAAGTCAACCATATATACGGTAGTGTCTTCTGCTGATTCTATCGTGGCAGTTGCATCTTGCATGCCTTCCATATGACTCGCTTCCAGCGTAACCTCTGTGCCAGGTTCCAGTGGTTCTTCGACATCTTTTGCTTCAGCTATTTCTTCCTTGATAACCCATTGATGGTTTGTTACTCGCGGATCACCATTAGTTGGATTGAAGGATACTTCGTAAACTGTAGTGTCGAATGCCCCTACAATAGTAGCCTCTGCACCCTGCATTCCTGTCATATGGTCTGAATTGATGGTAACAATGTCCCCTATCCGATATGTTGGGTTTTCTGCTGCTAGTAATCCTTCTGGTATTTCTCCAGAATCATCATGCATCATTTCACCCATATTCGAAGTAGAAGCAATACTTTCTATATCTGATGAAATATTTCCCACGGACTCAGAATCTACGTCTCCATCTTGATCAATAGAACATGCGGCCAATAATACTAATGTAGAAAGACCTAGGATACTTTTTATCAATCGGTTCTTATACATGTTTCATTACCCTCCTTTATTGACTATTATCGAAAGTACTCTACATTACACATTCTGTCCTTCCTTTTTTCAATAGTCAAATAATTAGTCTTATAATCAATTTACCTAGTCAGGGCTATAGGTTCATTTTTAGTAGTCAAGTACAGCACAATCAGATGCATACAATCGGTATCCAAAAAAATGTCGCATTAATTCGTAGCCATTATTTGGGCCCCACTTTTTTATTTAAAAACTATTCCTTCAATTTTTAGATGCTTTAATGGCTTCCTACAAAAAAATCGCTCACTCTTCCGGTACAGTATCACTTTCTTTTTTCGAACAACAGTTTTCCTTTTTCTTACCACCTAGCATTGATAGCATCATTCCTCCCATCATAATGGGGCATATAAATGGCGCAATAACTCCTAATATAGTAGCAAGTCCGAGATTATATTTAGCAATAAATGGTATTGATACTATAATCAGTATTGGTAGGCCACAACAAATAATCATATGGATCATATGATGTAATGGACTGTGTTTATGCGTTCCTGATTTCTCTTCTTTACTTTCATGGTGGTGCATAATTTATCCCCTTGCTTTGATTTATTTTATGTTTCTGTTTTTATAATAATATATGAATGTGTTGATTTTATGTAGAAAAAAATCATATCAAAAAGCCAAGATTTGTATATGATCTTGGCTTTTTGATATGAATAGTTCATTTCCGGAATATATTTTTGAGAAAACTCAGTTCGAGCATGAAACTTCAGACTTACCCAACTAACTTTTCAATATTTTCTTCTTTTGTTGGTATTCTTCGTCTGATAATTCTCCTTTTGCATAACGCTGATCAAGGATTTCAAGTGTCTCATCCCGGCCATTTGAAGTTGTGCCAGCATTATTGCCTCCTTGGACTAGCTTCATCACCGCGTATACGATAATAACGATTAAGATTACCAGGATAATCATCATGAAAATTCCCCAACCGCCCATCATGTCATAACCATAATAATTCATCATTTTTCCCACTCCTCTTTCTGTTAATGTTCAGAAATCACTTGTTCCAAATCGCCATGCCAATCATGGTACCAGACTTCTCCGGTAAGGTCATTGACACTGAGCATCCCGATTACTTTGTCGTCTTCCTTGATATGAAAAGTGTAATAACCATAAAATGCGTGCCCCTCACCCGGAACCGAAAAAGCTTCGCCCAACTGACTCTTCACAAAATCATCCGCAATTTTGACTGCTTCTGTTCGGTTCACAGTTGCCGTATCCGTTGCATTCGCATTGTAGCGGAAGGATCCTCCCATCATCATGCTGTATTTCTCATTCCACATCATGTTGGTACCCGGCTCGGGGTAGATCTGTCCCGTATAAGGATTGACCAAGAGTTCCATGGCCCCTCTGCCGGTATCTTTCTCTTCCACCGAAACGTAGTAATCCGCATCGGTGAAGACAAAAATATCTGCCACTTGAAGATTATTTCCATAGCCCTTCAAATAATTTTCGACATCCGACAAAATCTGATCCGGCGTCAATTTCTCGCCACTGCTGTTCTGGTTGCTGTTGACTCTGCCACCCATCATGCCGCTGTTGTAAAACCCTTGCGTATAAACGTCTGTTCCCGCATTTTTTGCCAGCAAAAACAACCCGCTGCTGTAAACAATCAATACAGCAAGCGCACCAAACAGGATCACACCCCACACTAATTGATGCTTGTTTTTCATATCCCTGCCTTCTTTCTTCGGTAAGCCTTAAAGCGATTTTGAATCGGCACCTCGTCTTTAGAAAATTGGATAAATTGTGCTTACTGAAATCCATGGCATCAATTACGCCTCTACATTTTTAATAGTACCCTCACTTACTAAACGCCAATTCTTACTACTTATCCATACTTTGAGGATTTGTTAACCCTAATATACCGGAGCAATGTGTAGATTTAATGGAGTTTTGCTTCTTCATACAGTCTACATAATCACCTAGTATGCTATGACTATGAAATCTAAAAAAAACAATCCAGAAAGAAGGACATAGACTATGCAAACAACTCTATTTATCATTTTAGTACTACTGGTTCCTGTTTTGACGATGGTAATCGTAAGTGCAGTTCGTAAATATAATGCTGTTTTAAGAGCAGACGTAAAACGATTGCGGGTGGAAAATGAGGCTATGAGGAAAGAGATGCTTAAACGCGGCATCATCGAATATGTTTAACAGTGGTAAAAAAAATAAACCTTAAGAAAAAGCATGCAGACAAAAGTCTCCATGCTTTTTTTTCGTGATTTCTACCTTTTCATCAGGACATTCACCCAATAGGAAGATTATTTTCTGGATTAGAACGACCCCACATTAAGAATGAAACTGAAGAACTCCTTGTATCTTTTCGAATACAATGTCGGGCTTTTGTTCGCCATTGACCATAGAAACGATTCCCGCTTCCTGATAGAAACCCGTCAGTGCTTCCATTTCGAGCTCACTCACTTGTAGCCGTCTTTCTATGACTTCTGATTTATCCTCTGACCAGGGCGAATCGATCCTCTTTTCTAATCTTTTCCGTAAGACCTCTTTCCCAACAGCCAGATAGAGGACAACATCCAGCGACAGTCTTTTGCTTTCCAGATATGCTTCTAACGCTTCCGCTTGCTGACGCGTTCGCGGATATCCCTCCAAAACGAAACCCTCTTTCATGTCATCCTCTCCCATGCGATCCCAGAGGAGTTTATTGACCAATCTATCGGGGACTAGTTTTCCCATATCCATGAATGTTTTGACTTCTAGACCGATCGGACTACCCATCTCAGCGAAGGATCGGAAGATTTCACCTGTAGAGATATACGGAATCTGATAGGTAACTGCGATTTCCCTCGCTTGGGTTCCCATTCCAGCGCCGGGCATTCCCATTATAATGATATTCATTTTCTAACACTCCTTATCTGCATTATGCCTCTATCGGATCGTACACAACCATTCACTACTAAGATAGCGCATGATTGTGTAGGGCGTATGGAGAAAGAAAAAACAAAAATTTGCAGTAGTTCTAAAGGCATTAATAGGCCGACAGAACTTTTCCTACTGCTTCTTTAAAAACAATAGGACATCTTCTACTCCATAAAACCCACACAATGAAAAGGTAAACTCAATTCAGCAATATTGGAAAACTACCATCGTGCATTGCTCAGGAAAGATGGTGCGGTGGGACAATTTTTAGTAGTACAGAATCAATCGTGTGAATGATGGAGGGAAAACATATGAAAATTTTGATTGTAGATGACGAGGAAAACATTTTGGAGATTGTAGAGGCGTACTTGGTTGCTAAAAATTACCAAGTATTCAGAGCCATGGACGGAGAAGAAGCCTTGCGGAAAGCCGAAACCATCCGGCCGGATCTCATCGTCCTGGACCTCATGCTGCCGGATATCTCCGGTCTTGAGGTCTGCCGAAGAATAAGAAAATCCTCCAGCGTGCCTGTGATTATGCTGACGGCGAGAACAACGGAACAGGATATCCTGAGCGGACTGCAAATCGGCGCGGACCATTATATGACGAAACCCTTCAGCCCCAAAGAACTGGTGGCCCGAGTACAGACTGTACTGCGACGCTCACATCCGGAACCCCAAGAGGTGAAATGGTCCTTCGAAGGTGGTTTATTGGAAATCTATCCCGATAACAAGCAAGTATTCAAAAAGGGCGTAGAAGTGGGACTAACGCCAACTGAGTACAGGTTGCTGACTCTTCTGGCGTCACATCCTCAGCAGATTTTCCCTAGGCAACAGCTCTTGCAGGTCGTAAAAGGATTAGATTTTGACGGAACAGATCGAGTCATTGATGTCCATATTAAGAACCTGCGACAAAAGATAGAAGATGATGATACGCGAACCCCCTACTATATCCTGACAATCTATGGAGAGGGATACCGATTTGGTGGTCAAAAATGAAGCGAACAATAAAGTGGCAACTTCTCCTTTCCTTCGTTTCGCTTTCTTTTATTCTGGTAGGAGCCTTCAGCTGGATAACACTGAACTTACTAGAGAGCCACTTTGCTGACTATGTCAGGGAGAGACAGGAGTCAGAGTTGGAAGAATACAGCACTGATTTAGAGAATCTCTATCAACAAAACGGTACCTGGGAAGAAAATTCGCAAGCAATTCAGCGTATTGGGCGAAATGCTCTCCAACAGTCAGTGATTGTGAGGATTTTCGACGAGGACGGGCAACTGTTATGGAGCCCATCCGCTTCTGAGGAAGAAGATGCGAAGAACAAGGTTCAGGATCATCTCCTGCATATGCAGCAAATGGTGGGAGGTATGGAGAGTGACTACGTGCAAAGCCGTAGTCCCCTTTATGATGGTACCGAAGAAATTGGCATAATGGAGATTCAATCCGTGGGTCCCTATGCTTACACAGAACATGACGCCCTCTTTATTTCCGATATGGAAAGTAAATTGGTTTTTGTGGCCTTCATATCGCTCCTCATTCCCCTCTTCTTTGCGCTAGTGGTGTCCAAAAAGCTTAGCTCCCCCATCGTCACAATCAATGATTTTACCCAGAAAATTGCCAAAGGGCGTTACAGCAGTCTTTCTCTGGAAGAAACAGGAATCCGGGAGATTGATGACCTGCTGGTATCAGTGAATGATCTTTCCTTGCAGCTTCAACACCAACAGAAGATCCGAAACCGTTTGTCCTCCGATATTGCCCATGAAATCAGAACGCCTTTGACGACCTTGAAAGGGAATATTGAAGCCATGATAGATGGTGTCTGGGAAATATCTGAAGAGCGGCTCTATCGTTGTTACGAAGAGATAAGCCGAATTACGCGTCTGATTGGAGAAATCGATCGGATCAACGAACTCGAAAGTCAGGAGTCTCAACTACAGAAAACCACCTTTGATCTTACGGAACTAGCCCAACAAATCGTGGACAATTTCCAACCCATGCTGGTTGAAAATAAACTCAACTGTTCCGTTAGCGGTAATCGCGTTTTTATTTCCGCGGACCGGGATAAAATTCATCAGGTCTTAACTAATTTGTTGGCAAATGCCATTAAGTTTACCCCTTCAGGAGGAAGAATCGACCTTTACGTTTCGCAAAGTAAAGGCACCGCTTCCTTTCGAATAATCGACAACGGACAAGGAATCCATCCGGACGAGGTGGGCCAAATATTTGAACGGTTCTATATGGCGGAGCCCTCCCGAAACAGTAAACTAGGGGGGCAAGGAATAGGCCTTTCCATTGTAAAGGGCATTGTGAATGCGCATCAAGGGACTATTTCCGTAGATAGTATTTATGGGAAAGGCACAACATTTACAATCAATCTTCCCAAGGCAAAATAAAATAGGGTTTATAAAAAAGTACACCACTTTACAAGTAATTAAAAATTGTGCTTTTCTTCAACCCATTGCTCATAAGCCTTTAGGATTGCCAGCGATTTAATCCTATTTTCGATGGAAAGCACGAAAGTATAGAAAAATACTTCCTGCTGGATCGCCATTCCAATGAGTTGTTTCTTCACTTGAGAACTTTCCTCCTTCAAATGGGCATACCTCTCCTG
>NZ_FNYT01000025.1 GCF_900109135.1 Trichococcus ilyis | reverse complement strand
ATAGAACAATGGCTGCATCGCAGAATCAGACAACTTATTCTTAAACGATGGAAAAGCTCACGTACGAAGATTGACAGACTATCCAAGCTTGGTCTCGATAAAGATAGCGCAAAGCGCGTCGGATTCTCCAGAAAGAAACACTGGAGGCTCTCCAAAACGCCCGAAGTTCATCGGGCACTTACGACGAAAAGACTCCACCATTGGGGCTTAATTTCATTAAGCCTCCTGGCAGAGTCTGCTTACTCAAGGTACTGAACCGCCGTGTACGGAACCGTACGCACGGTGGTGTGAGAGGACGGTAGATGAACTA
Source organism: Trichococcus ilyis (assembly GCF_900109135.1). Lineage (GTDB taxonomy): Bacteria > Bacillota > Bacilli > Lactobacillales > Aerococcaceae > Trichococcus > Trichococcus ilyis. The sequence continues at coordinate 44,997 of NZ_FNYT01000025.1, read as the reverse complement.
ATCATCTACCTCCTACTCGATTAGCTTCGTTCTTTTCCTTGGCTTTGTCTGCGTCAGCCGGTAGCTTTCGCTGATGATCCGGTCCGCAATTGGATAGAGCGTTTCGGAGGCGAGCCGCAGGGTGATCCAATGGGTTTTGTTCATATGGTAGGCAGGCATGATTTCCGGCACAGACTCGCGCAGATATTCGTTCCGCTCCGGCGTGTTTTTTACGTTCAGCCAGATTTCATTGTTGCGTTCATAGATGTAGGCGAACGATTTGCGGTTGCCTTCATGGCGCATGACGGTCCAATTGGGGTCATCGAAAGGGTAGTCCTCGATGACGTGTGCGTGTTCCTGGCAAAGGGCAATCAGGCGGTTCCTGACAGTATTGCATTCTTCCATTTGCTGTTCCTTCTTTCCGGTTCATTGGATGCTCCATACATTATAGTAAATTTATTCAAACTTGGCTTGTATCGTGTCGGATCTATTGACAAATAATCGGAGAGTGCGATAATAGATAGCGTGCTATGTATATTTCGATGGAAAGGAGAAAATGCTGTGGTATCACGCGACATGATGGGAGTTTACATCCCGATGCTGCATAACCAATTCAAGGAGCAAATGAACCGCATGGTAGGGAAAATCGATCTGACCACGTCCCAGATCCACGTCCTGTTCTATCTGAAGGGCCGTGGCGACGAAGAAGTGATCCAGAGAGACATCGAAGAGAAGTTCAATCTTTCCAATCCGACCGTGACCGGCATCATCAAGCGTTTGGAAGCGAAAGGATTCGTCACGCGCACGGTCAGTTCGAAGGATGCCCGCTCCAAGAGCATCCATCTGACTGAAAAAAGCATCGCTGCATCGGAAGAGATGAAGCGGGCTATGCAGGAAGCCAACAAGAAAGTGTTCGAAGGCTTCAGCGAAGAGGAACTGGATGTTTTGGAAGGCTGCTTCAAAAGGATGCTGCATAACCTCGAAGGCGGCGGATGCGGCCATGGGCATTGGCATAAACGAGAGAACAGACAAAATTAGGAAAGAAAAGGGAAATGCAGATGAAAGTGATAATGAAATACCTGAAACCATTTGCCGGCGCGATCTTGGTCAGCCTGCTGATTCTTTTCGGGCAGGCGATCGGGGAATTGAGCCTGCCGAATCTGATGAGCGATATCGTCAAAACTGGTATCCAAAATGGAGGCATCGAACAGGAAGCTCCTGAAGCGCTCCCCTCTGATGGGTTCGCGCTCATGACGCTGTTCATGGATGAAAAAGATAAAGAAACGTTCCAGGAAAGCTATCAGCTGATCGAAGGCGGATCGGCGCAGGCAGAGGCATACAAGGATGAATTTCCTGATAGCCGGAATGCCGACCTGTATGTTCTGGACGAAACCGATCCGGAACGCTTGTCCGCTTTGGAGAGCATCTTCAGCAAGGCAAGCTACAGCTTTGTGACATTCATGAAGGAAATGGGCGGGCAGCAAGGAGATGCGGCTACAGTCGGCACTGAGAGCGGATTCGAAGATGTCGACATGAACCAGCTGTATGCGCTCTTGCCGCAATTGCAATTCCTGCCGAAGGAAGCCTTCGCGGAGTCCATGGAGGTTGCCGAAGCGGCCGAGCCGATGCTCTACAGTCAAATCGGGATCCTGTTCACGAAACTTTTCTATCAGGATCTGGGAGCGGATATGGATGCAATCCAGAATCGCTATATCATGACAAAAGGCGCCCAGATGCTCGCCATCGCGCTTGCGGTGTCCATCGCTTCCGTGGCGGTCGCTTATTTCTCTTCCCGGGTCGCTGCAAAAGTGTCCGGAAAAATGAGAAGGGATGTTTTTGCCAAAGTCGAAAGCTTCTCCAATGCCGAATTTGATAATTTTTCGACCGCATCGCTGATAACGCGCACGACCAATGATGTGCAGCAGATCCAGCAACTGATCACGATCGGCATCCGTATGCTCTGCTATGCGCCGATTTTGGCGACCGGCGGCCTGATTATGGCGATCGACAAGAGCGTCTCGTTGGCATGGACGATCGCAGTCGCGGTCATTGCCCTCCTCGGCATCATGCTGTCGATTCTGTCGATCGCGATGCCGAAGTTCAAAATGCTGCAGAGCTTGACGGACCGCTTGAATCTTGTCAGCCGCGAGAATCTTTCCGGGATGATGGTCATCCGCGCTTTCGGGAATGAATCATTTGAAGAGAACCGCTTCAATGATGCAAATGAAGAATATACGTACACGAACCGCTTCGTGCAACGTCTGATGTCGTTATTGATGCCAGCGATGATGCTCGTCATGAACGGCGTTTCGATCCTGATCATCTGGTTCGGCAGCCAGCAGGTCGCTGACTCAGCCTTGCAGATCGGGGATATGATGGCCTACATCCAGTATGTGATGCAGATCATCATGGCCTTCCTGATGATTTCGATGATGTTCATCTTCCTGCCGCGCGCTTCCGTTTCGGCAATCCGGATCGGGGAAGTTTTGGATACGGATTTGAGCATAACTGATCCAAAAGAGGCGCAAGTGAACAGCAAGAACGAGGGCGTCATCACCTTCAACAATGTCTCCTATCATTATCCGAAGGCGAGCGAGAATGTGCTGAGCGGCATTTCCTTCACAGCAAGGCCAGGCGAAACGACGGCGATCATCGGCTCGACCGGTTCCGGCAAATCGACGCTGATCAATCTGATCCCGCGCTTCTATGATGTGACGGACGGCGCCATCGAAATCGACGGCATCGACATCCGCAAAATGACGCAAGCCGAGCTGCGCCGCAACATCGGCTATGTTCCGCAAAAAGGGATGCTCTTCTCAGGGGACATCGCCTCCAACATTTCGTACGGAAAAGACGACGCTTCGATGGATGACATCATGAAAGCCATCGAAGTCGCCCAAGCGCAAAACTTCGTAGCGGAGATGGAAGAAGGCATCGAAACGGCCATCGCGCAAGGCGGCGGCAACGTCAGCGGCGGCCAGAAACAGCGCTTGGCCATCGCCCGCGCCTTGGTGAAAAAAGCGCCGATCTATATTTTTGACGACAGTTTTTCGGCTTTGGACTTCAAAACCGATGCGGCGTTGCGTTCCGCATTGGATGACTACACGGATAACGCAACCGTCTTGATCGTGGCGCAGCGGATCAGCACCATCATGGATGCGGAGCAGATCATCGTCCTCGATAAAGGCAAAATCGTCGGGATAGGGACTCACGATGCGTTGATGAAAAATTGTGAGACTTACCAAGAAATTGCTAAATCTCAGCTTTCAGAGGAGGAATTAGCATGAGCGAAATGAAACAAAGAAGACCGCAAGGCGGCCCGGGTGGCCATGGTCCGATGGGCGGCATGAGCATGCCGGTCGTGAAAGCGAAAGACTTCAAAGGCGGGTTCAAAAAATTGGCCGCTTACCTGTCGCCTTTCAAATGGGTGATGACGGTTGTCTTCATCTTGGCTGTCGCCTCCTCGCTGTTCGGGATCGTCGGACCGAAAATCATGGCGTTGGCCATCGATAAATTGGTCGCCGGCGTCATGCTGAAATTCACCGGCGGATCCGGCGAAATCGATTTCGATTACATCGGGAAAGTGCTGTTGGGGCTTTTGGGGCTGTACGTGCTCAGCGCCACTTTCTCCTATCTGCAAGGTTTCCTGATGTCAGGTGTCTCCGCAAAAGTTTCCTACAAACTGCGCAAAGACATCATGGAGAAAATCAACAAATTGCCGCTGGCCTATTTCCACAAGAACAGCCAAGGCGATGTGCTCTCCCGGATCACGAACGATGTGGACACCCTGAATACCAGCTTGAACCAGAGCCTGACCCAGATCATCACATCGGTCACAACCTTAGTAGGGGTCTTCATCATGATGCTGACGATCAGCTGGTCGCTGACGCTCGTCATCCTTGGCGTGCTGGTCGTGTCGATGATGCTGCTGATGCTGATCATGTCGAAATCGCAGAAGCATTTCGCCAACCAGCAGAAATATTTGGGTGCGGTCAATGGCCACGTCGAAGAGATGTACGGCGGACATGTGGTCATGAAAGCCTTCAACGGCGAAGAAAAATCGGTCGCCGCTTTCGACAAAGAGAACGATCAGTTGATCGAGGCCGGCTTCAAGGCCGAATTCCTTTCCGGTCTGATGATGCCTTTGCTGAGCCTGATCGGCAATCTCGGCTATGTCGTCGTCTGCATCATGGGTGGCGCGATGGCGGCTGCCGGAAGCATGACGATCGGGGATATCCAAGCCTTCCTGCAGTACGTGCGCAACTTCACCCAGCCGCTGACGCAAGTCGCGCAAGTGGGGAGCCAGTTGCAGCGGATGGTGGCCGCCTCTGAGCGGATCTTCGAGTTCCTGGAAGAGGAAGAAGAGACCGTGACCGAAGCGAAAATCGCGATGGCGACCGCCGATGTCAAGGGCAATGTCCGTTTTGAACACGTCAAGTTCGGTTATGAACCGGATCATCTGGTCATCAAGGATTTCTCGGCCGATATCAAAGAAGGGCAAAAAGTCGCATTGGTCGGTCCGACCGGTGCCGGCAAGACGACGATGGTCAAATTGCTGATGCGTTTCTATGACCTGACGGACGGCGCCATCTACATCGACAACCACAACCTCACCGATTTCACCCGCAGCGATCTGCGCACGGAATTCGGGATGGTGCTGCAGGATACGTGGCTGTACAACGGCACCATCAAGGAGAATATCCGCTACGGCAAGCTGGATGCGACGGATGAAGAAGTCATCGCCGCCGCCAAAGCCGCGCAGGTGGACCATTTCGTCCGGACGCTGCCGGATGGCTACAATATGGTGCTGAACGAGGAAGCCAACAACGTTTCGCAGGGCGAAAAACAATTGCTGACGATCGCACGCGCCATCCTTGCCGATCCGCAGATCATGATCCTGGATGAGGCGACGAGTTCGGTCGATACGCGTACGGAAGTGCTGATCCAGAAAGCGATGGATACGCTGATGCAGGGCCGCACGAGCTTCATCATCGCGCATCGCCTGTCGACCATCAAGAATGCCGACCTGATCCTCTGCATGAACAACGGGGACATCGTCGAACAAGGGAATCACGAAGAATTGCTGGCGAAAGGCGGCTTCTACGCCGACCTCTACAACAGCCAATTCGACGAAGAGGAAGAATAAGTAACAGTCCAGGGGCTGTCTCCAAATGAGGCAGCCCCGTCGTTGTTCACTAAAATACCATGAATTATTCACTCGAGGTGGGAACTGTGGAAACATTGATTTATAATCTTTTAGCATACATAAATAATTCCCTGGATAAGGATATTAACTACCATATAGCGAAGAGCTTATTGGAAAATTTCCATAAGATTGAGGGCTTTTCATTGGAAACAGCAGCAGAGGTATGCAATGTAGCGCCTTCCACAATTAATCGTTTCTGCAAAAGAATTGGTTTCAGAAATTTTTCAAACTTGAGGAATTCTGTAAATAATTATGGGGCATCTTTTGAAAAAAACGATATCGCCCTAAGTGGGGACAGCTTTATAGCGCAATTAAAGGAAAACGTGGAAATGATCGAAAATATCCCAAGGGAACAGATTGAGCGGATTGTAAAACAAATCAGCAAATCCCGCAGAGTGGTCATATTAGGTTTTGAAAAGCATCAAATCCAAGCTTTGGAGTTACAAAAAAAATTGCTGCTTGCAGGGAAATTTTGTGAATGCAACACAAATATTTTCAAACAAATGGATGCTCTGGATACATTGACGGAGGAAGATATGATCATCACGATTTCCATACAGGGATACTTACTGTCAGAGGATTTCCTCTTGTTTGAAAAAATCAAAAGGACAAAGGGAAAGAAATTGCTCATCACCTTCTCGAAACCGCAGCAACATCCAGAGTTATTTGATGAAATTTTACAGTGCGGAAAAATTGAAAACAGTGCTGTCAGCAGTCAAACCTTATTACGGTTGTTTGATGTATTGTTCCATTGATTCCGACAGCAACATGCTTTTTGGATTTGAACTGGTCTCTTTTGGACCAGTTTTTTTTGTAGCATTAAATTACAATGAAGATTAGAAACAAATAAAAGTCGAAAGAAGGAATAGAATATGACATTTCCAGAAGGATTTTTATGGGGCGGAGCAACGGCTGCGAACCAATTAGAAGGAGCTTACAACGAGGGTGGTAAAGGACTCTCCATTTTTGATATGGTTCAGTTTGTACCAAAAGAAGAGCGTGGAAATGAAATTGAAATGGATGTCAGAAGCAAAAAGGAGCTTGAGGATCTTTTGGCAGGAAAAGGCGGAGACAACTTCCCGAAACGTCGTGGGATTGACTTCTACCACCGTTATAAAGAAGATATTGCACTGTTTGCAGAAATGGGCTTCAAAACATTCCGCATGTCCATCTCTTGGCCGCGCATTTTTCCGAATGGTGATGATAGAGAGCCGAACGAAGAAGGACTGGCTTTCTATGACAAAGTATTCGATGAATTATTGAAATATGGCATTGAACCACTTGTGACGTTATCACACTACGAAATTCCGCTTGCTTTAGTTCAAAAATACAACGGCTGGGCAGATCGACGCGTCGTTGATTTCTTTGTTCATTATGCAGAAACGGTATTCAACCGTTATAAAGGAAAAGTGAAATACTGGTTAACGTTCAATGAAATCAACATTTCAACGTTGTCCCCATATATCGGCAGCGGCGTTCTTATAGATGAAGTAGAACACAAAGAACAAACGGTTTATCAGGCATTGCATCATCAGTTTGTAGCAAGCGCCAGAGCGGTCAAGGCCTGTCATGAAATGATCCCTGATGCCATGATCGGCTGTATGCTGGCCCGTATGGAAGTGTATCCAGAAACATGCAGTCCGGATGATGTATTGGAAGCACTGAAAGAAGACCAAATGAACCTCTTCTTCACTGATGTCCAGGTTCGTGGCTATTATCCAAGCTTCATGTTAAGTTATTTTGAGGAAAATGATATTAAGCTTGACATGCTTCCTGGCGATGAAGAACTATTGCTGCAACATACTGTGGATTTCCTATCCTTCAGTTACTATATGTCAATGGTTGCCAGCGGAGCTCCTGGCAAGAAGAAGGAAAAAGGCAACTTCTTCAGCGGTGTGAAAAACCCTTATTTGGAGTCCTCCGACTGGGGATGGCAAATCGACCCGAAAGGATTGCGCATTACCTTAAAGAAAATGTACGATCGCTACCAAGTACCGTTGTTCATCGTGGAAAATGGACTTGGAGCCTACGATAAAGTAGAGGAAGACGGCTCGATCAACGACGATTACCGTATTGACTATATGCGTGCACACATTGAGCAAATGGAAGAAGCGATCAAAGAGGGTGTAGATCTTATGGGTTACACAAGCTGGGGCTGTATCGATCTGATCAGCGCAAGCACTTCTGAAATGTCCAAACGTTACGGTTTCATCTACGTGGATCAAGACGATTACGGCAATGGGACTTTAGCGAGAAGCAAGAAAAAATCATTTGATTGGTACAAGCAAGTAATTGCCACAAATGGAAAAGAACTGTAGATAGAACTTAAGCAGGGGGTGTCTCAAAATAAAATGAGGCACTCCCTTTTGTGCGTTCGGATTGATCCGGAGCTGCGGCGGCTTTTACCGGAAACCGAAGCGAAACCGGAAAGAAACCGGATGAGGAACCTGTTTGATAAAAATGTTTGACAAAGTGAGAAACAGATGTTATATTTAATTAAATTTTAATATAAGAGCGATGAAGAGAAGAGTACCTTTCGATCGTCATTCCAGAGAGCCCCGGCAGGTGAAAAGGGGTATGATGAAAAGAAGCGAAGATGGTCTCGGAGCAAAGCAATGCGGATAGTGTTGCTTCGGTTTGTGCACGATAGCGCACAGGAGTATAACAAGCGTCAGCTTGCGTACTTTTAAAGGTATGGATCGCGAGGTCCCTACGAACATGGGTGGTAACACGAAGAGCTTTCGTCCCTGTATTTCAATCAGTTGGAATATAGGGACGAGGGCTTTTTTCTTTTTGTAAAAACAGAGGACTGGACAGAAGCAACCTCGGCTGATCGGCAATGACCCAGAAGAGCAACCGCTATGCAAGAATAAATCGAAAAACAGAAGGGAAAGATGACAAATGACAGAGAAAAATTACAGTTTTGAAACGTTGCAAGTACATGCAGGCCAAGTGCCGGACCCCGTTACCGGAGCCCGGGCGGTGCCGATCTACCAGACGACCGCTTTCGTCTTCGACAGCGCAGAGCAGGCTGCCGGCCGTTTCGCTTTGACGGATGCCGGGAATGTATACACCCGTTTGACGAACCCTACCACCGCAGTCGTGGACGCGCGGGTAGCGGCGCTTGAGGGCGGCACCTCCGCGGTTACGGTCGCTTCCGGTTCGGCTGCGATCACGTACGCTATCCTGAACGTAGCGAATGCGGGCGACGAAATCGTTGCTGCCAGCACGCTCTATGGCGGAACTTATAACCTTTTCAGCGCAACCTTGCCTAATTTGGGCATCAACACGACTTTCATTGATCCGGAAGATACGGCCAACTTCGAAGCTGCCATCACGGAAAAGACGAAAGCCATCTTCATCGAATCGATCGGAAACCCGAGCACCAACCTGATCGATATCGAAAAGGTCGCCGAAATCGCGCATAGCCACGGCATCATTTTGATCGTGGACAACACGTTCGGGACGCCTTACCTGATCCGTCCGTTCGAATTCGGCGCCGATGTGGTGGTCCACTCAGCCACGAAATTCCTGGGCGGCCACGGCACAACCATGGGCGGTGTCATCGTCGAATCCGGTAAATTCGATTTCGCTGCCAGCGGAAGATATCCTGGCTTCACGACGCCGGATGCGCATTACAACGGATTGGTCTATACGGATCTGGGGCCGGGCGCGTTCACGACCAAAATCCGCGTGCAGTTGCTGCGCGATACGGGAGCCTGCATCGGGCCGATCGATTCCTTCCTGTTGCTGCAAGGGATCGAAACGTTGTCGTTGCGCGTTGAACGCCATGTTGAAAATACCCGCAAGGTCGTCGCTTATCTGGCGAACCACCCGAAAGTCTCTTGGGTAAATTATCCGGAACTTCCGGAAAGCAAGTACAAGCCTTTAGCCGACAAGTACTTCCCGAAAGGGGCCGGATCGATCTTCACATTCGGCATCGAAGGCGGCAAGCAAGCTGGCATCGAGTGGATCGACAAACTGGAATTGTTCTCGCTGCTTGCCAACGTTGCTGATGCGAAATCTCTGGTCATCCACCCGGCCAGCACGACCCACGCGCAGCTTAGCGAAGAGGACCTTGTCGCTGCCGGTGTTTCCGGGGACATGATCCGTCTGTCGATCGGGATCGAAAATGCCGACGACATCATCGCTGATCTGGATCAGGCGTTCGCGCAGATCTGATCCAGATATTTCCGGTAAATCAGGCACCGCACCGGCTACTCCGGTGAACGGAGGCTTCGCCGGAGTTCGGGCGTCATTTCGGGGTGCGTCCTCCGGTGAGCGCACTTTGGTCGGAGTCGAAGCCGAAATTATCCGGTGTCTTCCGCTCAGCGACCGCCACACCGGAGGAGCGGTCTTATACCGTGAATATCCATAACAGAGCATACATGCGAAAAGCCCGGAACTGTCCACAAAGAGACGGTTTCGGGCTTTTCGCCTATTGATTGCGGCCAAAAAGATGGAATGCTATACTGTTCCTAGTGATGATTAAGAAGAGAGGAGAGCGGTCATGAAAGCGAAATTGCGGATTTTTTTGACCTTGATGCGTGGTATTTTTTCCGATGTGGCTATTCAAGGGGTGGAGTCTGCCCAAAAATCAAAAAAATTCAGACAAAAATACGCTTCTTGCTGCTTATCCTGACAAAGCGATAAGTCCGGCTATGGGGGCCTCCCGTAGCTATTTTTTTTGCAAGAAAAGAAGGGACTTCAAATGGAAAATCACATATCGTTACGTAAAAATATATCTCTGGCAAAAAAATATGCCTTCATCCAATATTTTGGCATCACCTCGTTATGGCTGCTTTACCTGAGTTCATTCAAAGGGATGAGCTTGGTGCAGATCGGTTTCCTGGAAGCCATCTTCCACATCACGAGTTTTGCTTTTGAAGTGCCGTCTGGTGCTTTGGCGGACCGTTTCGGCTACAAAAAAATCCTGCTGTTCGGGAAAGTGATGGCCATCATCAGCTCGATCGGGATGATCTACGGTCAGAGTTTCTCTCATTTTGCGATTGCGTTCGCGTTCTCGGCGCTTTCCTACAATTTCAACTCGGGGACCTACGAAGCGCTGGTCTTCGAAAGCATGAAAGGAGTGAACGAGGAGAGCGGCTATCTGGACAAGCTGGCCCACATCAATTTCCTGATCGAGATCAGTGCCCAAAGCGGCGTGATCCTTGCCGGTATTTTGGCCGATGCGTATTTCCCGGCCGTCTATATGGTCAATATCCTTCTCTGCATACTGAATATGTTCCTGATTTACCGCATGGTAGAGCCAATCAAGCGACTGGGTCCGCAGTTGGATGAAACAGTTGGATTTTCCGAAAAAGTGGGGCAGTCCTACACCCGGATACTGGGGAATGCCTGGCGGTTGCTGATGCGGCATAAAGAGCTCCGGGGCTGGATCCTGTTTTTTGCCTTGCTGGACAGCTTTGCGGCCACCTATTATTTCTATTTCCAGAACTACCTGTCGGAGCTGGGCTACAACGGCAAGTCTACGAGTTTCTATCTGTTTGCGGCTGCCCTGTTCGGTATCTTCGGAGCAAAATTTTCTCCGGCAATCGAGCAGAAACTCCAAAAAAAACGGATTCCTTATGTTTTTCCCGCAGTTGTTTCCTTGTCGTTGCTCCTCTCGGCATCGGGAAATCGGCTGCTGATATTTGTTGGATTTGTGCTTTCGATCATTTTTTCAGCGGTGTCACCGACGATCGCGAGCGCCTACATCAACCAGTTGATCCCTTCCGAAGAAAGGGCGACGCTTTTGAGCGCGAACAGTATGGCCTACAGCCTCTGCATGATCATTCTTTTTCCGGTGATCGGAGGCGTCATCGATCTGTTGGATTTCCGGATCGCGTATCTGCTGATGGCGTTGGCCATCATTCTGGTCGGAGGCAGCTTTGCGACAATCGCAATAAACCGGAGCCGCTCCCGCGGTTAAACGATACAAAAAGAGCCTGCTGCCGGGATACATTTTTCGGCAGCAGGCTCTTTTTCGTCATAGATATTTTTTCAGCACCGACCAGTCCGCCAACTTTTCGGGCAAGGTCTTGACGTGCTTGCCGCGCATGGGACTGCTCGAAGGCAGCGGCAGGTAGACCAATCCTGCGCTCTCATCCAGACCGAAGTGCTTTTTGTAGCTGCGGAAAGCTTTCCCGCCGTTGAAGGCGATGGCCTTGATCTGGGGATGTTCGCGCAGAAGGCTGTTCAGATCGTTCGGGTGCTCCTCTTTGATGGCCGAATCGAGGCTGCCTTCGCGGTAACAGGAGTGGATCACATCCCAGAGGGCGACGTGATGCCGTTTCAGCAGCGACAGGCGCTCGGCATAGTCCAGCGGATCCGTTTCTTCGAGGATGGAGAAGATGATTTCCCAAAAATGGTTCCGCGGATTCCCGTAATAGTGTTGTGCCTCCAATGATTTCACTCCGGGCATCGAACCAAGGATCAGGACTTTGGCATGCGGGTCGATGACAGGCGGCATCGAGTATAGTCTGTCGGTTTGTTGCATAAGGATTTCATCCTTTCACAGTCAGTTTCCCCATCATTTTACCAAAAGCGCGCCGGAGCAGGAAACATTCAGGCTTGCTGATTTTTTTTCATAAAACAGTTGACGGACGGATGACGATGCGTTAAAATAATCCCAACATTAAGAAATCGTTAGAAAAATCATTTCCATCTAATCAAACCGATAATCAAGAGGAGTACGCATCATACCTAGTTTCCAGAGAGTCGCCGCCAGTGAGAGTGCGATAGCTTAGGGGATGCCGAATGGACTTGAGAGGGTTGCCTTGAAAAGAGTAGGGGCAAACGGGGAACCTGATCCGTTAACAGACAGGCGCATATGTTGGTATGCGAACGAGTGGGCGGTTTTTATCGTCAATTTGGGTGGTATCGCAGGAGATTACAAGCTCTTGTCCCTTTTAATGGGGGACAAGGGCTTTTTTTGTACACAAAAAATGATGAGGTGAATGAAATGCTAGAGATAAAAGCAACGAAACAGACCGAACAGATTCTTCCGGAAGACAGCATGAAAGCCGCGATCGATAAACTCGTGAAAAAAGAAGAACTTTCTCCGCAATTGACGAAAACCATCATGCAGCAGATCATGAGCGGTCAAGCCAGCCCGGTCCAGATTGCGGCTTATCTGACAGCCATGCGCATGAAAGGCGAGACGGCCGGCGAAATCAGTGCCTCCGCCGAAGTGATGCGGGATTTTTCGAACAAGGTGCAGACGAAGACGACAGCCTTGGACATCGTCGGAACCGGCGGCGATCAAGCTTTCACCTTCAACATCTCGACCGTTTCCTCCTTTGTCATTGCAGCCGCAGGAATCCCGGTGGCGAAACACGGCAACCGCAGCTCCTCTAGCAAATGCGGCAGCGCGGATGTGCTGGAAGAGTTGGGCGTGAACATCGAAGCCAGCGCCCAGCGCAGCGAAGCGATGCTGGAAGAAATCGGCATGTGTTTCATGTATGCCCAAAAATATCACCCGTCGATGAAGCATGCCGCACCCGTCAGGAAAGAAATGGGCGTCCGGACAATCTTCAATGTCCTCGGCCCCTTGGCGAACCCGGCCAACGCGAATATGCAACTGCTCGGCGTGTATGATGTCGCACTCGTGGACACGATGGCTGAAGTGCTGAACCAATTGCAGATGGAACGGGCCTTGGTGTTCGGCGGAAATGACGGTCTGGATGAAATCACCTTGACCACAACATCGGAAGTCGCGGAGCTCCGGAACGGCAAAGTCACCCACTTCACGTTCGATCCGAAAGACTACGGTTTCGAGTACTGCACGAACGAAGATCTGGTCGGCGGCGAGCCGGCTGAGAATGCCGCCATCGCCTTGGCCATCCTGAACGGCGAAAAAGGACCGAAGCGCGACACGGTGCTGTTGAACGCCGGCATGGCCATCTATCTGGCCAACGACGGCTATACGATTGCTGACGGCATCAAACGCGCCGCCGAACTGATCGACAGCGGAGCGGCCCTGGAAAAACTGCAGCAATTCATCAAAGCATCACAGGAGGCGACAAAATGATCTTGGACGACATCATAGCAGCGACAGAGATACGCGTGGAAAAAGCCAAACAAGCCATCCCGCTAGAAGAAATGAAACAAGCCGCCTTGGCACTGCCGATCACTCAGGAGTTCCCCTTCGAAAAGGCGCTGACCGGCGACGGGATCCGCTTCATCTGTGAATGCAAGAAGGCATCCCCTTCCAAAGGCGTGATCGTGGAGGATTTCCCTTACCTCGAGATCGCCAAGGACTACGAGGAAGCCGGCGCATCCGCGCTTTCGGTATTGACGGAGCCGGATTTTTTCCAAGGCGAAAACCGCTTCCTGACCGAAATCAAACAGGCAGTCTCGCTGCCTGTCATACGCAAAGATTTCATCATCGATGCCTACCAGATTTATGAGGCGAAAGTCATCGGCGCGGATGCCGTGCTGTTGATCGCGACCATCCTGAACGAGGAAGAATTGGATGCTTTCCAACGCTTGGCCCGCGAACTGGGGCTTTCAGCGTTGGTGGAAGCCCACACCGAAGAAGAACTGCTGAAAGCGTTGCGGACCAATCCGAAGATCATCGGCGTCAACAACCGCGATCTGAAGACCTTCAAAGTCGATATCCAACAGTCCATCAGGCTGCGCGCGCTGGTGCCGGATGACATCCTTTTCGTGGCCGAGAGCGGCATTTCGGAAAGGCAACAGGTCATCGAACTGGAGGAGGGCCATGTCGATGCCATCCTGATCGGCGAAACGATGATGCTCTCGCCGGACAAAAAAGGTATGCTGGACCGCCTGCGGGGGATCGGCTGATGGTCAAGGTGAAAATCTGCGGCCTGAAACGGGTCGAGGATGCCGAAATGCTGAACGAGCTGCGACCGGATTTCGCCGGCTTCATTTTCGCCCCCAGCAAGCGCCGGATTTCATTGGAGCAGGCGCTGCAGATCAGGGCAGCCTTGACGGAAGCCATACCGGCAGTCGGCGTCTTCGTCAACGAACCGATCGAAAACATCGTCGCCATCGTCGAAAGCCGGGCAATCCAGATCGTGCAGCTCCACGGCGAGGAGGACAACACCTATATAGAAGAGTTGGGCAAGCGGATCACGCTGCCGATCATCAAAGCGGTCGCGGTCAAGGACGCCGATGATGTCAGGCAGGAATACGCCGCCGACATCATCCTTTATGACACGTACCAAAGCGGCGTGGCAGGCGGGACGGGCAAGACATTCAACTGGGAACTGCTGAAGGAAGCGAAGCAGCCGTTCTTTCTGGCGGGCGGCCTGCATGCCGGCAACCTCGAAGCGGCCATCGAACAAGTGCAGCCATACGCAGTGGACATCTCGAGCGGCGTCGAAACGGACGGGGCGAAGGATTTTGAAAAAATCAGAGCAGTAATGGAAATCATTAGGAGGTCAACAAAATGACAAGTTATTTCGGAGCACATGGGGGACAGTTCATTCCCGAAACGTTGATGAACGCTTGCTTGGAACTGTCGGAAGCTTTTTTCCGATTCAAAGAGGATCCGGCTTTCAAGAAAGAGCTGAACGATTTGCTGGACAATTACGCAGGCAGGCCATCCCGCCTCTATTTCGCGGAAAAGATGACGAAGGACCTCGGCGGAGCGAAAGTCTACCTGAAACGCGAGGACCTGAACCACACGGGCTCGCATAAGATCAACAATGCGCTCGGCCAGGTGCTGTTGGCCAAAAAGATGGGCAAGAAACGGATCATCGCCGAGACCGGCGCCGGCCAGCACGGCGTGGCGACGGCAACAGCCGCCGCGCTTTTGGACATGGAATGCGTCGTCTACATGGGCGAAGAGGACACCCAGCGCCAAGCCTTGAATGTGTTCCGGATGGAATTGTTGGGCACGAAAGTGATTCCTGTGACGAGCGGCACCGCCACCCTCAAGGATGCGGTCAACGAAGCGATGAAGGATTGGGCTTCCACGTTTGAAGAGTCGCATTACTGCATCGGCTCGGTCATGGGTCCGCATCCCTTCCCGACCATGGTCCGCGATTTCCAGAAGATCATCGGGGAAGAGACCAAAGCCCAGATGGCCCAGGCGGAAGGCAAACTGCCGGATGTCGTGATGGCTTGCGTCGGCGGCGGTTCGAATGCAATCGGGACTTTCTATGATTTCATCGGCGACGAAAGCGTGCGGCTGATCGGCTGCGAGGCTGCCGGCAGAGGCATCCACACGCAGGACACGGCGGCAACGATCGCTACGGGAACGCCGGGTATTTTCCACGGCATGAAATCCTATTTCTGCCAAGACGAATACGGCCAGATCGCGCCCGTCTACTCGATTTCGGCCGGTCTGGACTATCCGGGCATCGGACCCGAACACGCGGATCTCTATGACCGCGGCCGCGCCGAGTACGTTTCGGTTACTGATGACGAGGCTGTTGCCGCCTTCGAATATCTGGCGCGGATGGAAGGCATCATCCCGGCCATCGAAAGCTCGCATGCGCTCGCGCATGCCATGGTCCTGGCGCCGACTTTGGATCCGGAAAAGATCATCGTCATCTGCCTGTCGGGCCGGGGCGACAAGGACGTTGCCGCAATCGCAAGGTATAAAGGAGTGGACATCCATGAATAAAATCACAGCTGCCTTCAAGCACAAGGCATTCATACCGTTCGTGACGGCGGGGGATCCCGATCTGGAAACAACGAAGGAACTGATCAGGGAAATCGTGGCCAACGGAGCGGACATCGTCGAAATCGGCATCCCGTTCTCCGATCCGGTGGCGGAAGGCCCTGCCATCCAGAAGGCTGATGAGCGGGCTTTGGCGAACGGCATCAACACGGACGATATTTTCCGGATGGTCGCGGAGTTGCGCACCGAAATCGACAAGCCCTTCGTTTTCATGACCTACATCAATCCAGTGTTCGTCTACGGCATCGATAAATTCATGGCGCGCTGCAAGGAGACCGGCGTCGATGGCGTCATCATCCCGGACGTCCCGTTCGAGGAGAAAGGTTTCATCCAGGCAGCCTGCCGGGAACATGGCATCACCTACATTTCCATGGTCGCTCCTTCATCGGCGGAACGGATCGCCATGATCGCCAAGGAAGCGGAAGGCTTCCTGTACGTCGTGTCTTCCTTGGGCGTCACCGGCGTCCGCAGCGACATCACGACCGACATCGGCAGCATGCTGGCCGAAATCCGCAAAATCAGCGACATCCCTTGCGCCATCGGCTTCGGGATCTCCAACGCCCGGCAGGCCAAAGCGATGAGCGAAGTCGGTGACGGCGTCATCATCGGTTCCGCGATCATCAACATCATGGAAAAATATGGGAAAGATTCGCCCAAACCGGTCGGAGCCTTCGTCGCGGAGATGGTGGGAGCAATCCGCAGCGGGAGCTGAAGGCCTTTCGCGTGAACCGCACTGCCTGCAGCAGTATAATGTAAGAAAATAACAGGCGGAAAGTGGTGACGATGATGCGGAGAATTATTCTTGTGCGTCACGGTGTGAGCGAATGGAATCTGTTGAACTTGTTTACAGGTTGGGTTGATGTCGATCTGAGCGAGCAGGGGGTCCTGGAAGCGAAAGAAGCTGGACGAAAGCTGAAGGAAGCCGGCATCGAACTTGATATGGCCTTCACGTCAGTTTTGAAACGGGCGATCAGAACCTGTCACATCATTCTGGAGGAAACCGACCAATTGTGGATACCGGAAGTCAAAAGTTGGCGCCTCAACGAACGCCATTATGGCGATCTGCAGGGCCTGAACAAACAGCAGACAGCAGAAAAATACGGCGAGGAGCAGGTCCATAAATGGCGTCGATCCTACAACACATTGCCGCCGTTGATGGATCCGAACAACCCGTTGTCGCCGGCAAATGACCGCCGTTATGCCAATCTCCAAAAACGTGTCATTCCGATGGGCGAGAACCTCGAGACAACCCTGGAACGCGTCATCCCATTCTGGGAAGATCAGATTGCGCCGGCTATCCTGGACCGAAAAACGGTGCTGGTGGCGGCCCACGGGAATTCCTTGCGGGCGCTGATCAAATACTTCGAAGAAATACCTGATGAAGAGATCATGGCTTTGGAGATACCTACCGGACAGCCGCTGGTCTATGAACTGCAGGATGACTTGACGATTATCAGAAAATATTATCTGTGAAAAAAGATGAGGCCCGGAACAGGATAATCCGGGCCTCATCTTTTTGCGTCATTTTTCTTCAGCCAGCAAACGGAAGTTGAAACGGACGTCGCTGCTGGTTCCGTCCTGCAGGTAGGATCTTTCCACAAATGTCACCCAATCGGAATGGTCGATGAGGATCAGTGTCGTGGAGCGGGTGCCGTAGCGTTCCGTCTGGATGAAATTGGCGGAGACAGCGCGAAGGATAGGTAACGGCAGCGGCAGGTCGGGCAGTTGGTCATCGGGAGCCGGTGTCAGATCCGCCATGATGCGGAAGATGGACTCTTCATCCAGCGCTGCTGATCTGGTCAGTGCGGCCATTGCCGCTTTCGTGCGGGTGACTTTCGGCCAGGGCGTATCGAGCGTGGCATTGCTGACGGCATGGCTGCCTGTCGGAAGGACGCTGCAACCGTCCAGGATGTTGTTGTAGTGATGGAGCCGGTCGCTCGAGCCGACGATCAGATTGAAGCCGTTGTAGTCGCTGCGCTGTTGCCTGATCCGTTCCAGATAGTCCGCAGGCCCCATGCTGCCGGTCAGGTAATCCATCACGAGGTTGCCGCGGGACAGTTTTTTATCGGACTCCTGATCGGTCGTCAGATAACTATTGGTGACGGCGGCGATCCGGCCTTGTTTGGTGATCCCCAGCCAAGTGCCATGGTCGCGCAAGTCTTTGCCGGCCAACAGATCGGGATGCTCCGGCCAGAAGTGTGCAGGCAAGGATGGCCGGTCATATTGCTCATCCCGATTGGCCACGAGGATCAATTTGTATGACGCGTGTTGACTGAGCTGCATCGAAATCAGGCACATAGCTATTCCCCCATTAAGATGTTGTTCTTTTGTTAAGTATAGCATGCGCAACATCCAAATCTGAAATGAAGAAACCCCGCGGAGGAAGGTCCGACTGAATGCTGCTCGACTGCCTATCCCAAATTTCAAAACCCGCCGTATTTACGTTATAATATGAATGAAAGCAACGCCGCCCAGCCAACCGGAAATGCAACGACAGGATAAACACTATTCGAAGGGATTGTTGAGGATGCTGAAAGATAGAAAAAAATATTGGACAGTCTTGCTGATCAGTCTTTTTCTGGCAAGCTGCAACCAAGCGCAGGAAACAAATGAAGAAGAAAATTCCTCTCAAGAAACCGCACAGAACAGTTCGCCAGCCAGCACCGCAAGCAGCGACACAGCAGAAGCGTCGGATGGATCCACAGAAGTCGGCGATCGCCTGGGCAAACTCTCAAAAAGCTACATCGACATCATGGAGAGCGGCACATACTATATGGCTTTCCGCTCCACGGCTACAATCGAAGGCGAAGTGATGGAATCCGAAACGATGATGAGCGTTTCGGGCGACAGGACCGCGATGCATTCCAAATCCGCCGATACCGACACCGCCATGGTGATGATGGACGGCAATATCTACATGGTCGATCACGTCAGCAAAACGGTGATCGTGATGCCTCAGACGACGACTGAAGGGGAAGAATCCCTGCCGGAAATTCCGGAAGCGAGTGAGCCGGTCGAAGTGGATGGCATCGAATACGTCGGCAGCGGCGAGGAGGACGGGCTGGTGTACGAGGAATACCGCACGGGGAGCGGCACGCAGATCTTCTACTATTTTGACGGCTCCGACCTGAAGAAAATCAAGACGATCGATGAAGCGTTCGAATCGGTCATGGAAATCCTTGAATTGTCCGGCAATGTGTCGGAGGATGCGTTCATCATCCCGGCGGATTATCAGCAAGTGACTTACTGATTGCAATAACTGGCTCTCCGTAGGGAAGGAAGTGGAGGGATGTGACTTCTTTACTGGAACAAGCGGACAGTTACGTGTTGGCGGCAGTGCTTATCCTCTGCATCTGGGGGCTGTCGAAGGCGACGGATATTCTGGTTGATGAGGCGATTTCTATTTCCTTGGAATCGGGAATATCCGAGTTGGTGATCGGGGCCACGATCGTTTCCTTGGGAACTTCTCTGCCGGAGTTGGCGGTTTCGGTTTTGTCCGCTTTCAAGGGGGCCAGCATCGTTGCGCTGGGGAACATCATCGGTTCCACAATCGTGAACACAAGCTTTATCCTCGGCATCGGTGCCCTTTACGGCAGTATTCCCGTCAACCGGAAGACGGCAAATAAACATACGGTGCTGGCCGGCCTCTCCCTGTTTTTGATACTGTCCTCACTGCCTGTTTTCTACTCGGATGGGCAAGGCAGGATTCCACAGTGGCTCGGCGTTCTCTTTTTGTTTTTGAGCCCTTTGTATTTTATTTGGATGCTGCGGGAAGGGAAACAGCAGAATCCGGATATCGATGCCATTGCGTCCGATCAGGAAAAAGGCAAGCCGCTGCTGATCAAACTCTTGAAACTGTTAGCCAGCGCGGGATTTGTGATTGCGAGTGCTTCGGTTATGGTGACGACGGTTGAAATCGGGGCTGTCCGGATCGGCATTCCCGACTCGATCATCGCCTCGACGGTTGTGGCGTTCGGGACCGGATTGCCGGAAATCAGCACGACCATCGTTTCCGTAAAAAAAGGCTATGGCGCTTTGGCGATGGGGAACATTATGGGTTCAAACTTGTTGAATACGTTGCTTATTCTCGGTACGGCAATCAGCCTTACTCCGGGCGGCATCGTCGTCAGCCAGGATTTCTATCGGGTCCATTTTCCGGCTTTGTCCATTCTGTTGGCGGTTTTGGGTTACTTTTCCTACAACAACAAACGCGATGTCATCAGCAGAAAGGAAGGCCGCATCTTGGTCGTGTTCTATCTCGTTTATCTGATCTGGAACTACTTTTTTTGATAAACAAAAAGGTCCGCGACCCTGACGGGAATCACGGACCTTTTTTGCTGTTATTGTTCTGTATCGTTTTCGTGTCCCGTGACCTCACGGGCTAAGTCCACAGTCGCGAAATCCTTGACAGGAGTGGAGCCGTTCACTAACACCGGCTCCTCCTCGGCCAGCTCGAACGGCCCAGCCACATCTCCGAAGTGACGGTTGTAGCGCTGTTTGAATTTCTCAAGCACGTGTTCAAGCAGAATCTTCAGCATCGCGAACAGCGGAACGCCCAAAATCATCCCGATAAAGCCGAGCAGATTGCCCATGATCAGCAAAACGATAATGATCGTCAGCGGGTGCATCTTCAAGTTCCGGCCCATGATGCTCGGTTCTATGATGTTGCCTTGGATGAACTGCGCCAAGGCCCAGACGACGGCCATTTTCAGGAGCATGGCCGGGGAGGTGAAGGCCGCGACGAACAAAGCCGGGATGACCCCGATGGTGGCGCCGATGAAAGGGATGACCGCCGTCAAGGTAGCGATCAAGGCAAGGACGAAGGCGTAATCCAAGCCGATGCTCAGATAGCCGACTATCAGCAAAGCACCAAGACTCAAGGCGACGAGCACTTGGCCTTGGACATAGGAACCGACCTGAAGCGACATCTGTCGGGATATCTTTTCGATATCAGCGCGGAAAACAGGCGGGATGTTCTTCATGACAAAAGGTTTGAATTTCCCCTGATCCTTCAGCATGAAGAAAAGGATGACCGGGAAAGTGACCGTCACGACGACTACGCTGGAAATGGTGGAAAAGATGGCCATGATTTTTTCGCTCGAGTTGCCGACCCAGGCCAGAATCATTTCAGGGATACTGCCCACTGTGCTGTCCAACCAACTTTGCGCCTGGTCGTAATAGTCCTTGAAAGTGCTGTTCGCGAGCAGTCTGTCGAAAAAGGCGTTCATCTGTTCGATATAGCTGGGAAATTCATTGACTAGATTGGTGAGCTGACCGGACAAAATCGGAACCAACAGGCCGACCCCATAGACTAGCATCAGAATGAAGAGGACAAAGACGAGTGCTGTCGCCATTCCCCGATTGATTCCTCGCCTTTCCAGAAAAGTCACCATCGGATTGAAAACATAATAGAAGACAATTGCTAAAATGACCGGCGCAACGATGGTCGAAAAAATGACCTGCAGCGGTTTGAAGATGAAAGAGATGGTATCCATCGTGAAGATGAGCACGCCGGTCAGGATCAGGATGGACAGGATAAAGAGGATTGTTTTGCCGCCCAAAAAAGCGATGAGGCGCGTATCTTCGGGGATGGTTATTTTCGTTTCTTTTTTTTGCATAAAGCTTCCTTTCTTATGCCGTCATCGGAGCGGATCCGTCCAGCGGCATACTGGTTTTCTGGTTTAAGTTTACCAGAGTTGCGCTTGAATGCCATACTGCCAAGGTCGTATTTCAGCAAAATTCTGTCGTCCGATTGCAAACGATGGAAAGAATTATGATAGAATTACAGAACGAGAGCAGCATTAGGAGGAGAAACCATATGAAATACAGCATCTATACGCGCACCGGCGACAAAGGCAACACGCGCATCGGGGGCGGCAAGGCACTCCGGAAAAATGCCGGAAGGATCGAAGCGTTCGGCGCGCTCGATGGCCTGAACTCATGGTTCGGGCTGGTACTGACGAAGAATGATTGCGGCGAAGATATCCAGCAGGACCTGGCGCTCATCCAACAATTCCTGTTCGATTGTTCCTCGGATCTGTCGATTCCGAAAGGCCACCGCGAATACAAAATCGCGCAGGAGCACATCGAGTGGCTAGAGCAGAAAATCGATGGCTACAGCGAAGAGCCGGAGGAGACCCAGTACTTCATCATACCGGGCGGAACGGAACTGGCCAGCTGGTTCCACATTTTGCGGACAACGACCCGGGATGCGGAACGCCGGATCGTCACCTTCATGGAGGAGGAACCGGATGAAGTGAATCCGTTCGTGCTGAAGTTCATCAACCGCCTTTCAGACTACCTGTTTGTCGTGGCCCGGGTCGCGAATGCCCGCAAAGGCGTTCCCGATGTGCCGTACGAGCGCAGCGAAAAAGTCTTCCGCATTTCCGGGGAAAAGGACAGTTCCAAGGAATAGCTGAAATCGCGGGCTCCTCCGGTGAGGAGCGCTTTCGCCGGAGAAGAGGGCACAAGCAAAAATGTCACATCCGGTCAGCGCGGCTTCGCCGGAGTTCGGATGTATGAAAATCAATCACCTCCGGCCACCGGGATACCGCCGGAGCTGAGCGCCCCCCAAGGAACCTCTGCTCCGGCAGCCCAAAACCAAAACCAAACCCAAAACCAAAACCAAACCCAAAACCAAAACGCCCAAGGAACCCGGCAGCTGATTGCCGGGTTCCTTGGGCGTTTTAGCATTTTTTACATTGAGAGTCAGTGCAATACTTTCGGCAAAGCTTCGATGAGATCCGAAGCCATCAGACTGTACTCGGATTTTTCCCGGGCCGCAACATCGCCTGCCAACCCGTGGATGTAGACGCCCAGTTTTGCCGCCTCGGAAGGGGTCAAGCCTTGCGCCAGCAAGCCGGCGATGATGCCGGTCAGGGCATCGCCCGAACCGCCAGTCGCCATCCCGTTGTTGCCGGACGCGTTGATGTAGCGCTCGTACTGATGGGCCACGACAGTCCGGGCATCCTTCAGGACGAAAGTCAGCTCCGAACCGGCCGTGCAGAAATCGGCGGTCCCCAGGAGATCCGCTTTTATTGCCGACAGGTCCTGATCCAAAAGACGGGCCATTTCCTTCAGATGAGGGGTGAGGATGCTTCCCGCCGGAACAGTCTGGGCCACTTCGCTGATGCGGGCACGGGAATCGTTCCCTGCCAAAGATGCTTCATTGAACCGGTCGGAAAGGATATTCAGGGCATCGGCATCGATGATCAGAGGGATCTGGCTGTTTTCGAGGACCAGATCGACCACCGTGCGGGCTGCTTCGGATTTCCCGATTCCGGGTCCGATCACGATCGCATCGGCTCCGGAAACCGCAGTGATGATTTTCAGGCGTTCGCTTTCTTCATTGAATCCGTCCGTCCGGTAAGTCGTCAGGATGGCTTCGGGCAGCTGCATCTGCAGGACGGCGCGGTTCTCCTCCGGCGTGACGATCTGGACCAGACCTGCGCCTGTGCGGTAGGCGGCTTTTGCCGCCAGGAAGGCAGCCCCGCTCATGTTTGCGGAGCCGGCGATGATCACGACCCGGCCGTAAGTGCCTTTGTTCGAATAGGCCGCGCGTTTCGGCAGCGAAAAAAGATCGCTCTCTTCATAGAACAGCACATTCGAAGAAATGGAATCGATGGCGCTCGGCGGGAAGCCGATATCGCTGACGATCAGTTTTCCGGTATGCAGCGAGCCGGGATAAAGCAGCTGGCCGATTTTCTCGATCCCGAAAGTGATGGTCACATCCGCCCGGACAGCGGTGCCCAGCACTTGTCCGTTGTCGGCGGAAATACCGGATGGGATATCGACGGCAAAGACATAGCCGTGGAATTCGTTCATGCGTTGGATCGTCTCCGCGTATTTCCCTTCCGCCGGTCTGTCCAAGCCGATGCCGAAAATCGCATCGACCAGGACGGTGTAGCCTTTGAAGTTGATTTCGCTGACATCATCCCAGACGACCATCTCCAAATTTTCGATGATGTCGAGTTGTTTTTGGGACTCGACGGACAATTTGTCGCGCCCGCCGATCAGAAAAACATCCACCTGGAAGCCGTGATTCAGCAGAATGCGGGCTGCCGCCATGCCGTCGCCGCCGTTGTTGCCGGAACCGCAGACCACCAGGATGATGTCCTCGGGTGAGATGCGTTCCTCCATTGCCGCGACTACCTGATTGGCCGCATTTTCCATCAGCACCATGGCTGGGATGCCGATCTCCTCGATCGTAAAGGCGTCGATTTTCTTCATCTGTTGGCTGTTGACAAGTTTTTTCATTTGATTATTCCTCCTGAGGGTTGGTGGATGTCATTCCGTGTTCACATCTGACATTATAGCATTCTTGACGCGGGAAAGAATACGGAAAACCTGATGGAACTCTGTGCAAGGAGGCGTGCTAACGAGTTCCGTAACATGCCTGGGCCGTTTTGCGCAATCATATTCTGAAAACTTAGGGAAAACAGTCATTCACTTTTTATAAGCAATGTGATAATCTTATCAAGGAACTCGAATAAGGGAGGAATGTAGGATGATCGAGCTGATTGCAACAGCCGAGTCAGTCGCGCAAGCCAAGGAATTAGTGGATTGCGGAATTAACATAATTTATATAGGTGAGGATGAGTACGGACTGCGTTTGCCGTATTCCTTCTCCAGGGAGGAACAGCGTGAAATCATCGCCTATGCGCACGAAAATGGCGCGCAAGTCAGCGCGTCCGTGAATGCGATCTTCCACAACGATCGGATCAACCAAGTGGCCGAATATTTGGCTTTCCTGCGTGAAGCGGAAGTCGACAGCATTACGCTGGGCGACCCTGGCGTCGTGCAAGTGATGCGGGAACAGGATTTGTTCATCCCGTACCGTTATGATGCGCAAGTCATGGTGACCTCAAGCGGACAGATCAATTTTTGGGCAAAACGGGGCGCGGTCGGTGCCGTCTTGGCCCGCGAAGTGCCGTTCGAGGAGATGAAGAAATTGATCCCGGGCGCGTTGGTGCCGGTTGAAGTGCTGGTGTACGGCGCCACTTGCATCCACCAATCGAAACGTAACCTGCTGGAAAATTACTTCAATTTCATCGAGAAAGAGGAAGCAGTGAACAAAGAGCGCGGGCTGTTCATTTCGGAGCCGAAAAAAGTGGATTCCCATTATTCCATCTATCAGGACCGCAACGGGACGCACATCTTCGCCAACAACGACCTTGATCTGATGCCGCATCTGGGCGAACTGACGGCTATCGGCGTCTCGCAATGGATGCTGGACGGGTTGTTCACCCCGGGCGAAAATTTTGTCGCAATCGCGAAACTGTTCGTTGCGGCGCGTGAAGCCCTTGCGGAAGGAACATGGACCGCGGAATTGGCGGAACGCTTGGATGCCGAACTGCACGCTTTGCATCCCGCCAACCGTGAGCTGGATGCCGGGTTCTATTCCAAGGACCCGAACGAAGTCGTCTGATGCTTTGATACCGAAAGAAAGAGAGTGTACACACATATGCGAACAATAACAAAGAAGCCCGAGGTCTTGGCCCCGGGCGGAACATTGGAAAAATTGAAGACAGCCATCCACTACGGAGCTGACGCCGTCTACATCGGCGGAGAAGCGTATGGTTTGCGCAGCCGCGCAGGCAACTTCGACTTTGAGGAGATGGCGGAAGCGGTCGCTTTTGCCCACAGCCATGGTTCGAAAGTCTATGTCGCTGCCAATATGGTCACCCATGAAGGCAACGAGGAAGGCGCCGGCGAATTCTTCCGCACGATCCGCGACATCGGCATCGATGCGGTCCTGATTTCTGATCCCGCGCTGATGGAAATCGCCGTGACGGATGCGCCGGGTCTGCCAATCCATTTGTCGACCCAAGCTTCTGCGACCAATTATAAGACCCTGAACTTCTGGGCGAGCGAAGGCTTGGAGCGTGTCGTATTGGCCCGTGAAGTGTCGATGGCGGAAATCCAGGAAATGAACGAGAAGACCGATGTCGAAATCGAAGCCTTCGTCCACGGGGCGATGTGCATCTCCTACTCGGGCCGTTGTGTCCTTTCCAACCACATGTCGAACCGCGACGCCAACCGCGGAGGCTGCGCGCAGTCTTGCCGTTGGAAATACGGTCTGTTCGATATGCCGTTGTTGGGGCAACAGAACCCTGTAGGTGCCGGTGAAGAGGGCATCGAAGAAAAATTCTCCATGAGTGCCGTCGATCTGTCGATGCTGGAGCACCTGCCCGACCTGATCGAGAGCGGCGTCGACAGCCTGAAGATCGAAGGACGCATGAAATCGATCCACTATGTGTCGACCGTCGTCAACGTCTACCGCAAAGCTGTGGATGCCTACTGCGCCGATCCCGATCATTACGAACTGAAGCAGGAATGGGTGGATGAATTGTGGAAAGTCGCGCAGCGCGAATTGGCGACCGGCTTCTTCTACAAAGATCCGACAGAGGATGAGCAACTCTTCGGTCAGCGCCGCAAAATTCCGCGCTACGGCTTCATCGGCCAAGTGCTGGATTATGATCCGGAAACGCAGATGGCGACGATCCAGCAGCGCAACAATTTTGGCGTCGGCGACGAAATCGAATTCTACGGACCGGGCCTGCGCCACAACAAGAAGACTGTGGAAGCCATGTGGAATGAAGACGATGAAGCCATCGATCGGGCCCCGAACGCCATGATGATCGTGAAGATGAAAGTTCCCTTCGCCATCGAACGCTTCGACATGATCCGCAAAAAGAAATAGAAAAGCGGAACGGGTTCGTTCAGCCCTGAAAGAAATTTAGGAAATCGGTCCGACTGAGCATCGTAGAGCGCAATAGGACCGATTTATCTAATTTCCGAAGGGCTAACCCGTGAAGCTAGCCATCATTATTGCTTGTATGAAACTTTTTTAATAGAAAAGCGGAAGACCTAAAATTTGCTTTTTTCAGGTTTGCCGTTTATAGTGATAAAGAACTGAATAGAAGTTTTTCCGTGAGGGAGTAACTAGCAGCCAGGCTGCGGCAATGCCAACAATAAGTAGGTCCGAGAGGGCCTTCTGGTGTTGCCTTAAATAGTGAGACTTACGCCTACCGTTTCTTGAGGGACGGTAGCGCGTAGGTCTCTTTTTTGTTACCCTGTTGCGGAGGAAAACGGGGGTGAGAGCGGCTGAAACGTGATGCACGGATAGGAAAAATGATTATACGATGAATGAGGAAAATAGAGAATACACATTAGGGGGCTTAAGATGGAAAACGAAAGAATCAGCACAAAGACGATGGAAGCAAAACAGAACGGGGGCCATCCGCACAAGAACAAACCGGAGCGAACGTCTTTGGCGGCATACCAGAAGAGCCTGGAGACGATTTTTGCCGAAACAGGAAGCACGAGGGCAGGGCTGGATGAACGGTCCGTCGAATCCAGACAGGCAGAGCATGGGTTCAACGAACTGGAGAGCAAAGACCGGGATTCCGTCCTGAAGCTGTTTGTCGAGACATTCAAGGATGCCATGGTCATGGTATTAGTGGCGGTAGCCGCAATTCAGATGGTCATGGGGCATGCAGCGGAATCTTTGATCATTTTCGCTGTCCTGATGATCAATGCGATCGTCAGCGTCATCCAGACCCGGAAAGCGGAAGGGTCGCTGGACGCCCTGAAGAGCCTGTCCGCTCCGATGGCAAAAGTAAGGAGGGGCGGCGCAAGGTTGACCGTTCCGGCAAGGGAGTTGGTCGTCGGGGACATTGTCAGCCTGGATGCCGGAGATTATGTCCCGGCGGATGGCCGCCTGATCGAAGCCGGCTCGCTCAAGGTGGATGAAGGGATGCTGACCGGGGAGTCCATCCCGGCGGACAAGGAAGTCAAGGATATCGACGGCGCAGTCCCGGTAGGCGATCGCGCCAATATGCTCCACAGCGGGACGCTGGCGGTATACGGGCGGGGCGAGTTCATCGTGACGGGCATCGCCAACGAAACCGAAATCGGGAAAGTGGCGAACCTGTTGGAAAATGCGCTGGCCAAGCAAACGCCATTGCAGAAGAATCTGGAGCAGTTCAGCAAAAAATTGGGTGTCGGCATTTTGGGGCTTTCCGGCCTCATCTTCGGTATCCAGCTCGTCCGCATGATGGGGGAAGGCGCAACCGACATGGGCGCAGGCATGCTGAGCGCCTTCATGTTTGCGGTAGCCGTGGCTGTTGCCGCCATCCCGGAAGCCCTGCAGTCGATCGTGACGATCGTCCTTTCGATCGGGACGAAAAAGATGGCGAAGCAAAATGCGATCATCCGCAAATTGCCCGCAGTCGAAACGCTGGGATCGACCAGCATCATCGCCACCGACAAGACGGGCACTTTGACCCAGAACAAGATGACGATCGTCGACCACTATTTGGCGAACGGCCAATCCGGCACCTTCAACGATCAGCCGGGGACGTGGACCTTCGATGAGCAAAGACTGATGCAGATCGCGGTATTGACCAACGATGCCAGCATCAGCAAGGATGGGCAGGGGTTGGGGGATCCCACGGAAGTTGCCATGGTAGCCTTCAGCAACAAAATGAACCAGCCCTTCGGCGAATTGCGGGAAGCCTACGCCCGCGAAGCGGAGTTGCCTTTCGATTCGGAACGGAAGCTGATGTCAACGGTCCATACGATCGATGGCGAACGGCTGCTTCTGACCAAGGGCGGCCCGGACGTCGTATTCGGCCGCAGCAGCAAAATACTGATGGCCGGCGAAGTGTTGCCGTTGACGAAGGAACGCTTGGCAAAAATCAAAGAACAGAACGAACATTTCTCGGATCAGGCATTGCGGGTGTTGGCTTTCGCCTACAGACCGATCGAGGAAAACGAGGCCCTCGACTTCCAAGCGGAGCATGACCTGATCCTGGTCGGCCTCCTGGCGATGATCGATCCGCCGCGCGAAGCGGTGTACGGCGCGGTCGCGGAAGCGAAGAAGGCCGGCATCAAGACGGTGATGATCACGGGCGACCACAAGACGACAGCCCGCGCCATCGCCCGCGATATCGGCATAGCTGCCGAGGATGATCTCGCTTTGACCGGCCAAGAATTGGATAACTTGAGCGACCGTGAATTGGCTGGCATTCTGGAGCGGGTGTCGGTATATGCCAGGGTGTCTCCCGAGAACAAAATCAGGATCGTCCGCGCATGGCAGAGCAAAGGCCATGTCACCGCGATGACGGGCGATGGGGTGAATGATGCGCCGGCCTTGAAGCAGGCGGACATCGGAATCGCCATGGGCAGCGGTACGGACGTCGCGAAAGAGGCGGCCGCGATGGTGCTGGCCGATGACAATTTTGTTTCCATCGTCAGCGCGGTCGGGGTCGGCCGGAACGTCTATGACAACATCAAGAAAGCGGTCGCCTATCTCTTCTCGGGCAACCTGGGGGCGATCATCGCAATCATTGCGGCGCTGCTGATGGACTGGGTGAATCCGTTCACCGCCCTGCAGCTGCTGTTCATCAACTTGGTCAATGATTCGATTCCCGCGATTGCTTTGGGGATGGAGAAAGGCGAGCCCGATGTGATGTCCCGCAAACCGAGGGACCCGAACGAGGGCATCTTCTCCGGCGATACGCTCATCTCGGTCATCTACCGCGGGGTGCTGATCGGGGCAGCCGTGATCCTTTCGCAATTCATCGGGCGCGGCTATTCGGCGGAGATGAGCGTGGCCATGGCTTTCTCCACCTTGATCATCGCGCGCACCTTGCAGACATTCCCGGCCCGATCGAATTCCCAGACGGCCATCGGAGCGGGGTTCTTTGCGAATAAATACGTCCTCTATGCCGTAGCCTTCTGCAGCATACTGTACGCAGTGACATTGCTTCCTGCGGTTCGCGGCATCTTCTCGATACCTGCCGACTTCGGCTTGGCGCAGTTCGGCATGGCGGCAGGCTTGGCCTTGACCGCGGTCGCATTGATGGAAGCAACGAAACTGATCCTCAAACGCGCAAGGAAATGACAGCCTTTGGGCAACAAAAAAACGTCCTGGAATCCAAGTTCCAAGACGTTTTTTTGCGATTTGGGGTGCCGTCAAGAAAAGAGCCGTTCTTTCGGCTGCGCCGGCACTTTGAACAGCAGGGCGATCACGAAGGCGATGATCGTGAACAAGAAAAGCACAAGATAGAGGTAGTTCAGCCCGATGTTGTCGATGATAGGCCCAGCCATCAATTGGAAGAAGATGGTGCCGACGTTCCGGGAGAGCATAGCGACGACCGCTGTTCCTGTAGCGATCAGTTTCCGGTTCAGCAAAGTAGAGACCATCTTGATGTTCAGCATGATGAAGGTCCCCGAAGCGAAAAACTTGGTGAGGACGGTCGCTATCGAAAGGACCAAAAAGTCATGGGACAGGAAATTGATCAGGTATTCAGTCCCGGACAAGAACAGGACGCCCAAAAGGAGCTGTTTATTCGTGAAATGGTCCATGAAGCGATGCGATAATCCCATCGCGATGACTTCCGCAAAAAGCGCCACGGTCAAGGTTGTGCTGACGATTGCGACCGGGGCGCCGGTATCGGTCAAAAGCAGCGGCAGATAACTGGTGTTGATCATGTTCGTGCCGAAAATGATGAACGCCAAAAGCAGGTAGGTAATGAAAAGTTTGTTCTGGAAAATGTTCTTGATCGTGTTGCCCCCGGCTGCCTCGTCCTTCTTTCCGGATGCAGGCTGCGGGGAAGCAGCCGGTTCGGCAGGCTGGGGCAACAGATACAGGAACACGATACTCAAAAGGTACAGGACAAGATACAGCACGAAAATGGATTTCGGCGACAAGAAATCATAGATGATGCCGGCAATCTGTTGGCCGCCCGCATAACCCACCGTCCCCCAGAGCCGGATCTGGCCGAACCGGTAAGGGCTGTTGGCCGCGAGCACATCGAAAAGAGGTCCAAGTCCCAACGTGATGGCGTTCGCCAAGCCGTAGACGATCCCGAAAAGCCAATTGTCTGTGAAAAAAAACAGCCCGCAGCTGATGACGGATGAAACCAGGACATAGATGGTCACGGTTTTGCGCGTTCCCCATTTTTCATTCGAATAGCCGATCATGCCTTGGATGATCAGGGCGATTATGTTTGAAAGGATGAGGATGAATGAAATTTCCGACCCGGTTTTCCCCAGACCACGCATGTAGACGGTGATCAACGAAGATAGGGCCGCCATAGCCATAAAGTAGAAGATGAATAATATCACGTATTGCTGATACAGGCGTTCCTTAAAATACCCCATCGCTTTGCATTCCCCCAATAAGTTCACTAGTATACAATATTCTAGCACAAGTCGGGGGAATAAAGCGCCACCTTCCTGAAATTGAAAACGGACTTCGCAAAACTCGCGCCGATCTTTCCTGAAAATGTAAAAAGCATTCGAAAGGATCCGCGCAGCAGGTCTCGGATGCGTTATAATGAGAGACAACCATAACAGTTACAAGGAGGTGCTTACTGATGTACCCAAAAACCCAAAAGAAAATCGAAGAGATGCTGAAAGGGAATGTTTTTCCGGGAGTGAGCTATACCTTCATCGACAAGGACAAAATCGAATCGCAACTGATCGGATCGGCGGCGATACTGCCCGAGCGGGAAGCTCTGCGGGATGGTCTGCTCTATGATCTGGCATCCTTGACGAAAGTGGTCGTCACGACGACGCTGCTGCTCCAGCTGCATGAGGAAGGGATAGTCAATTTCGAGGATCTGGTGCAGGACTACCTGCCGGCCTTCCCTTCGGATGAGGTGACGCTCCGCCACTTGCTGACGCACACGTCCGATCTGAAAGGCTACATCAAAAATCGCGATGCGCTTTCCGCCGAGGAACTGGCTGCGGCCCTGATTGGGCTTGAACCGGGCGAGAACCTCGGCAAAAAAGTGGTCTATACCGATACCGGCTTGATCCTGGCAGGCTTCATCATCGAAAAGTTGACCGGAAGATCGGTGGCGGAAAACTTTGAGGAACGGATCAAAAAACCGCTGGCGATGACAAGGAGCACCTACCGGCCGACCGACCCGCTGGACTGCGTTCCGACCCAAAACCATCCGATCAGGGGCGTGATCCGCGGTGCGGTGCACGATCCCAAAGCGCTGGTCCTGGGCGGTCATTGCGGAAGCGCCGGGCTGTTTGCGCCGATGAGTGATCTGATCCGTTTCGTTCAGATGCTGCTGCATTTCGGGGAGTGGGAAGGCAAGCAGATCTTGCAGAAAGAAACCGTCCGAACCTTGCTGCAGGACTGGGGAGGCGTTCCGGGCCAGCCGCGCTCTTTGGGGTGGAACCTGTTTCAGGAAGGGGATGACGTTGTTCTGTGGCATACCGGCTACACGGGCACGTTCATGATACTGGATCCGGAGCGGCAGGGCGCATTCGTTCTGCTTTCGAATCGGGTCCACCTGGAGGACCGCAGGCCGGAATGGATAGCGGTCCGCGATGAGCTGATCGCCGTCTACCTGAAGGAAGCCCGCGAGGAGGAAGCAGAGTAACAAAAAAACGCCACTTTTGGGGTGGCGTTTTTTTGTTGTCCTTTGATGGACGGCATTCTTCAGAAAGCGGAAGGGGAAGTTGCAGCTTCCCCGATCCTGTTCGGAGGTCCGAAGAAAAAGAGTAGTTTCTCTCAGTACTTAAAGAGTATACAGCGATACTCTGAATATAGTATGACAGCTTATTAATATTTTGTATAGTATCAAATGAGAATGTTCACATGAAGCCCAAAAAGGCACCACCGCTCACAAATTTGAGCGGCGGTGCCTTTTTATCAGGGATGTAATCAGCCGCCCCAGACTTCGTCGGCGATCTGTTTGACCAAAGCCAATTTGGCCCACTGCTGCTCTTCCGTCAGGTTGTTGCCTTCTTCGGTCGAGGCGAAGCCGCATTGCGGGCTCAGGCACAGTTGCTCCAACGGCACATACTTGGTTGCCTCAGCGATCCGCGCCTTGACTTCGTCTATATCTTCCAGTTCCGGTGTCTTTGAAGTGATAAGGCCCAGGATGATTTGGCCGTCGCCTTTGTAGTAGCGCAAAGGCTCGAATCCGCCGGCGCGGTCGGTGTCGTATTCCAGGAAGAAGCCGTCATAGCCGGTTTCGCCGAAAAGTTCTTTCGCAACGGGCTCATAAGCGCCTTCCTGCGAATAGGAAGAACGGAAATTGCCGCGGCAGATATGCGTCGTGACGACCAAATCTTCTGGCAGGCCGATCTGGATGTTTTTGACGTTCTCCGTAGCGACGCGCTTCAATTCGTCATACGTTTCCTGCGAACCGAAAATTTCCAGCGCTTTGTCCGAGCAAAGGTCGCCCCAGAAAGTGTCGTCGATCTGGATGTAGCGGTTCCCCAGCGAATAGAAGTGCAGGATCGTGTCGCGGTAGGCCTGCTGCAGGTCGGCAGCGTATTCCTCCAAGGTAGGATAGATTTCTTCGTTGCGGAAACCAAGGCGGATCAATTGGTTCGGGCTCGGGATCGACACTTTCGCCACGGCTCGATCGCCGACAGCTTCAGCCAAAAATTGGTAGTCCGCGAAGAAGGGGTGTTCCGGATTGAAGGCGATCTTGCCGATGTTGCGCACGCTGTGGGCGCTGGTCACGACATTGTGGAATTGTTTGCCCTGCGCCGCAAGGTACCCTTCAAAGCCCAACAAGTTCTCGAGGAAATCGAAATGCCAGTAAGAGCGTCTGAATTCGCCGTCCGTGATGCCTTTGTAGCCAAGTTCAATCTGTTTGTCGACGATGCGTGTGATTTCGACGTTTTCGATTTCGCGCAGGGCTTCTTTCGTGATTTTGCCTTCAGCCAGCTTTTTGCGGGCCGCTTTGATGCTTGCCGGACGCAAGAAGCTGCCTACGTGGTCTGCGCGGAAAGGCGCTTTCGTTCTGATTAAAGTTGTTTGGGTTGTCATGATATTTTCCTTCTTCCGTCTTTTTTTTGTAAAAAAATACGTCCTTGCGCATGATGCTGCGCAAGGACGTATGAAAGATTCACCGTGTTACCACCTTGATTCGGAAAAACCTCTCGATTTTCCCCTTAGCCAGTGCGCCGAAGCAAAACGCTGTTCCGGGATACTGTGACGCTGTAACGGGCATTCCCGTGGAGGGCTAAGGTTCCAAAAAGAGCGTTCGCCGTCCATCCACTCGAAGACCATTTTCCGGATAGCATCCCTGTCCTCTTTTCAGCTGCCGAGGTTCTCTGTGCATTTCGTCCATCCGTACTTATCTTTTCAATGTGATTTTATTTTGAAATTTATATACATAATAACAGCAAGCTAAGAGCGAGTCAAACGGTTTTAATTATTTTTTCATTTTCTTTGCACAAGAAGGAAATTGCAATTCATGCTCTGAGGGTATATACTTCACATAGATAGATGTCTATGTGAGGGCGTCAAGTGCGTCAGAAAGGGCTGAATAGCCTCAACTGGCAGCAGGAAAAGAGGAAATAAATATGGCAATCGAATACAAAAACTATGCGAAATGTCTGAAAGTGTTATCGGACGAGACCAGATTGGAAATCATGGACTTGCTGTCGGAAGGCGAGATGTGCGCCTGTGCTTTGTTGGATCAATTTTCGATCACGCAGCCGACTTTATCCTACCACATGAAGATGATGAAGGACTGCGGGCTGGTGGACAGCAGAAAAGACGGCATTTGGGTCAAATACTCCGTTAACCACGAAAAGTTGGACGAGTTGAAGGATTTTTTCCAGACAATGGCCAAACAAAACACCACGGTATAGGGAAGCGAGAGCGGGGATGGAAATGGAAATCAAAATACTGGGGCCAGGCTGCCGCAACTGCGAAAAACTGCATGCCAATACCACCGAAGCACTGAAGAAAATCGGGCAGGAAGCAACCATCATCAAAGTGGAGGATCCGAAAGAAATCGCCAAGTACGGCATCATGCAGACACCGGGGCTGGTCATCGATGAAAAGGTCGTCTCCTATGGGCGGATCCTGACGCCCAAACACATTGCAGAACTGCTGCAAAAGTGACAAAGCGAGAAGAATACCTATCCTCGAATGAACAAGCTGCGATAACCGGGTGTTGCCCCGGCACTATCGCAGCTTTTTTTGCAAGGTTTCAGCACCTGCAAACAACACATTGACATTCATCTATATGTCGGCGTATACTATCACATAGATAAATGTCTATGCGATAGGCGGATAAAATACAAAACAGAAGGTGCAGTTCATCATGGGAATATTTCAATGGTTAAATGATCAATTATTAAAAATGCAGTGGCTCAGCGATTTGGTCGGTGTGCTTGTCCGGGATGTCTTCGGATTGGATCTCGCCAGCAGAGTGGGCGGCAGCATCCATTTCTTCATCTACGACGTCATCAAAATCTTCATCTTGCTGTCGGTTTTGATTTTCTCGATTTCATACGTGCAAAGTTTCTTCCCGCCTGAGCGGACGAAGAAAATCTTGGGCCGCTTTGATGGGATCACCGCCAATATTTTGGCGGCTTTGTTGGGGACGATCACGCCGTTCTGTTCCTGTTCCTCGATTCCGCTTTTCATCGGCTTCACCGGGTCGGGCTTGCCGTTGGGCGTGACGTTTTCGTTCCTGATTTCTTCGCCGCTCGTCGACTTGGCATCCATCATCCTCTTGGCCAGCATTTTCAACTGGCGCATCGCCATCGCCTATGTCGTGGTGGGATTGATCCTTGCGGTTGTCGGCGGAACGTTGATCGGCAAAGCGCATCTGGAGGATCAGGTCGAGTCCTTTGTGTTCGGCAGCCCGGCGATCGAGCTGGAGGAAGCCGAGTTGACAAGGAAAGACCGGATCGATTATGCGATTGATCAGGTGAAGGAAGTCGTCCAGAAAGTCTGGCTTTATGTGCTACTTGGTGTCGGCATCGGGGCGGCCATCCACAACTGGATCCCCGAATCGGTCATAACGGCATTGCTGGGTCAGGATAAATGGTATTCGGTATTGGTGGCAACTTTCGTCGGCATTCCGATGTACGCGGATATTTTCGGGACGCTGCCCATTTCCGAAGCGCTTGTCGCAAAAGGCGTCGGACTGGGGACCGTATTGTCCTTCATGATGGGCGTGACAGCCTTGTCGTTGCCGTCGATGGTCATGCTGAAGCAGGTCGTCAAACCGAAACTGTTGGGCCTTTTCTTCGGAATCGTCGCTGTCGGCATCATCATCATTGGCTATCTGTTCAATTTCTTGGGACCTTTGTTCATGTAAGTAAATCAAAAAATAATAGCTAGGAGGAATCATCATGGAAATCAAAATTTTGGGTATAGGCTGCAAAAACTGCGTGAATCTGGCAAAAAACACGGAAGAGGCTTTGAAGGAACTGGGGATGGAAGCGACCATCACGAAAGTGACCGACATGAAGGACATCGCCAAATACGGCATCATGCGCACGCCGGGATTGGTCATCGACGAAAAAGTCGTTTCCTACGGCAAAGTCGCCAGTGCGGATGAAATCGCAGAACTGCTGAAAAAATAAAAATTTGCGGAAGCGTCGGGCGGGGAGTATTTTCCCACCCGGCACTTTTTTTTGTTTCTGATTGGATTTATGATTGACTATAGATCGAAGGAAATCTATATTATAAAGGTACCAAAAAAATTCAGGCTAATACAAGCTATTCAAAAATACAAACAAGCTAAGGGGAAATAAATCATGACGAACATCACTATCTTTGAACCGGAAACAAGCAGCAGTTTGTTCAGCAGTCAGGATGCCTTGCGCATCGCAGCGGTAATGGAGGCCTTGGCAGAATTGGAGAACTACGAAGCATTGCTTTTCAATCTGACGGATGATGCGGAGCAATTCGAATCCAACAAAGCAGTCAGCGAAAAAATGGAAGCTGAAGGGAACGCAGTCCTGCCGATCACCGTTGTGGATGGAGAAATCGTCAAAACCGGCGCCTATCCGACCAACGACGAAATCACCGGGCACATCGGCGTGCGCTTCGTTGAAGCATCTGAAGGCGGCTGCGGCTGCGGTGGCTGCGGTTGTGGCGGTTCAGCGGAAGCTGAAGAAAAAGAAGAAGAGCAAGCCGAATCCGGCTGTTGCGGCGGCAACGGAAAAGAAGGCGGCTGTGGCTGTGGCGGACATGGACACGGGCACCACCATCACCATGAAGATAGTGCGCAAGCAAAAGGCGGTTGTGGTTGCGGCGGGCATGGTCACCATCACCACTAGAATGTCGGTCGCTGCTGACAACAGCAAAGAGTAAACGTGATTCGGGCTATCCCCGGCTCGCGTTTCTTTTTCCGGGATAGATAGAAAAACTTCTATGTAAAAGGAGCATCAGTAAGTATGGATTATGAAAATTATGCAAAAATCGCCAAAGCTTTGGCGGATCCGAAGCGCGTCAAAATTGTCGATATGCTTTCCTGCGGGGCCATGTGTGCCTGCGACATCCTTGAGCATTTCGATTTCACCCAGCCGACGTTGTCCCATCACATCAACTTGTTGGTGAAGGCGGGCCTGGTGACGACGGAAAAATCCGGCACATGGCATTATTACGACCTGGACAAAGCCGCCTTCGAAAAATTCAAGGCGGATACTGCCGGACTGATGGCCGATACGCCGGCATGCATCTGCGAACCTGTGCGGTCGAAAGCTGTCTGCGCGACGGAAGCAAAAGAAGCAAAAGAGCCGATCAAATAACGCAAGAACAGGGCTCCAAAGCGCATTAAATAATAAATGGGGGTATAATAAAATGAGTGGAAAAGAACAATCAAGCATTTCGTTTTTCAATAAATATCTGAGTGTCTGGGTAGCAATCTGTATGGTAGTGGGGGTTTTGATCGGCAAATATCTGCCAGCCGTACCCGAATTCTTCGGGAAATTTGAATATGCAAACGTCTCGATTCCGACGGCCGTATTGATCTGGGTCATGATCTATCCGATGATGATGAAGGTGGATTTCCAGAGCGTCCGGGACGTCGGAAAAAATCCGAAAGGGCTTTATGTCACTTGGGTAGTGAATTGGCTGATCAAACCGTTCACCATGTACGCCATTTCCGCCTTTTTCTTCTTTGTCGTCTTCAAAAATTTCATCACGCCCGAGTTGGCGACGGAATATTTGGCCGGTGCGATCCTGTTGGGTGCCGCACCATGTACTGCGATGGTGTTCGTCTGGAGCCAATTGACGAAAGGCAATCCGGCGTACACAGTCGTCCAGGTTGCGACCAATGATTTGATCATCCTGATTGCCTTCATCCCGATCGTCAAATTCTTATTGGGCGTCAGCAATGTCACGGTGCCTTGGGACACCTTGATCCTGTCGGTTGTGCTGTTCGTTGTGATCCCATTGGTGGGCGGCGTCTTGACCCGTATTTTCGTAACGAAGAAGAAAGGGGCCGCCTATTTCGAGAAGGAATTCCTTTCTAAATTTGATGACGCGACTACCGCGGGGCTATTGTTGATGCTGGTGTTGCTGTTCTCTTTCCAAGGAGAGGTCATCCTGGAAAACCCGTTGCACATTTTGATGATCGCCGTGCCTTTGACGTTGCAGACATTCCTGATTTTCTTCATTGCCTATTTTGCAAGCAAAGTGTTTAAGCTTCCGCATGCAATCGCAGCACCGGCAGGCATGATCGGCGCATCGAACTTTTTTGAATTATCGGTTGCTGTTGCCATCGCGTTGTTCGGCATGGATTCTCCGGCAGCCTTGGCGACGGTTGTGGGCGTCCTGACCGAAGTGCCGGTGATGCTGATTTTGGTGAAGATCGCCAATTCGACAAGACACTGGTTTCCCGGCAAAGAAAATACTCTAGTGAGTCCTGTTAAACCGTAAAAATAATCCAGCTTAGCTGAAAAGGAGCGTTTTTTAATGAAAATCATTGTGATCGGTTCGGTAGCGGCGGGCACCTCGGTAGCAGCCAAAGCGCGCAGAAACACAGAGGAAGCGGAAATCGTCGTCTACGACCAAGGGAAGGACATTTCCTATTCGGTTTGCGGCATCCCCTACAAACTCGGCGGGGAAGTCGATTCCGTGGAGCGTCTGACGCCGCGGGATGCGAAATGGTTCAAAAAGCGCTATGACGTCTCCATCTTTACGGAACACAAAGTGACGAAAGTGGATCATGAAGCCAAAAAGATTCAAGTCGAAGACCTGGTGACTGGACAGCTCAAAGAGGACGATTACGACGTCTTGGTTTTCGCGACGGGTGCCTCGCCGCTTACGCCGCCGCCTTTCGATCGGTCTGTGTACGACAATGTCTTTCATGTCCGCAATATCCAGGATCTTCGTGACATAGAAAGTTATTCGGAAGCGAATCAACCGAAAAAAGCGCTGATCATCGGTGCCGGTTTCATCGGTCTGGAGATGGCTGAACAACTCGTGCAGAAGGGCTGGGATGTCACCATCGTCCAGCTGGAAAACCAAGTGATGCCGCCGATGGACGCGGATATGGCTTTCCGGGTGGAAGAAGTCCTGATGGCCAATGGGGTGCATCTGCACCTCGGGGATACTGTCAAGACCATCGAAGGTAAGGGGTCCGTCAAAAAAGTGGTGACGACAAAGGGCGCCGCCATCGAAACGGATATCGTCATCCTGGCAGCCGGCGTGCGTCCGAACACCGAGCTCGCCAAGGAAATCGGCGTCACGATCGGAGCGACGGGTGCCATCACCGTCAACAGCAAAATGCAGACGAATATCCCGGATGTTTACGCTGTCGGCGATGTGGCCGAAAGCTTCTCCGTCATCACAGGCAAACCGATTTACCGTCCGTTGGGATCCACCGCCAACAAAATGGGCCGGATCGCCGGCGACGTGATCACAGGCGGTGACCTGGAGCACAGAGGCGTGCTGGGCACCGGCATTTTCCGCGTGTTCAATCTGCATGTCGGCCAAACCGGATTGACCGAAAAAGAAGCGAAGGCCGCGGGTTATGCGGTGGAAATCCTTTACAACATCAAACCGGACCACGCCGAATATCTTGGGGGCAAGGAACTGACCACCAAGGCTTTGGCCGATAAAGCGACAGGACGCGTCCTGGGAGCCCAAATCGTCGGATTCCAGGGTGTAGACAAAAGGATCGACGTACTCGCCACGGCCATCACTTTCAAAGCGAAAGCGGAGGATCTGTTCCACCTGGATCTGGCCTACGCTCCGCCGTTCGCAACGACCAAAGATCCGATCCTTTACACAGGCATGGCTTTGGATAACGCTTTGCATGGAAATCCTTTGATGACGCCGGCCCAGTTGGTCGAAACGCAGCAAAAAGGCGAATCCATCCAGGTGATCGACACGCGTTCCGCCAAGGACTTCGAAAAAGGGCACGTCCAAAATGCCATCCACATCCCTTTGGGGGAACTGCGGGCGCGCGCCGGAGAGCTTTCCAAAGATATTCCGACGGTGACATACTGCAACAAAGGCGTGACCGGGAACGCCGCTCAGAATGTCTTGATCAATCTGGGTTTCCAGGAAGTCTACAACCTTTCCGGCGGCAACAAAAACTATCAAAGCTACCTCAAAATGCTGAAGCGAAAAAGCTGACTGTTGAATGCCTGAATGCATGCGAAAAGAAGTAGGATCCGAAATGGGTTCTACTTTTTTGCATTAAAATCTGATTAGGGGTGGCAATTGCCAAAACGAGTGATAGAATGAAAAGTAAGTCAAATATTTGGGAGGATGAATCTATGAGTTATGATTTTGAAACGCCCGTCAATCGGAGCAACACCGGGTCCGAAAAATGGGCAGCCATGTACAGAAGCAATCCGAACGTGGGGAAGGATGTTTTTCCTTTCTCAGTGGCGGATTTGGACATAAAGACGGCACCGGAGATCGTCGAGGGACTGCAGGAATATATCGCAACGGCCGTAATGGGCTACGATTTGCCGACCGACAGCTACTACAAGGCGGTCATAGACTGGATGGAAAGCCGCCATTCTTGGGAAATCAAAAAAGAATGGATCATCTGCACGCCGGGAATCATCGCGGCTTTCTACTCCGCTATCCGGGCGTACACCGAACCGGGCGACGGCGTCCTCTACATGGGACCGGTCTATTACCCGTTCATGAAATCGATCAAGAACACGAAACGGACGCTCATCAACAATTCATTGATCCGCAGCGGTGACCGTTATGAAATCGATTTTGACGGCTTGGCCGATAAAGCCAAGGATCCGAACACAAAGCTGATGCTGTTCAGCAACCCGCATAATCCGGTCGGCCGCGTTTGGACCAGAACCGAGTTGGAAAAAGTGGTCGAAATCTGCGCCGCCAACGGTGTCGTGATTTTGGCGGATGAAATCCACCATGATCTGATCATGCCGGGGCATGTCTTCACACCGATGGCATCCGTATCCGCTGCCGCAGCGGACATCTGCATCACGGCGACCGCCGCCAGCAAATCCTTCAATATTGCGGGTCTGCGCAATTCCAACGTCATCATTTCGGATCCGGAACTTCACACGGCATTCAAGATGGATATGGAAATGACCGGCATCGGCGGCGGAACCAATGTCATCGGCTTGAAGGCAACCGAAATCGCCTACACGGCAGCCGAGGACTGGCTGGGGGAATTCAAAGCCTTGATCTGGCACAACCACGAAACACTGAAGGATTTTCTGGCAAAGGAACTGCCGGAAGTGACCGTCTTCGATCTGGAAGGAACCTACCTGCAATGGCTGGATTTCAGCGCATTCGGATTGTCGCACAAGCAATTGGAGGAAATCACGGAGCAGGAAGCGCAAGTGTTCCTGGATGAAGGCTACATCTTCGGGGACGAGGGCCGCGGCTACGAAAGGATCAGCCTGGGGGCCCCTACGAAAACGCTGATGGAAGCGATGGAGCGCCTTGTTGCAGTCATGCAGAAATACCGAAAACAAGGATAGCAGACCGGGTCGTCTCGTTTCGAGGCGGCCCTTGTTTCTTTCTCCGGCGAACGGAGGCTTCAACGGAGTTCGGCCAGCATTTTATCATGCGTTCTCCGATGAGGAAGGCTTCGTCGGACCTGCGTCCAAAAGTTACCGGTATCCGCCAGCGAAAGGACCACTCACCGGACTTGCGCGCCGATTCCGCTGTCCTCCTCCGACTAGCGCGCCCGCCGATATCTAAAGAATTTGCTAAAATTACGCAAAAGCAAGCATCCTTCATCCTTTCTTCACAATCGGATGCTATACTGTAGAGTAACAAAAAGAAAGGTTGATGAAACATGTTGTATCCATTCTTCGACAGCACCTATCTGTTGATCCTCCTAGGTATCGTGATTTCCATGATCGCATCCGGGTTCGTCAAACGTACCTTCCATACCTATAATCAAGTGAAAAGCCAGAACGGCTATACTGCTACCGATGCAGCGCGCTTCATCCTGGAGCAATCTGGCATCCACGATGTGCGGATCGAGCGCGTTCGCGGGGATCTGACGGACCATTATGACTCGCGTGACAAAGTGTTGCGTCTTTCCGACACGACAGCCAATTCGACTTCGGTTGCGGCCATCGGAGTCGCTGCCCATGAGGTCGGCCATGCTATCCAGGATCAAAAAAATTACATTCCGTTGCGCTTGCGCGCTGGGTTGGTTCCGGTAGCCAATTTCGGCCAGACGCTTTCCATGCCGATGATCATGATCGGCGTGTTCTCGGGGATGAACCAGACCTTCCTCAATTTGGGGATCCTGTTCTTCTCGTTCAGCTTCCTGTTCCAAGTGGTCACTCTTCCGGTCGAATTCAATGCCTCCGGACGCGCGCTGAAGATTCTGTCCAATGGTGGGATCCTGAATGTGCAAGAAGTTCCGAAAGCCCGCAAAGTTCTTGTGGCTGCGGCCATGACTTATGTCGCGGCTGCCTTCATGAGCTTCCTGCAATTGCTCCGACTGCTGCTGCTTTTCGGCGGCGGAAACAATGATGATTAAGTGACGGGAACCCTGTAATTTTGCGGTCCGCCCGAAAAAACTGCAGCGGCCCAACCAACGGACCGGAGCAGTTTTTTGCCGTACAAGATAGCCTGAAGGGCAGTCGTTAAACTTGTTATCTCAGGGTGGCTATACTATAATCATATTAGCATTTTGGAAGTCTATATCGGAAAAGAGTTCCAAATCCGACTCTGGAAATAGGAGCAAAAAATGAATCCTGACAAACAATCCCAAGACAAGCGCGTCATAGCCACAAAGAAAAACCTTTTGCATGCATTGATAACCCTTCTGGAAGAAAAACCGATCGAAGAAGTGACGGTGAGGGAACTTACGCAACGCGCAAAAGTGAACCGGGGAACTTTTTACCTTCACTACGCAGACAAGCATGACCTGTTGGAGAAAAACATCGATGCACTGATCCTGGAACTCCAGGACAGGGGGAAAGAAATCACAAAAACAGCCCTCTCCGGTGCAGAGGAAACGGAGTTCCGACAAATAACGGTGGAAGCATTCACGGATATCTTCAGTTACATCAAGGAAAACGAACGCTTCTTCAGCGTGCTTTTCAATGGCAGAAGCAGCTATTCCTTTCCCATTAAATTCAACGACTATCTTAGGGGGCGGCTGGAGGAGCAGCTCCGGTCGAAAAAAACCGTCATCCCTTATGAACACTGGATCACCGCAGTTTCCTTCGCGTATCAAGGGATGATCTACTCATGGGTGACGAACGGCATGAAAGACTCGCCTGAGCGGATGGGCGAGTATGGCTATTACTTCATTTCCCAAAGCGTAGTGGAAATAACCAGAGGAACGTGACAGTTCCCTAAAAAATATTCTTGCGGTCGAGCGACAGGAGGAAACGCCATGGCGAGAAGC
Organism: Trichococcus ilyis; assembly: GCF_900109135.1. Taxonomy (GTDB): domain Bacteria; phylum Bacillota; class Bacilli; order Lactobacillales; family Aerococcaceae; genus Trichococcus; species Trichococcus ilyis. The sequence continues at coordinate 1,541 of NZ_FNYT01000025.1, read as the reverse complement.
AACCTTGATTTGAATGTGATCCAGGAGATACTGAACAAGACAAAAGAAGAAGTGGAAAACATGCATCCCGTCAACATCCTGCTGGCGGGGAAGACAGGCGTCGGGAAAAGCACTTTGATCAACAATGTCTTCCGGGAACGGATGGCTGAGACCGGCATCGGCAAACCAGTCACAAAGCATCTGCGCCGGATCGCGAAGGAAGGCATCCCAATCGCGCTGTATGATACGCGCGGTCTGGAATTGGGCCATCCGATCCAGACCGAAGTGAAGCGGGAAATCATCGAGGCCATCAAGAGGAGCCAAAAAGAAGGGTCCGATCAAGCGATCCATGTGGTTTACTATTGCATCAATGCGCATTCGTCCCGCATCGAGGAATCCGAGATCGCCTTCATGGAGGAACTTGCCGGGTTGGTGCCGGTATTGGTCGTCCTGACGCAATCGATCGGAAAGCCCGCGGACGAGTTGAAGAAGTACATCGAAAACTTGAACTTGCCGATTGCGGGCGTGCTGAATGTGATGGCGGAACCATATGCGATCACAGATGAGCTGGTGATTCCGCAGACAGGCTTGAAGGAACTGATCGAGCGGACATTTGCGGTGCTGCCGGAGGAGACGAAAGAGGCTTTTAACAACGCCCAACAGGTGGATATCGCACGTAAAGCGAAAGCATCCCGAAGTTGGGCGACCAAATATATTGCGACCACATTCGGCGTCGGTTTCACGCCGATCCCTTTTTCCGATGCGACGTTGTTGGTGCCGATGCAGGTCGGCATGTTGGCCCACATCACTGCCATCTTCGGCATCTCGATGGACAAGGCTGCCATCACCAGTGTGATCGGCGCTGTCGGCGGAACCGGAGGAGCGACTTATCTGGGGCGTTATATCGTCTCCAACCTGCTGAAGTTGATCCCTGGTGCGGGGACGGTCGTCGGCGGGGTCATCAGCGGCGCGACGGCTGCTGTCCTGACGACCGCCTTGGCGATGAGCTACATCGAGGTGCTGACGGTCGTGGCAAAAGGCGAAAAAGACGGCAAATATCCGGACCTCAGCAACATCGAGACGCTGATGCGCGAAAAAATGCGGGAGCGGCTCAAAATGGGGACCAAAGACCAGGACGTCAAAGAAGTCCTGGAAAATCTGAAGAAGAGCAAGCCATTGAAAAAATGGCTGAAAAAATAGAAAACAAAAGAGGCTGGGACTAAACTCCCAGCCTCTTTCTTACCTCCAGTCAAGTGTTTTGTTGAAACTTTATTCGGAGAGATGAAGCTTTTTTGATGGGGGAGGGGTACCCCTCCCCCATCAAAAAAATTTTCGCATGACAAATAGACCTAACGATTTTCATTTTTTTCGCAAGGCCTGTGTGGTATATTTAAATTAACTTTTCTTGCGATTTCTGAGCTGGTAGTGCGGACTCATAATCGTAAAGTATATCGTGTGTAATAAGGTGAAGTGCTACCTTCAAAAACTTATTTATGCACGCCACAATCGCAACCTTATGAGGCTTCCTCTGAGGTTGCGTTTTTAATTTGTCGTAATAATCC
>NZ_FNYT01000023.1 GCF_900109135.1 Trichococcus ilyis | reverse complement strand
TATGACCTCTGCTGACTTCTCGCTATTCGTTGTTACTACAGGGATTCCTGCTAGCGAGACCTCCCCGGGTAAGAATGATAACCTTCCACTCATGTCACTGCCTCATTTACTGTAGGAGATTCGTGCAGTATGGGACTTTACTTTGTTTTGCAAGCTCGTCCGTCTCCATCCAGCCTTATATGAGATTTCTGTTCGTCAGTGCGAGTGTTTGCGTCCGACTTCCTTCAGATTCCACCTCACGGTGGACACCCTTGTCTTTCGCTAACAGTTCCTACTGCAAAGCCTGTAGTGGACTTTCACCACCAAGTTATCACCCATGCCGGGCGCACAACCAAAAACGGGACCGCCTCCATAATGGAGAGGCAATCCCGTTTTTGGTTTTTCGCTGATTTTAATTGCCAGAACACCAATTGGCTATCTTCTTCGTTGCCCTCTTTGGTAGGAATGATTGTACACCTCGAAATTGGTGTCGCGCAGTTCTTCGGCGGCATCGGCCAGCCAGTTGACGTTGCGGATCAGCGCCCTGCCTTGCAGGATCAGGTCCGCTTGTTTTGTTTGCAGGATGTGTTCGCACAAGCCTGGGTTATCCAACAGGCCGACCGCGGTCACCGGAATTGAAACGGCTTCTTTCATCGCGCTCGTGTAAGGCACCTGATAGCCGGGTCGGACAGGGATATTCGGTTTCCTGTCAAGCAGACCGCCTGTGGAAACGTCGATGCAATCGATGCCGTCTTTTTCGAGCCATTTCCCGATCGTTTTCCACTCATCCAGGCTGTTCTGCTTTTCTGAATCAGCGTATGCCGTCAGCGATAAGCGGATCCACAGCGAGCCATTGAAAGATCCGCGAATTTGCTCGATGATTTCTTTTGCGAACAGGTAACGGTTTTCCAGCGAACCGCCGTAAGCATCGGTCCGTTCGTTGGTCAATGGCGACAGGAACTGGTTGATCAGATAGCCGTGCGCCCCATGCAGTTCGATCATGTCGACTCCGGCAACTGCGGCACGTTCTGCAGCCGCCACGAAGGAGGCTTGGACGCGCTCGATTTCTTCGTTGGTCATTGCGTTGGGTGTTCCGTACTCATTGCTGAACGGGATGGCGCTTGACGCGATCAGAACTTCCGCATTCTCCGCTTTCCGGCCGGCATGTCCAAGCTGGATGCCCACTTTGCTTCCCAAAGCGTGCAGCATATCCACCAATTTCTTGAGCTCCACTGCCTGCTCATCGTTCCAAAGCCCCAGATCCCGATTGCTGATCCGTCCATCCGGTTCCACCCCGGTTGCTTCGATAATGATCAGGCCAGCCTTCGCGATCGCGCGTGCGCCATAATGGGCAAAATGGAAGGGTGTCAGCACCCCATCTTCTTTTTCGACTTCAAACATGCACATCGGGGCCAAAACGACCCGGTTGTTCAATGATAATCCTGCTATTTCAGTTGGTGACAATAATAATGACATTTTTGCAACTCCCTTCTCTTTCTTACTATTGTAAAGCTGGTTAGTCAAAAAAAGAAGCAGGCACTTTTTCATCAGGTACTTACAAAAAGGTGCCTATTTGAACGCTGTGATTTTCTCCGACGCAAACCGCACGGATTTGTAACCTTCTTCCATGGCTTTGCCGATGGACAGGATCATGACCGGCACATACCGTTCCTTGTCGAGATCGAATGCCTCGGCCAACTGATCCGCTTCAAAACCGCCGATAGGGTTCGTGTCATAGCCATGGGCACGCGCCACCAGCATCAACTGCATCGCCGCCAGGCTGGAATCGATTTTCACGACATCGTTCATCTGTTCTTTGGAGAAGTTTTTGTAATAAGGAATGATGGCGGCCAACTGTTGGTCCCTCACCTCCGCGGACATTTTCCCTTGCGCAACGGCAGCATTATAGATTTCTTCCCCATGCTCGTAGCACTGCATATCCCCGAATATCAGCACCATCGCTGAGGATGTGTCATTCTGCCTTGTGTTGAAACGGATCAGCGGTTTCAGTTTGGCTTTGGCTTCCTCGCTCTCGACAACCACGAAACGCCAAGGCTGCATATTCACGGATGAAGGCGTCGTCGTGGCTTCCTGTATCATTTCCAGCATTTCTTCCTGGCTGATCTTGTATGTTTCATCATATGCGCGGATGGATTTTCTTCCGAATACGATTTCCGAAAAATCGTTGTTGATAAGTGTATTTGTCATGTTCTTAGCCTCTTTCTTGTTCTCTATTCAGGTGCAGTTTGTTCAGCAATTGGGATAATTGTTCGGCTTCCTCGTCACTTAAGGACAGCGAAATCCCCATTCTGTCCTGATCCTGTTCTTTCCCGCAGGCATCCAGCTCCTGGATCGCCTTGTCCGTCAAGCGGACAAAGACCTCCCGGTTATTCTCCGCATTCCGTTCCCGCAGGACATAGCCTTTTTGCTCCAGGATTTTCAGATGGCGCGTGATCGCTGCGCTGTCGATTTTCAGCTCCGTCTGGATCTGATTTTGGGAACAGCTTCCCTTTTCTTTCAGGAACATCAGCATCTCATAGCGCGTCAAACTGAACCCTGTTTCCTTTTCGAACAGCGTGGTAATCTCCTGATTAGTCAGTTTGATCTGGTACAGCAACTTGCTTATGTCTCTTAAGTTCATGCACATTCACCTCGATTATCCGATATTGGCTGACTGACAAACGTTTGACTAGTCAACGGTTGATTAATCAATCATAAAGCAGGAACTAACTTTTGTAAAGTAACTTGCTTGGATTACCGGAAAGAATCCGAACCGAAGATGCCCCTCGTTAAACAAAAAAACCCACTCTTCCGAATGGGATCAACAAATTATTATTCTGCAAGCTGTCATTACTTGTTAAAAATCTTCGGGCCTTTGCGCATGTTCTTGATATCATTTTTTGGCGTGTCGGTTTGTTTGGACTTTCCGCCGCCTTGTTTGTTCTTGATTATTTCCAGCATTTTTTCTTTTGGACTCACTGTTCACACCGCCTTCATCAGTATGACACTCCATACTTTTATTCTTTTGAATTTATACAAGAAAAAAAGCATCAGCAAGATGCCGATGCTTTAGGGCTGTTGATTGATTTTTCAAATTGGCCGTGTGACCAACCTGAAGCAAAAAACATTTGAAAACAGTGTAATTGAATGGTACTCGATTTCTTTCGAAATCTCCGTCCCATACTGTATCCGTAAACGAATGAATCCGCAACGGCTCCAGCAATTAACGTTTTGAGAATTGTGAAGCTTTACGCGCTTTTTTCAAACCTGGTTTTTTATCTGCTAGATTGTATAAGGTTGCACCGGCATGCAAAATGCAGTGTACCATGATTTTTCAGATATGTATATAGAATCAAAAGGTATTAAATTTAATTTTTTCAGTCACGAATTCAGTCACAAACAAGCAACATCTTCATTTCGATTCATTCATGACTGAATTAGGATGATTAGCATTTCAAGGAATTTCGACCACGCTGGGAAAAACACGAGCAACTTTTAGTGGGAACTACTCAATCACAATGAGTGGTTCCCACTTTTTTTGTAAAAATGCCCAAATTCACTGGATTCGTTACCTCTTTGGTAGAAATAATAACCGGACCAAAACGTCGTGTATAGAGACTAGCCAACTTGTCCGCAGACTTAAATTCACGTACGGAATACGGATTGGCTACTTTTTGAGCAACATAATCCTCTCCCAAGACAAGTGATACTGGTTTGCTACATCCTTCCTGAATACCGTTCAGTCATGGGATGCACTTGGATTGCCCGCGTAGTACAAAACTTTGAAATCTGTTATCGCATTTGCGAGTCATTCTGAAACCGATGAGAACAAATCAAAAAATGATTCTTTTCATCTGTGAGATTTTCACGTCATCTTCTAAGAAGGATTTCATATATTGCAATTTCAAAAATCTCACATCATTGTTCGGAATCCGATTTAGCTTCATTTCGCTTTCTCAATACAGAATACGGATTAAGAATGCTTTCCTCCACCATTTTTCTAAAATCGCCGCTATCATCCCATAGTATTTGTTTTCGTCTTTCAGTTTCCCTTTTCAACCTTTGCCTAGACTTAGCTTCCCTAATAATTGGAAACTGTTCTAATATCCATTCATGAGTTCCTGTTTTCTTGTGAACAGCACGAATCGTTACTTTTTCGCCATTCAATTCCATTTCTTCTACTATTTTATAAACCGCTTCCTTTAACCGTAATATTTCCTCATGTGACATTTCACTAACTTTTGATTCCTTGACTCTCTCAAAAATATCCATATCCCGCTACCTCCTTGATGATGACAATTTTATCGGCTTGGTTACAGTATGACCTTTCCGAGAAAATTTGTCCACTTTTATTGATAACAATAAAGAACAATTGACTTATGTCAACGTCATCATCATTCAAATAACCTCCTACTCAACGAAGATATTTTGCAAGCAAGCTATCCCCCCAGCACGGCTTGCACATCCTTTCCATTCAGATTTGTTTCTCCGCCCATAAACCATCGCTGAATGAACCCGGCTTTGCCCGATTCCTTTATTCCTTTTGTATCTTCTGACACAGGATACGGGTTCATTTGAAAAGCGACTGAGCGTAAATGACCATATTGTAGCTGGTCTCGACTTATTCACCAAATGTGAAAAGGTCTCTTTCTGAGGGAAGGAGGCCATCCCCCCCACGCTCTCTAATTGATACAGTCAAATTCTACCTGAAAGAGCAAGGTAAAAAGCTTGTCCGGTAATCAAGAAACTGAAAACCATTTACCAAGAGAAAAAAGACTACTCTTGAAAAAGAGCAGCCTCTATACAGGTTTCGTTTTGGTGCTTGCCACCGGTGGAACATATATTCCGAATATCAAGTTGACTATGAGCCTGCTCTCATCGCATTTCTGCATACATAATATACCATAGCGAATGCCTGTTTGCTATTCACGGACTGTCCCTTTTCGTTTGACCTGCTCGATTTTCTCCTCCACTATTGTAGGTTCGCTCCCCGCGGACCTGCCGAGTCCGTTTCCCTCAGATTATCTGACGTTTCACGTAACAAATAATGTTGGCAACAGTGGGCTCGGCGAGTTATTGAAATGAATGTCATATTCTGCCGTATATGCGTTTAAGCACTTCCCAAATCCGCTGCAATGCATGCGAGTCCGGCTTTCGCTTTACATGTTGATTCAACACACCTCGTCTTATATGTGAAACTTCATAATCCCACAGGCGTCAGAACGCATCAAGCATAAATCAGCAAGAACCCATGGAAAAACCACCTAATCCTCAAATGCGTCTCAGCGATAATGATGTCATAGACTGCCAATATTTGTTTCCCGGACGGCCGCACGCCTCATCTATCACCCAGTTGTTTCAAGGCTTCCTCATTTTCATCACAAACTGAGATTACCATTTCCATAAAAGTGTCTGTGACTTCTTCGTTCTTTTTCGAGGTGTTTTCCATGCCCTGCTGTTCAAATTCGAATGCGCTTTCCTCTTCTTCTGACTTCATTGCATATTCCTCCGTGTCCTTTTCTCCAGACTTTCTGCGTTATGGAATGTATTGAATATTCCGGCTTCATTCGATTCCTGCTCTCCCCTGCGGCACAATTGGAGAATTGTCTGTTCGGGAACAATGTGCTTTCCTACAATAGCCTTTAAATTTCCCGTCTTTCATCGATAGCTCCAATTACGAAAACGAAAAAAAGAGTCCTGTTAGCGCAGAACTCTCCTTTACCAATCAAAAGACACAAAAAAATAATCGCCTTATCTTTTTACTTTGACAGGATAACGGTTATTTTTTGTTCATCTGCCACCATTATACCAATCCCAAAAAAGCTTCGCAACTCCCATTAAAGTTGTCAGAGGCATATCGGAATCCACTTGCTTACGTTTTTTTACATGCGTCATGACGCATTTGGAAGCTGTAATGCCTTACTACTCATCCAGGCGGAGCGCTCATTTGGAGATTCCGAACTCAAAATTCAAACAGCTAGTGGAGAATGCAGATGGAAAATTCGTTTTTCATTTCAGCCTTAAATGCCGCTTCTTAGCATCCTTCTCGATTCTCAAACCCCGGAGTCGGAAACCAGGCAATTTCAATTCCGTTTGCATCCAGTTCGTAAAAACCTTCGGAGTGGTCATTTGCGTCTTTCCAAACCCTGTTACCAACGTTCCCAGTTGGAAATCCCTGCAAAATTTCAAGATGGCGCAAGGCTTCCCATTCTGCTCTACTCCGGGGGCGCTTCCTTATCGCACTTGTGGCATATGAAGGTACGCTCTTTTGGTCATCCATGTTGATTGTTCACCATCCCGCTTCTTTATAGTATGCCTCTCAATCTGCATCGTTATTCTTTTGGTTTCCAAGTTGTGGTGATAACTGTAGCTACTACAATTAAGACACAAAAAAAACCGCTGAACTACTCGGGGAGTCGCGGGTTCATTCCAATTCAAGCCAGTAGTTTCAATGACTTACATGAAGAGGGCCCTGTTGACGCAGAGCCCATCTCATCTCAAAAAATAACACAAAAAAATAACTGGTGAACTTTGGAAACACAGCTATTTTTTAACCTATCGTCATTATAACAAACCTTCCTAATGATATGCAATTCATATGCCATCTTGTTGAATTTAGAAACACACCCATTTCAAATTTCACCGAAAAGAGGCTTTGCTGGCGTTTCGTCGCTTTTGGTGAAAGTCACCTAAACTTTATGCTCTGACATGCCAATGTCTGCTGTACTTACTTCTCTTCTCTCGCATTTTTTGATACCGGACAAAATATCCATCTGTATAGAGTTGGCAGTATGCGAAATAACACCCTTCCTCCTCGCAAAGAAGAACAGGTGCTTTCTTCTGTTGATGGCCCCCCTGAATACATGAATCTGCGCACGCGCACTAAACATTGTCCCAGGAGTATCAATAAACCTACTGCTTATTTTCCCTATACTGAATACCGATTTTCAGCAAAACATCTGCCCACCCACAGTCGAAGTCGTTGAGAAAGATAGGCGCACTCGGTACGCGGTGGTTATCGTATTCGTTTTGAAAACGAATCTTGCTCGGGTCATCTAATATTCCTACCCGCTCCATTTCCGACAAATGTTACTTTTACGGCTTTTCATGGCCCTTCATGCACCCGCTGGTTTCCATACCGAATTTTTCAGCTCGCCGGTCTCAACCGCGTGTACGATATCAGCTACCGTCAGCAAATCGCCCAACTCCACCCGGAACAAATACAGGCGATAAGGCGGCGTGCATAGGTTCGCCATGAAGAAACAATCTCCATTTGCGGCCATGAACCACCAGACCTCGCCTTTTCGGTTCAAAATCCGGATGTCCTCCGCCAAAAAAGCCGACTCCTGCGCTTTGCGTTTCTTCAGCAATAAGGGCACATCAATCCTCTTTTGTGAGGAGAAGGTTTTCTCGAATAACATGCTGATGCCTCCTTTCGAACGAGCATTCTTTTGTCCATCATACCAAACGTATGTTCTTTTTGGTAGGAGGAAGAGCCGTACGTAGACCGGAACGCTGACCAATTTCTGTTTTTGGGCAGAATGAAAGCGTTCGTTGAACCGTAAACGAACGCTTTGGGTGAAACGATTAAAATCTGATACTAATGTAAGCGTAAATCTTCTTCACTACAGTTGTTGCTGCGAATAAAATCGCAGTGGTGACTCGTTTGGAAAAATAGTTGTCAACAACTGGCGATAAAAACTTCATCGATTTGCCGACAAATCTACCGAACTCACTTGTCGTTTGCTTTCGAAGTCCTCGAACGATGCCTGCAACAGGGTCATCCGCTAGGGTTGAAAACGAGTTGCCCCAGACGTACAGGGCTATGCAAACAACGAAAAATGACAGATGGTACAACGTGAATGACCAAACGGCCTTATTTGCCACACCATAAAAAGTAATTTGAATCCAACGAAATACTTCGGTCAGAATAAACATTGCGTTGATGCTGCCCATAAGCAAGTAAAACATGATTTCGCCTCTGTCCATAAATTTCTTTAGTAGTGCTTCTGATGTATATTTATACAAAGACATTCCTCCTTTCTTACTTAACTCCCCTGAAGAAGTTTCCTGTTTTCTTTTGCGGTTCAATATATTGTATGCAGCAATTGCTTTCACCATGCTGCTGAATTTCGAAAGTAACATTATCAATTTAAAGACAGAAACCAAGAAGCTTTCTTTCATTGAGAAGCGACCAGTTCGGTTGACTGGCTTACTTCTATTATACCGTTTGCTTGGATGGCAATCAAATCAATAACCACTCAAGTTCGTTTTCAGTTACTTGTCCACATCAATATTTCGACGAAATTTCGGCATTTATCCATATACACATATTGAAAAGTTTTTTTTGCGCGCGGGCTTTTTGTCCTGGTCGTGGGCATCAGAATTGCAACTTAAACGGGTGTACGGGACTGTTGGTGTCTGTCGGTTCTTGGATGCGTAATGTGTTGAAATAGCCAGAAATGCAAGTGACGTGCAACTTAACGCATCGCCCAGCCAAAGGGCCCAAGCGCAAACAAAAAAGCCCCTCTACGATGCGTAGAAGCGCCTTTGGCTGTTATTCGTGAACGATAACGTCGTCCTTCTTGCTTTCTTGTTCGTTGAACCAGACAATCTCCCGCCAAACGCGATAGATGAAGAACAGGGCCAACATGTCCAGCGCGACAATCAAGGTAGGTTCCGTTATAAATGCCAACGACCAACCCAATGCGAACGACAAGACAGTATCCACCATAGGTTCCAGCGGGTATCCGGCTTTCCTGAACGTTTAGATGGTTTCAATGTCTTTGCCATATAGTAACTGAGACCAAAACACCCGGAAATACGGTAGGCAGCCGCGAGAAAAGTAACTTGGCCGCTCAATGATGTCCAAAGATGAAAAAGCACATTTTCTCCTCGATGCGAAGAAAATGTGCTCTCCTGATTGATTGACCTCATTCACACTCATATATGCGCTAGCGTACCAGTTACAATTCTACGAATAGCAACAGGAATACAATTCATTTTTCCCACACAAAATTCCGTTTGCCAGAAACACATCAACTCAACACCAGTTGTTGTTTTAGGGTACTAGGAAGGACTTGGCACTCGATTCTTTTCTTACATTCATTGATAACGAATCATGCTCGGGTCATCCAATATGTCTATTCGCTCCAATTCGTTTTTCAGTATGCTCAAAAACTCCTCGTCGCATCCGTTTTGTCATCTATAATGCGCCATCGCATTGAACAAACATTTAACGGCTCCGCAATACTTTGTACGCGACTTTTGCAACTGACTCCATGACCGCGTGATACCGCTCCGGTTCATCCCAGAGCCTTTGGTAGGCTTTCATAGACTGGTCGAAAGATTCTACTGATTCGTCGTACTTCTTCATTGCCGTTTCTTCGAAAAAGACTGGGAAGATGTTGCGGGCAAAAATTTTGAAATCATTGCTTTTCGCAGACATTTCCAACTTTTTGTCGCCGTTAGTCGCCGCTTCCGTAAATTCCCCAATCAACACCTTATCCACTTCACTCACCTTGCCGTGGAACAGCTCGTTGATGTTGCGGATAATTTCGTCCAACAATGCCGTTTCCTCGTCTGGTTTGACCGCCACTTCCGTCGTTTTTGGATTTTCCAAAACCGTCTCGACGGCATTGGGATTCAAGGTGATGTCCCCTTTGAAGGTTTGCTCCAGTCGATAATATTCCAGCTTCAGCTTGTCTTCGATGTCGAGGGCCGGAAGATTATCACTCGGGATGAACTTGTTCAGATAGGATGTGAATACGTACTCCTTGTGCAATACTTTATCGAACAGCCGCGTGATTTGGATGATGTAGGCATACCACTTGTTGAAGTTGCGGATGCTCACCCGGAATTGGTACTTTTCTTCGTCGGATAAATCGTTATATCGCTCCAGCACCGGCTTCAGCAAGCTGGTCATCCGGCCCATATCCGCAGTCGTTTGCTTCCCATTCTTGTAATAGATTTGGATGAATTTTTCGACATCCGCGTCATTGTACAATTTGAAATTCCGGATGCGTTGCTGCGTATCGTAAATCATGTTGACGTCGATGGCTTCATCCAACTCCGTCACCTCGAAGTACGGCTCGAACGAGGCTTGGATATCTTCCGCTTTGTTGACAAAATCCAAGATAAAGGTGTCATCTTTGCCCGGATGCATGCGGTTGACCCGCGAAAGCGTTTGGACGGCTTTGACGCCCTGCAGCTTCTTGTCGATGAACATCGTGTGCAGCAACGGCTCGTCGAAGCCCGTTTGGTACTTCTCGGCGACAATCAGCATATTGAAATCATCCGTATGAAATTCGCTCTTGAGCTGACTTTCTTTGATGGGACGACCATCTTTGGTCATGTTCATCGAGGTTTCCCGATAATCAATCTCGCCATCTTTGACTACGCCGGAGAAAGCGACCAGAATATCCAGGTCCGTATACCCTTTTGATTCGATGTAGCGTTTGAACTCATGGTAATAGCGGACCGCATGTAACCGGGAAGCCGTCACGACCATCGCTTTGGCTTTTCCTCCGATTTTATTCCGTGTGATGTCCCGGAACTGCTCCACCATAATAATCGTCTTTTGCTGCAGGTTGTGTGGATGCAGGGATTCATAGCGTCGAATCGCTTTTACGGCTTTCGTGGTCGGAATCTCAGGGTTGTCTTCCGTCGATTTGGCAATCCGATAGGACGTTTCGTAGGTCATGTAGTTCTTCAGCACGTCCAGAATGAATCCTTCTTCAATCGCTTGACGCATGCTGTACACGTGGAATGGTCGGTAGCTGCCATCCGGTTGCGCTTTACCAAACATTTCCAACGTCTTTTCTTTCGGAGTGGCCGTAAAGGCAAAGAAGCTGAGGTTCTTATGCTGTCCGTGATTCAGCAACTCGTTCACCAATAAATCTTGTCCATCCGGCACAGCATCTTCCGCAAGGGCTTCGCGTTCCGCATATTCCTGCAACGCATCCGTCGTATCCGCCAAGGCGGTTTTGAGTTTCTGGGCGCTGTTGCCCGTCTGGGAGGTGTGGGCCTCATCCACTATGACCGCAAAACGCCGACCGGCAGTGCGTTCCACTTCTGTATAGATTACCGGAAATTTTTGAAGGGTCGTGATAATGATTTTCTTCCCATCGTTGATGGCATCCCGCAAGTCTTTCGAGTTTTTATCTGGTCCAATCGTTTCGACTACGCCGAGCGTGTGGTCAAAACTGGAAATGGTTTCCTGTAGTTGCTGGTCCAACACTTTTCTGTCCGTTACCACAATGACGGAAGTGAAAATGGACTGATTCAGCGCATCATGCAGACTCGAGAGACGATAAGCGAGCCAAGCGATGGAATTACTCTTTCCGGACCCGGCACTATGCTGGATGAGATAATTTTCCCCACTGCCGGCCTGTTTCACAGCCGCAATCAGCTTCGTCACGGCATCCCATTGGTGGTAACGCGGGAAAATCAGTTTTGCTTTTGCTCCCGTACCATCGACATTGATGAAGCGTTGCAGGATGTCCATCAGGTTATCTTTTTGAAGCACCTGCTCCCACAAATACGACGTGGCGTATCCAGCCGGATTGACCGGATTACCCTTCCCGCCGACTTCCCCGGCCCCATTCGAACCCATGTTAAACGGCAGGAAGAAGGTGTTTTTCCCGTCCAGTTTGGTAGTCATCCAGGCTTCGTATAAATCGACGGCGAAGTAGACCAGGAAGCGTTTGTTGAATTGGAAACAGGTTTCCCGTTTGTCACGGTCATACATGAATTGCTTCTTCGCGTTATCGACGGTTTGCCCCTTGATTTGGTTCTTCAGCTCCAAGGCGACAATCGGAATGCCGTTCAGGGAGAGGACCATATCAATCGAATTATTGTTGTCTGTCGAATAATGGAATTGGCGCGTCACTTCCAGTTTATTCGCGTGATAGTCGCGCACCACAGTCGCATTCAGGGACGTTTCCGGACGGAAAGAGGCGACCTTCAGCCGCACCCCTCTATCCACGATGCCGTGCCGCAATACGTGCAACAAACCGTTCGTGCTGATTTGTTCATTCAAACGTTTGACCAACTGCTCCGCTGTTTTGTTTGGATAGACGCTTTGATATTTACGCCATTCATTTGCTTGCGTTTCTTCCAAATACGCAATTAGCGTTGAGACGGAAATGGCTTTCTCTCGGTCATAGGCTTCTTGTGTGCCTTTGGTATAGCCGCCGTTGGTCAGCAGGTACCTTTCGATATCTTCCTCGAAGCGTTTTTCATTGTCTTCCGTTATGGCCATCTATTCCACCTCCTTTTTCCCGGTTACGTATTCGTAAATCATGGCTTTCTTGTAGGCTTCTAACTCCTGAACCATCTTCTCCTTGTTGGCAATAAGAGAGTCGATATGGGCTGTTTTTTCGTCCAGGAAATCAGCGATTTGTTGTTGCTCTTTTAAAATTGGATAAGGTAGTTTTATTTCATTTAATATTCCTTGAGACATGCTTGGAATCGCGCTTCCATATGTATATTTTTTATAATCGAAACCGCTCATGCAATAGAAGAAGAACTTCAAGTATGTATTCCTTTTAGGAATGGTGTAAAAAACCGTATCAACAGCCCAGAACGGCTCTTTAATAAATTGCGGTTTATCAATCGTACCCTTTCTTCCCAATAATACAGTTTCTTTATCGTGCATAATCTTATCGGTAAACCCGAAAGGAGTAGCACTTGAGCCGTACACAGGTATCTCGCCGTCCTTCACGACATTATCTTTCCCATTTACGATTTTAACGATATTTTTTATTTTGGTAATTTCCCAATGCTCGGGAATCTCCCCAATCCATTCAATCCCGCTGTCCTTCATCTTTACATCCGGGTTCAGTCCTTTAGTGACGGTTTCCGTGATGAGCGCCTGTTTATAGGTTTTGAATGCTTCGATTGATTCCTTCGTCTTTGAGATGATGCTGTCGATGTGAGCGTTTTTTTCATCGAGCATCGCAGCTATTTTTCGTTGTTCTTTTAAAGGTGGAACAGGAAGCAATGTATTTTTCATCTTCTCCGACGGAATTCGTAATCTGATAGTATTTAACTTATCACTCTTTTCTGAATGTTTAATTAAAATTCCATTTCCTAGCCCCATCAAACTTCTCTGGAATTCTTTTGACTGAAAGATGTTACTGAAATAGTTTATGTCAGAATCTTTGTCATCCGAATAGAACATGTAATAAACAGGGCTTACACATCCATGATATTGAGATAATGCGACAGAACCTGCTATTATGTTCATGCTATTCATTACAATATCTTTTGGGTGCGCTATTTTATAAAGACTCACATCGTCTTTTGCCTTGTTTCCTCCACCTGTTTTTTCGCCATAAGGAACTACTCCATTAGCCGCGCTCAGCGAAAGAATGTCTCGTGTTTTGATAGGTGTGTTTTTTTCGTTTCTTTCTTTCAAAAGATATTTAATTTTCTTTATATCCCAATGTTCCGGAATCTCTCCAATCCATTCCACTCCAGAATCCTTCATCGCTCTAACCATCCACTTCCACATCCTTCCCGCTTAGCATTTCGAAGCTCTTCACGATTTCTTCTTCCAATACCTTGATGCGTTCCGCAATCACATCGGTACTCTCCGGCGCCACGTACTTGTAGAATAGGCGCGTGAACGGAATTTCGTAGGCGACTTTGGTTTTGTTCTTATCAATCCATGCATCCGGATTAAACGGCTTGATTTCGCGTTCGAAATACGCATCTATGTCCTCCGTCAAGGGGACGTCCTCGGTGTCGCGTAAGGACACATCCGGCTGGACTTTCTTGTTTTTCAGGACCAAATTCCCCGCTTCGTCTTTCAATGGGCTTTCGATGGTCACTTTGTTGAAGCCAAAGTCGAGATTGTCGAAAACCTTGGATTCGACGGTTCTATCATCCAGTTTGTATTCTTTGTTCAGGAACTCGCCATATGCCGTCACAATCAGTTCTCGGCATTCTTCAGAGATGTCCACACGTTTACTCCCGATTGCCTTACGGCGCTTCTCATACATGTTAGACGCGTCAATTAACTGCACTTGGCCTTGGCGGTGCGGTTGTTTGCTCTTGTCGATAATCCAAACATAGGTGGAAATGCCCGTGTTATAGAAAACATCGTTCGGCAATTGGATAATCGCATCCAGCCAATCGTTCTCGATGACGTAGCGACGGATTTCGCTTTCACCGCTGCCCGCTGCTCCGCTGAACAAGGCCGAACCATTGTGGATGATGCCCATGCGGCCGGTATCCTTCAGTTTACTGATACCGTTCAGTAGGAACAACAGTTGTCCATCGCTCTTCTTCGGCAATCCAACACCGAAGCGGCCTTGATTCCCTTTCTTGTGCTCCGCTTCCACTGCTTTGTAGTCGGATTTCCAGTCGATGCCAAAAGGCGGATTTGAAATGGCATAATCGAATTCATACCCTTTAAAATAATCTTCCGTCAGAGTGTTTCCCAAACGCATGTTGTCCGGATTGCCGCCTTTGATGATTGTGTCAGCCTTCGCGATGGCGTACGTCTTAGGATTAAGTTCTTGGCCGAATGTAATAACCTCGGCATCTGCGTCCAACAAGGTCAGGCGCTCCTGCATGGCAGAGAGCATCTGCGACGTTCCCATGGTTTGGTCATAGACCGTTTTGGATACGCCCTCTGCTTCCAAAATTTCCTTGTCTTCTGCAATCAGGATGTCCGTCATCAAATAGATGATGTCCCTGCTCGTGAAATGCGCCCCAGCGTCTTCGTTGTAGCTCTCAGAGAAGCGCTTGACCAAGTCTTCGAAGATATACCCCATGTCAGTGCTGCTGATTTTATCGGCACCCAAGTATCCTGTTTGCTTGTTGAATTCTTGGATGACCTGGAATAGTTTGCCATTCTTGGCTAATTTAGTAACGTGCACATCCACATCGAAGTTGGACAATACATCCTGCACGTTTTCGGAAAAGCCGCTCAAATAGGCACGGAAATTCTCTTCAATTTTTTCGGAGTCAGCCAACAGCATGTCGAACGTATACGGGCTGGTGTTGTAGAAAACGTAGCCGGACGCGCGGCGCAAAAAGCTGTCCTTCATGGAAATATTCTTACGTTTTTCCAGTTCATCTAGCACGGCTTGCCTGGTCGGCAACAGAGTATCGTGGAATCGTTTGATGACGGTGAACGGGAGGATAACCTCTCCATATTCGTGGGGCTTGTAAAGTCCGCGGATAGTGTCCGCGATGTTCCATAGTAAGGCGGATTTTTCTTGGATATTGGCGTTGGTCAGTTGATGCCTCTTTGTTTCATTCATGTTGCGATAGCCCCTTTAAGTTTGTGATGGTTGATTTTGATAACAAAGCAAGGCAACGGAGGTCATTGCTGCTTTTCTTCTTGTTTTTTCAAATATTCTTGAATCAGGCGTTCGATGATTTTATTAGCGTCTGTTTGCTCCTGTATCGCTAGCAGTTTTAGGTCTCTAATTACTTGTTGGTCCAGTGTAGTGGTGAATTTTTTCCGAATGTTAAACGCCTCCTCGGTCCGCATACGTACATACGTATATTTTACCCTTCCGATTTAATTTTAGCAATATAATCAAAGTCCCTGTCGCCATTCAGATACCAATGATTATTCGATATCGTTGTGTACAAAAAAAGAAGAGCCGTTTAGCCCTTCTTTGATGCATTCCCAAACTATCCTGATTTAGCTTGCCCCCAACAAACTCTGTTTGATTACAGAGAACAACGGCGTTTCCCCATCTAGCATTACTTTGCGCCCTTTTCCCTTTTTGAATGCGTTGTTAAACGCTTCATAAGAGATATCCCATTCGCAGTTGGTCATAAACAGGTCATACAGGTCTTTGCTGTTTAGACTAGCCAGTTTATCTGTCAACATCCCTTGGCGCACCATCTTTAACAACTCTTTGCACACATAATCCAAATGTTGCTCATTCTGAGAATTCATTTTAGGATTGTATCTTGTCTCTGTTCCGGTTGAAAGATGCCTATATTTCTGATGGATGTTGGCGTATTCGGACCTATTATTGACGCAGCCAGCATAAGAATCCCTGTATTTATGCAGACTTTCATACTCCTCCACGGTTTCCAAAGGCAGCGTGAAAAAGGAATCATACGAGAATAACTTTCCATTTAACACCGTTTGATTGGTCTGTATGGTTGGCATATCAATCATCCTTTTGAAATCAAAGTCGAAACTCAAATTTGCGACCTTCATTTCATTCATAAAGACCTTATTGTGCTTCACCACATCTTTGTAAGATGGGAGCGACACGCGCTCGTCGCGTATTTTGCCCGTCCTAGTCACGAGTGCTTCAAAGAAAAAGTGATGCTTCGCATCTTCAGACAGATTGCGGAACACGTCATTCCCTCTATATGACCCCTTTGCCATAATACCTTCGCCTTCACCAACTGACACATTTGCACGGGTCCTCGAATTAAAGAACGTTTTGAATTCATGCTTCACTTCAAAAGCTGTATCTGAATTAGAAAAGGCTTGTTCTAAGGCTTCGAAAATAAAAGGGAATTTTTCCTTGACTGATTCATTCAGCATCCGAAGCACTGATTCTCTTTCCCCCGCCACAATGAAACCGTCCGTTGTGACACTGTGAATTTTCAAATCCGCTTTTTCGCAACAATGCATACAAAATGAAACCAAGCATCTGACCAAGGCGGTAATGGCAGCAGCATATGCAGGCATTGTGATAACAGAGTATTGCGCCATTTCCGTCGTATTATTACATAAATTTTGGTATCGCTTGCCATTTATTCCCTGCCCCAGTTTGCCGAACGCACTATTAGCATATAGTTTTTGCAAAAGCGCCTGTCCACTCTTCTTTCCGTATTTTTTTTCATATAGCTTACGAGTTTTGATAAATTCCTTAACAGCATCAAACATATCGTTTTCATCCTTTGTGCTCAGGACAACCACTCTTCCACCTTCACTGACTGTTACAGAAGCACCCATATCCAAAGCCAGCTTTATTTCAGAAATATTGGCATAGGTTGACCCTTTGCGCGGGAACACAAGTCCGTTAAAGGTTGTTGACTTCACCGGAATGCACGGATAGGCCAATTCTTTTGGAAACTCGAAATCAACCAAGCCAAAACCCAAGTCATCGAATTTAAACATCTCACTCCGCAATTTGCCATTGTCCGTATTATCCCGGTTGTACGAGCAGTCAATAGGATTATTCCAATTCATATTAGAACAGATGCACATAGCGATAGGATACGCACTTCTGAGGTCGATATCCAGAAATTCCTTTCCGGATTCAGCAGTAAAGATGCCGTGGGAAAAGCACTCATTCCGTCCGCCAAAAAAACTGCTTATCGCGTCCTGCTCAATCAGGCTTCTTTTATCGGAAATTTGCTGATTTCTGCCCTGATAATAATTACCTACATCGAATATGGATAGATAGTTTTCATTGAACTCTTTGTCTGTGGTCCACCTGTTCTTGGCTTTGATAGACTCACGGATTCGATGCGCTGCGGCACTCCCAACAGTTGAATAGATGTCTTTTTGGTTCAGGTTGTTTTCATTGAAAGTCAACGTCCATATTAGCGAGATGACACTGTCGGATAAACCACATTCAACATACCGACTGATATCATCTTGGAGCAGTTTATCCATACGGTCGACATAATCGCTGCAGTCCAACTTCTCAATCCCGATATTTTCACCTAACGATTGTAAACTCGAATTGTTGGAAGATAACAGCATCGTATCCCTAATCAGCGTAGCCGTGCGTATCCCTCGTAGTTTGTCATGGTAGTTATCGGAATTGAATGCCCTCCCATTAAAAAAGCTGAGCTTATTCATGCAAGACAATTGGTCCATCATTTTCTTGTTGTTGTAAAAATTGGTCAAGTCAACGCCATTGAAATGGCTAACAAGGACGATTTTGTTGTACGGATACGAACGCTCATGTTTATCTTTTGCCTTCGTATAGGCTTTGCTGGAAATAGACAAATTATTCGGATTCTCAAACGACTTGTACTGTCTTAGATGCTTTTTGAACTGTGGCATCTCGACTTTCAAAAGCGATAAAAACCCATTGATAAGCCGTGCATAGGACAACGGAGTATCGGATTCACACAGCACAATGTAGTCGTAGTGACAGAAGTGACTTTGAGCTTCATCGTAAACAACACACGAAAACTGATAACTCAAAACTCTCCGTTTCGCTTGCACAGAAGATTCATTCCAATCATTTCTGATGAAGAATTTATCTTTCACGAGGTCATCAGCCTCAGCCTTAGCTTTAACGTGTAAGAGAGTATTCTCGTATACAGAAACGGTAATATCATCCATTGAAGCAGCATCAAACGACCACCCACTCAGTATCAAACCCAATCACAAGCGGTATCGTTCGAAAGAGATTTTCAGTATAGCCCTTGCAAACACTCAAATCAAATACATCAGAAACCGCAACAATAATACTAGAGTCATCATGCAAGTACCACTCGTCTTCCTTCGCTCCAAATGCATTTAGTGGTACCACACCTAAATCCGTGTTGTCATTGGGTTTATCAGCTTTCCTTAAGGACGGAACATCATTTTGAACGACCTTTTTTGAGCCTTCCACTGCCTTATACAAAAGTCCATACCCCAGCGTCTTATTTTTTCCCTCGACCGCTTGTATCCGAACCAGTTCCGAGGCTAGATGCCTTCCTCTCAGATGCAGTTGCTTACCTTTCAATTTTGTGATTTCTTGTTCCATGTTCATTTTCATAGAATTACCTCCAAATGGTTTTGGGGTATCCTATGTGCCTTTTCTTACAGTTATTCTATATGAGCGTTTGATACGGTCTGACAAATGACAAACCTTGCTGCGGAAGGGAATGATTGGTCCCGTTTCATCATTTTCTTATCGGAGCAAGAAAAAACCGTCATCTCCATAAGGGATAACGGTCATTTCAAGTTCATGCCCTAGCGATTTTTGTGCTTTAAAAGTTGATATCACTCTACCGAATCTTTTTTTGGGGAGTATAGGTTCTTCTACACTTGTGGTTCAGAATTCTGTTTCTGCTTTTTCCTATCTTGATAATCCAATTCACCGTTGATTCTGACAGTGTACAACAACATAATCATCATCAGCTCCAGATAGTGCCCCTTATGCTCATGGCCCGAACGTTTCGAGAAGCTACCATGTGTATATTTATTTCGGATTGCCAACGTGTTGCTGAACTTTTTGTCATCCATGATAAAAGAGATGTAATCACTCTCCTGTTCAGAAAAAAGCGTGTCTCCATATCTAAGATTTCCTTTTTCCACTTCTTGTTGGACCTTCGTCAAAAAGTCATCAGAGAAATCGAACAACGAACAATAACCGGACTCCCAAATTGCTTTATACATCCGGATAAGGACTGGGTCTCTGAAATAAATACGATTTGCCACATCATAGCCGATAATGTCATTGTCTTTTAAATGTTCTGAGATAATCCACTGCTGGCTTTCATAAAAATCAGCCACCGCAATCCCTTTTTGGACATAGTAGTAAAATGAACTTTCGCCCTTTTTCTTCTCTGGAAACGAAAGCCTTGATTGGTTATCGAACAACAATCTACACAGTCCCAACGTATCCTCCGAGTTGAAGTAGACATACTTCTTATCCTGCAATGATTTTATCTCGCGATATCCAGTAGTCTTCGATTGCATTTCAAACAAATCATCATCAATTTCACCATAGCGCTGAAAAAAGTCAAACTGCTTCAAGATGCTGTCCATTTCTGGAATGAGTGCCTTACATCTGTCGTAGAACCCGTTCTCTTTAGGAGTGGGATTACAAGAAAATCCTTGGATATTATATTCACTCTGGAATAATTCGTTGTAACAGAAAGCGTATATTTCTTCAAGGTCATACCCTTCATATGCCAAATAATCAAAATATGCTTGATATAACATTGAGAAGTATGTTCTTTTTATTTTGAAGTCTAGAGACACTCGATAGCCATGTTTCGCTTGGGGCTGCATAATATCTGACAGGGACCCGGTAGCATTTTGAGAGCCAATCAAGGAAAATCTTCCCATCAAATCGAAGAATCCAAAATGATAGGTAAAATTGTTCAATAATGTAGGATAATCTCTTTCTTCAATCAACCAATTCTTATCAAAACTAACCTTGAAATCCGTCTCGCTTTTAGCCTCAAATCGGAATCCTGTGGGAATGTCTGGCTTGAACTCAACTTCTAGGCCCCAAGAGAACCCGCTACTTTTATCAAAATATTTGTTCATTTGCTTTTCTCTAGCTCGTTTTGCTTTGAGGATAATCCGGTCATCTATTTTTTTTTCATGATGGGAACTCCAGAGTGACAGTTGCAGCAAATAATTAGGGTTTGCATCCTCCCATTCGCAGTATCTTCTCGCCCAATCGTTTATCTCCTCGTTCGAAAAGTTCGGTGGGAATTCATAATCTCGCTCTCCGGCAGAATCATACTTGCTCAGAAACAACTCAAAACACTTCGGTTCTTTCAGCAAGAGTACCTTTAACGGCACTCGGTACTTATCGCAAATGGCTTTTTGTTGCAACAGAACAACAATAAAAACGTTATTCTTTTCGATGAAATCCTGGAATTGTGGGACTGTTGTCTTTTTGATGAGTTGGTAATCGACGAAGATTTCCCAGAAATCTTCTTTGTAGAGGATGTATAGCTCTTCATACTCCGCACTCAATGCATCCAAGTCTTTTCGCGACACATAGGAGCCAATTATCCTCTTTGCCACCTTTTTGAATGAATCCACCTTATCGTTGATTACGATATCAGCTGCGGACAAATATTTGAGTACATTGTGCATCTCAATAACATCAATTAACTTGCGAGTGCTCCTGTCGTAATTGAAGGCCTCCATATACTGCTCCGATTCATGTAGGTACATGTTGTAGGTCATATCGCCGGGGCCATAATATTTTATACGGTGGGTATCCATTATTTTTTACCTCCGCTTTGTCTAAAGTTAATGTTCAAGTGTTTTCCAAGCCAATAATGACTTTTTTTATAACTTGATTATTTCTTAATTGTATCATATTCAGAAACAGCAACAATCTTTTACTAATCAAATATTCCCGCAACATTACGCAATGAAAATGGATTTGTTGATTTGCAGTTTCGTTCTCCTTAACAGAATCAGCTTTACAATTCTGAAAAATATTGGTTGCATCGTGGGCGGAACGAAATCCACTCTTCAGAAAGAATCAAAAGAAGCCTGTTTCCGTATTCGGAAACAGACTGTCTGAATTCATTTTTTTATTTCAACCAAATCATGAGGCCCGTTTCTTCCCCCTCATTTTAACTACCTGATTATGAATTTCAAGCCATTCATCAACTTGACAGGCATTGAATCGGATAGCTCCTGAAAAATTCATTGATGGGAAGTTAGGATGCTCTTTCATAAATTTATCGAGAGTTTTGAAACATATCCCCAGGTAGCTAGCCAATTCTGTTTTGGTCATCCACATTTTCCCCGCCTTTTCACTCGCATTGTTCTCCATTTGTTGAAATACCCTTTCCGTAATCCTAGCTTCCATTTCCTTCATATAGCTTTCAATCATCATTCCGAAATCGTTCATAAGGCATGTCCCCTTTGTTGTTTTTCCTATTCTAGAAAGGACAACGCAGGATTATGCCATCTTATTCAATCTAGCGCGTTCGAGCAAGCTAGGATTAAGTATCATATGAACATAATACTCCGATAAACAAACATGTCAGTTTATAAAGATAGCTCTTTTTTGAATCTTTTGAGCCCAATGATGTGTTGTTCTATAAGCATTGTCAGGTCCCTTTTCAGCCTGGCATGGTTAGGCTCATCGAGATATATGTCTAGTTCCAGCCTATCAAGAATACGAAGATACTCCAATTTATGCCAGTGTTGAAACTGATAACGCTTCAGAGCAGCAAATGCATGTTCATCCGGGTGGACATGTTGGGTAGTCAAGAATTTGAGACATTCATCCTTGGGAATCTTTCCATCACTAATGGACATCCCCTTGATGGAATCGATATAGGCATTGAGATGGGCGTATTCCGCGATGGGAAAATACAGAAACGCCCTGCTGCTTTTCATTCGTATGAAACGTTCGAATGTACTTTTCGGATAGTCGTTCTGAACTTGTTGTGCGAAATCGCTATCAGCTTTTTGTAATTGAGCTAGAATTTTTTGACTCACAAAGGCATTTTGATTACCTATTTCCGAACTTATGATAATTTGGGCGTTTTCTACATCGAATTCGAAAACGAAATTGAACTCTGATATTCCAGTAATGTTCATGCGTCGTTTTTTCCGATTGAAGTCGTAACCATTTTCTTCGCAGTAATTCTGAAAAAAATTGAAGAATTTTTGGTAGAGCAACTCTTTATAGAACTTTCGTTCTTCTTCCGAATCCGCATTCCGAATTGTCAGTACATCATTTAGATAGAAACGATGAACGGGTTCATAGCCCATTATGGTCATATATTCAAGCAGATGGGGAATAAGCGTCGTTTGGCCTTTTACATCCAAATTATTTTGTTTTCTGAGGAACAGGTCATACACCGTTGAAAAAGATTGGGTGATTGTAGTTGCTGCATTATACTCAAGGGACTTCTGACGATGATTCCGCAATTGATACGGATTCAGGTCATAAAGCTTATTTTCAATGATGATGCAGTAGACCGGTTGCCCGTCCTTTTCTATCAGAATCCAGCCATCAGGTATGGACCCATGATTAGCATCCAACCACAACAGGGTATCGTATTCAGCTTGGGCAAAGTTCAGATAGATTTTATCAAATTTGCCCTGCTCCATCTCTTTTACGGATGTCACATCAGAAAAAAGTGTTGTATAGATTTCCTGAACTGCTTCGGTAGGGTTCAACTTCAATTTCCGGATATCCAGCAGTTTTTCATTCCAAACGCCACCAGTCGGGCTTAATCCCAATAAAATACGGTTTTCTGATGGTACGGCCTCTATGTCCAGTCCTCGCGGTTTGCTCTGCAAGGCAAAACGGCAACGATGTTGGGTTTTGTCCAGTTGAGTGATGGCCGGATTTTTCACTAGCTTCGCAATCAATTCCAATTGGTTTGAAGTGTCCAGCAATTCTAGGGTATTCACTATCGCTTTGGTCATATTGTTCTCCAACCAGTATTTCTCGTTGTAATTGATGAATACATTCAGATGTTTATCCAGGTGAATCAACATGCTTCCATCCCCTTTCCCGTATTTTCTTAAAGGAACAATGCTATAGTCTTTTCGAACAATTCCATCTTTTCCTGCGTCAATTTCAGTATTATGCGTGCAATTTGAAATTGCTGGAAGCGCATGTTCATTCGTTCTTCACTCTCGATAGTCTGTTCCTGCCTTTGCTGTGCTGTCGCTTCGATTAAATATTTGTCGGCTTCTTTCAAGCGCCGTCTCGCTGTCTGCACTTCATTTTCAAGGGATTGGCTCTGAAGTACCAACACTCGATTACGTTCTGTGCTTTTCTCGTGCATCCGTTCTACATTATTCATCTGCTAATACTCCTTCCGTGTAGTTGAAAAAACTTTGAAAAACTGCCTTTTGCGAAGTTAATCTATCAAACACCAGGATGGTGCTAAATTGCGATTCATGAAACTAATATTTTGTTTACAGTATAACGGAATCCAAAGCTATATGTAAACGTTTCAGGAAACCTTATTCTCTTCAATTTCGAATCCTTACATCTTTTGAAATCATTAAATACAATTTCTATGGCTATCTGCTTCTAAAAAATCATGCCTGAAAAAGCAAGGAAGTATGTCAGCCGTGTGCCGATGTTGTATACTATCTTCGAAAGGAGGGCTACTTTTAATAGACGTTCTGTCAGTGAATGAGCAAAATTCGTACTCGAACACATGAAATCAAAAATAAGTGTTATATTTTTGAAACCTTTTATCTAAGATAATCGAATTCACCAACAGCGTGGTCGAATTTCTATTACACTAGAAAAGGGGTCATAATTATGACAAAAATAAAAGTTTACCTCGAAAAAAAAACAGGAAGAACAACGTACTGGTTTTCGCACTACAACGGAATAGACCCAACTACGGGGAAAAGAGATATCATTACTAGAAGAGGATTCGATACTGAAGCTGATGCTGAATTTGAACTCGCAAAGTTAAAGTTGGAATTATCGAAGGGAACATATTCGAAGAAGACAACAGTTACTTTCTTAGAAGTATTCGAAGAATGGAAAATTGGATACCAGAACACAGTTCGTCCTGTCACTTTAGACAGGACTATGCAACAATTTGAAAAATACGTTCTCCCCGCATTCGGTGCCAAGCCGATTGATTCCATTTCATTAGGCTACTGTCAACAAGTCGTAAATGATTGGAGTACCCACTATACGAATTTCAAGGTGTTGAAGTCATGCGTTCAAAGAGTTCTTGACCATGCTGTTCGCTTGAAATATACCTCAGACAGTCCCATGCGTTATGTTCAAATGCCTAGAAAAAACGTATCCAAGGCAGAGCTATTGGGGGAGGTTGCGCATAACTTTTATGATACCAATGAGCTTCAAACCTTTTTCGATACGCTAACGAAAAATTTCGGGCTCAAAGAAGTGGCTCTCTTTAGGGTTTTGGCTTTCGCCGGTTTAAGAAAGGGTGAAGCAATCGCTCTCAACTGGTCCGATATTGATTTTGAACAAAAGACATTGAGCGTGAAGCGAAACATGACTTATCTAAACGGAAAACAAGAGCTGAGTGAAGCAAAAACAAAAAAATCAGTCAGAACACTATCCCTTGATGATGGAACAGTATCAATCTTGAAAAAATGGAAAAATTTTCAAGCGCAGGAACTGTTGCAGCTTGGAATCAATCATTCAAAAAGCACTCAGCCAGTATTTAATCGTTTCTCTAAATATGGATTCAATGAACCCCTATACATGAAGTATCCTGATACCGTTGTCGAAAAGGTCCTTAATCTGAATCCTCAGTTAAAAAAGATTTCAATACACGGCTTTCGCCATACACATGCCTCTATTTTGATTGAAGGTGGCGCAAATATGAAAGAGGTACAGGAACGGTTAGGCCACTCAAATATTCAAACTACGATGGACATCTACGGGCATATGACTCAGAAAGCCCGGGAAAACACCGCTGAAAAGTTTGCAAAACAAGTCAATTTTTAGCCCTTTCATTCACGTTTTCATTCACGAACAAAAAAAGACACCTTCCAATAAAGGAAAGTGTCTTTGAAAACGTTGAAATACCAACGATATTAACGTTTAGAGAATTGTGAAGCTTTACGAGCTTTCTTAAGACCTGGTTTCTTACGCTCAACCATACGTGGGTCACGAGTCAGCAAGCCAGCTGCTTTCAATGGTGCGCGGAAGTCAGGATCCACTTGCAATAATGCGCGTGAGATGCCGTGACGAGCTGCACCAGCTTGACCAGTGAATCCGCCGCCGTTTACGTTAACGAAGATATCGTAGCTTCCTAGAGTACCTGTAAGGTTCAAAGGTTGTTTGATTACTTCATATAGGTAAGCGAATGGGATGTAGTCTTCCATGTCTTTTTTGTTGAAAACGATTTTTCCTGTTCCTGGTACTAAACGTACGCGAGCAGTTGAGTTTTTACGGCGACCAGTGCCGATGTATTGTGCTTGTGCCAATGAATTTCCCTCCTTAAATTAGGTTAGTGATGTCTAAAACTTCTGGTTGTTGTGCAGCGTGCGGGTGAACTGCTTCACCGTATACGTGTAATTTAGTGAATTGTTTAGCGCCCAAAGAGTTTTTAGGAAGCATGCCTTTAACGGACAATTCAACCAATTTTCTTGAGTTTTTAGCACGTAATTCGCCAGCTGTAATCTGTTTTAGCCCACCTGGATAACCTGAGTGACGGGAATAGATTTTGTCAGTTGCTTTTTTACCTGTTAATTGAACTTTGTCTGCATTGATGACGATCACGAAATCACCTGTATCTACGTGAGGTGTGAAAGTTGGTTTGTTTTTACCGCGTAAGATTGTTGCAACCGTAGTTGAAAGACGTCCCAATGGGATATCAGTTGCGTCGATTACGAACCATTTACGGTCCATTTCGCTTGCTTTAGCCATGTATGTTGTACGCACGTTTGTTTCCTCCATATTCTTCTCTGTCTGTTTGATCCAATTGAGTTTCCGGGGCTCATCGTGGGGCAAACAATACCGTCTTACATAATACAATATCCCAAAAGAAATGTCAATCGCTCCGGAAGAAATATTTCAAATGCCGGAGCACGGAAAAAACCTTCGCTGCCGCGTCGGCTGCGGCAGCGAAGGCTTTCCTGATCATTTTTTCAGATATAAATATAATTGCTCGATGACCTCGACCGGCACAAACGGATAAGCGCCTTTTCCGGAAGTTTTGTACGGTTTGAATGCGGCAATGATTTCCGGATCCTTCACGATATCTTCCACCGCAACGAAATCGCCTTTCTTCGTCAGCGTCACTTCAAAAGCTTCATATTCTTCCGCTGCCACATTCTTTTTTGGGGTCGAATAATGCGCCATGCTGGCTTGCACGGACAGGACCACATCATTTGGGCAGGCGATCGCTTCATAGAATTGGGGCATCGCGGCGGCCACAAAATCCGGCACATCTCCGCGTGGGATGCGTTTCAGTTCTTTGATGAACGTTACCATTTTTCCACTCTCCTTCACTCGTTCTGATACTTCCATTATACGCGAGTTTCCGGCTTTGACCAGTAGCACCGATAAGTTATCCCGTTCACGCTTGATCGATTATTTGTCGCATCTTTACTGACAAAAAATACATAATGATATTGACCACTCCAATCCTCCATGCTAACATGGCAATAACATTAACTTGAAATGAAAAACAGATGATAATGCCGCAGTGCATGTCATTTCGTATAAAGGGGAATCGATGATGGACAATATCAACATTCAAAGCTATCTTGCGCAATTGGGCAACAGAAAAGATCCGCACACCGGGGCCGTCAGCGCGCCGATCTATTTGTCCACAGCCTATGGACATCCCGGCTTGGGCCAGTCGACCGGCTACGACTATACCCGCACCGCCAATCCGACAAGGGATATCCTTCAGGAGGGCTTGGCAGTGCTTGAGAACGGCGTGCAAGGGTTCGCGACAAGCTCCGGCATGAGCGCAATCCAGCTCGCCTTCAGCATTTTCCCGGCCAACAGCCATTTTGTCGCCTCCCGGGATCTTTACGGCGGCAGCTTCCGTTATTTCCAGGATATGGAGAAAAAAGGCTTCTATTCCTTCACCTATGTCGATGACCCAATCGACATCGCGGCTGCCATCCGGGACAATACGGCCGCTGTCTACATCGAAACGCCGACGAATCCGCTGATGAAAGAAACGGATATCGCGGCTGTGGCTGAGACTGCGAAAAAACACGGTCTGCTGGTGATTGTGGATAATACCTTCTACACCCCTCTTTTGCAGCGCCCGCTGGATTTGGGCGCCGATATCGTTGTCCACAGCGCCACCAAGTACCTGGGCGGCCACAACGACCTGTTGGCGGGTGCCGTCGTGACGAACGACGCAGCGCTCGGCGAACAACTGGCTTTCCAGCTGAACACGGCAGGCGGCACTTTGGACGCCTTCGACTGTTGGCTTTTGGTCCGCGGATTGAAGACACTGCCGTTGCGCATGAAGCAGCATCAGACGAATGCACAAGCAATCGTCACCTATCTC
Organism: Trichococcus ilyis; assembly: GCF_900109135.1. Lineage (GTDB taxonomy): Bacteria > Bacillota > Bacilli > Lactobacillales > Aerococcaceae > Trichococcus > Trichococcus ilyis. The sequence goes on along the minus strand of NZ_FNYT01000023.1, from coordinate 19,246 downwards.
GAAGCCGAGCCGCTGGTCAAATCGGTCCACTATCCGGGCAAAGGCGGCATGCTCAGCTTCACGCTGCATGACAAAGCCTACATCCCTGCTGTCCTGGATGCACTGAACATCTTCACTTTCGCCGAAAGCCTGGGCGGCGTCGAGAGCCTGATCACCTACCCGACCACCCAAACCCACGCCGATATCCCGGTTGATGTCCGCGAATCCTATGGCCTGACGGATGATCTGCTGCGCATCTCGACGGGAATCGAAGATCCGGATGACCTGATCGCCGATCTGCGCCAGGCATTCGCGAAGGCTGCGGTCGCTACCGAGGCCTGATAAAACAAAATATGTTCCCCCCGGCGAGCTTCATTCGTCGGGGGCTCTGTTTTCTGGTGCCGAACTCCGGTGAACGACGGCTTCTCCGGAGTTCGGACTGATTAGGGGGGTCTCCAGCTCCGGCGGACAGTGCCTCATCGGAGCTGATGCAGATCACAGGGCGTCTTCTTCGGTGAGCGCCCCTTTGGCCGGAGCTGATGCCGACATGCATTGCCTCAGCGCAAAAAGCGGCTGCGGAAAAGACGAAATCTTTTCCGCAGCCGCTTTTTCAGCATTTCTATTCCTGGTTCTGTTTGGTTTCGAAGGCCTTCGTGATCGTCATCAAGGAACGGAAGAGGTCTTCCATGCTGTCCTCATAGTCTTTGTTCTCGGTCAGCCTGCGCACCTTCTCCAGCACCCGGTCCTCCCTGGATTGGTCCAGGATCGGCAACCGATGCTCTTTTTTGATCCGCGCGATTTCCGTTACGGCATCCATCCGGCGTTCGAACAGCTTCACCAATTCCTGGTCGATGGCGTCGATTTCCGCTCTTTCCTTTTCAAACATCCCTTTCACTCCTGTCCGTTCCTCAATTTTTCTTCATCATAGTATACTTCCACAAGATACAGACCTTGGGGAGGCGCGGTCGGGCCGGCTTGGCGCCTGTCCTTCGCTTCCAGGAGGCGGTCGATTTCCTCAACCTTTTTCAGGCCGTCAGCGATCTGCAGCAGCGTCCCGACGAAAATGCGGATCATATTGTAGAGAAAGCCATTGCCCCTGAAGGTGAAGATCAGCTCGTTGTTCTCCTCGTCCTTCCTGACGCTGGCTTCGTAGACGGTCCGCACCAGATCGGTTTTGTCCGTTTTGGTCGAACAGAAGCTGGTGAAGTCGTGTTCGCCTTCGAGTTTCCTGATGGCCTGCTCCAGATTTTCCATATTGAAGCGGTAAGGATGGTGCGTCGTGTAAAGCCGCTTGAAGGGGTTCGGGAAGCGATCGAGATCGACCCGGTAAATGTATTTTTTGCCCAATGCATGGTAACGCGAGTGGAAATCTTCCGCTGCGAACTCCACGGATTTGATCAGGACGTCATCGGGCAACAGACTGTTCAATGCCCGCAACAGATGATCCGGCTTGATCGCGACCGGATAGTCGAAATGGATGACCTGGCCGAGCGCGTGGACGCCCGAGTCGGTCCGGCCGGATGCATGGATCGGAATGAGTTGCCCATTCGACATTTTCTTCAGCGCCTTTTCGATTTCGGTCTGGACGCTGTTGCCGTTGTGCTGGACCTGATAGCCCACATATCCCGTTCCGTCGTATTGCACGATGCATTTGTATCGTTGTGCACTCATGGGTAGCGTATGCCCCTTTCTTTATTTGGATGTTCCGGCTGGTTTCTATGGTTGAAATTTTGCCTATTTTAAAAGGGGCCGGAAATGCTGCCCGGCCCCCCAGTTTCGTTCTAAAGCTTCAGATTGCACGCCTGAGCGCTCAGGACCGCAAGAACAACAGCAACCCGGTCAGCACGACAAAGGCCAGCAGGCTCAGCGTATCGCGTCTCTGCCAATCAAGGATGCGGTATTTCGTCCGGCCTTCACCGCCCTGATAGCCGCGCGCTTCCATCGCATTGGCCAATTCGTCGGCACGGTTGAAGGAACTGACGAACAGCGGTACCAAAATCGGTGTCACGGCCTTCATCTGCTTGACGATATTGCCTTCGCCGAACTCGACGCCGCGCGCCCGTTGCGCATTCATGATTTTTGAAGCTTCATCCATCAATGTCGGCACGAACCGCAGTGCAATCGAGAGCATCAAAGCAATCTCGTGGACCGGCACCTTGAAGCGTTTCAACGGGCCCAAAAGTTTTTCGATCGCATCGGTCAACGACAGCGGCATCGTCGTCAGCGTCAGCAACGTCGAAATGAAGATGATCAGGACGAAGCGCATGAAGATGAAGGCGCCGTTGATCACCCCGAATGAAGTGATGCTGATCGGTCCCAGTTCCAGGTAGGTCTCACCGCCCCTTGTGAAAAGGATCTGGAGCAATACCGTGAACAGTATCAGCCAGATCAGCGGCTTCACGCCGTTCAGAAAAACCGAGAGTTTGATGCCGGACAGGATGACGCACAAGATGGTGAACAACGTCATGATCAGATAGGTATGCCAGTTATTGGCCAGAAAAATGACGATGATGAAATAGAATGCGCCAATCAGTTTGGCGCGGGGATCCAGCCGATGGATCAGCGAGTCCCCTTGGATGTAGCGGCCGAACAGCAATTTATCCAACATCGGTGCCACCCTCTTCCCTAACGGCATTTCCGTTGCCTTTGTTTTCATTGATTTTCGCGATCAGGACAGCCGCGAGCTGTTCCGTCCGCAAAGGTCTTTCACCGCCGAAATCGACGCCGGTCTTTTTGCTTAGTCGATCCAGGAAAGCCAAGGCATCCGGCAAACCCAACTGCTTCTCTTGCAGCCACTCGGCATCGCGGAAGATTTCGGCCGGGTTGCCCATCTTGACGACCGTTCCCTTCTCGAGGATGACCACATGATCCGCATAGGTGGCGACATCATTCATCTGATGCGTGACCAATACGATGGTCAGGCCTTTTTCGAGATGGAGCTGGTAAAACATGTTCATGATCTCGCGTCTGCCGGCCGGATCCAATCCTGCTGTCGGTTCATCGAGAACCAGCACTTCCGGTTCCATCGCCAATACGCCCGCGATCGCTACACGCCGCATTTGCCCCCCTGAGAGGTCGAACGGGGAACGCTCCATGAAGGTTTCGTCCAGGCCGACCAAAGGCAGCACGCGCCTTACGATCACCATCGCATCCGCTTCGCTGACGCCGAAGTTCATCGGCCCGAAAGCGATATCCTTCGCGATCGTCTCCTCGAACAGCTGCGACTCCGGAAACTGGAAGACGATGCCGACTTTTTTCCGCAGGTCCTTCAGGTTTTTGTTGTTCGATTTGTTCGTGATGACGCGGTCCCCGATTGTCACGCTGCCTTCCGTTGGTTTCAGCAGCGCATTCAGATGCTGCGTGACTGTCGACTTGCCGCTGCCGGTATGTCCGATCAAGGCGGTGTAGCTGCCGTCCGGGATATTCAGGTTCACATCATAGAGGGCCCGGCTTTCGAAAGGCGTACCGGCAGAATAGGAATAGCCTACTTTTTCGAAAGTAATGTCCATAACCAACTCACCATCCCTTCCTCAGTCAAATAGGCTTCCGGAACTTCCAGCCCTTGTCTCTTCAATTGGTATTTCAGCTTTTCCGGAAACGGGATATCCAAGCCGATGTCAATGATCTCCTTGCCCAAGCTGAATATCTCTTCCGGTGTGCCGATCCGTTTCAGCTGCCCGGCTTCCATCACAAAAATGCGGTTCGCTTTGGCGGCTTCGTCGATGTCGTGCGTGATCGAGATAACCGTCAGATTTTCCTTTTCTTTGATTTCCTGGATGGTCTCGATGACTTCATGACGCCCTTCCGGATCCAGCATGGTCGTTGCTTCGTCAAGGATGATGATTTCCGGGGACAAAGCCACGATCCCAGCAATCGCAACCCGTTGTTTTTGACCGCCCGAAAGGCGTGCCGGTTCCTTGTCCATGAAGTTGGCCATGTTCACTGCCGCTACCGCATCGGCCACGCGCTTCACCATTTCCTCGCGCGGAATGCCGACATTCTCCAGGCCGAAAGCCACGTCATCCTGCACGGTCGAACCGACAAACTGGTTGTCGGGATTCTGGAAAACCATGCCGATCTTTTTGCGGACGTCCCAGACCGTTTCCGCATTCAAGGGGATTCCCTCGATGATCACTTCGCCGGCATTCGCTTCGATCAGTCCGTTGATCGTTTTGGCCAAGGTTGACTTGCCTGATCCGTTGGGCCCGATGATGGCGATCCATTCACCCTGTTGGATCGTCAACGAAACGTTGTTCAATGCGGGCCTTGCATCTTCCTCTGTATAGGAAAAAGTCACATTGCGCAACTCAATAATGTCATTCATGATGGCTGTCCTACTTTCTCTTTTATGAATCTCTGTACCCGTATCCCATCGTCGTTGCTCCCACAAGTGCGCGAGGATAAAAAAAGATGAAAAACACGGAGAGGGAATGTCTACTTTAGTAAGTATAAACTACTCTCCCGTATTTTTCATCCACTGTCTTGACACGGCGCAAAAATAAAACGCTTTTATTTATGTATCAAAAGAAACTAGAAAATATAAAGGCATTTTCTAGTTTCTTTTGATAAAAAAAGCACTTCTTGGATGAATAATGCCCCTCCGAAGATCATGCGATCTTCGGAAGAAGCTTGAGCTAGACTAGGAAGGCTGAACGCGTTCCATAATCATAACACTCTATTCCATCTAAAAGTGAACGTTTCATCTTTATGCGATTGAATTATACCAATTCAATGATAACCATTTGTGCAGCATCGCCACGACGAGGTTCAGTCTTCAAGATACGTGTGTATCCGCCTTGACGTTCTGCATAGCGAGGTGCGATATCATTGAATAGTTTTTGCAATGCAGTTTCGACAACGATCTTGTCGTCTTCTTCGCGAACGTCTGCAACTTCGTTACGAACGAATTGTGCTGCTAAACGACGAGCCGCCAAGTCACCACGTTTGCCTAAAGTAATCATTTTTTCAGTAGTTGAACGAATTTCTTTAGCACGAGCTTCAGTTGTAACGATGCGTTCGTTGATGATTAAATCAGTTGTTAAATCACGAAGCATTGCTTTTCTTTGAGAGCTAGTACGTCCTAATTTACGGTAAGCCATCCTAGGTTTTCCTCCTTTGCTACGGTACTAATCGTCTTGACGTAAGCCTAGATTAAGATCATTCAGCTTATTCTTCACTTCTTCAAGTGATTTGCGTCCCAGATTACGTACTTTGATCATCTCTGCTTCAGACTTGTCTGTCAATTCTTGGACTGTGTTGATGCCTGCGCGTTTCAAACAGTTATAAGAACGTACGGATAAATCCAATTCTTCAATAGTCATTTCCAGCATTTTTTCTTTATGTGTTTCTTCTTTTTCAACCATTATCTCGGCCTTGCGGGCTTCATCGGTCAGATTAACAAAAATATTCAGATGTTCGGTAAGGATTTTGGCAGCCAAGCTGACTGCTTCTTCCGGGCTGATGGAACCATCTGTCCAGACATCCAACGTCAATTTATCATAAATATTTTTTTGTCCGATACGAGTGTTTTCAACTTGATAATTTACTTTGCTGATCGGAGTATAAATGGAGTCGACTGGCAAAACACCGATCGGCATATCTTCCGTTTTGTTATATTCGGAACGAACATAACCACGGCCATTTTTTACATCCAAGCGGACATGAAATTGTGCTCCCTCTGAAACTGTACATATATATAAATCAGGGTTTAAGATTTCCACATCGCTGTCATGGGTAATGTCCGCTGCAGTCACGACTGCTGGACCTTTTACGTCAATCTCGATTGTTTTGTCTTCGTCCGTATACAATTTCAAAGCTAATTTTTTGATGTTCAGAATGATTTGGGTAACATCCTCGACAACACCATCAATCGTTGAAAATTCGTGTAGAACACCATCGATTTGGATAGTTGTTACAGCTGTACCAGGAAGTGAAGATAATAGAATTCGACGTAATGAGTTACCAAGTGTTGTTCCATAACCGCGTTCTAGTGGTTCTACAACGAATTTGCCGAATTTGGCATCTTCGCTGATCTCAATCGTTTCAATTCTTGGTTTTTCAATTTCGATCATTTATCAATTTACCCCTTTCAAAACGTTAAGTTCATGTTAGTGAGTCCATTGCGTTTCGTTACATATCAGTACAATTCTCAATTAAACACGACGACGTTTTGGTGGACGGCATCCATTGTGAGGAATAGGTGTTACATCGCGGATCGCGGTAACTTCCAAACCTGCTGCTTGTAATGAACGAATGGCAGCTTCACGTCCTGAACCAGGACCTTTAACAGCGACTTCCACTGTTTTCATGCCATGTTCCATAGAAACTTTAGCTGCTGCTTCTGCAGCCATTTGTGCAGCATAAGGAGTAGATTTACGAGAACCTCTGAATCCTAATGAACCTGCTGACGACCATGAAATAGCATTTCCATGTACATCTGTAATCATAACAATAGTATTGTTGAATGTAGAACGGATATGTGCTACACCTGCTTCAACATTCTTTTTCACACGACGTTTGCGAGCTACTTTTTTAGCCATGAAGTTTTGACCTCCTTCACTTAATTATTATTTTTTCTTACCAGCGATTGCTTTAGCCGGGCCTTTACGAGTACGAGCGTTGTTCTTAGTGTTTTGTCCGCGAACAGGCAAACCACGACGGTGACGCAATCCTCTGTAAGAACCGATTTCGATCAATCGTTTAATGTTCAAGTTCACTTCACGACGAAGATCCCCTTCGACCTTCAATTTATCCACTTCAATACGGATACGGTCCAATTCATCATTCGTTAAATCACGAACGCGAGTATCTTCTGAAACCTCAGCTGCTGCTAAAACATTTTTAGCTGTGTTCAAACCGATACCAAAAATATAAGTTAATGAAATAACTACACGTTTGTCACGCGGAATATCTACTCCTGCGATACGAGCCATTTATAGGCACCTCCTTGTTATTATCCTTGGCGTTGTTTGTGTTTGGGATTTTCGCAAATCACCATAACACGACCATTGCGGCGAATGACTTTGCATTTTTCGCAAATGGGTTTTACTGATGCTCTTACTTTCATTTAAATTCCCTCCTATTTAGTGATGGAGTGCAATTATTTAAAGCGGTAAGTAATGCGTCCACGAGTAAGATCGTACGGAGATAATTCTACCGTAACTTTATCGCCTGGCAAAATGCGGATGTAATGCATTCTAATTTTACCAGATACGTGTGCTAATACTATGTGACCATTTTCAAGTTCGACTTTAAACATTGCATTGGGCAAAGTTTCAACGACTACTCCTTCAATCTCAATGACATCGTCTTTCGCCACGCCTGCTAACCTCCTAACATTCTGTTGAGCTGATTAATCTCATGTCTTGGCAATTTTTACTCTAACTGCTAGATTATACCATAGCAAGTATCGATTGAAAAGAAAATTTCGATTAACTTCAAATGACATTTGCGACTATTCTATAATCTTTTGGATTTCGGTGAATACATTGTCGATGCCGATTTCGCCATCAACGTTATGTAGCAATCCTTTTTCGCTGTAAAATGCAATGATTGGTTGAGACTGTTCAAGATTAATCTGAATGCGATTTTCTACGGTTTCAGGCTTATCATCTTCGCGTTGATAGAATTCGTGTCCGCCACAACGATCGCACGTTCCTTCCACTTTCGGAGGATTGTTTGTTTTGTGGTAAGTCGCTCCGCAAGAGCGGCAAATGATTCTACCCGTCAGACGTTGCATCAAAACTTCAGGGTTCACATCAATGTTAATAACAGCATCGATTTTTTTGTCGAGTTCGTTCATGATAGCTTCCAGCGCTTTTGCTTGTACGAGGGTTCTTGGAAAACCATCCAACAAAAAGCCTTTTTCAGTATCAGATTCTGCTAATCTCTCTTTAACGATTCCGTTCGTCACTTCATCTGGAACAAGTTCGCCTTTATCCATATATGATTTTGCTTCCAGGCCCAAGGCTGTCTCATTTTTCATGGCAGCTCGGAACATGTCCCCTGTAGAGATATGCGGAATATTGTATTTCGCGATGATCTTTTCAGCCTGTGTTCCTTTTCCAGCACCGGGAAGACCCATAATAATTAGGTTCATCATTTTACTGCCTCCTAAAGATGTAAGAATATGTGACGAGGAAATCTCTTTCCCCCCCACAAACTTACTATTGAATAAATCCTTGGTAATTACGTTTGACCATTCGACCTTCGATTTGTCTCGCCGTTTCCAGTGCAGTACCGACTACAATCAAGAGACTCGTTCCGCCCAGGGCGAGCGAGCTCGGCAAATCCCACAAACCAGAGGCAACGATTGGCAATAGCGCAATCAGTCCAAGAAATAGCGCACCGACCGTACTTAAGCGCATAATCATGCCGGAAATATAATCTTCTGTCCCCTTACCCGGACGTACACTTGGAATATAGCCGCCTTGCTTCTGCAAGTTCTCCGCCATCTTTTCAGGGTTGATCTGAATGAAGGCATAGAAGTAAGTGAAGACAATGATCAATACCGTATAGATTGTTGCACCGATGGGCTCACGGTAATTAAAGATGGTTGATAAAATTTGATACCAGTTTGCTTCGCTGTAATTAGTCGCAAAGAATCCGAGGATCGTTTGCGGCGTCATCATGAAAGAACTGGCAAAGATTACCGGAATGACTCCGGCTGAATTTATTTTTAAGGGCAGATGCGCGGATTGATTAGATCCGGAAGCACGCTTGGAATATTGAATCGGGATTTTACGTTCGGCTTGTTGAACGTACACAACGAGTGTGACCACCAACAATATCGCTGCCAACAGCGCAACCGAGAACAAGATATTGTTCATCAAATCGGATCCTGCATCAACAAAACGTTCATTGTAGTAGGAGTAAAGATCTGTAGGGATTCTTGCGATGATACCTGAGAAGATGATCAACGACGTTCCGTTTCCGATACCGTGCATTGAAATCGATTCTCCGATAAAAACAACCAGCATGGAACCTGCCGTCATCACCAAAGCGATGATCATATAGGTCGTCATGCCCGGATCGTTGACCAAACCCAAATTGGATAATTGGTTGAAACCGATAGAAACACCGACGGATTGTACAAATGCTAAAATGACTGTTAAGTACCTTGTTACTTGGTTTAACTTTCTTCTACCTACTTCACCCTGTTTGGACCATTCCACAAATTTGGGAACAATGTCCATTTGTAACAATTGAACAACAATAGAAGAAGTGATGTATGGCGAAACACCCATTGCGAAAATGGAATACTGACTCAGTGCTCCACCTCCGAATGTGTTCAACAGGCTGAATAAGCCTGTCGATGCCAAGTTTGTGATGGCACCCGCATCAACACCTGGTACAGTAATATGTGTTCCGAGACGGAACACAATCAGCATACCTAGAGTAAAGAAGATTCTATTTCTAATGTCCTTCGCCTGAAATGCATTTTTCAGAAGAGCAAACATTAGATCACCTCTACAGTCCCACCTGCAGCTTCGATAGCTTTTTGTGCTGCTGCGGAGAATTTATTAGCTTTGACTGTCAGTTTTTTCTCAACGCTTCCGTTGCCCAAAACTTTGATGCCTGATTTTTCATCTCTGACAATACCAGTTTCAACTAATAAAGCTGGAGTAACTTCTGTTCCTTCTTCGAAACGGTTCAATGTTTCTAAGTTGACAACAGCATACTCTTTGCGGTTGATGTTCGTGAATCCACGTTTTGGAACGCGACGGAACAATGGAGTTTGTCCACCCTCGAATCCAAGTCTTACGCCGCCGCCTGAACGGGCTTTTTGACCTTTGTGTCCACGACCGGATGTTTTACCATTACCGGATGAAGATCCGCGACCTACACGGTTACGCTCTTTACGTGAGCCTTCAGCTGGTTTTAATTCATGAAGTTTCATAGTAACTTGGCACCTCCTTCAATCTGATATTTATTATTTAACTTCTTCAGTTGTTACTAAGTGGCTAACTGTGTTGATCATGCCCAAGATAGCTGGGTTAGCTGGTTTCACAACAGTTTTGCCGATTTTGGACAATCCCAAAGCTTTGCAAGTATCTTTTTGGTTTTGAGGACGTCCAATCAAGCTGCGTGTTAAAGTGATCTTTACTTCTGCCATTATGTGGTCCTCCTTATCCTAATAGTTCTTCAACCGACTTGCCGCGCAATTTCGCAACATCGTCAACATTTTTCAATTGTTTCAAACCTTCGATTGTAGCACGTACCATGTTGATAGGTGTGTTCGAACCAAGAGATTTGCTTGTGATATCAGCGATACCCGCTAATTCCACAACGGCACGGACTGGTCCGCCTGCAGATACTCCGGAACCGGATTTAGCAGGTTTCAACATTACGTTACCGCCACAGAAAGTTCCGATAACTTGGTGAGGAATTGTAGATTCAGTCATTGGTACTTCGATCAGGTTCTTTTTAGCACTTTCGATAGCTTTACGAATCGCTTCTGGAACCTCGGCTGCTTTACCAGTACCGAAGCCTACACGTCCGTTTCTGTCTCCTACAACAACTAAAGCAGCAAAACGCAGACGACGTCCACCTTTAACAACTTTTGTTACACGATTGATTGCAACTACGCGATCTTCTAATTCAATATGAGCTGGGTCAACATAAACCATGTGTGGTTATCCTCCTTTTCTTAGAAATCTAGTCCATTTTCGCGGGCAGCTTCAGCTAAAGCTTGCACACGGCCATGGTACAGATAGCCACCACGGTCAAAGACTACTTCTTTAATTCCTTTTGCAGTAGCACGTTCAGCAATCAGTTTTCCAACTGCAGCAGCAGCTTCAGTTTTAGTACCTTTTGCGATTTCTGATTCTTTTGTAGAGGCACTTGCTAGCGTCACACCCGCTACGTCATCAATTAATTGCGCGTAGATGTTTTTGTTGGAACGGAAAACGTTCAAGCGTGGGCACTCAGCAGTACCAGAGATTTTTCTTCTTACACGTGCGTGTCTAGCTTGGCGCACTTTGTTTTTATCTGGTTTAGTAATCACAATTGTCACCTCTTTATTTTTATTTTATTTTGTCGTTCGTTCAGGCAGACAGTAAAAATAGCGGACTATTATTTACCAGTCTTACCTTCTTTACGACGGATGATTTCGTTAACGTATTTGATCCCTTTACCTTTGTAAGGCTCTGGTGGACGTACGCCACGGATGTTGGCTGCCAAAGCGCCAACCTTAGCTTTATCGTAACCTTTAACGATGATCTTAGTGTTTGATGGAACTTCCACTTCGATACCGGCTTCAGGTGTGAATTCAACTGGATGAGAATATCCGACGTTCAATACAAGTTTGTTTCCTTGCAATTGCGCACGGTACCCAACCCCTACTAACTCCAATTCTTTCGCAAAACCTTCAGATACGCCTACGACCATATTGTTGAACAACGCGCGTGTAGTACCGTGAATGGATTTAGTGAATTTTTCTTCGTTAGGACGAGTGAAAGTAACAGTGTTTCCATCGATGTTGATACCGATCATGTCATTAAATGTGCTTGTCAATTCGCCTTTAGGGCCTTTGACTGTAACAGTGTTACCTTGTTGAGTAACGGTTACGCCAGCTGGGATTTCGATTAGTTTATTACCAATACGACTCACAGGGCTGCACCTCCTTTATTTTCTCTTATTTTTTGAAAATTACCAAACGTAAGCTAATACTTCGCCGCCGACGTTTTTAGCTCTTGCTTCTTTGTCAGTGATAACACCTTCAGAAGTAGACACGATTGCGATTCCTAAACCGTTCAATACTTTAGGGATATCGCCAGTTTTAGCGTATACACGCAAACCTGGTTTAGAAATACGTTTCAGACCAGTGATAACGCGTTCGTTGTTTGGACCGTATTTCAAGAATACGCGGATAACACCTTGTTTGTCGTCTGAAGTGTATTCAAAGTTTTTGATGAAACCTTCAGCTTTAAGAATGTTCGCGATCTCTAGTTTTGTTTTTGATGCAGGGACTTCCAAAGATTCGTGACGTACCATGTTGGCATTACGAATACGAGTTAAGAAATCTGCGATTGGATCTGTCATGACCATTTACATTATACCTCCTTTTGCGAGTATGGTTAAATTACCAGCTAGCCTTTTTCACGCCGGGAATTTGTCCTTTATAGGCAAGTTCACGGAAGCAAATACGGCAAAGTTTGAATTTGCGATAAACTGAATGTGGACGTCCGCAACGTTCACAACGAGAGTAAGCTTGAGTAGAATGCTTTGCGGGACGTTTGTTTTTAGCAATCATGGATTTTTTAGCCACTTATTATTCGCCTCCTTAGCTTATTTTTGGAATGGCATTCCAAGTTGAGTCAATAATTCTCTTGATTCTTCGTCAGTGTTAGCAGTAGTTACGATAACGATATCCATACCACGTACTTTGTCGACTCTATCATAGTCAACTTCTGGGAAAATCAATTGTTCTTTGATACCTAAAGTATAGTTTCCACGACCATCAAAAGATTTTTTGCTGATCCCACGGAAGTCACGTACACGTGGCAATGAAACTGTTACTAGTTTATCCAAGAAGTCGTACATTCTTTCGCCACGTAAAGTAACTTTAGTACCGATAGGCATACCTTCACGCAAACGGAATGCAGCGATTGATTTTTTAGCTAACGTAATGACTGGCTTTTGACCAGAGATCAGAGTTAGTTCCTCAACTGCTTTGTCCAGGTTTTTTGTGTTTGACACAGCATCACCCACACCCATGTTGATAACGATCTTTTCGATCTTAGGTGCTTGCATGATTGAGCTGTATTCAAATTTTTCCATCAATGATGGAACGATTTCTTTTGTATATTTTTCTTTTAAACGGTTCATTTAGAATATCCTCCTTTCTCTAATAATTAATCAATGATTTCGCCGGTTTTTTTGGAAACACGGACTTTTTTGCCATCTACGACTTTAGAGCCTACGCGAGTAGGTTCGCCAGTTTTAGCATCAATTAACATAACGTTAGAAACATGGATAGGTGCTGCTTCCTCAAGGATTCCGCCTGTTGGGTTTGTTTGGGAAGCTTTGCGATGTTTCTTGACAATATTAATGCCTTCGACAATAACACGATCTTTTTTAGGGAAAGTTTTAAGGATGACTCCTTCTTTTCCTTTATCTTTTCCAGTAATGACTTTAACTTTATCACCAGTTTTTACGTGCATGCGTTGTTGCACCTCCTTCATTTATGACAGTTGATTACAATACTTCTGGAGCTAGGGAAACGATCTTCATGTAGTTGTTATCACGCAATTCACGTGCAACTGGTCCAAAGATACGTGTTCCACGTGGGCTCTTGTCGTCACGAATGATTACACAAGCATTTTCGTCAAATTTGATGTAAGAACCATCTTTACGGTGTGCGCCGTGTTTCGTACGAACGATAACAGCTTTAACAACATCACCTTTTTTGACAACACCACCGGGTGTAGCTTGTTTTACTGTGCAGACGATTGTATCACCAATTCCTGCGAATTTGCGGTTTGAACCACCTAATACTTTAATAGTAAGCACTTCTTTAGCGCCTGAATTGTCAGCGACTTTTAAGCGAGTTTCTGTTTGTATCACTTCAGTATCCTCCTTCCGGATATAGAAATATTATTTTCTTTAGATGATTACTGATTCTTCGACAACTTCAAGCAAGCGGAAGTTTTTAGTAGCAGATAATGGACGAGTTTCCATAATTCTGACTACATCACCCATTTTTGCTTGGTTGTTTTCATCATGTGCTTTGTACTTTTTAGAGTACTTAACGCGTTTACCGTAAGTAGGATGTGTTTTGTATGTAGATACTTCTACAACAATCGTTTTATCCATTTTATCGGAAACAACACGGCCTTGGTAGACTTTACGTTGGTTACGTTGTTCAGTCATTTCGTTGTGACCTCCTTTGCTGATCTACTATTTTTGCAATTCTTGTTGTCGCAATACAGTTTTAATACGTGCAATTGATTTGCGTACTTCTTTCAAGCGGGCAGTATTTTCTAACTGTCCGGTTGCAAGTTGGAATCGTAGATTGAATAATTCATCTTTGAATTGTTTTTCTTTTTCAATCATTTCAGCAGTGGATAACTCTTTAAGTTCATTAGCCTTCATTCGATTCACCACCAATTTCTTTACGTTTTACAATTTTTGTTTTAACTGGCAATTTGTGTGATGCAAGGCGTAGAGCTTCGCGTGCCACTTCTTCAGGGACGCCTGCTACTTCGAACATGATCTTGCCGCGTTTAACTGGAGATACCCAACCTTCAGGTGCCCCTTTACCGGAACCCATACGAACTCCGATAGCTTTGGATGTATATGATTTGTGAGGGAAGATTTTGATCCAAACTTTCCCGCCACGTTTCATGTAACGAGTCATAGCGATACGAGCTGCTTCGATTTGACGGTTTGTGATCCAGTGAGAGTCCACTGCTTGCAAACCAAATTCGCCAAATACGACTTCTTTTCCGCCTTTAGCTTCTCCGCGCATTTTTCCACGGAACTCACGACGGTGTTTTACACGTTTAGGTACTAACATTGGTTATTTCCCTCCTTTCTCAGTTGTTTTTCTTGCTGGCAAAACTTCACCACGGTAAATCCAAACTTTAACGCCCAATTTACCATAAGTTGTATCTGCTTCTTCCCATGCGTAGTCGATATCGGCACGCAAAGTGTGCAATGGAACAGTTCCTTCAGAATAAGATTCTGCACGAGCGATATCTGCACCGTTCAAACGACCAGAAACTTGCGTTTTGATCCCTTTAGCGCCAGATCTCATTGTGCGTTGGATTGCTTGTTTTTGAGCGCGACGGAAAGCTACACGGTTTTCCAACTGTTTAGCGATGCCTTCGCCGACCAATTTAGCATCCAAATCTGGTTTTTTGATTTCCACGATGTTGATGTGTACTTTTTTACCAGTTAATTCATTCAACTCTTTACGAGTTTTTTCTACTTCAGAACCGCCTTTACCGATAACCATACCAGGTTTTGCAGTATGAATGGAGACGTTCACGCGGTTAGCAGCACGTTCAATTTCAATTTTAGAAACAGAAGCTTCGCTTAGGTTCTTTTCGATGTATTTACGGATGCGCAAATCTTCATGTAAGAAAGCTGCGAAATCTTTTTCTGCGTACCATTTAGCATCCCAGTCACGGATGATGCCGACACGCAATCCTAATGGATGTACTTTTTGACCCACAGATTATCCCTCCTTCTTTTCTGATACCACGATTGTGATGTGGCTAGTACGTTTCATGATTGGTGAAGCTGATCCTTTTGCACGTGGACGGAAACGTTTCATCGTTGGTCCTTCGTTAACATAAGCTTCGCTTACTACCAAGTTTTCAATATCTAAATCATAATTATGTTCTGCATTGGCAATTGCTGACATCAACACTTTTTCTACAACGGGCGAAGCGCCACGCGGTGTGAATTTCAGAATGGAGATTGCTTCTCCGATGCTCTTGCCTCTGATAAGATCCACTACTAAACGAACCTTACGAGCGGCAATGCGAACAGTTTTTGCAGATGCTTTTGCTTCTGTGATTTGTTCTGGCATGTTATTTCCTCCCCTCGTAATTAACGGCGACCTGTCTTTTTGTCGTCTGCCGCATGTCCACGGTATGTTCTTGTAGGAGCGAATTCTCCTAGTTTGTGTCCTACCATGTCTTCTTGAATGTAAACTGGAACGTGTTTTCTTCCATCATATACTGCAATTGTTTGACCGATGAATTGCGGGAAAATTGTAGAACGGCGAGACCAAGTTTTGATGACTTGTTTCTTTTCGCTAGCTAATGCAGCTTCTACTTTCTTAACCAAATGCTCATCGACAAAAGGTCCTTTTTTCAAACTACGACCCATGGTGAAGCCTCCTTTCGATTATGTGTTGCTTCTCTTAATTATTGTTGTGATAATTATTTTTTGCGTCCACGAACGATCAGCTTGCTTGACTTAGCTTTCTTGTTGCGAGTCTTAAGTCCAAGAGCAGGTTTACCCCAAGGAGTAACTGGCGCTTTGCGTCCGATTGGAGCTTTACCTTCACCACCACCGTGTGGGTGATCGTTAGGGTTCATTACAGAACCGCGGACTGTAGGGCGTTTACCCATCCAACGGCTGCGTCCGGCTTTACCGATGTTGATCAATTCGTGTTGTTCGTTACCAACTGAACCGATTGTAGCACGGCAAGTCGAAAGGATCATACGTACTTCGCTTGAGTTCAAACGAACCAAAGTGTATTTACCTTCTTGACCAAGTACTTGAGCGCTTGTACCAGCTGAACGGATCAATTGGCCGCCTTTGCCTGGTTTAGTTTCGATGTTGTGGATAACAGTACCGACTGGGATGTTTGCCAATGGCAATGCGTTACCGACTTTGATGTCAGCCCCTACTCCAGATTCGATTTGTTGGCCTACTTCGATGCCTTTAGGGGCAATGATGTAAGTTTTGATTCCATCGACATATTGGATCAATGCGATGTTTGCTGTGCGGTTTGGATCGTACTCAACTGCTTTGACGATACCAATAACTCCGTCTTTATTACGTTTGAAGTCGATCACACGGTAAGCACGTTTGTGTCCACCCGCTTGATGACGAACGGTAATTTTACCTTGGTTGTTACGACCGGCTTTTCTTTTGATTGGTTCGATCAATGATTTCTCAGGCGTTGTTTTTGTGATCTCTGCGAAATCTGAACCAGTCATATTACGACGGCCGTTTGTGGTAGGTTTGTATTTCTTAATCGCCACGTTTTTTTCCCTCCTATTTGATTATTTCAATGGATTAATTTTCGAATAATTCGATTGTTTTAGAATTTTCAGTTAAAGTGATGATCGCTTTGCGGCGTTTTCTTGTATAGCCTTTGTATTTGCCCATACGTTTTAGTTTGCCGCGCACATTCATGATGTTTACGTTTTTGACTTCTACGCCGAACAATGCTTCTACAGATTGTTTGACTAAAGTTTTATTAGCGCGAACATCCACTTCAAAGGTATATTTTTTGTCATCCATTGCAAGCATAGAAGCTTCCGTGATGATTGGGCGTTTGATAACGTCTGTTGCTTCCATTATTGAAGAGCCTCCTCTACCTTAGAAAGAGCAGCTTGTGTCAAGACTAGTTTGTTGTTTGAAACAACATCCAATACGTTGATTCCTGTTTCGTTAACAACTGTTACGCCAGGAAGGTTACGTGCTGATAATGCTGCAAAATCGTTGTCGTTTTCTACAACAACCAATACTTTCGTATCAACGTTAAGGTTTTTCAACACATTCGCAAATTCTTTTGTTTTTGGTGCATCGAAGTTCAATGTTTCGACTACGATCAAGTTTCCTTCAGCCACTTTAGATGAAAGAACTGATTTGATAGCTAAACGACGAACTTTTTTGTTTAATTTATAGCTGTAAGAACGAGGTGTTGGTCCAAAGACAACTCCGCCGCCAACCCATTGTGGTGAACGGATTGAACCTTGGCGTGCACGGCCTGTTCCTTTTTGACGCCATGGTTTACGGCCACCGCCGCTAACAGCGCTACGATTTTTTACTGCGTGAGTTCCTTGTCTCAATGAAGCGCGTTGCATGATGATTGCATCGTAAACAACGTTTTCGTTTGGCTCGATTCCAAAGATTTCTTCATTCAAAGTCACTTCACCGTTTTGTGTTCCATCTTGTTTAAATAAGGCTACGTTTGGCATTATTCTCGTTCCTCCTCTCTTATTTTCTTATTTTTTGACAGCTTTACGAGCTGTTTTGATTTCGATCAATGATTTTTTAGAACCAGGTACATTACCTTTGATCAGGATTACGTTTTTCTCAACGTCAACCATAACGATCTCAAGGTTTTGGATAGTAACGCGATCGTTACCCATACGTCCTGCTAATTTTTTGCCTTTGAATACGCGGGATGGGAATGAAGCAGCACCCATTGAACCAGGACGACGGTGGTAACGTGAACCGTGGGCCATTGGTCCGCGGCTTTGTCCGTGACGTTTGATTACGCCTTGGAAACCATGTCCTTTAGTGGTACCAGTGACATCAACAATGTCGCCTGCTTCAAAGATATCAACTTTGATTTCTTTTCCTACTTCGTATTCTCCCAGCTCAACATTGTTAAATTCACGAATGAAGCGCTTAGGAGCAGTTTTTGCTTTTGCTGCATGACCCTTAGCAGGTTTGTTTGACAATACTTCACGCATTTCTTGGTAGCCTAGTTGTACCGCTTCGTAGCCGTCTGTTTCGTTTGTTTTGACTTGCAAAACAACGTTTGGAGTAGCTTCGATAACTGTAACTGGTACTAACTCACCGTTTGCAGTAAAGAATTGAGTCATTCCTACTTTTTTGCCTAAGATTCCTTTGGTCATGGTAACACCTCCGTTTGTTTTTTATATGATTTGGTTTTGATTATAGTTTGATTTCGATGTCTACGCCGCTTGGTAAATCAAGCTTCATCAAAGCGTCAACAGTTTTTGTTGTTGGGTTGATGATGTCGATAAGACGTTTGTGTGTAAGCATTTCGAACTGCTCACGAGAATCTTTGTACTTGTGAGTAGCACGGATCACTGTGTAAAGTTGTCTTTCAGTCGGCAATGGAATCGGACCTGAAACGGTAGCTCCCGTTCTTTTTGCTGTTTCCACGATTTTATCCGCTGATTGATCAAGAGCACGGTGTTCATATGCCTTTAAACGAATACGTATTTTTTGTTTTGCCATGTTGTTCCCTCCTTCGTCAGATGTAATTCATAAGACTAGCTCCACGAAAATTCCCCGGCACACCCGCCGTGACAAAGCGACCGGGTGTATCGCAACCTCTCGTCTCTTAGCTGCGGTTCCCGAATGAACGGTCCCCAATACTTTATTCATAACCATGAATGCCGTACCAATATATTATACACAATCGCAGTGAGTTAGGCAAGTCTTTTTCTGAAAATAATCTAAATTTCCAATTTCTGTTATTTGAAAAACTAAATTCCAGTTGACTGGTTCAAAATACGGAATTAACTTCTGCAAAGCTGGGAGTGGAATTCACTCCTGCAAACAGCCTATAATTCAAGGTGGATAATGTTTTGCTTCCTCACTTACAAAAAGAAGGAAGTGTTCACCTATGACAACACAGAAACATTTAACCCTTGAAGATCGTTACGCCATTCAACACTCACTTGAAAAACGCCACTCCTTCCGCACCATAGCCCGCTCCCTGGACAAAGACCCGACCTCCATTTCAAAAGAAGTCAGACGGCACCGCCAGAGTAGATATTACGTGGGCCAGGGCCGCGTCCCCAATCGCTGCATCCATCGC